>JBKQVW010000037.1:0-34813 GCA_052142955.1 Acidobacteriaceae bacterium | reverse complement strand
GTCGAACGAGACCCGCCCCAGCGTCGTGTCGCGGACCGCTCGGCCCTGTTCGAAAATCTCCTTCAGCATGAAGTGCTTATAGCCGCCCTTTTCCGCCTGGATCGGGTCCCACAGGATGTTCTGCACTTTCCGCTCAATCGGATTGCCGTCGAAATCGGTCAGGGTGACGCCGTCGGGCGTCAGGACCGCCATGTCGCCATCCGCCAGAAAGTACAGCTTGCGCGTGTGGTGCAGAATGCCGGGTACATCGGAAGCCAGAAAATATTCCCCATCCCCCAGGCCAACGACGGCGGGCGGTCCACTGCGGGCGGCCACCAGCTTGTGCGGAAAATCGGCGGAAAGGACCCCGATGGCGAACGCTCCCGTCAAGTGACGAACGGCACGCCGCACTGCCTCTTCCAGCGCAACCGCTTCGCCCTTTTCTTTCGCAGCCTTCAGTTCCGCTTCAATCAGGTGCGCGATGATTTCTGTATCTGTTTCCGTGACAAATTTGTGCCCCTGCGCCGTCAGCGCATGCTTCAGCTGTAGATAATTTTCGACAATGCCGTTGTGTACCACCACCAGGCGTCCGGTGCAGTCGCGGTGCGGATGCGCATTTTCCTCGGTTGGCCGGCCATGCGTGGCCCAACGCGTATGGCCAATGCCATAGGTCCCGCTCAGCGGTTGCTGGCGCAGCACTTCTTCCAGATTTCTTAGTTTTCCTGACGCGCGGCGCAGCTCCAGGCCGTTCGGGCCGCCCGCGACGGCGATTCCCGCGGAATCGTAGCCGCGATATTCCAGCCGCCGTAGTCCCTCGAGAATCACGGGCACAGGGTCTTGGCTGCCCACATAGCCGACTATGCCGCACATAATTTCCCTATTGTACGTGTGCGCGCTCGCCGGCGATCCAGCAAACTCGGGTCAGAGAAATTTCATCTCCAGAACGATGTGGGGCGTCCTTGCGCGCGATGCGGCGCCGAACCGGCAAATGCAACTGGATCTCGGAGTTGAGGGATTTAGGCGGGGCGCAAATGAATCCGTCGGCAGGACCGCTTGCGAACTGCAAATCCGTTGGCGAAAAACTTTCCGCTCACGGTTCCATGCGATACGTGTACTCTTCAATCACGGGATTGACGAGTACGTCGCGGGCAATTCGCTCGACCTCCAGCTGTGCTTCCGGCAACGCCAGAGCATCGCTGAGGGTCAGTACGAAATACTTGCCCTGGCGAACATCTTCAACACCGCGATATTGCATCTTTCGTAGAGCTCCGTGGATGGTCTGCCCCTGGGGGTCCAGCACGGTCTTGCGAAGCATCACATAAACATGGGCCTTCATCGTGACTGAATTATACGTAGGCGGCCCGCCGATTTCCCAGAGGCAACCAACTGTCAAGGAAAAATGAATGACGAATTATCTGGAACTTCCCGCCGGACAAAAAGCTCCTGAAGTGATCAATGCGGTCATTGAGATCCCTTATGAGGGTGTGAACAAGTACGAATACGACAAGAAGCTTCATGTCTTCCGGCTGGACCGCAACCTCTATTCTCCCGTGCATTATCCCGGAGACTACGGATTCATCCCCAGCACTCTCAGTGAAGACGGCGATCCGTTGGACGTGCTGGTACTGGTCGATTCACCCAGCTTTTCCGGATGCGTGATGGACGTTCGCCCCATCGGCCTGCTGCTCATGATGGATCAGGGCGTACCGGATGAGAAAGTGTTGTCGGTGGGCCGCAGCAATCCCCGCTATGCGGATGTCTGGAACTACACCGAGATCTATCCCCACATGCTGCGCGAAATCACCCATTTCTTCGCGATTTATAAAGATCTGGAAGGCAAGCGCGTCGAGGTGAAGGGTTGGCACGATGCGTCGCGAGCGCGCGAGACGATCACTGCCTCCATGCAGCGCTACGAGGACGCGAAAGCCGCGAAAAAGGCCGTGGAAGAAGACAAGAAAAACACCCTGGTATCGCGATAGCCCCCAGATGGCGTCCGCCTGATTCGCAGTCCCAGATGCCATGAGACCCGCCTCGTCGGCGGGTCTCATGGGTTGTACGACAAATACGCTCGCTCGTCGATGATCTCGCGCTTTAGTCCTTGGCGGCTGTCTGCTCGGCTGGGCTGGCTTCCGCGAATGCGCTGGCCGCCGGGCTCTCACTGGCGGTCTGCGGTCCGCCGGATGGCCCATTCACCGGCAACGATGCCGGCAGGCCGGTCGGGCGATCCAGCCCCTCGTACGTGAACCGTATGCTGGAGCCAAACCTCTTGTAGTCCCCATACTTCACGATTTCTCTCAGGTGGACATCGCTGGGCAGGCATGCCTTGCAATTCTTGAAGTGCAGCACGCCCTCGGCCCGGGTATACACCGGGAACCAGTATTTCCCGTCGATCTGCTGGCGATGGGTCGTGAACGGAATGGAAAGATCTTCCTGGCCGCGCCGGGTATCGTCCGGAATATTTTTCCCGTTGGTCACGATGATCTGAAAATCCTTGGCGTCGACCCAGATGCGTCCTTCAAAATAGCGCTGGTCCTTCTCCATGTGCCGGGGCGACACGTCGAACACATACGTCCCCACCTGGTCGACCCGCTCCGTGCCCACGTAGGTCACGCGGTATTGCGCCACATCCTCCGTGGTTAGGGTAAACGGCAGCCGATGTTCAATGTCGTCGAAATCCGCCGGGCTCAGCAACGCGCGCGTCAGCGTATTGTCCGGCGCGTAGACAACTTGTTCCTGCTTGCGCCCGGACGGACTCAGCACAATGTCATCGACCTGGAGATATTCTCCGTCGATGCTGCCGTTGTCCTCAATCGAGTCCAGCTTGACCGTGCGCCGGTAGGTGTAATCGTCCAGCGCGCATTTGAACTGACTTTCTTTCTCCGCGAACTTGCGAATGATCTGCGGCGGCGTGATGCCCTTCGGTTGCGATGTGTCCAGCGGCCCGAAGCCGGAATCGAGCGGCGCCGGAGTGAATCCTTGCAGCCCGCTTTGCGGTGGCACCGAGGAGTCCGGCTCCGCTTGCGACATCGCCGGCAGCGCGGTCCCAATCGACAGACAAAGAAAGCCGATTCCCAGAGATGCGGAAAACCACGCGCGCGGAGTCATCGCAGGCAACGGGCAAAGCAAGGAAACAGCTCGAAAAAACGATGCACGAGACCAACGAAAAGAAATCACACCATACCTCGGGATGCGAGGCAACTTCCCGAATACCGCGCCTTCCCCTAGATTCACAATAGACGACAGAAACCCGGAATTAGGATGCTTTGTCCCCCTTTTGTGTTACCAAGGTTACCGGATAGTTAACACCCGGAAAGCGCGTCCTGCCACGCATCGCAGCTCCGAAAAACGACCGCCATGGTTGTACGCACACCCAGCCGGGTTGCAAGTCGAAAAGAGTACGATGCGGGCAGGAGGAGATCCGTGGCGTTTGGCACTTCCAATCGGTCGAAACCCTCCGGCAAGCGCCCCCGCGAGCCGCTCGATCCCGCCGCACTTTACGAGTATGCCGTGCGCGCCCTTGGCCGCAAAATGCGCACCGTCGCCGAGCTCAAGCGATTGATGCGGACCCGCGTCGAACCTGGCGAATCCGGCGAGGCCAAGGTCGAAGCCGTCGTCCTCCGATTGAAGCAGCACCGCTATCTCGACGACACCCGCTACGCCGCCGACTACACCCGCATGCGCGTGGAGAATGAGCGCTTCGGGCGCCGCCGCGTGCAGCAGGACCTGATCCAGCACGGCGTGCATGGCAACATCATCGGCAAGACCCTCGACGCCGCCTACTCTGAGTTGCCGGAAGCGGAACTGGCCCGGCGATACATTCAGCGGAAACGCCTCCGCAAGCCCGCCAATGAAAAAGAAACTGCCCGCATCGTTCGCAGTCTGGTGCGTGCCGGCTTCTCCATGGACACCATCTTCCCTCTGCTGAAAGCCTGGAAAGTCGACGAGTCCACGCTCGAAGCCGTCGCGCAAATTGACCTGGACGCGCCGGAATCCAGCACATAGATCAAAGCCAATCCGGGCCAATCCAATCCAGATCCAACCCAATCGCCACGCCCGATTGTTCCGGCCCGCGCTCGCGCACTGTGTACTCTAGGCTCATGCGAACCACTCTGCGGATTTTCCTCGTTCTCGCCGTTCTTTGCCTGCTCTATCCGGCAATCGTTCTTGGGTTGTACTTCTTCGCGCCGCAGCAAGACGCCACGCTCGGCAAGGTAGATACGCTGATTGTGCTTGGCTGTCCTACCCTGCCCGACGGCTCGCCGACACCGCAGCAGCGATCGCGCGTGATGGAAGGTGTCCGCGAGTTCGACCGAGGAGTCAGCTGCCACATCATCATGACCGGCACCGCCGCCCACAACCGCTTTGTCGAAGCCCATGCGATGGCCATGCTCGCCGAAGCCAATGGCGTACCGGCCTCCGCAATCGTTCAGGAAGATCAGGCCCACGACACCATCCAGAACATCTACTACTCCGACAAAATCATGGAAGCGAACGGCTGGCACACGACGGAGGTCATCAGCTCTCCCTATCACCTGCCACGCACCGCGCTTATCCTTCGCCACTACCCCCAACTGCGCTGGAAGACGCAGGCCGCTCCCTGGCCGCCGGGCTATGGCCCATGGAAAAAACTCAAACTCGAATGGAACGAGGCAGTCGGCTGCCTCCACATCCGTCTCTACGGCTCCCGCCCATCGAAATATCTGCCGAATTAGTTTAGCCGGGGCACGTTCCCACGACTCGCTATGTTCGGAACATGATGTCCTGGGCTTGATCGGCGAGGTTGCAGGTAGACCCCGAACGGAGGTTGCAGGTAGACCCCGGACTTCAGTCCGGGGAACCGAGTTCGAATCCGTGACGCGCCTTCAGGCGCTGAGGTATGCTGCTGGCGTCCCGATCCGGAGCCAGCGCGTTCGCCGGGTGCCCCATTCGCCGCGGCGAACCCGCGTTCTTTGCGGGGAGATGTACCGCGCTTCTCATTGCTAAACTTGAAGGCCGGTGGCCCATTCAAGCCTTCTATTGGCTTGAGTGGGGTGGTCTCATTGCTAAACTTAAAAGATATGCGTACGTTGCCCGGTTCCGAAATTCGCGAGATGTTTCTTGAGTTCTTTGAGAGCAAGGGGCACACCCGCGTCCACTCCTCTTCCCTGGTTCCGCAGAACGATCCCACCCTGCTGTTTACCAACGCGGGCATGAACCAGTTCAAAGATGTTTTTCTTGGCCTGGAAAAACGACCCTACTCCCGCACCACCACCGCGCAGAAGTGCGTGCGTGCCGGCGGCAAGCACAACGATCTGGAAAATGTCGGCTTCACCCGCCGCCACCACACCTTTTTCGAAATGCTCGGCAACTTCAGCTTTGGCGACTACTTCAAGAAAGACGCCATCGCCTATGCCTGGGAACTGGTGACCTCGCCGGAGTGGTTCGGCCTGCCCACAGATAAGCTCTACGTCACCATCTTCAAGGGCGAAAACGGCGTCGCGCGCGATGACGAGGCCTATCAATTCTGGCTCGACGTGGGCGTCGAGAAAGAACGCATCTTCGAAATGGGCATGAAGGACAACTTCTGGCAGATGGGCGACACCGGCCCCTGCGGCCCCTGCAGCGAAATCTATTACGACATGGGCCAGGCCGCATCCGAGACACCCGAGAAGGATTTGCCCTTTGGCGAAGATGAGGCCCGCTATGTCGAAATCTGGAACCTGGTCTTCATGCAGTTCGACCGCAGCCTCGACCCCAAGACGGGCGAAGGAATCCTGAATCCCCTGCCCAAGCCCTCCATCGACACCGGCGCGGGTCTCGAACGCATCGCCGCCGTCCTCCAAGGCGTGATCTCAAATTTCGAGACGGACCTATTTACCCCGCTGATCGCCAAAGCGGAAGAACTGACCGGCACGAAATATCAGGATGGCGAATCGCGTAGCGATGCCAGCCTCCGCATCATCGCCGACCACGCACGTGCGGCAACCTTCTTAATCAGCGACGGCGTCCTGCCTGCGAACGAAGGCCGCGGCTACGTGCTGCGCAAGATTCTCCGGCGCGGCATTCGGCACGGCCGCTTGCTTGGCCAGGAAAAGCCCTTCATGTTCCAGATGGTCTACGCCGTCCGCGACGACATGCAGAATGCCTATCCGGAACTGAAAGATAGCGCCGATCGCGTTGCGAAGGTGCTGAAAACAGAAGAAGAACAGTTTGCTCGGGTGATGATTAATGGATTTGCAAAATTAGAGAACCTCATAACTGATGCAAAGGAAATCCCATTACTAAGAGTTTTACGTGAGTGGGAAAAGAAACTTGGCGATTTCGCTCGCCAACCTGGCAAGCCAGTCTCAGGTATTGAAATGACAAATCAATATCTCGTTCCAGCAAGAGATTTCTGGCAAAAAGAAAAAGATACAAGTAAGTACGAAAAGACAATCGAGCTATTTTTGGGCCAATTGGAAAGAGACGCATTTAAGCGTAGCTACGACCATGCAAAATATTCCCCTCCTCTAATCCAGGGGCAAGAGCTTTTTTTTATTTATGAAACTTATGGCTTACCAAAAGATTTCATTCAAGATGCGCTGCACGATGCTCGAATAGACTTCGATGAACCCGGCTTTGAGAAACTTCGCGCCGAAGAACAAGCTCGCGCTCGCGCCTCATGGAAAGGTGGCTCCAAAGCCACCGCCAGCCCTGTCTATCGCGAACTGCCGAAGACCATCTTCGAAGGCTACCGGCAACTGGTTTCCACTGGCTGCGAAGTACTGGCGCTGGTAAAAGACGGTCTAGGCGCGCAGGAAGTGAAGTCCGGCGAAAGCGCGGAAGTTGTCCTCGACCACACCAGTTTTTACGCCGACTCCGGCGGCCAAGTCGGCGATCACGGCTGGCTCTACTCCGAAGACGGCAATGTGATTGTTGCCGATGTCCTCGGTTGCACCAAGCCGATGCAGGGCATCTTCGCGCACAAAATCATCGCGAAACATACCATCCGTCTCAGCGACAAGCTCAACACTGCTGTCGATCCGGTCTTCCGTTCGGCCACGGTGCGCAACCATACCGCGACCCACCTGCTGCACGCGGCACTGCGCGAAACTCTGGGCACGCACGTGAAGCAGGCGGGTTCCTTGAACGACCCGCAGCACTTGCGCTTCGATTTTTCCCACTTCACCGCCGTGGCCGATGAAGAACTGCAGGACATTGAAGACCTGATCAACAAGAATGTTCTGGTCAACACTTCGGTGGTTACGCTGGAGGATGTCCCCATCGATGTCGCGGTGAACGAGTATCACGCGATGGCGCTGTTCGGCGAGAAATACGGCGACAAGGTGCGCGTGGTCAAGATCGGCGACTTCTCCACCGAGCTTTGCGGCGGGACCCACGCGGGCGCGACCGGCGAAATCGGCGTGGTCAAGCTGCTGGGAGAAAACAGCGTGTCCTCCGGCGTGCGGCGCATTGAGGCGGTCACGGGAACCGGCGCGCTGGAGGAATTCCGCCGTGGCTTTGCCGTGGCCAAGGTGGCCGAGCAGGTCGCGGGGAAAGGCGCCGCGGCTGATCATAACGCAGCAAGCACTCCGGCAGACGCGCTGCGCAACAAGTTGACGGCGCAGGAAGAGGAACTGAAGCGCTTGCGCCGCGAACTCGACGAAGCGCGAATGAAGTCCGCCGCCGGCCGGGTCAGCAACGCGGCGGCGGAAGCGGTGGAAGTTTCCGGCGTAAAAGTGCTGGCGCAGCGGGTCGACGCGCTCGATCGTGGACAGGTACGCACCCTGGTGGACAACCTGCGCGGCAAGTTAGGCTCTGGCGTGGTCGTGCTGGGCGGCGTACAGGAAGACGGCAAGGTTGCGTTGATCGTTGGAGTGACGAAAGACTTGACCAGCCGCGTACAGGCGGGCAAGATCGTTGCACAACTGGCAAAAATGGTGGGCGGCTCGGGCGGCGGACGGCCCGACATGGCCGAAGCGGGCGGCAAAGATGCGAGCCAGCTCGACGCAGCCCTGCGCAGTGCGCCAAAGATTGTCGGCAGTTTCTTAGGATAGGCGATTGATTACGGTCGAGTCGATCGGCAAAGCGCTGGACCGGGAATATACCGACTACCTCCAATATCCGAATCGGTAGTGCTCGGCCGTTTGTAAGACCGGTTCTCGTGGTGACTTCCGAGTTGGTTTTCCTTTGCTTCGCCTTCGAGAAAATCTATACTGAAGGTGCTCTGGCGCGTTCGTCTGCTACTTGAGACGCGTGCCTCTTCTCTTCTGCCATCGATTCCCTTTCCGCGCTCGCGCGGCCGTCTGCCTCGCGTCGCTGGGCCTGGGGATATTCCTGCTCTGCCCTCCGCAGGTGCAGGCCTCTGCTTCGCATCGCCTGAGCGAAGTCGAATACGCTCGCGCAACTACGATCCAGCATCGCCTGGAAGCAAAGCCACTCGCAAAGCGAACGCGCGGCGACTATGAGCGCGCGCTCGACGCCTACCGCGCCGTCTATCATGGCGATCCTGCCTCCCCGGACGCAGCCCGCAGCATTGCCGCGGTCGCCGACCTGCTTGCCGGTGAAGGGCGCTGCTTCCACGATGCGAAGCTGTCCCACGATGCCGTGGCCCAATGGGAATTTTTGCGGCAACAATATCCCGCCAGCTCGCTGCGGCAGCGGGCACTCTTCGAAGAAACCCAAATTCAGCAACATGATCTGCATGATCGGGCGGCGGCAAAGAAAAATTTTCGACTGTTTCTTAGGGAGTACCCGCAAGACTCGCTCGCCGAGCAGGCACGCGCCGGTCTGCGCGGCCATGCCGTTGCAGAAGAGGCAAAAAGCCGAACACCTGAGTCGCACCGGACGGATACGCTTCCGACGGTTACGTCGTTGCGTGACGACAAACCGGTTCCCGCAGAAAAAAACAATGGTCCGTCGAGTGGTCAGAGCCAGAAAAAGCTGCTCGTATCTGCACCGGATATGAGGCAACCGAACTCGTTGCCGAGGGCAACTACTTCGACAAACTCGTTGCCCTCGGCAACTACTTTGCAGGATGTCCGCTACTGGGCTGAAAGCGGCTCGACGCGCCTGGCCATCGACCTCAGTGGCAGCGCCCCCTACCGCATCTACTCCGACCGGAATGGCAGCCAGATCACCATCGTTTTTTTTGGCGCAGATGCCGCCAAAACGTTGCTGGGCCACACGATTGCCGCGTCCCACGATGACAATCTTCGTTCCATGCGCGTGAGTATGTTGACCGGCGATCAGGCGACCCTGGTGCTGCAACTGAAACATCCGATGAGCTTTACTTCCTTTGTCTTGTCGAATCCTTTCCGAGTGATTCTGGATCTACAGCCGGCGTTGCCCACAGACTTTGGACAAATCGAGACACAGCCGATCCCGCAAACTTCGGTTGAGAACACGCATGCGACCTCGACGCAAACCGCGGCCCTTGCGCCGTCAAAGGCGTCCAGCAACACGCAAGTTGCAACCAGCGCTGGGAATATGGATGGCGCGACGCGGTCCGCTTCTGAGCCTCCATCGCCGACATACCCGATTGAGCCGGCGACGAATGTTCAGCATTCCATGGCGCGCGTTCTTGGGTTACGGGTCCGCCGCATCGTCATCGATGCCGGCCATGGCGGCCACGACTCCGGCACGATTGGGCCGGATGGACTGGAGGAAAAGGACGTCGCTCTCGATGTGGCCTTGCGGCTGGGGCGTCTGTTACAGCAGCAGCTGGGCGCGGAGGTCATCTACACGCGCCGCACCGACAAATTCGTTCCGCTGGAAGAGCGCACGGCCATCGCGAATGCGGCGCATGCCGATTTGTTTCTGTCGATCCATGCCAACTCCAGTTCCGACCCGCAGGTCCGCGGCGTCGAAACGTATTTTCTGAACTTCACCACGTCGCCGGATGCGATGGCAGTCGCGGCCAGAGAAAATGCCGACTCCAATCGCTCTGTGTACGAGCTTTCCGACCTGGTGCGCAAGATCGCACTGAGCGACAAGATTGACGAATCGCGCGAGTTTGCCGGAGATGTTCAGCAGCAGTTGTACAGCGGCCTGGCACCGGGCAATCCGGGGATGAAAAATCGCGGCGTGAAGCAGGCGCCGTTTGTGGTGCTGATCGGGGCGCAGATGCCTTCGGTCCTGGCGGAAATTTCCTTCCTGACCAATCCGGACTCCGAGGCGGAACTCGCCCGGCCCAGGTATCGCGAACGCCTGGCCAAGGCGCTCTACCGAGGCGTGGCCGAATATGTTCAAGGAATGAGCGGCGTTCGTATCGCAAAAACCAACCCCGCCGAAGCGCTTGCCGCCCCTGCCGAATAGCAACCTGGATGATAGTCTGAGTGCGGAACCATGCTCCGGCCTACGTCTGTACCTCGCCCGCTTTTCTTGCTCCTGATCGTCACGTTGACGACTCTTTCCCTGGGTGCGCAACCGCGTCCTGCGATCCATTCTTCAAAGTCAACCTCGCCCACCTCGAAGACACCGTCGCGAACGGAAAATCCACTCGCCGCGCCGCGGCCCCTATTGCCGGAAGCATTTGCCGGATGGCAGTTGAGCGGAACGCCGCAGCAGTCCACGCTGGCCACGGAAGCGGATGCCGGAGACGCTGTTCCGCTGACGGAGTATGGATTCACCCGCTATGAGTCTGCCACGTACACTCGCGACGATGGCTCGCTGACGTTGAAGGCGATGCATTTCGGCGATGCGACAGGCGCGTACGGGGCCTTTACCTTCTATCGCAGGCCGACGATGTCCGCCATCGACATCGGCGGCGGCGGAGCTTTCGACGGGGAGCGCGTGCTGTTCTGGACGGGAACGATTCTGGTGGACGCGAAGTTCGAACACATCACGCCCATGTCCGCCGACGAACTGCGCGACCTGGTCACCCAGCTTCCCAAGCCGGTTGGCAATCAAAGGACGCTGCCGACGCTTCCCCGCTACCTGCCTCCGCAGCATCTGCTGCCGGAAACGGTGCGCTACGCGATCGGGCCGCAGTCGTATCGGATGAGCGGCGGCGTGCTTCCCCCGGAGCTGGTAGATTTTGGCCGCAGCGCCGAAGTGGTGACGGCCGAATATAACGTGCTGGGAGGCACGGGCACACTGACCGTGATCAACTATCCGGACTCGGATATCGCCGTCGACCGGGAACATGCGATCCAGGCGTATGTCGCAAGCCATGGCAGCGCACAGTATCCCTGGACCCCAGCGCTGGCCAACAGCAATCCCGCAGCAATCCAGTTGCGCCGCTCCGGTCCGCTGTTGGCGGTGAGTTCAGGAGGCTATTCCAGCGGCGCCGCGAACGAGGCGCTGCAGCGCGTGCACTATGAAGTCATCATGACGATGAGTCATGGAAGACAACGCTTCTCCGATCCAAGGCTGGTGGCGCAGATCATTTTGGATGTCGCATTCCTGGTGGGAATTTTTGTACTGATCGCGATTGTGCTTGGAGTTTTTCTTGGCGCGGGTCGCGCCGCATGGCAGCGATCGCGGAACAAATCCGGATTGCCGGAAGACGATTCCTCAGAATTTATCCGCTTGAATTTGAAACGATGAGCGAATGGCGATCGCGACCGCCGATCATGCAAAGTTTTCGAAAACACCCGTTGAGTGAAAAAACTGACCCTTCTTTAGTGCAATCAACATGAAATCAACATAAAATCAATAGCTTACAGAAGAAACACGATCCCCGCAGGCGAATATACGGGGAAAGCGGCCGTTTTGACGGCCTTTGCAAGATTTTCTGTAAGTCAATGATTCTACATGAGTTATTTTCGTCAGAATTTTGGGCCTGAAATGCCTTGACACCCTCGGATGCGGCTCATAGTATGACGCCAGAAAGTTCTGATGGCTTTGCCTCCGTTGGAACTATTCTCCCTTGAAGGAAAGACCGCCCTGTTGCCGGGCGGTCTTTCCGTTTGTAAAGGGCGTCGAAACAACAGGTTATGTTTCTACTCCTGACATTTCCGATTCTTGCGACACTCTATGCAATCCCGCTGCTCTGCGGATGGGTTGGCCCGAACCCATTCTATGGATTTCGAAACGAGCGCACGCGCAGCGATCGCGCCGTGTGGTATCGCGCGAATCGCATCGCAGGAATTTCGATCATCCTGGCGATGACCCTTTGCGTCGTAATTGAGTTTGCCGTTCCTTCCTTGCGACGTACCGATGCCGGACATCTTACATCTGTCTTGATTCAGATCAGCGCGCTGCTGATTGCGAACGCGTGGACGACCTTCCGCATTCTGATGAAACGAAGTTCACGACGAGACTGACCTGCGTCGTCCATCGTGATGCTTTCATCGCGGAGATGGTTCCGGCGATGGCTGGAGCTGCTCGTTCCTCTGCTCCCAAGGCGCGTTCTGCAGTTCGGCGATGCGCTGCTTGGGCAGACACTGGGGATAATTCCGCTGTAGGAAGTCGATCATTTTTTCGCGGACATAGCAGCGCAAATCCCATAGCTTGCCGGAGTCGCCGGCGCTCATCAGCGCGCGAATCTGCATGGCCTGCGGGGTAAATTCCGTGACCTGCAGGACATTCACCTTGCCATCCCAGAGGTCCGTCGTTTTCAAAATGCGAGTCAGCTCCTCTCGCAAAGGTGCGATGGGGCAGGTGTAGTCGGCATAAAGGAAAAACGTGCCCATCAAGGCGGAGGAGGTACGGGTCCAGTTTTGAAAAGGGTTCTCAATGAAGTAGCTGAGCGGCACGATGAGCCGTTGCAGGTTCCAGATGCAAACCACAACATAGGCGGAGGTGATCTCTTCGATCCGGCCCCATTGACCGTCTACGATGACGACGTCGTCGATGCGAATCGGTTCTGTCAGGGCAATCTGGATGCCGGCCAGAAGATTGGAGACGGTGGTTTTTGCCGCCGCTGCCAGCGCGAGCGAAGCCAGTCCCGCGGAAGCCAGAAGACCCGCGCCGGCCTGCCACAGGCGGGTGCGGTTGAAGGTATAGAGAACCAGTCCCAAGGCAAGTAGCGCGATGAACCCGATGGCCAGGCGCCGCAAGACTGCCATCTGGGTGCGCACTCGCCGGGCGCGCAGATTGTCGGCCAGACTGATATCGTACTGGCGCAGCAGAATATCTTGCACCGCGTAGACGCCGCAGATCAGCAGCCACGCTAGGCAAGCGATGAAGAGGATGTGCAGGACGTGTTCTGTCATGTCCTCAGCGGAGTCGGAGATGCCAAACGTGGGAACTGCCAGCATGGCCGCGGAAAGAATCAGGAGCCATACGATAGGCTTGCGAAACCTTGTGAAGGTGCGATGGTGGGTAGGCGGGACGGTTTTTCGCAAAAGGAAGTGAAAGACCACCCAATATGTCAGCAAGCCGGCGATCAGGGCCCCACTCAGAACAGAAGAACCGAGGGCGAGGCGATGAACATGGCGCTCGATCAGCGGCAGAAATTTTCTTGAGGAAGCAAAAACAACGAGCAACAGCGTTTCGCGCATTCTTTCTCCGTGGATTGAGGTGGGACCATGGACCGAGAGTGGCGGACAAATACGAATTCACATCTTGCTAACGTGGAATTCGGCGGTAGTCTCCGCTCTTGCCGCCGGACTTCCGCTCCAGCATGACCTCCCGGATGACGATTCCCTTGTCCATGGACTTACACATGTCATAGATGGTCAAAGCAGCGACTGAGGCTGCCACCATGGCTTCCATTTCCACGCCCGTAGGTCCGGCAGTTGCCGCGGTGGCGCGGATGAGAATGCCCTTGGGCTGAATCTCCGCAACAACATCGACGAAGGTGAGAGGAAGGGGATGACACATCGGGACCAATTCGGCGGTTCGTTTGGCGGCCTGGATACCGGCGAAGCGCGCGACCTCCAGCGGATTGCCTTTGGGATTTAGAGGCAGCGCGGCGAGTACGGCGGCGGAAAGTTCAACCATCGCCGTCGCTTGCGCCTCACGACGGGTGATCGGCTTGGCGCTGACGTCCACCATACGTGCGCGGCCTGCGGCGTCGTAATGAGAAAGCTTGCTCATGACCAACAGGGTAGCAGGAATCGCTTGCGCAAGGTCTCAGGAATTCGTGCCTAGCGCAGCAGCACCCGTACCATCCGGCCCGCGGGAAGAAGGTCGCAGTCGTCTGGGACAATCAGATAACAATTCGCACGCGCGTTTGCGGCCAGATCTCCCGAGCCCTGGGTTGGTATCGCGGTTACGGCTGGCACGGGCTGCGACGTATCCAGATGGGCGGGAAGAAAGCGCGTCAGTCCGGGCTTGCTGCGAAGTTCGGCTGCAAGTTGTGCCAGGGCGATGTTCGGTTGCCAGTTTCGTTCTCCGGCCAAGGCTGCCAACAAAGGCTCGACAAAAACGCGGAAGGTGACCATGGCGGAGACTGGATTCCCGGGCAATCCGAAGAAGTAGCGTGCCGGCCGATCGCCGGTGGCGGGGACGCGACCGAAGACAACAGGTTTTCCTGGCTGCATTCTTACGCCGGTAAAGAAGAACTCCGCTCCCATGCCGGCGAGCACTTCCTCCACCAAATCGAATTTCCCCATGGAGACGCCGCCGGTGAGCAGCAGCAAGGGCGCAGCGTCCAAGCCCTGGCGGATGGATGCATTGAGGTCGTCGAGCCGATCCAGCGCCGGGCGTTGACGCAACGCAGTCGCGCCAGCCTGGCGCACCAGAGCTGCCAGCGCATGACTGTTCGAATCGTAAATCTGATGGGATTGGATGGGCGATTGCCGATCGCTCGACGGGGCCCCCGATGCGGTCGGTTGGATCGCGGGGGCAACCAGTTCATCTCCGGTAGCGAGAATCGCGACGTTCGGCTGGGCGTAGACGGGGACGGAAAGCAAACCGCAGGAAGCAGCGAGCGCGACTTGGTCCGGGCCGAGATGCGTGCCAGCCTCCAGCACAACGTCTCCGCAGCGAGCTTCGCTGGCTCGTGGAACGATATTTTCTCCAGCGACAAGCGTGCGACCCGGATGTGGGAGCACAAAACGACGTGATCGCGATTCGATGCCGCTGTCGCGAGTGGATGTGTCGTCGATTTCCTGCGCGTGTTCCACCATCAAGACGGCGTCCGCCCCCGGCGGCAAAGCCGCTCCGGTCATGATTTCGATGGCTTCTCCGGAGGCAAGGGGCGGATTTTCGGAGGGCCATGGTTCTCCGGCACGAAGTTGGCCAATGACGCGCAAGGGCATGCCGGAGGTCAGGTCGGCGGCCTGAACCGCGAAGCCGTCTCGCGTGACGCGAGGAAACGGAGGCTGATCGCGATCCGCGATGAGGGGCGCCGCCAATCGACGGCCGAGCGCGCGGAGGAGATCCGTCTTTTCTGTGTCGCATGCATGCGCGGCGAGAAGGTCCGCAGAGTGCTGGGCGACGATGGAACAAGCCTCGTCGAAGGAGATGGCGGCGGCGGTCATGCGCGATGAAGGACCTGGCGACGGATTCTTCTGCACCCGAACTGTCCTCTGGCTGGAAAATGGAAGCGGCTCCCGGCGGTAGCTAGGGAGCCGCTTGGTTGGGCATCGTGTCGATGTGGATCAATGCCGCTTAAATGACGAATGCACGGTCTCGCCGGCCTGCTGCAGAATGTTTTGCGCATCTTCGGCAAGCGGTCCGGTGGGCGCCAGCGAAAGAAACTTGCGATAGGCATCGGCACAGCCGGGAGGCAACACGATTTTATTTGTCTTGGGATCGATGCTTGCGTGCTGCACCAAAGACCATCCTTTGATGTAATAGGCAATCGCCTTGTTGGGATCGGCGGCGATGGTTTTGTCTGCCGCAGCCCCCGCAGCGTCGCCTTGCCCAGTTTTGAACAGGACAATCGCTTCATTGGAGTAGTACATGCCAGCGTTTGATGGATCAGCTTTGGCGGCAGCCTCATACGCCGCGACCGCGTCTTTGACGTCGCCGGACTTCGCCAGCGCCTCGCCGAGATTATTGTCCGCGGCAGCGACGACATCAGGTTTCGGATTCTTGGCGGCGCTCAACAGCGCTAACGCTTTTTTGTAGTTGGTTGCGGCATCGTCATATTTCTTCGCAGCCAGCTCACTGTCGCCCAGTTCGTACCATGTCAAACCTACGTCGGGTTTTGCCTGGGTGACTTGCGTGTCCAGCGCGATGGCCTGATCGAAGTTCCCGGCCTTGCGCGCTGCCCGGGCTTCCTGAATGAGTTTATTCACATTCTTGATCTGGCTGTTTTCCTGCTCCACCTTGGCATTTGCCTTGCGTACTTCGGCAATCTTCTTTTGCTCCTCCGGCGGCAATTTGGAAATATAGGCTTGGCGGGTCATATCGAAGTCGACCTGGGTGTCGGCGCCCGCCGTGAACTTCATGTTCTGCTGATAATCGATGATGCCCTGCGTTATCTTGCCGTCCTTACCCTTAATATCTCCGAACAGCATGACGGTATACGTGCCGGGCTTGATTCCGGAACCCTTATAGTCGCCATTGGCATCGGTCGTAAAGGTATACAGCGCCGTTTTCGCATCGGTGGTAATTTCCACCTTGGTATTGGTTACGGGCTGACCGAGCGGGTCCTGGGCGTGCCCATGAATACTGGCGGTGGTTGCACTTGCCGTCGATGCCGCTTGTGCCCAGGCAGACGTTGTCGTCATGCAACAGCCCACCGCCACGATCAGCGCGGCAACCATCGCCACGCAGGAGGCTGCCGAAATTGCCGCAAACATTTTTGCGGACCTTGAGAATATAGCAAACCGAATCTTTTTCATTTTTTCTCGTCTCCTCAATCCATCTCGGCGCGGTGATTTTCACTCAACGCCGCTGAAACAAAGCTTCAACGCCATTCTAAAGCTACAATGGCGCGAAGAACACCGGACGGCCAACTTTCTCGATGACCCCTGGGTTGTCTGCTGCCGCGCACGTTCCTGACTAGGCGCCCACATACGGAATGGGATCGACGGCGTCGGCCTCCGCAAACGCCCGCAGGCGAAGGACGCAGCTCTCACACACTCCGCAGGCACGGTCCTGGCCGGAATAGCAGGACCAGGTGAGATGAAAGGGCGCATTCAGCTCCAGGCCAAGCCGGACGATCTCACTCTTCTTCAAATGAATCAGCGGCGTACGTATCTGAATGTCCCCGTGCCGGGTTCCGGTCTGGATGACCTGCTGAAAGGCGGCATAGTAGGCCGGCCGACAATCGGGATAGCCGGAGCTGTCCTGCTCGACCGCGCCGATGAAGATCGCTTGAGCGCCGACCACCTCTGCCCAACTGACCGCAGCCGACAGGAAATGAGCGTTGCGAAACGGGACATAGGTGACGGGGATCTCTTCGCCAATCTTTTTTGTGGTGGGGGCGTTGGGCACGGCAATGTTCTCGTCTGTCAGAGCCGAGCCGCCGATCTGACGAAACAAATCGATTTTCAGCGGCAGGAATTGCCGGACTCCCGCCAGCTCCGCGACAGCGCGCGCGCTGGCCAGCTCCCGCTGTTCGGTGCGCTGGCCATAGCTGAAATGAAGCGCGTAGACATCGTAGTCCGGCGCGGCGAGAGCGAGGCAAACAGAGGAATCCATGCCTCCGGAAAGCGACACCACGGCGCGGGGGCGAGCGGACACAACGCTGTCATTTTTCATTTGCATGCTCCAATGCCCCGGCGAAACTCCGCTCTAACTCGTTTTGAGCGAAGCCATATCAATGACGAAGCGGTATCGCACATCGCTTTTCAACACGCGCTCGTAGGCCTCGTTCACCTTCTGTATTGGGATGACCTCAATGTCGCTGACGATGTTATGTTGACCGCAGTAATCCAACATTTCCTGAGTTTCCGCAATGCCACCAATCATGGAGCCAGCCAGACTTCTGCGCCCGCGGAGCAGGGAAAAGGCTCCGATCGGGACCGGCTGCGGGGGTGCGCCGACTACAACCAACGATCCATCCATCTTCAGCAGATCCAGATATTGATTCCAGTCCAGCTGCGCCGACACGGTATTGACGATCAAGTCGAAGGATTCTTTCAGTTTCTGGAATGTTTCCGGATCCGAGGTGGCATAGAAATGATCAGCTCCGAGACGTTGCGCATCCTGTCGCTTGCCGGACGAGTGACTCAGGACGGTCACCTGCGCGCCCATGGCATGGGCCAGCTTGACGCCCATGTGGCCCACGCCGCCAAGTCCAACGATGGCGACGTTTTTCCCTTGACCCGCATGCCAGTGCCGAAGCGGGGAAAAGAGGGTAATGCCGGCGCAAAGCAGCGGCGCGCATCCGTCGGGCGGGAGGTTCTTCGGGATGCGCAACACGTAGTTTTCATCGACAACAATTTTGTCGGAGTACCCGCCCATGGTGGGCGTACCGTCGTGTTCGCGGTTGTTGTAGGTGAACACCGGACCTTCACTGCAATAGGATTCTTGACCTTTCTTGCAGGCCTCGCAATGGCGGCAGGAATCGACAAAACAGCCGACGCCCACCGTATCTCCAACTTTGTACTTGGAGACTTTGTCGCCGACGGAGGTGACGGCGCCAATGATTTCATGTCCTGGCACCATCGGATAATTGGACCTTCCCCATTCCCCGCGGACCTGATGAATGTCGGAGTGGCAAACGCCGCAATATTGAATTTCGAGGGCAACATCATGAGGGCGGGGATTGCGCCGCTCAAAAGAATAGGGCGCCAATGGGGTCTGGGCGCCGGCCGCAGCATAGCCTTTGGTTTTCGACATGACTTCCTTTCATCCGAACGTACCGTTCAATTTTATGCCGCGGCCAGCGAACCGCACTTCGCCTGCAAGAGAATTGTGACGCAGGAGTCCGCAAGAATGGCCGGCAATCTGCCGGGAATGGCGGGGCGTTCTTCGCGGCCCAACCGCCCAGACCTGCAGCGCGTGGGCTCCCCTTCCGTGCTGAAAGACGACCGCGGAACAAACGGGTGGCGCATTCCGCAATTGGAAAGTAACATTCAAAGAATCCACCCCGCTCAAGGACATACTCGTCATGTCGGAGATCGATCCCATCGCGCAACCGTTAGAACCGCCATCGCAACGACACTCCATCTTCCTGGGACCAAACGGTCTGCGCGGGGGCTGGAGTCTGGCCATCTATTGCCTGATTGTGGCGGCCCTTTTGACGGTCCTCCACTTTGGCTCCGTGGCCGTCTACGAATTCCGTCACCATGCCAAGCCGCCGGCGCCGTCTGCGATGCATGGCCAGGTGTTCGCGCCTGGTTCCCGCATTCTGCAGGAGGCCATTTTGCTGCTGTGCGTATTGCTCGCGACATGGATCATGTCCCGCATCGAAAAGCGCCCATTTGGAGAATACGGCCTGGGCGGGAATTCCCGGCGGTGGCCCCAGTTCGCGCAGGGGTTTGTTTGGGGCTTTGTATTCATCTCGCTGCTGATTCTGTGCCTTTACCTCGGCCATTCCATTGTGCTCACCGGCTTTCTGCTGCACGGTTTCAGCGCCTTGAAATATGCGCTGGCCTGGATGCTTTACTTTCTGCTGGTGGGCTTGTTTGAGGAGTTCTTTTTTCGCGGATACATCCAATACACGTTGGCGCGCGGCATCGGCCACGGAGGGGTGGGCTTTTGGATCTCCGCCGTGGTGTGGAACTTCGGTTTTGGATTCATTCACGGCAACAATCCGGGCGAGTCGCCCATTGGACTGTTCGAGGCGGGGTTTATCGGACTGATCTTTTGCCTGAGCCTGTGGTATACGCGCTCGCTCTGGTGGGCAATCGGAGCGCACGCTACGTGGGACTGGGGTGAATCCTACTTTTATGGCACGGCGGACAGCGGAATGCTGGTCAAGGGCCACCTGCTGGGCAGCCATCCGCATGGGGGCCTGCTGATGAGCGGGGGCGCCACGGGTCCGGAAGGCAGCGTGTTTTCGATCTTGATCGCGCTGCTGATCGCCCTGGCGGTGTGGCTGACCCTGCGAGAGGAACGCGCCAAGTCCACCCAGCAGGCGTTGGTGAACCCGCTGACCTGATTCTGTTGGGAGGCAGATGGGGGCGTGGAATTTTGCACGCGCCGAGCTATTCTTCTTCAGAAAGCGATTCAGGGCCGGGGTTCAAGATTTCGAGAGCGGCCTCGGCATCGACTCGCCGCACCTGCACTCGAATTCCGTCGATGCCCGGCACCATGCTGCCCAACATGCGGAGATAGTTTTCGCCTTCGATACTCGCCTGAATGCCGAAGGACGCCAGCAGGCTGACCAGCATCTGCGCCTCATTCAGCGTGGGACAATGGCTGACGGTCGTGGGAGTGAGTGCGGCTTCTTCGTCTGCCGAGGTTGGCGTCGGCTTGGGATCGGTTGATTCCATTGGGATTGTGTCCTTCTCAGCGACTATACCCCTTTCTTGAGGGGTTCCCAGATGAACTTGTGAATCTGCAAGCTGAGACGGGCGGGCAGTTGGTCGGCCAGCATCCATTCCACCAGCAGGCGCGGATCGAGCACGCAGTTATCTGCGGTGCGCTGGGAGGTGGGTGTCTTGGTAAACGCCGGCGACAGCAAAATCTGTCCGCAGCGCGTCGCGAGGTCGTGTCGGCGTATAAAGTCGCGGGCAAATTCATAATCGGCGCGGTCGGAGAGGACGAATTTCACTTCATCCCGCGGAGTCAGCGATTCGAGATTGGCCAGATGGAAACGCCCGCTTTCCCCGGACGCCGGACATTTCACATCCATGATCTTGTGCACGGCCGTGGGAACGTTGTTCAACGGACGCTCGCCACTGGTTTCGAGCAGAAGCGTGTAGCCCTGGTCGAGTAGGCGATCCATGAGCGGCAGGAGTTCGCGCGCCTGCAGCATCGGCTCACCGCCGGTAAATTCCACCAGCTTGACCGGCGCGAACACGGCAATCTTCTGCTCCACCTGGTCGAGCGTGAATTTTTCGCCGCCGTGGAAGGTGTATTCCGAGTCGCACCAGGAGCAGCGGAGATTGCAGCCGGCAAGGCGCACGAAGATGCATGGCAGGCCGGAAAAACTCGACTCCCCCTGGACGGACAGATAGAGTTCGATCAGAACCAAAGAATTGCTCGCAGCCACAGGGTCACTCGTAGTAGGTTGCGGTGGTGGTGTCGGTTTCGTAGATGGTGCAATCCTTGACGGTGACGCGGCCCTCGGTCATTTCGCGCAGCTGCACATTGGTTTCGTCGAAGAAATAGTGCGCCAGATTTTCCGCGGAGGGATTCAGCTCTGTGAACGGTGCAATGTCATTGATCATCTGGTGATCGAGCCGATCGATGACCGGGCGCATGACGTGCTTCAACTGCTTGAAGTCGAGCAGAAGACCGGCGACATCCAGCTCGCGCCCGCACAGGGTAATGCGGACTTTGTAATTATGTCCGTGCGGATTTTCGCACTTGCCACGGTAATTGCGCAGGTAATGGCCTGCGGAAAATCCCGCTTCCACGGTGACTTCGTACATGCTTTTCCTCTAGCGGCGCGGGGGAATTTCCCAGCCTCTTGTATTGTATCGAGCGCGCATGGATTCGGCAGAAAAGACGGGCGGCGAAACTTGAGGAGGGATTGAACATCGATCACGCACGATGAACAAACCAGTAGCTGAGGGTGAAGCGGCCGCCATCGGTGAGAAGAATTACCAGGTTGATGAGGATGAAGATCAGGTCGTAATGCCAGCCGTAAGCTTTCTCTCCCCAGAAGCCAGTCTTCCACTTCGCAACCTTCATGTAGATGGAGCCGAACATGATGAGAATCAGACCCAGTGCCGCCCATTGCGTCAATACACCAAATAAAATGCCAAGCGCGCCCAGCACTTCTACCCCGCCAAGGAAGAGGGTGAAGCCGACGCTGAGGCCCAGGCTCTCCGCACGTTTCCGGGGAGATTTTAGGTGCGCCGATCCGCTGGAAAAGAAAACTGCGGCAGAGATGATCCTGAGTAGGAGGAACCCCCCATCGGCATACTGGGCGGAATTCGGGAACAAAAGAAATGGCACGGCGGGTCCCTCTCCATTCGCTGGGATTTGAGATGCGAAATGCACCGTAGGCGCCGATCGACAGCAGAGGCAGTTTCCTTAGGATCGCTTGCCCTGGCGGCGCTCGCGTTCCTCGAAACGGCGACTGGCCTGCTCAAACAGGTTGGTAATCGTGCCGAACAGGCACGAGAGCGCACCGAGCACAAACAGGCCCAATGCCATCATGCGCCACATCTGCGCCACGCCGGGAAGACCCGGCTCGTTGGAGAAGTGGGTCCAGGACATGCCGAAGGAAGCGAGCGCGAAGACGATCAATACGGCCGACAGAATGTAGAGATTGCGGGACATGGGCGTGGCGCGCGGATGCCTCCCACGCACCCGCTCTTCCCCCATGGTAGCAGCAGAATCCGGCTGGAAGAATGGGAGGAGTCAGCGGATGCCAACCATCCCTTGCGTAGAGTCGATCAGTTTTGCCGGGTCATAGCCAACGCACCCAGCGTTGAAGAAAAAGAAGCCCAGGAATTTCGCGTGCGCCGATTGGCGATTATTCGAAGAATGCTTCGACGTCGCTGAGCTGCTGCGTCACGCGATACGGCGGCAGACTTTCCATAAACACGCGACCGTAGCGCTGGCGTTGCAAGCGCGGGTCGAGCAGGACCAGCACGCCATGGTCATTCAAGGATCGAATCAGCCGGCCAAAGCCCTGCTTCAACGCGATGACGGCGGAGGGGATTTGATATTCGGCGAATGCGTTGCCGCCATCCGATTCGATGGCCTTCATCCGCGCGGCAACCACGGGATCGCTGGGCACCGCAAAGGGCAGCTTGTCGATGATGACGCAACTGAGTTGCTCACCCTGGACGTCCACACCTTGCCAGAAGGAGGAGGTCCCGAGCAAGACTGCGTTCGGCGTGATACGAAACTCTTCCAGCAGCGCGTTGCGAGGTGCGGTGCCCTGCAGCAGCAGAGGAAAGCCAATGCGCGCGATCAATTGTTCATGCACCTGCCGCATTTGGCTATAGCTGGTGAACAGGCAGAAGGCGCGACCTTCGGTAATGGCAAGAATCTCGCAGATTTTTTCGACCGCAGCCTGGGTAAAACCGGGTTCACGTGGATCGGGCATCTCCGGCGGCAGATACAGCAGAGCTTGTTCTCCATAACGAAAATGCGAGGGCACCACGAGCTGGCGGGCGCCGGTGAGGCCAAGGCGACGTTCAATATGGTCGAAGTTTCCCTGCACCGTCAGCGTCGCCGAAGTGAGCACTACGGACGGAATGGATTCAAACAAATCGCTGGCGAGCAAGGAGGCAATTTCAATGGGCGTGGCCTGCAGCCAGGTGTTGCTGCCGGGCTGGCTGCGACCGACCTGGCGCATTCCGGTGGAGCTGCGCCGTTCAATCCAGAAGACGTAGCCGCGATCCGTCGATTCCAGCAAAAATGTAAGCTGGCTGCCGAGGTCGGCGGTGCGCTTTTTCAGACCGCTCGCCTCTTCCACGCCGCGCAGGCGCTCCAGTTCGCCGGTAAGCCGTTCGAGCGCATTGACCAGGCCTAGGTACACGTCGCCGGATTGCTCCAGAAACTCTTCCCGATCCGTGAACGGCATGCGACCTTCCGCGCCTTTCGGCTCCGGCAGCGCCGCGAAAAACATGCGCCCACGCTCGCGGACCAGTTCCGCAGCGGCGGTGAGCGAGGCAGACAACGACTGCTTGGCGCGCAGCAGAACCTCTACATCGCGGGCCAATTCTTCAAAGCGCAGATTGCTGATGCTGACGCCGAAGTAGCTGGACGCAATCTCTTCCAGTTCATGCGCTTCGTCGAAGACGACCGCGGCAGCTTCGGGCAGCACGCCCGCATCGGGCGCATTCTGCGCTTGTCTGCGGATGGCCAGGTCCGCAAAGAAAAGATGATGGTTGACGATGACAATGTCGCTTTCCAGCGCGCGTCGACGCATCTGGGTAATAAAGCAGGGCTCGTAATTCGGACAGGAGCAACCGAGACAAGCTTCGCCGCGCGCGTCCAGCCGACCCCACAATGGACTATTTTCCGGGATGGTCGTCAGTTCGGCGCGGTCACCGTGTTCCGTAGTTTTTTCCCAATCGCGGATCGTGTTGAATTGATCGACCAAGTCGATGCCGGTCAGGATGGGCTGATCGCGCAGCGCATAGAGCTTGTGCCGGCAAAGATAGTTGCCGCGACCTTTCATGTAGCTGACGTTCAGCGGACCGAGCAGCGACTCAAGAAAGGGGATGTCTTTGAAGAAAATCTGCTCCTGCAGGTTGCGTGTGCCGGTGGAGATGATGACGCGCTGGCCCAGGCGGAGCGCGGGTAAAAGATAGGCAAGCGTTTTGCCGGTGCCGGTGCCAGCTTCGACGATAAGGTGACGCTTCTCCGTGAAGGCACGCTCCATGGCGCGCGCCATTTCCAACTGCCCGGGGCGATATTCATAGGGCAATCCGGAGCGCGACAAGATGCCGCCGGGCGAGAAAAATTCTTCCAGCCGGGGCAGCTTGCGATCGGTCGAGGGTTCCGTCGAGGAGGATGGGGACAAGGGTGAGAAGCACTCCAAATACGCTTGTTCCTATAATAGAGAAGTAGAGCGGTTTTCCCACGCTTTGGAGCGGCACCGTTTTTCCACCCTATGACTCCCATAAAAAAAGGCACACAATCCGGATCGCGCGATCGCCGACGCCGGAAACCCGCCGCGGATGCACGCTGGCCGCTGGTCGCCATTGTTGGCCGTCCGAACGTGGGCAAGTCGACGTTGTTCAATCGCCTGACGCGTACGCGCCGTTCCATTGTCGGCGACGAGCCAGGAATCACGCGCGACCGCATCTACGGTGTGATGGACTGGGTGGGCAGAAATGCGCGGCTGGTCGATACCGGAGGCGTTTTGCCTTCGGACCAGGAATTTATCCCGGCGGAGATTTTTCGCCAGGCAAGGGTTGCATTCGATGAAGCCGCCGCTGTGGTGATGGTGGTGGATGGGCGGACGGAACTGGCTGCTCCTGACATGGAACTGGCGCGACTGCTGCTGCGCCTGGGGAAACCGCTGATCCTGGCGGTGAACAAAATCGATGTCGATGCGCTGCTTCCGCAAGCAGAAAATTATCGACGGCTTGGTTTCAAGGAGATGGTGCCCGTATCCGCGGAGCACGGCACGGGAATTGGCGATCTGCTGGATGCCATGTTCGCGGTGCTGCCGGTGGACGATTTTGTTCCGGAAGAAGACGAAGAACCCGCAGCGCTGGAAAAAGACGGGCCTGAGGAAGTTTTGCCAGAAGTGGAGGAAGAGATTCCGTCCATTCCAGCGAAGGCTCCCGATGAGGTCAACGTGGCGATTATCGGCAGGCCGAACGTAGGCAAGAGCACGCTGTTGAATGCGTTGACAGGAAAAGCACGGGCCATTGTTTCGCCGATTGCCGGGACGACGCGGGATGCCGTGGATGAACTGGTGGAGCGCGACGGGCAGAAATTTCGTTTTATCGATACCGCGGGAATTCGCCGCAAAGGCAAGACGCACGAGATGGCCGAGAAGCTTTCTGTGCTGATGGCGCGGAAGCATCTGGAAGCCGCGGACGTCTCGCTGCTGGTTGTCGATGCCACGGCGGGCGTGCTGGCGGCGGATGCCACGATCGGCGGCTACGCGCACGAAAGCGGCCGTTCGATGGTGATCGTCGTAAACAAGTGGGACCTGGTCACGACGATGCGGACGGACGGCAAGCCGCCCGCCGACCAAAGAGTTTTTGAGGAGCAATTGCGGCGCACGCTGAAATTTCTAGCATATGTTCCTGTGATTTTTGTCTCCGCCGCAGAAGGCCAGAACATCGAACAGGTCTTCGCCACCGTGGTTCGAGTCGCCGCCGAACGACAGAAGCGCGTGGGAACGGGCCAGATGAATCGCTTTCTGGAACGTGTGGACTTTGAACGCGCACCGGTGCCGATGTCCAGAAGAATGCGCATCCTATATATGACGCAGGCTGGAGTTGCGCCGCCAACGTTCGTGTTGTTTACGGACCGCGACGTGAAACTGCATTTTTCCTACGAGCGTTTTCTGGAGAACCAGATTCGCGAGGCCTTCGGCTTTGAAGGCTCGCCGATCCGCTTCAAAATACGGGCACGCAAGCCGCGTTCGCAGCGATGAACGGTCTTTGCACGGCGCGAAAAAAAGGCAAAGTTTTCCGCGCGAATCGTTGCCGATCGCTGAGATATTCACATGATTGAAAGATCAGGGGCAGCGGCGAATTTGCTATCCTGAGCACTATGCCAGACAAGAAAATACTCCTCAGTCACCCGATTGAACACATCGATATCAAGCAGCATGACGTGCGCTCGCTGGTCGACGCCATGCAGGCCATGGCCTACTCTTCGCGCGACCTGGCGCGCGCGGCGGAGATTTATGAGCGAATGCTGCGCGACCAGGAATGCGGCGTGATCCTGTGCCTGGCGGGATCGCTGATCAGCGCCGGGCTGAAGCAGATTTTTGTCGATCTGGTCCGAAACAACATGGTGGATGCAATCGTGTCGACGGGCGCGAATATCGTCGATCAGGACTTTTTTGAAGCGCTCGGTTTTCGCCATTACATTGCCGGGGACGAGTATAAGTCGGGCACGCAGGATGGCGTGCTGCGCGAATTGATGATCGACCGCATCTACGATACCTTCATCGACGAAGAAGAATTGCGCATCTGCGATGAAACCACGCAGAAGATTGCCGATTCCCTGCCGCTGCGACCGCATAGCTCGCGCGAGTTTATCCGCGCCATGGGAGCGTATCTCGAGAAGGAAGGGAAAACGCCGGCCAAAGGCGGCGTAGACTCCATCGTGCTGGCGGCGTACCAGAAAGATGTGCCTATCTTCTGCCCGGCCTTTAGTGACTGCTCGGCGGGATTTGGCCTGATTGTGCATCAACACGCGCGTCAGGACAAGCCCAAGGTTTCCATCGATTCCGTGAAGGATTTTTACGAGCTGACACAACTGAAGATCGCCAACCCTACCACCGGGCTGCTTATGATCGGCGGCGGCGTACCCAAGAATTTTGCGCAGGACATTGTGGTGGCGGCGGACGTACTAGGCGCGGACGCGCCCATGCACAAATATGCGGTTCAAATTACCGTGGCCGATGTGCGGGACGGCGCATTGTCCTCCAGCACTCTGAAGGAGGCCAGCTCCTGGGGCAAGGTCGACACGACCTACGAGCAGATGGTCTACAGTGAAGCGACGCTGGCGCTGCCGCTGATTGCCGGGTATGCGTTCCACAAGCGCGCGTTCACGGAACGCAAGGAACGGCACTGGGCCCGGCTGCTGGAGCCCGTGACAGCGTAAAATTTCTGTAGCGAGACGAACGGCCTTGTTCCTCGTTTTGTTCCGGACATGCCTTGAGCGGACCCGAAAAAACTCGTCGCGTAGTCGCAGTACTACTTTTTTTGGCCATCGCAGCCACTGCGTGGATGATGCTGCATGAAGCGCAGTACTCCGCGAGCGGCGCGTCTCAGCATGATCTGGTTTTCAATCCCGGCTATCAGCACAGCCAACGCCTGAAGGTCGCTGCCGCTCGGGCCGCGATGGATGTGCTGGGGATGGCGGGCGCAGACAAGCAAGAGCCGAGCGCACAGGCCGACTATCAGGCGGATTATCGTTTGCAAAGGATGCAGCTCCAGGCAGACTCAGAGGGGCTGGAGCGATGGGGCGCGAACGATAGCCGCCGTCACGGTTTGCTGCTTGAAATTCAGGCCAGTCTTGTGGATCTGAACGCGGCGCTGGACCAGGCGACAGGCTCCACTGCGAGTATGGGCAGCCTGGGCAAGGTCCCACTGTTGCCGGCGCTGAATCGCGCGGAGCGCGCCTTCAGCAATTACGCGGCAAGCTTGACGGAGCCCACACAATTGCAGACGACGCGTACTCTATTTGCCTCTCCTGTATTGCTGTGGTGGCTGCTGGTCCTTCTATTGATTGAATCTGCGGTGCTGGGTTGGGTGGCCGTCTGGGCGAAATGTCCCCGCTAGCGAAACTCGAATCACCGTTCGCAGCACGGGCTAGAAGGAATGGGTCTCATCGGTAGCGGCCTCGCTCACAACGAGGCCTTTCTTTTTGTCGGCGGACAAAAGCGAGGCCTCTGTTTGCGAGCGCAACCCGGTGATAGTGGTCCAGTTGCTGGTCTTTCCGGGCTGAGGGTGGAACGGAGGCAATTCCTGCATCAGCAGACGTCCAAGCTGGTACGCCTGGGGCTCGTACATCGCGCGCAGCTCGCGCAACCGCTGCAACGAAGCACTTCCCGCGCAAAGGGCGAAACCAGCCGCAGCCAGCTGCTGACAAATGTTTTCTACGCTCGCCTGGGGCAGGCGATCCGCCACTGGATCCGGTTCACGAAGCGCAAAGATATGGGCCAGATCGAGAATGGCATGCCGCGCCATCACAAACGTCAGTTGCGCCTGCCGGGCCGCATCCCCCTCCACAGTGGCGATCAGCACGGCGCAGGTGTCCAGCATCGCCACCAGCGCGCTCAACCAGCTTTGGTTGTCGTGCTGGGAGCGGAAGAAACAGAGTTGCGGATACGAGATGTGACTTTCCAGCAACTCCGCGCTCCAGCGTTCCCATTCCACCAATAACGTTTGTAACGCCAGTTCGCCGGTGGATCCAGCGTGACGGCGCAATAGCTCCAGAGCCGTGGGGGGCGAGCCAGCCCGAGCATCCAGCAGAATGATGCTGACCTCCCGCCGTGAGAACGCGCCGTAGAGCACAGGCAAATAGCCAATGACCCCCGCGACGAAGGCCAGGCCGGTCCCACCCTCCAATGCCACCAGGAATCGCGCCGGCATCGTCAGCGGAACAACATCGCCAAGCCCAAGCGTGAACAGCGTGGTTCCGCTAACGTAGAGGTCCGTTTCCCATTTACCAACCGAGTGAGAATCCGCAAAAGGCGACCCGAGCGCGTGGTAGAGCAACGCAAAACCCAGGATCAGGCCGGACGCCCAAATCACGACCAGCATCAATAACGAGAGCGGTCCAAAATAACTGAGAAAGCTTTCGCGGCGGTTCGATTGCCGAATTCTCCTGGCGATGGCGCGCCAGCGGATCCAGGCGGCGGTCATAAAAATTCGAGAGACACGAAACCGGCCGCTTGCGCGCCGAGGCAGAATGATGGTCTGAAAGGCGTCCAGCAAGACTTCCGCCAGGCAGAGCAAGCCGAGAATCAGCGTGAGCAGGCGCATAGCAGTTCTGCACAGATTCAATCACGAGTGGGGCGACTCCGCAAAAGCTTTGAGAAATCCCGCAGGGTCGAGCGATTCCGTTGGCCCTGCGGAGGCGGACGCTCACCTGGCACCCTGCCGAATTATGACCAAACCCGTACCACCTGCGTTGCTATTGGAAGTGGCGGGAGCCCTGCTTCAATCTCCCCAAGCGTAAGAATGTGACGAAAGCAGGCGCAACTCCGTGGGCCTACACTGGACGAGATGCAGGGAATCGGACGTTTGTTGATCTACGCCGGAGTTTTCATTGCCCTCCTGGGCGTGTGCGTATTAGTCGCGGAAAAATTGGGCTTGCCGCTGGGGCGTTTGCCCGGGGATTTTTCGTGGAAAGGCAAACGATCTTCCGTCTACTTTCCGCTGGCCACCTGCCTGCTGCTCAGCGCAATTCTTTCGCTGCTGCTCTATGTTCTTGGCCGGCTGCGAAGGTAGAAACGGCTTCAGCCTGCAGCGCCAGACGACGATCGAGTGGTCCCGTGCAAAGCGGAGGCAGTGCTAGACTCATCGTTACGACACAGAGATTCCGTGTTGTGGCCCGGCCGGTAGGGGAATCCCCGGTTCGAACCATGTTGAGAATCCTCTCATGAGCCCACCGTTCAAATCTCCGTGGGAAAGACCACCCGCGAATTCGCGGCAAGCAAGCGCCGGCACTTCGCGCCCGCAGATGGACCTGTTGTTTCCAGTCGGCGCTTCCGCTTCCCAGGCCGGCGATTTCGCGCGACCGCCGTGGAAAGTGCATGAGCTGGTCGCGGAAATGCGCGGCCATGTGGAAAAGGAATATCGCGATGTGCGGGTGGAGGGAGAGATTTCGAATCTTCGCCAGGCTGCCTCCGGGCATGTCTACTTCACCTTGAAAGACGATCAGAGCCAGTTGCCCGTGGTGCTGTTTCGCGGCAAGGCGCGACTGTTGCAATTCACCCCAAAAGACGGCCTGGAAGTGCAGGTACGCGGCGGCATCTCTGTGTACGAGGACCGCGGGCAGCTGCAGCTGGTCGCCGAATCCATGGAGCCGCGCGGCAAAGGATCGCTGCAGATCGCGTTTGAACAGCTCTACGCCTTGCTGAAAGAGGAAGGGCTGTTCGAGTCGGAACGAAAGCGCCCGCTGCCGATGTACCCGCGGACGATTGGCGTGATTACATCGCAAAAAGGTGCGGTCATTCACGACATTTTGAACGTTCTTGCGCGGCGTCATTCGAGGGCCCATGTGCTGTTGTATCCGGTGGCTGTGCAGGGAGAAGCGGCGGCCAGCGAAGTTGTCGACGCCCTCGCCTGGTTTCAGAACAACCCTTGCGTCGATGTGCTGGTCGTGGCGCGCGGCGGCGGCTCGCCGGAAGATTTGGCTGCCTTCAACAGCGAGGGTGTGGCGCGCGCGATTTCTGCATCGGCAATTCCGGTGGTGTCGGCAGTTGGCCATGAAACGGACTTTACAATTGCAGATTTTGTCGCGGACCTGCGCGCTCCGACACCGTCGGTTGCAGCGGAGATCATAACGGACGCGCAATATCGCGTGGAAGAATACGTGGAACTGTTGACGGCGCGGTTGGACCGGGCCGTCAGGTATCAGCGAATGCAGGCGCGGGAACGGTTCGCGCAACTGAATGCGTCCGCCGTGTTTGCGGGTGTCCAGCATGGTCTGGCGCGTCGCCAGCAACGCGTCGATGAGCTGCGATTTCGGCTGGAGTCTTCGTGGGAGAAAGCATACGGGGCTGCCGGCCAGCGATTCAGCATGGCGCAGGCACATTTGATGCGGCAGGACGTTCGCCGCCAGATGACGCTACACAGGGAACGTCTGCGGGCGCTCCAGGCGGGATTAGGCCGCGCGTGGCATGCCTATTCGGAACGCTGCCGGACGGGTTGTAGTCGCGCAACCGACAGATTATGGGCACTTTCGCCGCTGGCTGTGCTGGACCGCGGCTACGCGTTGGTGTATGACGGGGCCGGCTGCCTGGTCAAGACGTCGGAAAGTCTGCATGCCGGCGATGCCTTGCGGTTGCGGTTTGCGCACGGACAAGCGCGGGCACAGGTGACGGAGCCGGAGGCTGAAAAGAAACCGAGCAGGAATTAAACGAGAAACGATGAGAAAACTTTTTGGAACGGACGGCATTCGCGGCGTTGCGGGGCAGTTTCCGCTGGACAGAAAAACTGTATACGTGATTGGACTGGCCGTGGCGCATTCGCTGCGCAAACGACAGCCGAATCCGCATGTGCTGGTAGGCATGGATACCCGCGAATCAAGTACAGAGATTGCCGCTGCTCTGACCCACGGTCTGCGCCAGGGCGGCGCGGAAACAACCAGCGCTGGAGTGATCCCAACCCCGGGCGTGGCATACCTGGCGCGGCTTCGCGGACTTGCCGCCGGCATTGTGATTTCCGCTTCCCACAACCCATGGCAAGACAACGGAATCAAGATTTTTGGCGGCGATGGCTACAAGCTGGCGGATGCCGTCGAGCTGGCCATTGAGGATGAAATTTTTTCTCGGCTTGCGCAGCCGCAGGAGCCTGATCTTTTTGCGGCGATCCCGCCGGAAGTGGATACTTCTCTGCCGGTGGCGTACATCGAGTTTCTGCGCAGCCAGGTGCCCGATCTCTGTCTGGATGGGAAGACGATTGTTGTGGACTGCGCGAATGGCGCGGCCAGCGCGATTGCGCCCCCGCTGCTGGAGCACTTTGGCGGCAACATTCTATGGACCCATACTTCCCCCAACGGGCGTAACATCAACGAACATTGCGGCGCACTGCATCCGGAGATTGTTGCCCAGGAAGTTCTGGCGCAGAAGGCGGACTTCGGCATGACGTTTGACGGCGATGCAGACCGTGCGCTGTTTTCCGACGAACATGGAAAAGTGGTGAACGGCGATGCCGTCCTGTTGATCGCGGCGCGCGATTTGCAGGCTCGCAAGCGGCTAGCGAAGAATCTGGTGGTCGCCACGACGATGTCGAACATGGGTTTGGAAGCCGCCCTGCGGACGAACGAGATTCAAATGCTGCGCGCGCCCGTGGGCGATAAATATGTGCTGGAAGAGATGCAGAAGCATGGAGCGGTTTTGGGTGGAGAACAGTCCGGCCACATGCTTTTTCTGGACCGCGGCACCACGGGAGACGGCCTGCTGACGGCACTGATGGTGCTGGATATTCTGCAGCGTTCCGGCGGGCCGCTGTCGGCACTGACCAAAGACCTGAAGGTGTTCCCGCAAGTGATTGTGAATGTGCGAGTGCGGGAGAAGCAGCCGCTGGAAACGCTGCCCAGCGTTGTTGCCGCCATCCATGACGCCGACACCGAACTCCACGGCAACGGGCGCGTCGTGGTTCGTTATTCCGGGACCGAAGCGCTGGCGCGGGTCATGATTGAGGCCGAATCCGAGCAAGTGATGCAACACCATGCCAACCGCATTGCGGAAGCGATTCGGGCGGAGTTGGGTGTCTGAGTTGGCGGCAGGATTCCGCAGCGGCGCTCTCGTAGAGTTCGTTGCGCTGGCGACGCTATTTCAGGTCTCGCCAATTGGGACCGACCGCGACGTCGGCAACGATGGGAACTTTCAGTTCGATCACCTGCTCCATCGCCTGCTGGACACGTTCCCGCACCTCTTCGACTTCTTCCGTGGGGACATCGAGAACCAGCTCATCATGGACTTGCAGCACAATTTTGGTGCGCAGCTTTTGCTCGCGTAGCTCGCGCGCAACACGGATCATGGCCAGCTTAATCAGGTCCGCTGCAGTCCCCTGCAAGGGCGTGTTGATCGCGGTGCGCTCGGAAAATCCACGCATGTTGGCATTGCGGCTGGTGATGTCCGGAATGGGACGGACGCGGCCGAACAGCGTGCGCACGCTCTGCGTCTGCCGTACTTTTTCCAGCGTCTGCTCAATGAATGCCTTCACGCCGCTATAGCGCTCAAAGTATCGCTCGATATAGGTGCGGGCTTCACTGGGCTCGATGTTCAATTGCTGCGCCAGCCCGAAAGGCGAGATGCCATAGACGATGCCAAAATTGACCGCTTTGGCGCGATTGCGCGTCTCTTTGTCCATGGCTTCGATAGGAACGCCGAAGACCTCGGAAGCCGTCAGCGTATGGATATCGACATTTTCGCGATAGGCCTTCAGGAGCAGCGGATCGTCTGAGAAATGGGCCATCAGGCGCAATTCGATCTGCGAGTAATCCGCCGAAAGCAAAACATTGCCGTCCGCGGGAACGAAGGCGGCGCGAATCTCTCGACCCAACTCCGACCGGATGGGGATATTTTGCAGATTTGGGTTGGCCGAGGACAAGCGTCCTGTTGCCGTGCCGACAGCGTTGAATGTCGTGTGCACGCGATGCTGGGCGTCCGCCAGCAAGGGAAGGCTGTCGGAGTAGTTCGATTTGAGCTTCGCCAGCTGGCGATATTCCAAAACCAAACGTGGAACATCGTGATGCTCCGCCAGCTCCTCCAGAACATCCTGCGCGGTCGAAACCACCTTGCCTCGGCCATACTTGATTGGCTTGGGCAGCGCCATCTTGTTGAACAAAACGTCGCCAAGCTGTTTGGGAGAGTTGATATTGAAACGATGGCCGCAGCTGTTGTAAATACATTCCGCCAGCGTGTGCATCTGCTCCGCAAGGCGCTCAGAGATTCGCTGCAGGTATGCGGAATCGATGCGGACGCCAGCATCTTCCATATCCAGCAGAACGGGGGTCAATGGAAGGTCGATGGTTTCGTACACCTTCCACGTGTCGGAATCTTCCACGGCGCGGCGCAACTGCGGCGCCAGGCGCGCAATGGTGGCTGCCGCCATGGGGAGCGCCTCTTCGCCTTCCCCGCGCAACGATTGGTTGTCGAAGCGGGCGGCAACATCTTCCAGGCGATGGGTGCTGTGGGTCGGGTTCAGCAGATACGAGTACAGCATCAGATCGTCTTGGACGCCGGTGAGATGAATGCCGTGCGCCTGCGTGGTGCGCAAAAGAGTTTTGAGATTGTGCACAGATTTTGGCAGGGTCGCGTCTTCCAGCGCTGACCGAAGCAGCGCGGTAGCTTCCCCCTCCCACGGCACGCGGAACGCCTTGGTATCGTCCGCAGCTAGTCCAAGCGCAAGGACCGGGAGTGTAGACGCCGTTTCCGCAGTGGCGGTTCGAGACTCGTTTTCTGCCGACTCGATTGCATCGAGCAGCGATAGGTTCTGCTGCATCGATTCCGGCTCCACAGGCTCCTCGGCCTCGGATGGAGCTTCCTGCGCTGCCGTATTTTCTACTCCGCTCGCAATGGTCAACGTGCCGGCGCGCGCCGCGGACAGCAATTGTTGCAGCTCATTCAGCGTGGGATGCAGCACCAGTTCCGCCGTTTGTTTTGGCGCTTCCGCCAGGCCCAACTCTTTGATCAGCGTGGTGAATTCCAGCTCCGTAAACAACGCGCGGCTGGCGATCGGGTCGGGCGATTGGGTTTGCAATTGGTGTAAATCCAATTCGAGCGGAACACTGCAGTGAATCGTCACCAGTTCCTTACTCAGCAAAACGGTGTCGCGATTGTTCTGGAGCGACTCGCGATAGGTTTTGCGTTTCACTTCGCCGGCATGGTCCAGCGTAGCTTCCACGCTGCCAAACTGCTGGATCAACTCGACCGATCCTTTGTCGCCGATGCCGGGCGCGCCGGGAATGTTGTCAATAGAATCTCCGCGCAGCGCCATCACATCGACGACCTGCTCGGGCGGCACGCCCAGCACAGCCTGTACCCCCGCACGATCCAGGACCAAATTATCCTTGGCAGGATTCAGCACAAAAACGTTATCGCCGACCAACTGCATCATGTCTTTGTCGTTCGACACGA
>JBKQVW010000036.1:0-5626 GCA_052142955.1 Acidobacteriaceae bacterium | reverse complement strand
ACCAGCACCGGCCCCAAAAAGCCGCCCAGGGTTCCAATGCCGACGATGATCCCTCTAGCGCCACCGACAACCCCCGGCGGAAACACCAGCGCGGGCATCGCCCAGCACGGACCTTGCATTGCCTTGGTGAGCAACCCGGTAACAACAAGACATGCAAAGGAAAGCCAGATGTGACTTTGCAATAGAGTGGCAAGAAAGAACCAGACACCGCAACCCCACAAGGCAGTAGAACACCAGAAGCGACGATTTCCGTTTCTATCCGATAGCGCGCCGAACAAATAAACTCCCCCGACCGCCGCTAGCAATGGCAGAACACTTAGCCAACCCACGTGGGTTAGGCTCATCTTGGTGAGTTTCTTTAGCAGCGTGGGCAGCCAGATCACGTAGGCGATTGTCCCCGTGTTGTAGCACATATAGAGGCCAATCATGATCCAGAGATTCTTATTGAGAAGCAGCTGTCCATACGACCACTTCACCTCGCCTTGAGCCCTGAAGTTCGCATCTGCTTGAGCTCTTTCAGCAGCCAGCGTGGTAATCAGAAATTCTTTCTCTTCCTTGGAAATCCACTTTGCATCTTCCGGACGTTCGCTGATGAGCGGCAGCCAGACAGCGATTAACGCAAGCGAGACTACACCTTCGAAAAAGAACAGTCCCCGCCAGCTGTATTGGGTGACTAACCATCCGGATATAGGATTGGTGAGAGCGGAAGAGAGCGGGATGCTCGTGAGGAATAGAGCGTTAGCCCGTCCGAGTTCCTTTCGCGGAAACCAGTTACCAACAATTGCCAGGACAGCCGGATAGACGCCACCCTCGGCAACGCCCAGCAGAAAACGCAGAACTAACAGTTGCCAGCTGTTTTGCACCATTCCCGTAAGTAAGGAGATGCCGCCCCAGGCGATGATTGTATAAAGGATGAACCTCTTGGCGCTGCCGTGCTCCGCAATGTGGCCGCCCGGCACGTTCAGGACCAGATATCCCCAATAGAAGATTCCTGCCGCGAGTCCAGACGCGGCCATTGATAATCCCAACGCCTCGTTCATGCCTCCGGCCATCGCGAAACCGATATTCACCCGGTCCATGTAGGCGATGATGTAAACAATGACTGCCGCGGGAATGATCCGTATCCATCGTTTGTTGGGAATTATTTTTTCCACAGCCAGGGTGCTGATTGGTGTTTGCATTTGAACTCCGCGGGGTTCCGCCGCTCATGAAGCAAGAGACTGTATGAATTCTCGCGTTTGTGTCGCTACTTCAAGTTTGATCTATCTACTTACAAACCCTGCGTGTATCGGGTCTCCAGCGCATCCCATGTGCCCTTTGCCACTGCATCTTGCCGCTCCTCAAACGAAGCCAGACGGTCGGCAACGGACGCGAGGGAACCGTCGGACTTTAATGCCTTAAGCACGTCATGAGCAGCTCTCAATGCCGCTTGCAGGCTCGCATTAGCGTACAATACCATGGCGAAACCCATTTCTTTGAGTTTTTCGTGGCCCGGATCGGGCGTCTTTCCGCCGAAGACAATATTCGCGATCTGTGGCACTTGCACCTCGCGAGGTATGCGCGCCAGTTCGTCAAGATTGACTGGAGCTTCGACGAATGTAACGTCAGCACCGGCCTCCGCAAATGCGCATGCTCTGTCGATTGCGCGGTTCAGGCCTTCAATAGCACGAGCGTCTGTACGCACAATAATCTGCAGGTCCGAGTCATGCCGCGCATCGACCGCTGCCCTCACCTTCTGCAACATATCCTGCACTGGAATGACCTGTTTGCCTGCGAAGTGGCCGCACTTCTTGGGAAAGACCTGGTCTTCAATTTGGATTCCGGCTGCTCCCATTCTCTCCAGGACGCGTACGGTGCGCACCATGTTGACAGCATTGCCGAACCCTGTATCCGCGTCGACGATCAACGGTAGATTGACTGCATCGGCGACAGCAGCCACTGTGTCTGCGAGTTCGGTCAAGGTGGTCAGGCCGACATCGGGAGCGCCCAAGAGCATATTAGCGACCCCGGCTCCGCTGATGTACACGCACTCGAAGCCAAGATCCTCGACCACCCTGGCGAACAGAGCGTTGGCTGCACCCGGGGCGATAACAGCAGCACGGCGAGCCATCAACTGTTTTAGTGCGCTTGAGTTTCGCATAATGAATCCTCTCTTGATCGTCTGTTCAACAGCGTGCGCCGCGCAGGGGCTAGAATCCCGGTTACACAAGCGCTTTTGCGAGGTCGCCAACGTTGCCCAAGGCATCCACGCCATACACAATCTGGCGAAGCTCGCGCACACGTTTGTCAGGCAGAACCTTGGCCGCCAATCTTGCAAACTTGGTTTCGATCTCTTCCCTGGTAAGGGGATGCGCGGAGCTTCCCTTTGCACTCTGCCGCGAATCCGTCAAAATGCGCCCATCTCTGAGCTTCACTTCAATGCGGATGGAATGACGATGCGCGTCCCCTTTCGCATCGTTTTCGGGATCGGCAACGACCTTCACCCGCTCCGCCAACGCCACCAGCTTTGGATCATGAATGCGCTCCTCGGTGAACTGATCGACGAAAGCATCGCCATCGGTCAAAGTCACGGCGGCTATGTAGGAGAGATTCATCTGGGCGGTTGTCACGCTGTCGGGCTCATAATGCCAGCCGACATGCTCCTTGGTGGCTGTCGAAGTGAACACCGTGATAGCTTCGACCTGTTCGGCAGTCAGTCCACATTTCGCTCTCAAACTAAGGAGTGCGTCGATCGTCGTATGGCAGCTTCCGTTGGTTGAATATGGCTTGAATCCAACTTCTGCGGTCTCCCACTTCTCGCCAAGTCCCGCCGTCAGCTTTTCGAGGTCATGGCGTGGCGAGAACGTAGTGCAGTACCCTCCGTATTTGCTTTCGAAAAGTTCGGTGATGCCGGTAAACCCGCGGCGCGCCAGCAAGGCAGCGTAGAAACCGCTCTGCGCCGCGCGTCCGGCATGAAAGCGCTTCACCATCGAAGAAAACTGCGACGCCATCAGCCCCGACGACTGCGATCCGGCGATCCCGAGTGCATGTTGCATTTGGTTTTTATCCAGCCCGAGCAGCGAGCCCGCAGCCGCGGCCGCCCCGAGGGTGCCGTGGGTGCCCGTCGGATGCCAGCCCTGGACCAAGTGCGCCGCTCCTACCGACATGCCGACCCTTGCCGCAACTTCGTATCCGGCGATCATTGCCGTCAGGAACCGTTTTCCGGAGACTCCCTGCAGGTACTCGGCAACGGCCAACGCGGGCGTGGTCACCACGGACCCGGGATGCACAATGGAACGCTTATGCAAATCGTCCAGTTCGAAGGCGTGGACCATAGTTCCATTGGCCAACGCCGCCGACGCAGGAGACATTTTTAGCGGCCGGCCCCAAACCGTACACATGCCATCGCGCTCAAATTCCAGCAGTGAGTCCACGAGAATCTTTGACCAAGGCAGTGTCGAGCCGAAGAGGCCGCAACCGACTGTATCAAGCAAACAAACCTTCGCGTGCTCAACCACTGAACGCGGTATGTTCTCAAATTGCAGCGACGCTGCAAAGCTCGCCAATGTACTCGTGTAGTGGTCCGATCGACTCGCGGTCATTTGCTCAACTCGCCTCTTAAGAACCAAAAAGTGGTTTCATACTACGGTTACAGGGCCATCGCGACTTCCGCCGCCTCGCGAATATCAGCAAGGATGTCGCGCGGCTTTTCGCAATCTCCCACCCTCTTCCAAATAAAGCCGACGGTCTCCGGCGGTTCTACTCGGTTCGGACGGGAGCCCACAGCGACGACAACATTCTCAATCCCTTCCAGGCGGCGGATCAGTCCATCCCTCCCGCGGAGCACCACGCCATCGACTCCCCAGTACTCCAGAACTACCCCGGTAATAATCTCGACGGACTCGCGCTGCAGTCGGAACAGCAGAGTGGCTCGCGCCGTAGGCGTGATCGTCTGCCCCAATTGATCGAGCAGTTCTATCACGACGATGTCCTTCCCCTTTGCGGCGAGAAAGTCGGCTGTCTCCAGGCCCACCATCCCCCCCCCGATCACCAGAACGCGCCGCCCCGGAACCTGCTGCCCAGCCAGCACCGACCAAGACGACATCACCTTTTCCGGAAACTCGGTGGGAATGCTAATGCTGACAGCCTCCGCGCCGGTAGCTTCGATCACTACATCCGGACTTGACGAACTGATCGCCGCCGGGCTGACTTCGACGCCACACTTTACCTCGACTCCTAGTTTCTTCAAGTCATGCACACGCGCCCGAACCACTTCCTGCAAACCAGCCTTGCCCGGCGGAACGCAGGCAAGTTGTACCTGACCACCTAAATGCGGCTGCCTCTCCAGCAGAGTCACCTGATGCCCTCGCATCGCTGCAACCCGTGCGGCTTCCAGTCCCGCAGGTCCGCCACCTAACACCAGAACACGTTTCTTGACTGAAGCAAGCGGGACACCCGCTTCGAATTCGGTTCCCACCCAGGGGTTTTGCGTGCAGGAAACGTCGAACTGCTGGGTGAGTCGGCCTATGCAGCCCATGTTGCAGGCCACGCACTGTCGTATATCTTCGGGACGACCCTCCATGGCCTTGCGCGGCCAGTGGGGATCGGCGGTCAGGGCGCGTCCGGTCGCGACGAAGTCGGCGTCGCCACGGGCAAGAATTGCCTCGGCAACATCCGGACTATTGATCCGCCCCACGGCTATCACTGGAATCGTCACTTGCTGCTTGATGGCACGCGCATACTTGGCCAAGTTTCCGGGCTCGTAATAAATGGGCTGGATTGCCTGCCCCATCGTGAAGGGAGTTTCGTTCAGGCCAACGCTTACGTGCAGCGCGGCGATCCCTTCGGCCTGGAGCATAGGGGCGAATTTGCTCATGTCGTCCGTTGTGAGTGCGCCCTCCATGAATTCAGTCGCACTCAGGCGGTAGATGACCGGGAACCCGCGGCCCAGTCGTTCGCACACGGCCCGGACTACTTCTAAGGGGAATCGCGCGCGATGTTCGAATGATCCGCCGTACTCGTCCTTGCGGCGGTTCGAGTACGGCGAGAGAAACTGCTGAAGCAGATAGCCGTGTGCACCGTGTAATTCCACAATCTCGAAACCCGCCTCAGCGACTCTTGCGGCTGCGGCGGCAAAGCACTCGACCATAAACTGAATATCTTCGATGGTCATCTCTCGCGGCGTCTCACCAGTAATCCTGTGTGGAATTGGGGACGGCGCAAACAACGGAAGTCCACTGGCTTTGGACGACATCAGTCTTCCATTGTGAACAAGTTGGATGGCGGGCACCGATCCTTCCTCGCGAATGGCCTGGGCAAGGCGTTTCAGCCCAGGAATGAATCGGTCCTCGGCGGAGCCGATACCATTGGTTCGGTGTTTCGCGCTCTTATGGATATAGGCTGCTTCAACAATGATCAGTCCAACTCCGCCTCGTGCCCGCTCCCGATAGTATTGAACGTTTCGATCGCAGACCACGCCGTCATTGCCGGTGAAGTTTGTCCCCATCGGAGGCATTACAATCCGGTTCTTGATCTGCACACGCCCAATGCTGCCCTTTTCGAACAGACGTGGATATTGCATGATCATTCTCCCGGTACACCGGCGACAGCCTGTTTCTTCACAGCCGTTTTCGGTGCCAACCCAAGT
>JBKQVW010000035.1:0-6874 GCA_052142955.1 Acidobacteriaceae bacterium | reverse complement strand
AAAGCTCAGAACACAACGGTTCAAAACGGTTCCAAGTTCATTTTCCCGATCAGCTCAACTGTTGATTTAAATGGTGGACGCGTAGCTCAACTGGCAGAGCATTCGACTCTTAATCGACAGGTTGAAGGTTCGATTCCTTCCGCGTCCACCATTTAAATCAACAGTTGAGCTGATCGGGAAAATGAACTTGGAACCGTTTTGAACCGTTGTGTTCTGAGCTTTCAGGTCGGGTATCGTCTTCGACCCGAACCCGAGCGCCTATGCGATCCAGCAGGCCGAGCGGGAATCGCAGGGACTCCAGACTGCGGAACATATCTACACCTCCACCTACAAGACCATGACCCAGGCCATGGGCCAGTGATTGACGACAAAGAGCGCGGCCCTTCAGTCCACCGGCCTCGACATCTTCCGTGGCATGGCTGTGGTTTTGATCGTCTGGTTTGGGGTGAAGTCGGCGCTCGCTGCCACCCAAGGATTCGGCGGGCTTCACTTTTTTGAAAACTGGCCTCCCGGAAGGTCCGCCAGAAAAACATGGGCATGTTTTGTGCCCCCGAGATAGCTGATGGCAGGTAAAGCGCGATTCAAGAGATCGTAGGCCGCGCTCCGCGCGAAAGCTCCATTCGCCAATTCTCCATTCGGAAGTACATACGGTTGGTCCCTCTCCGGGTATGAAATGATGAGCGACCAGGGGGCGACCAGGGGCGCGCTGTACTCGCCGACCGCAGCCGGATAGGTGTAATCGTAGACATTCATCGCCTGTTCCTATTGTGGATAAGCGATTCTGTCCCATTCCGTTTCCGTGCCCAGGGCCGTAAACGGGAGCCCATCCACGAACCATATTTCCCACCCATGCAGCCGTTCAACGTGCGATTTTGTTTGGGTGCTTACCGGGGGCTGCCACAGTGCGGAACGGGGATTCGCACTATCACCATCTGGCTTAGCAGGACTGTTCCGCAGCGCTCCACCTGCTGGGAAAAAAGCCAGGGCCAGAATGCAGGCCAGGAAGACCGGGCTGGAAGATTTATAGATGCCCATCTCCGCTCCTGTCCGAACGTGTGGAAGAAGATACTGGTTTTGTGCCGTTCCGGTGGCGATCTTACATCATGTCGAGAGCGTCCGCAGGTCTTGCAACGCATGTCTGGGAATTCCTGTGGTGCGCCGGACGATCAGTTCTGTTGGGATCGTCAGGTTGCGGCCATTCTTTTCGTTAGGGGCATTTTCAAGGCCCGCGCTGAGGACCGAAACCGCTCCCTGTGCTAGGTCCCGACAGGACATGCGAATCGTGGTCAAGGGTGGGTATGTGAACTCGGCGATGTGAATGTCGTCGAATCCAATCACCGAGATGTCCTCCGGCACGCGCAGTCCGGCGTCGAGGATCGCGTGCATGACGCCGATGGCGGTCATGTCGTTCGAGCAGAGGATGGCGGTCGGAACATCGTCCAACTTGAGCAGTTTTCCCATTCCGCGCATCCCGCCTTCCAGCGAGTGGTCCCCCTCAATGAGCCAGGATAGATTCGGCGCGATGCCAATTTGCTTGAGGGAATCCAGAAACGCCTGTTTTCGGAGCTGCGCAGTATGCAGGGTGAGCGGTCCGCTGATGAAGGCGATCTTTCTATGTCCCAGCACCGCCAAATGCTGCACGCCCTGCCAGATACCGTGGCGGTAATCGACGTTCAAGGTCATAGCTTGCGGCGCTCGCGGGCGCGAATCGACATACACCAGCGGAATCTTTTGCTTCGCAAGCTGATCGAGGAGAGGTTCTTCAATGCCGAAGGTCATGACGGCGACCCCATCCACCTTGCGTTCAATCATTCTGCGCACGCAGGAAGCCATGCGCTTCGGATCGTAGTTGGTGGAGGTTATCAATATTTCATAACCGTGATCGACCGCGCACTCTTCAAAACGTTGAATCAGCTCCGGGAAAAACGGGTTGGTGATCTCGGACACGATCAAACCCAGGATGTGACTTTTTCCGGAAACCAGCGCGCGGGCCTGGGTGTTTGGGAAATAATTCAGCTCTTCAATTGCCTTCCACACGCGCTTCGCCATGGCCGGATCCACGGTAGGAATGTGATTGATGGTGCGCGATACGGTGGCGATCGAGACCCTGGCATGCGACGCGACTGTGCGGATGTCCATCCGGCGAGGTCTTCGGGTCCGTGGCTTTCTGGGCTTCTTGGCCAGCGTGTTCGATTCCTTGCTCTTCTCTGCCATGGATGCTACCTCCGAGTCATTCCGCGGGCTTCGGTGGCAATTCGCCGCAATTCCGGCAGCACCTTGCCCAGGGGAACAGCGGCTGCCTCTGGGCGACCCAGCGCGAAATATACATCTCGATAAAGCTGGTAAATCCGCTCATAAATCACAACAGCTTCCGGCTGTGGCTGGTAAGTTTTGTGCGGCAGACACAGCGCCTTCTGCGCGGCCTCGATAGAGGAAAATACGCCCGCAGCCATCAGCGCCATGATGCCAGAACCAAGACTTGTGGGCACGCCATCGGGGACCAACACCGGTTTACCAAGCACGTTCGCGTACACCTGATTCAGCACGGAATTGTTCTGCGGTACGCCGCCAGCGTTGATGACGCGATCGATGCGAACGCCATGCTCCGCCATGCGGTCTAAGATGATTCGTGTGTGCATGGCCGTACCTTCAATCGCGGCGAACAGTTCATCCTGTGCGGTGTGCAGCAGGTTCCAGCCCAACGTGACGCCGCCCAGCGCCGCATTCACCAGCACCGTGCGGTCGCCGTTGTCCCAACTCAACCGCAACAGGCCAGTCTGGCCGCCGCGATAATTTTCCAGGCCATTCGAAAGTTCTTTCACGCTGGTTCCAGCGCGGCGGGCAATCGAATCGAAAATGTCGCCGGTTGCGGAGAGCCCCGCTTCGATGCCGGTGAAGGCCGGATGCACGCTGCCTGGAACAATGCCGCAGACACCGGGAACCAACGTCGTTTCCTGGGAAATTGCAATGATGCAGGTGGAGGTGCCGACGACATTGACGACGTCGCCCTCGCGAATGCCCGCGCCTAAGGCGTCCCAATGCGCGTCGAATGCTCCCACTGGAATTGGAATGCCGGCCTTCAGCCCCAGTTGTTCGGCCCAGCAGGCGCTCAAATGTCCGGCGATGTGATCGGAAGTTTCGACCGGGCTTTGCAATTTTTGGACGATACCGTCGAACAGAGGATCGAGAGCCGACAAAAATGTCTGCGGCGGAAACCCTCCCCAGCGCGGGTTCCACATCCATTTATGACCCAGGGCGCAGACACTGCGCACGACCTTCGATGGATCGGCGACCCCGGCCAGCGTGGCCGCGACCATATCGCAATGTTCAAACGCGCTGGCCAGCTGCGCCCGCGTTTCAGAGTTGTGCCGCAGCCAGTGCAGCAGCTTGGCGAAGCCCCACTCATGGGAATACACGCCACCGCACCACTCGATGGCTTCGATGTTTTGCTGGTGCGCAAGCGCGGTGATCTGCTGCGCTTCCAATTTTGCGCGGTGATCGCACCACAGGTAATATTCGCCGAGCGGCTGCATATGGGCATCCACCGGAACCACACTCGACCCGGTCGTATCGAGCGCAATCGCGGCAATCGAATCGCCCGGCACGCCGGCTTCCGCAACTGCCTTGCGGCAGGCCTTGGTAAGCGCCTGCATCTGGTCTGTGTGCGATTGTGTGGCGTAATCCGGGTCATCCAACTTGCGATGCAGGGGATACTCGGCCGCGGCAGTCGCCAGGCGCGCGTGCACACCATCTCCTCGGGCACTGTCGAAGATCGACACGCGTACGCTGAGCGTTCCAAAATCAACACCCGCAACAATAGCCATATTTACTCTTCTTCCGGTTCATGGAAATACATATTCCAGTCCAGATAATTGCTGGCCGCTTCATAGACGGCGCCGGCGCTCTCAGAGAAGTTGGCGGCAACGTGGTGCTCGAAGCCTTCCTCGCAGATGAAGCGCAACAGGTTTTGCAAGCGTGGAATTTCCACGACGCCCGCGCCGCCAAAGGTCTCCAGAGGATCGTTCGTGAACCTACCTTCGCCGACGTAGCCTCGCATCTCTCCATTGTGGTCGTCGGTGGAGAAACGCGCATAGCTCATCGCGCCCGCTTTCACCCGGCCGACACAGGTACCGAAGGTATTTTCCTTGCCGACCGTACCGGCAATAATGGCCTGAAAGTCCATGATGACATCGTTGAAGAAATGTTTCGGAAGATTGGAGCAGTGGAAGCAAACAGCCTTGTCCGGATCGTCGCCGTAATTGTTGTTCCAGTCCAGCAGGGCGCTGGGCGTTTCCGAAGCCAGCGCCAACGCGTGCATACTGAGGGTGCCGACAACGTCCACCTCGCAGGCCGAAGGGATCAGGTTCTCGCTCATCATACTCATAATGGTGCAGGGCACGACGCCGAAGTATTCCTCGAGCGCGGTCCAACACTGCACCGCACTGATCGTGGTCTGCGTCTGCTGCATCCACTGTTCGATCACCCACCCCAGCTTGGCCATTTTGATCAAAGCCGGCTCGGGAACATCGCCGGTCTTCACGTAATTCTTGATCGCGGTTAGTTTCGCGGCCACGTTGCTGTCACCGTCTTTCAGCCGGTCGATGCGACCGAGGATTTCCGACAGATCGATGGGCTCGACCGAGATGCCGCTGGCCTCCAGCAGTTTTTCGCTGTAGCGAACCGTGTTGAACGCCGCGGGACGCGCTCCGATGGAGCCGATACGCAGATTCGTCAGCCCGCGCACTACTCGGCAGACGGCCGCAAACCAGGCCAGGTCTTTCTTGAATCCATCGGAGCTGGGCGAGACCGTGTGCAGCTTCGTCAGGGAATACGGAATGCCGTACTGCATCAGGTTATTGCAGGCCGACATTTTGCCACAGAAGCTGTCGCGGCGGAAGGCGATCGTCATTTTCGAGGTCTTATCCGGCGTGGCCTGTACCAGCACCGGAACCTTCAGCGTCGAATAGCGCATGGCATCGGCGATGGCGCGTTCGTCGCCGAAGTTCGGCAGCGTAACAATGACACCGTCGATTTCGTCGCGATGCTGTCGGAACAGATCGCCGCATCGACGCGCCTCTTCGTGAGTTTCGATAGCACCATATTTCGACTCCTCCGGAGTCAGCGCAATCACGCGGATTCCCGCTCCCTGGAGTACCTGCAGCATCTCTTCCCTGCCCTCCTTGGCCAGGTGGCCGGGAAAAAATCCACGATTGCCAACGATCAATCCGAATGTCATCTGTCTGCCGCTCATTGTTTCCTCCCACGTTCTTCCGTCCCGTTATTTTTCTTTGCCGGGCATAAACTTCACGCAATAGAACAGTCCCAGTACCAGGAGACCCGCGCCCCACCATAGCGGGGCGTGCAGGCGCGCCAGCACCACCGGTGGAGTATGCCCGCTGATGAGTTCATACACGCCATAGCCCCCAATCATCAGCCCATAGATGGTGAGCATCACACCATTGAAAAACCAGATGGAAACTTCGGTCTTGTGCATTGCCCACGCTCCCCGCTCAAAACTCACGCCGCTCCGCACCCTACCAGAACATAAGGTTGAGCGCGAAGAAAACTACGATCACGATTCCCGCCCAGAACCAGTGGTTTTTATAGAGAACCATCGGCTCCTGATGCGGAATCACCGTGGCCCCATAGACCAGGCCGTTCAATTCCGACTCCGGCTTGGGCGTGGTGAACAGGCTGACCACCACCGTTACAATCACACACGCAATCCATGCCCACAGAGCCCGGTATAAATTTTCCGCCATGGTCTTGGCGTGAACTGACAAAGCCACTTCGGCCAGCGCCGCCGGGTTGAAATGCACCCAGAGATACAGCCCTACCGAAACCGCCGTGCCCGTTAGCAAGCCCCAGAAGCCCCCGGCGGACGTCGCCCGCTTCCACAACATGCCGAGAATTACCGTGCCGAACAGCGGCGCGATGAAAAAACTGAACAGCGCCTGCACATAATCCATGATGCTGGCGAACTGCATCACCAGGTAAGCGGCGCCGATACTGACCAGCACGCCAAGGATCGTGGACCAGCGTCCCATCGCAACATAGTGCCGGTCGGTGGCGTTCTTGTGAATCTGGGCCCGATAAATATCGTAGGTCCACACTGCGGAAAACGCGCTGACATTGCCGGCCATGCCGGACATGAAGCCGGCGATCAAAGCTGTGATGCCCAGACCCAGCAGACCCGGCCCGCAATACCGCACCAGCATCAGCGGCAACACCGCGTTGAAGCTGTAGGAGCCGGCGGTGTGCGCGGCCACGGTCTCCGGCAATAGATGCGGCAAGACTGCCAGCCCCAGCAGGCCGGGCAGAATCACAATGATCGGCACCATCATCTTGAAACCCGCGCCGATGATCGGCGCCATCTGCGCCGCCCGCAGGTCCTTGGCGGAAAGCACACGCTGAACAACCAGAAAGTCCGTGGTCCAGTATCCGAACGAGATGACAAAGCCAAGCCCGAAAACAATCCCCGTCCAATGTACGCCCATCGGATTCGAACTGAAGGAGCCCAGTCCGCGCCATAGATGCGTGAGGTCCTGTCCTGGAAAATTATGATGGATGCGGGCCACCATCCCACTCCATCCGCCGGTCTCAACCAGTCCCAGGATCGGGACCAGCAACGCTCCCGCCCAGATGAGAACAAACTGCAGCACTTCATTGAAGATGGCCGAGCGCAGGCCGCCAAGCGCGACATACACCGCCACCGTGAGCGACGAAACCCAGATGCTGAAGTGGATGTTCCAGCCCAGCACCACCTTCATCACCAGCGCCATGGCATACATGTTGATGCCGCTGGTCAGCACCGTCATGAACGCAAAAGTGACTCCGGAGAGCAGTCGGGTGGCGTTGTTATACCGCAACAGCA
>JBKQVW010000034.1:0-2933 GCA_052142955.1 Acidobacteriaceae bacterium | reverse complement strand
TACTTAACCGGGCGAGTGGAAAAGCAGACGGCCCCGATCGAAATCTCCATATCTGAATCAATCAATGTACGGCACTGTTCTATTTACGAAGCCCCTCAATTGAATAGCCTTTACAGGCTGCTCGGCGTTCCCTTGAAAATCCACCAGATGCTTCAACTGGACTATTTCGATTTCTGCCTGCTGCAAATCCAGACCGCCCGGTGGATAGTAATAAAGGGTCGAGCTCGTTTCATCAAGGAACCACTCTTTCGGAGCATCGAGCTCTTCGAAAATGTTCTCCACAAACCGATACTTATCGCTTAACGAATTTGCATAGTTTTGCTGCCAACCCCCTTCCAGGATCACATCGCCCTCTGTGTTCTTGCCAGTGATCCGATAATGCACGCTTCCCCACAATTCCTCATTTAAGCCATGTACGTATCCGCCGCGAGGATTGCGCCAGCGGCTCACCCGATCCTTGCTAATCGCGTCCGCGGCCCAGCCATTGAGACGATCCGCATTCGGATCGAAGTTTGGATAGCGGGCAAGAATCTGCCGCTCTCCATTGACAAACAACTGATCTGTTCGCGTGCCCGGCGGAACCTTTGCCATCATGATCCCGACGCGATAGGGAGTCCATTTCAGTTGCAAAGATCTGCCGCCGCTGATTACTACTGATTCGCCTGGGAATGCCGCGTAGATGACTGGTGTTTCAGGTTCTCCAGAATCCTGAGAAGAAAATTTAACTGTTTCCGGGAGGTAATAGGTGCCGGAGCGGAAGTACACAATGATGCTTCCACCATTCTTCGCCTTCGACGCCCTCACCGCGGCTTGTGCTGCGGCAAATGAGCGTAATGGATCACCGATGCTTCCGGTATTTGTGTCGCTTCCGGTTGTGCTTACATAAATTGAGCACCGATGGATATACGCCAATGGGCTGTGCTCCACGGCGTCAGTGAGTTGTGCAGCAAGTCGCTTTGGAACCGTCGAACCAATTGCGACGGCGGCCGCATCCAGCAAGAACTCTCGGCGATTCAGTTCCATTTCATTTATCAATTCCTCTTCCCCTTTCCAAACAAGGTCTGGCCTTTCGTGCCAAATTACAAAGGGATCGATTCTGCGTGATTCCTTCTTTCAAGAACGAACAATCAGACCTAATCCCCTCCCCCCTTCGATGCAGATCTAAAGAAAGACCTGCTTTCCTTCGGCTCAGGCAACCGGCTCGGCCATAGGCCCCAGCGACCGCTTGACAACGGCCTATTCACGGTGAAAGAATTGTTTTCCGTTAACGTCCACGGTACTATGAACATTGGTTTTTTGCAAGGCCGGTTTTTTCGGGCCGGAAAGGCGGTTCATCCTGATGTCGACGCAATTGACACGTCGCGGCGTCCTCTAGTTTCTTGGAACTGCTGCCGCAGTAACCGCCGCTCGAGGAGTCTGTTTCAGCGCTACTTTAAGCGATGTTCGGGACTTGGAAATGAAACCGCAGCAGACACCTAAACGTCTGGTCCCTGTTGGATTCGCCGACGTAACTGTTGGAGGGGAGATTGGTCGGCGCATCGATATCACTGTCAGAAATAACCTTCTTGCCTTGAATGTCGATCGTGATTTTCTTTCTCGGGTTCAGAACGAACTCAATATCTACTCGCAACTGTTGTGGGCAGCTCAAGAAACATCAAGAACGCCGAAAGGATAAATCCACGTGTATAGCGCAGCCGATCAGAGTTACCTGAGCTTAATAGTAGGTACAATACTGATGGCACTTGTTCTGTGTGGACCAGCTTCAGCCTCGGCGCAGGTGGTCGCAGCTCCAGCTAGTCTCTCGAACGCAAGTTCTCCCGCCTATCCGCTCAAGGTCAGCGCCAACCGGCGTTATCTGGTCGACCGGAATGACAAACCTTTCCTGATCGTCGGAGATACTCCGCAAGGATTGATGTCAAGGTTGAGCGAGACGGAGATCCAAATGTATTTCTCAGATCGTCAGGCCCACGGATTTAATACTATGGGGTGGATCGACGTTGCCTGTGCCGGGAGGGACTATCCCAGTGACATTGACGGCAGCACCTATGATGGGATTCGCCCTTTTACCGGGTTCCTTTCCGGCGGGACAGACTATGCACATTACGATCTCGCAAAGCCCAACGAAGCCTACTTCGTCCGTCTCGACCATGTGATCCAGCTCGCTTCAAAACACGGTCTATTGGTTTTTATCAATCCAATGGAAACCGTCGGGTGGCTTCCAACGCTACGCAATAACGGTGCGGCTTCCGCCTACAACTACGGCCAATACCTTGGCCGGCGCTATAGCGGTTTCCCTAACATCGCATGGATGAGTGGCAACGATTTCCAAAGCTGGACAAACACCTGACCTGCCCCCGATTTCTCAACCACTGATAACTGGAGTTTCTCGGTTTTGGTTTGACTCCGAGATTATCTCGCAGCCGCCGTCGAGGCTGTGTAAATGTGGGAAGCGCTCTGTGCTTTCCACATTTGCATAGCCTGTTTTCTGCCTGAACTCCTCTGGAGTTCTGTAGTCGAGCGAGCTGTGCGGACGCTCGCAGTTGTACTCCTGCCGCCAGCTTGCCAGCGTGCTTCGTACATCATTCAGCGTGCGGAACCAATTTGCATTGAGGCATTCGTCGCGCAGTCTCCCGTGGAAGCTCTCGACGTGGCCGTTCTGCATCGGCCTTCCTGGCTGGATGTGCACCAGCCCCACCTTCCAGTCTTCAGCCCAACCCAGCATGCGCCGCGAGGTGAACTCCGGGCCGTTGTCCGAGCGCACGTTATCCGGCCGGCCGCGCTCTTCGATCAGTCTGTCCAGCACACGTGTCACGCGTCCGCTGCCCAGGCTGGTGTCGGACTCCAGCGCCAGACACTCACGCGTGTACGCATCAACCACGCTGAGGATGCGCACCATCCTCCCCGTCGCCAGTCCATCCACGATGAAGTCCATC
>JBKQVW010000033.1:0-80529 GCA_052142955.1 Acidobacteriaceae bacterium | reverse complement strand
GATCACCCGTACGCCGACCTGGCCCAGGCCGAGCGCGTGGTTCATTCCCAGGAACATCAGCAGCTCGCGCTGCGGGCCGCCCGGGAAAGTGCGGATATCGTCTGGATTCTCCACCACAAATAACTACACGAACTGCAAATCCGTTTAGTTCCTTGGATTCGCGCTGCGGGGTCTGGTCAACGAAGAGGAATGTGAGTGAAACTGGGAAGAAGGCATGCATGTCATGAGCGACAATCCGGGTTCCAGGGAAGCAGCATCCCAGGAAACCAATCTTCCGCAGCCGGATTCCGTTCGCTCCTCGCAATCTGCGAATGCGGAGGGACACGGTTTTCTGCACGGCGCGATCAGCATTTTTCTCCTGTTCAACCTGATCGCGATTACGAGCTGGGCCCTGCCCTTGAACGTTCCGCCGCTGCGGGAAATCAAACAGCTGGTGCGCCCGTATCTGCTGTGGACCGGTCTGTTTCAATCGTGGGATTTCTTCGCGCCCAATCCGAAACCGGTGAACTCCTATATGGAAGCAGTCGCGCTCACGCAAAATCGTCACACGCGCGTCTTTGATTTTCCCAGGATGGAGCGGCTTAGTTTCGGCAAACGATATCGCGAGGCGAGATATCGCAAGTTTGCTGAAGTCGTGTGCGACCCAAGGTATGCGGCCCTATGGCCGGACGTTGCGAAACATGTAGCGCGGTTGTTGAACAGCCCGGACGATCCTCCGCAGATGGTGATCCTGATGAAATTTGAGGCGCCAATCCAATATGGAGTGTCGCAGGTGCACGAGCCGGTCCCCAAACCGCAATTCTTCTACGAATATTATGTGAGCGGCGAGGACCTTCGATGACTCCGGAGAGGATGCGAGAGGCATGGGAGCGGTTCTTCTTTGCTCCGCAGTCTCCCACGCCGATTGCCGTATTTCGCATCCTGTATGGCGTCTGCGTAACAGCCACGCTGGTTCTGCTGCACGCGGAGTGGCTGGATTGGTTTGGCGTCCATAGCTGGATTACTCTGTCGACGATGACCAGAGTCGAGCCAGGGGTCCGGCTGAATCTGTTCACGGTGATGCCCCAGAACGATGCCTGGATCACAGCATTCTTCTGGATTTTCCTGAGCTTCGCGATCTTGCTGACGGTTGGCTTGTGGACCCGCGTGAGCAGCGTGGTGGTGTTCGTCTGCCTCGCTTCCATGCAGCAGAGGAACCTGTATATCCTGCACGGCGGCGATGTGTTTTTGCGTGTCTCCGGATTTTTCCTGATGTTTGCTCCTGCGGGAGCGGCGCTGTCCCTGGACCGGGTGATTCGTGTGCGCAGAAAGCTGGAAGGCCCGGAGATCGCGCCGCGGGCTCCGTGGGCACAGCGCATGATTCAATTCGAGCTGGCGCTGCTGTATTTTTCCGCCTTCCTGTGGAAGATCAAGGGTGTGCCGTGGCTGAACGGGACCGCACTGTTCTATGTGCTGCACATTCACGCCATCCAGCGCTTTCCTCTGCCCGCGTGGATTCAGCATCCATGGATTTTGAAGCTTGGGACCTGGTACACCCTGGCTCTCGAGTTCTGCCTGGGTGTTCTCATCTGGTTCCGGCCGTTTCGATATCCATTGCTGCTGCTGGGATTGCTGTTCCATTTGTGCCTGGAATATTCCCTGAATATTCCGATGTTCCAATGGGACGTGTTGACGGCCTATGTGCTGTTTCTTGACCCAGCAGATTTAGAGCGGATGAGTCGCGCTGCTCGCGAATATTTGTTCCATCGCAACCGCATGCGCGTGGCCTCCGCTTAGCCGGAACGCAAGCCGTCAAATCTTCAGCGTTAAATGCAATGTTGCTTTCGCGCTTTTCAGGCCTTCGCCCGAGCTTCAGCCTGACGAGCCATCTCGACCAGCGCCTTCCGCGTTTCCTGCGGCGTGGTCACTTCGCGCGGAAAGTTGATGCGCGTGCCCTTCATCCCATCCTGCGTCTTCAGCCGCAGAGAGAAGCCCAGCCGATCGACAGAGGTCATCGTCGCCTCGGACGCTTCGATCTGCGCATGTGTCCGCGCCAGCAGAATCATCTGCTCGACATGATCGGCATTCATGTGGTCCAGAATGCCCGGCGACGACTCCGCCAGCGGGTCGGGCGAGGCTTGCTCGTAGTCGGCTGCGTCGACCCATCCCATCACGCCGAATCCACCCACGTAATAGATATCGACCGGCTGCAGCCGAAAGAAATGGAAGTCGGCAAAGTCGACCCAGTAGCGGCTATTCGGGTGCCGCGCAAGGTATTGTTCGCGGACAGTGGCGATATCTTCCTGCGCTACAGGTTCGGCCTGACCCACCAGCGTGGCCCGCGCGGCGCCGAGCGGATCGCCATCCGCGCCGGCTTGTCCCACGAAGAGACTGGCTCGTGGGTCAGCTTTCAGATTCTGGGTATGCATGGCCATATTGCTGATCAGAAAAATGGGCCGGCCGGCAGGGTCGAGCGCGTAGGGCATCAGCGAGCCGAAGGGAAAACCGGCATGCTTGCGGGAAAGCGTCGACAGGGTAGCGACGGAGGAGAGTGAAATCAGGGTGCGAACGCGTTCAGCATAGGCTGGCTCCGGCAATTGCGGCAGCGCGGGGCCGGTGGACGCATGCTGGCGGGGCGGGGCGGATGCATTCGAGGACATAATGCTCCTTCCATCTAAGGGTACGACACGTAAGGGTACGACACGCTGTTCTCAAGTTCGCTCATCAGCTTGCGGCTGCACGGGTTGCTGCGATTGCTCGTCATCCTTGAATATGTTACTTTGATATTACTAAAGTTATCTAATCGTGACCTGTATCACGGTCGATAGTACCCACAGGTAACTAATCTGACTCCAGTCTCGCAACTCCAACTTGACAGGAAAAGCGGCGTCCAATTCTGGACGTTCCCTTGAAACGCGGTGTTTCTCCCACGTGGCCTGCCAAGTGAAAAGCGACCGATGAAAGTTTTCGAAGTGAATCGCAGAGGTAGTCGTTCGTAAGGACCGTTTTCCGGCCTTTCGAGTGTCCCCATTCACCGTTCGTGGTAACTGACAATCGCGCGTTTCCGGTGATCTTCGATGGCCCCGTAAAGCTATCGCGGAACGCCCTCACCTGACGTGTGTCTGTCCGCATCCACGGCCTGAACCAATGAACACGGAGATTTTATGCCAACCCAATGCATGCGGAATACGATGAGCGTGCCAACCCCATTCTCGATCGAAGATACGGCCCGTTTCACTTGCAAGGCGCGATCCTTGACATTCTTTCGGAGAGCGGCATTTCTCGCTCTTTTTTGTTTCTTCACCATGTATACATTCGGACAATCCGTTACGGTATCGGTTGGATCGGATGGAACAGCGACAATCGTCTATACCCCGCCTGCAGCCACTACTCCACCTCCAGTTGTTGTCACGCCTGCTCCCACAGTCACGATTGCGGCCAGTGCGATGGCCATTGCGTCGGGTGCCAGTACCACGATCAGCTACACGATGACCAATGCCACCAGTGCCACATTCGCCATCGGCTCGGTATCCGGCACGGTCGCTGCAACCTCCAACAGCGTGACCGTCACCCCGTCGGCGACAACGACCTATACCGTAACCGGAACCAATAGTGAGGGGAGCACCAGCAAGAGTGTCACCGTGACCGTCGCTCCGGTGGTAGCAGCCGGCGTGGCCCTTACGTCCTGCGGCGACATCACAGCCGCCGGCACCTATTATCTTGCCAATGATGTATCGAGCGCGGGAACCTGCTTTGGCATCGACGCCAACAACATCACCCTGAACCTGAACAATCACACCATCACCTACGGGACCGGCGGTGGCAACGCTCCCACCCCGGCAATTGAGGGGCATGATTGCTGGTCGACGGCGAACCCTGTCGATAGCGGACCATGCGGTTCCGCGCATAGCGGTCTGGAAGTCTACGGTGGGAATATCGTCCAGTCGCCCAACTCCGCGACGTTCAGTCCGGTGTTCAGCTTCGGGCAAGGCACGTTCAGCTCCGCACCTTACATCCACAACATCACGGCAACGTTCCAGAATACCGGCGCTCAGTTTTACTTCTCGAACTACATTGCCGTAGGCGCGAAGATTGAGAACAACACCATCTATGACAACGTGACCAACATCGATAAGTCGGGACAGTCCGACTTGTCGGCGCGGTCCGCCTTCCAGGGCCAGGCCATCTATATCGGCAACAACAATGAAAACCCCGGCACCGGCGACCTGATCGAAAACAATACAATCGTGGGCTCTCCGCAGGGTGGGATTCGGACAGTCGACCAACACAGCACGATCAGCGGCAATGACATCAGCATGAACGCGACCTATGCCAATGACTTTTGTGCGGATATCCCAGGAGATTACACCACGGTATCCAATAACAATTGCCATCCCAAGAGCGGTCGCGGATTCCATGTCAATGCGAACGATGTGACCGTCTCCAACAACAAGATCAGCGTGATTGAGCTGGCGCAGGATGCAGAGTACGGCGGCTGCGAAGTTGGCGGAGCGTATGGAGTACAGTTGGAATTCGACAACAGCTTCCTGCCTTCGCCTCCCACGGGAGTCCAAGTTACGGGCAACACCATCACTGCGACTTCGGCGGCCTGCGAAGCCATCGGCCTGCGGGTGACCGGCATGACACCGGCAGGAAGTGCGACCTTCACCGGAAACACGATCACCACCACTAACAACGGCGCCGCGCAGGACTTCGGCATCAGTACGGACGGCAGCGACAACCAGGGCGTCACATTCACAGGCAACACCTTCAGCGATAAGTATGCATACGTCGATGGGGAATGGGATGGCTACAACAACACCCTTATTGGGCATAACACATGGCTTGGCACGCCCACGTACACGTTCGCGGCGGTCGATGGAGGGTGCGACCCAACCCAGACCGACACGGGCGCAGTATGCCCGGTCAATGTGCAGTTCACCGACAGCCTGCCAAACAAGGTAATGTGCGGAAGCTACAGTAAAGCAGCCGTCACCATCAATGGCCAGGTGACGCAATGTAAGGCAAAACAGTAATAGACGGCTCCAGAAGTAAAAGCAAAAATGCAATCGGACCAGTCGTTCGTGGTCCGATTGCATTTTGTTGGCGAGTTCGCAAGAGTCGGCGTCATCGAGAAGCGGCAAAACAAGCTCACGCCGAAGAGGAACCGTGAATCATGCGGCAAATTCTTTGGCGCTTTGCCAAGGACTAACGAGTCATGGCGTAGTGGACCTGCTCCTCGATGGCGGCAATCTGCAACGGAGCCTGATGGGCCCGCTCGAGCGCCGCATTCACTTGGGCAAGTTCGTTTGTCTTGAAGTGCTGCCACGCTGCAATCTGTCGATCGGCTGCACTCTTCATTTCATGGAAGATAACGAGAGCCTGCACCGGCGCGGGCCGGTCTCCGCTTTCGACGACGCGCAGAGCGACGCCGAGGCCGGTGTTGGCATCGTCAAGCCCGATATCTTTTTGCGATTGCTCGCCGCTGCGGTTGCTCCCGTTTTTGATGGTCTGCAATTTCGCCAGAGCGTCGCGTACGGCTGCTTGCAGGTCCGCAGACTTGACGCTGCTGGATTCCAACTTGTTCAACTGGCTTTCGACGCTTTCCAGTTCCGCCATGGCCTTGCGGCTGGCGAGCGTTCGCAGATAAATCGACTCGGCAAGGACGAATTGCCGATCGAGTACCTGAGCAGTGGCCGCACTGCGTGGGTCCATCGTGATATACAGCGGCCGCACCATCGTTTTCCCGTCGACGGAGAGCTTCAGGGTATAGGCGCCGGGCGGCACGCGTGGTCCGGGAGGCACATTGGGGGAATCCACATCGTCCCCTCCGACGTCCGTGCCGGAACTCCCGGCGGCAAGGTCCCAGAGAAAGCGATGTTCACCGGGGCTGGTTTCAAGCACCTGCGGCGCTGGGAACCAGCGTTCCGCGATCGGCAGCAGTGGCCGCTGGATCGTATGTTTGTCGGCGCTGGAGAAATGGCGCAGCACGCGCCCCTTTGCGTCGAGAATCTGCACGGTCACTTTGGCGGCATTGCTGCTGAGATAGTAGTCGACGATTGCGCCGTCAGGCGGATTGTTGGCCTGCGGCTCCTCCGGCGGAAGCGGCGTACCGAGGAAGTCATCATTGTCCACGCGCACTGCGGTGGGCGGCGCATAGAGATACGGATTCGAAGCCTGGACAGCAGCCGCCTGGCGCAGCGGCGCAATATCGTCCAGCACCCAGAAAGACCGGCCGTGCGTTGCGATCACCAGGTCGCTGCCATGAATTGTCATATCGCGCACAGAACTTACCGGCAGGTTGAGCTGCAATGGCTGCCAGGCATCTCCATCGTCGAAAGAGACGTAGATGCCGAACTCGGTTCCGGCAAACAGCAGGTTGCGCTGCTCCGGATCCTCGCGGACAGCGCGAAGAAAATGGGTTGGCGCAATTCCATCGACGGAAAGCTTCCATGTTTTTCCGTAGTCGTGGGTGATGTAGAGGTACGGCTTCCGGTCGCCGAGCCGGTGCCGATCGACCGCGGCATAGGCGGTGGCAGGATCGAAGTGCGAGGCTTCGATCAGCGAAATCTTACTCCACGGGGTCAGGTTCGGCGGGGTGACATCGCGCCATGTTTTTCCAGCATCGGTGGTCAGATGGATCCGCCCGGTGTCGCTGCCGGCCCAGATTTCGCCGGCATTCAGCGGCGACGGTGCAATGGTGAAGACAACGCCGTAACCGCGTTGTTCCGCGTTTGCAGTCGTAGGCTTTCCTGTGCTGCTTGCGTCCTGCACGGCGCCGGTGAGGTCGGGGCTGATCTGTTGCCAGTGCAGGCCGCCATCGACGGTCTTCATCACGTACTGCGTTCCCAGGTAGAGCGAACGCCGATCGGCGGGTGAGAAGACCAGTACCGGCGTCCACGGATCGCGATAGTGCCGCTTGCTGACGGTCTTGTAAAAGCCGCCGAGCGGCCACGGTGTGACGATCTGGCTGAAGGAGGTCCTGCGATCGAAGCGCTTCACCTCACCGTACGAGTCGGTCGAAAAAATGATGTTTTCATCTTTGGGATCGATCGCGATGTAGCCAGCTTCACTTTCGCCTGGCAGAAACCAGTCCCGTGTGTCGATGTGTCCATGGTCGGAACGGCTGGCGACCGCGATCGCGCCGCTATCCTGCTGCGCGCCGTAGACGTAGTAGGGGAACTCGTGGTCCGTCGTGACGTGGTACATCTGTGCGGTGGGCTGGTTATACCAGGTGGTCCAGGTCTGGCCGCGGTCCAGGCTAACGGTTGCGCCCTGATCCACGCCCAGCATCAGATCGTTGGAATCCTTCGGGTCGACCCATATCTGGTGATAGTCGTCGCCGCCCGGAGCGCCGCGTACGATCTGGATGGTCTTGCCGCCATCTTCCGTTCGGTACAACGCGACGTTGGGAATGTAAAGAACATCCGCGTTATTTGGATCGATGGTCAGCGAGCTGAAATACCAGGCGCGGTTGGTCAGGCGCGAGTCGGTATTGGCCAGTGTCCAGGTATCGCCGCTGTTGTCAGACCGGTAGAGCCCCGAATGACCGGGGCAAGCGATGGTCGCGTAGACGCGGCTGCCGTCAGCGCTGACCGCGATGCCGGTGCGTCCCCACGTGCCCTGCGGCAGGCCGTGGCCGGCGATTTGTGTCCAATGGTTGCCACCATCCGTGGAGCGGTAGAGTGCATTGCCCGGCCCTTCGAGCGGCGGATAGGCACTCCAGGGAGGACGATGGGCATTCCAGGTAGCCGCAAACAGGATGTTTGGCTTGCCTGTTGCCATCGCGATATCGGCGATGCCAATATCGGGTCCCTTGTCGAGCACTTGCTGCCAGTGCTCCCCAGCATCGGTCGATTTGTAGACGCCGCGCTCCTCGCTCGGTCCATAGGCGTGTCCAAGGACGCCGACATAGACGGTATTGGCATCGCTGGGATCGACCAGGATGCGGCTGATCTGTTGCGAGTCCGCGAGGCCAATGTGCTTCCATGTCGAGCCGCCATCGTCGCTCCGATACACGCCATCGCCCGAGGCCAGATCGGAGCGAATATCGGATTCTCCCGTGCCGGCGTAGATCACGTTCGGGTTGGAAGGATCGACCGCGATTGCACCGATGGAGGCGACCGGCTCATGGTCGAAGACCGGCTGCCAGACCGTTCCAGCGTCGGTGGTTTTCCATACGCCGCCGTCCACGCCGCCGAAGAAGAACTCTCGATGGCCTCCCGGCACGCCGCTGACCGCGACGACGCGCCCAGCGCGAAATGGACCGATCAGCCTCCAATGCAATCCGCTGAAGAGAGCCGGCGGCAGCGACTGCGCGGCCAACGACGGCGCAGTCGCCAGGGCAGAAAGCACTGCCGCGCAACAGAGAGCGAGGATGCACGAGTGTACGCGAGGGGCGGAACGAGAGAAGTTGATCACTTCTGAGATTGTGAATGCCAAGCGGCCACAGGAGCAAGCGGCAATGAAAAAACAGGCCAAAATCGGCATCGAGGGCGGAAAATCGAGCATGCCGCACAGCAAGGAAGACTCCGATCGGCTATTCTGGCGCATTGGACGATCCTGGAGCCGACAACGGGCGCTGGGGAGACACCGTTCGACGCCGGTGTTGCCCCGGGTATCCGAGGTGCACGATTCAAGCTGCGCAACGCGCCGCAAACTGAAGGGATGGAGATGAAGCCAAGACATTCTGCCTCGCGCAATCTGCTGTTTCTCTTGTTGATGACCGGCCTGCTGCTACCTGCCGTTTGCGTGGCCGCGGAACACGCCGGCCCGATGCCGGACATGCATTGGCGCATGATTGGACCCTTTCGCGGAGGGCGCACGCGCGCGGTGGCGGGTGTCCCGGACCAGCCGAATGTGTTTTATGTCGGTCAGGTGGATGGCGGCGTATGGAAGTCTACGGATTACGGGCGCACCTGGAACCCGATTTTCGATGGCCAGGATACGCAGTCGATTGGCGCGATTGCGGTGGCGCCCTCGAACAGCAACGTGATCTACGTCGCCAGCGGTGAAGGACTGCACCGGCCCGACCTTTCTGTCGGCGACGGCATCTATCGCTCCGCCGATGCGGGCAAGACCTGGACCCATCTCGGTCTGCGCGACAGTCAGCAGATTCCGGCGATTGCCGTCGATCCCACCAATGCCAACCGGATTTTCGCGGCAGTCCTCGGCCATCCCTACGGGCCCAATGCCGAGCGCGGGATTTTTCGTTCCGAAGATGGCGGCAAAACCTGGGACAAGGTCCTATATAAGGATGAGAACACCGGCGGCTCAGACGTTGTGATCGACCCCAAGGACCCACGGGTCGTCTATGCGTCGCTTTGGCATGAACGCCTGGGCCCCTGGGAGGATGACAACGCCTACGACGGCACCGATGGCGGGTTGTTCAAATCGACCGACGGCGGCACTACGTGGAAGCAACTGACCAACGGCCTGCCAAAGGACCTGGTGCAGATCAACGTCGCGATTGCGGCAAGCGATCCCAAGCGGCTGTATGCGACGGTTTCCACCACGGAAGAAGGCGGATACGCCACCGGCAAAGGTCTCGGAGTTTACCGTTCCGACGATGGTGGGGCGAGTTGGCGCAAGATCACGGACGATCCTCGCCCAGCCATGAAGATTGGCGGCGGCGATCTGCCGGTGCCGGTGGTTGATCCGCAGAATCCGGACATTGTCTACAGCACCAGCATCGTCACGTGCCGCTCAGAGGATGGCGGCAGAAACTGGATCAGCCTGCGCGGAGCGCCAGGCGGCGACGATTACCAGAACCTCTGGATCAATCCGCGGAATCCGAAAATACTATTGCTGGTCAGCGATCAGGGCGCCCTTGTCAGCGTGAACGGCGGCGAGAGCTGGAGTTCCTGGTACAACCAGCCGACGGCGCAGCTCTACCATGTTGCGGCAACCAACAGCTTTCCCTATCAGGTGTGTGCCGGGCAGCAGGAGAGCGGTTCCGTCTGCACCTCGACACGAGGCAACGATGGCGAAATCACCTTCCGCGACTGGCATCCAGCCGGCATTATCGAGTACGGTTACGCCGCGCCGGATCCGCTCCATCCGGACATTATCTACGGAGCAGGGCGGACCGAAGTCTCACGCTACGACATGGTGACCGGCCAGGTACAAAATGTAACGCCGCTGCCGATGAAGAAGCGCGGTTTTCGCGCCGATAGGACAGAGCCAATCCTGTTTTCTCCCGTCGACCCGCATACTCTGTACTATGCAGCGAACCATCTGTTTGAGACCACGGATGGCGGCCATACATGGAAGATCATCAGTCCGGACCTGAGCCAGCCGAAGACGGGCCAGCCGCCCTCTGTTCCTGCGTTGACCGCAAAGCAGCAGGACGAACGCCGCGGTGTCATCTACTCGATCGCAGCTTCGTACAAAACGACGCAGACCATCTGGGCTGGAACCGACGATGGCCTGGTCTGGATCACGCGCGATGGCGGAGCGAACTGGACGAACATCACGCCGCCGGGTGTCGCTCCCTGGAGCAAGATTGCGCAGATCGATGCTTCACGCTTCGATGACGACTCCGCCTATGTGGCAGTGAACCGCTTCCGGGTCGATGATCTTCATCCGTATATTTTCCGTACCCACGATGGCGGCAAGACCTGGGTTTCGATCAGCGCCGGTTTGCCCGACGATGCGCCGGTGAATGCAGTACGGGCCGATCCGGTGCAGCCCGGCTTGTTATATGCGGCGACGGAAAATGCGGTCTGGACTTCATTCGACGATGGCGAACATTGGCGGCCGCTCCAATATGACCTTCCTCATACGTCCATGCGCGATCTGCTGGTGAAGGACGACGATCTGATTGTCGCAACCCACGGCCGTTCCTTCTGGATCCTCGATGATGTGAGCCCGCTGCGCGAACTCGCCGCCGAAGCAGAAAAAACGACAGCGATGCTGTTTCACCCGGCCGCGGCTTGGCGCGTGCGTCGCGACACCAATACCGATACGCCATTACCCGCGGATGAGCCTGCCGGCGAGAATCCGCCGGATGGCGCGATTCTCGACTACAATCTGCCCCGGCATGCGCACGCTGTAACTCTGGAAATCCTGGACAACGCAGGCAACGTGTTGCGCAAATACAGCAGCGACGATCCGGTTTCGCCGACGCCGGAAGAGTTGCGCGAGGAATTGATTCCCGCCTACTGGCCGAAGATGCATGGTCCGCTGCCAACGACGGCCGGGATGCATCGCTGGGTGTGGGACCTTCGCTCCACCGCTCCCACGGCGACCAGTTATTCCTATCCGATCGCCGCGGTGCCGCATCGCACCCCGGTCGTTCCGCAGGGGCCGCTGGTTGTGCCCGCGACCTACACGGTTCGACTGACAGTGGACGGCAAAAGCGAGACGGAGCCGTTGCTGGTAAAGATGGACCCGCGTGTGCACATGTCGCAGGCAGAGCTGGACGCATTGCACACGGCACAGGTCACGATGGCGGCGGCGCTCGATACCGTTGCCAAGGCAGACCTGCAAGCGCATTCGGTGATGGAGCAGGCGGCGGCGATCCAGGACCCTGCTCTCGCCACGCAGCTCGCGCCGTTCAACGCCGCGTTGAAGGGGATTGTGGAGGGTACCGGCCCAGGTGCGGGTCGCCGCGGCGACCGGTTGCCTGGTATCGACGAAGTAACAGCCGAAGCGACAACGCTGTATGGAGAGTTGGAGCAGGCGGATGCAAATCCGACCGAAGCCCAGTTGACCGCGGCTGCGCATGTGCAAATGGAAGGCAAGGAAGTGCTGCCGGGCTGGGAGGAATTTAAGCGGACGCAGTTGCCGGAGATGAATCGGCGGTTGAGGAATGCTCATCATCCCGCCATCAACTCTGACCGCAAGCCCGCCAATATGCCGGAAGCAGGGGACGAGGATTGACGGAGGTTCATCCCGGCTCCGCAAACGTTGCCTGCAACAGGCTCAAGTCTTCGATGGTCCCGGCAAACTGAATGCTCGGAAGATCGTCAACGACCCGTCGCAAGGCCTGTTCCCATCGCGCATGGATCAACGCCAACTCCGCATCATGCGCGCCAAAGCGGCGGTACTGATCGAAACAAAGGCTTTCGTTGCGATACTGCAATAACTCGATGGGCGGACCGACGGTGACATTGGACCGCATGGTCGCATCGAAAGAGAGCATCGCGTATATCGAGGCGGCGTCGAGCGAAGTGGTTCGGGAGTCGATGCCGCGATCGAGAATCGGACGACCGTATTTCACCTCGCCGATTTGCAGGTAGGGCAAATCCTCCGTCGCGCAGATCGGGTTGCCCTGCGGATAGATCAGGTACAGGTCGGCGGCTTCGCCCTTGATTTGTCCCCCCAGCAGCAGGTGAATGTTGAAGTTGTACTCATCCTTGGCAAGCGCGTCCCGGTCGAGATCGGAAATGGTACGGACACAGGCGCCGACCGCGCGGGCCGCTTCATACATAGTGCGGGCCGCCGCAAGTCCCTTGCCATGTTTGAATTCATCACGAAGCAGCGTGATTACCGACTGCGTAATGGAAAGGCTTCCGCTGGTAAGAATGACGAAAGCGCGCTCTCCCATGGATTTCAGCGCGTGGTTTGAGGTCTATCTCAGCGGTCGCTGGTGGACCATGGATGCGCGCCATAACTGCCAGCGGTTGGGGAGGGTCCTGATGGCGACGGGTCGCGATGCCTCCGATGTTGCGCTGACAACCTCATTTGGCGTGGCGAATCTTACCTACTTCGCCGTAGTCTCCGACTGGCTCGATGAAAGAATGAAATCCGGACTCGCCGAAACGTCACCTTCCATGGAAGCAGGAGGCAGCCAATGAGCAGCTCTCCGAACGAACTTCCGAAACCGGCGGTCCACGCGGCTGCTGCCGCACATACAAACTCTGCGGCTGTAAGCTTTGGCAGCGGCTATCTGCGCAACTATTTTCTCGATCACGCTTTTGATGAAATGTTTGACGCGAATGGAGACGTGCGCCCGCACTATCGTCTGCTGCTGGAAACCTTCAGTAGTTTGCCCGAGGAAGAACTGGCGCGGCGCAAGCACTCCGCCGACATTTCCTTCCGGACCCAGGGCATCACCTTCACCGTCTATGGAAATCAAGAGGGTACCGAACGTATTTTCCCCTATGACATGTTACCGCGCATCATTACCGGCGCGGAATGGGACTGCATTGAGCGCGGTCTGATCCAGCGTATCACCGCGTTGAATCTGTTTCTCGGCGATGTGTACAACGATGGAAAAATTCTGCGCGACGGTTTTGTGCCCCGCGAAATTGTCTATAGTTGCCCTCACTTTCGTCGCGAGATGCGCGGACTTCAGGTGCCGCGCAATGTCTACATCGCGGTGACCGGCACGGATCTGCTGCGCCTAAACGACGGTACGTTTGTTGTACTCGAAGACAACCTGCGGGTACCGAGCGGCGTCAGTTACATGCTGACCAGCCGTCGCGTCATGAAGCGGGCTTTCCCGCAGACCTTCCGCAGTTACGGCGTGCGGCCCATCGAGCATTATCCGCAGGTTTTGCTCAGCGCGCTGCGATCGCTCGCTCCGGAAGGCCGTCCGGAGCCGACTATCGTGCTGCTCACTCCCGGCGTCTACAACTCCGCCTATTTTGAGCACACCTATCTCGCGCGGCAAATGGGCATCGAGCTGGTCGAAGGCCGGGACCTTGTCATTCACGACAACATCGTCTACATGCGCACGACCGCGGGGCTGAAGCGCGTCGATGTAATTTATCGTCGCGTCGATGACGACTTCATCGATCCGCTCGCCTTTCGTGGCGATTCGATCCTCGGCGTGGCCGGTCTCTTCAACGCATACCGCGCCGGGAATGTGACGCTCGCAAACGCTTTTGGAACTGGACTCGCGGACGACAAGGCGCTCTACGCCTATGTGCCCGCGATCATTCGCTACTACCTGAAAGAAGATCCAATCCTGCCCAACGTCGAGACGTTTCTGATGACGGATCCGAAGCAGCGCCAGCACGCGTTCGCGAATCTCGAGAACCTGGTTGTCAAGGCTGTCGGCGAGTCTGGCGGGTACGGGATGCTGATTGGCCCTCATAGTACCGCGGAACAGCGGGCAGAGTTTCGCAGCCTGATTGAAGCCAACCCGCGCAACTATATCGCGCAGCCGACGCTGAATTTCTCGCGGTCGCCCTGCCTGATGGGTAGCGGCCACGATCCCACGATCGAACCGCGCCACGTCGACCTGCGCCCGTACATTCTCTACGGCGACAAGGTGACGGTTGTGCCCGGCGGTCTGACGCGGGTGGCGCTGCGAAAAGGTTCCCTGGTGGTGAATTCATCGCAGGGCGGCGGCAGCAAAGATACCTGGGTGCTGCACGCGTAGTTGCGCGGAATTGGTACGTCTAGTTTTGCGGGATTGAATGGACCATTGGAGGCGGGATGCTCTCACGCGTGGCAGACAGTCTTTATTGGATGAGTCGTTATCTCGAACGTGCCGAGCATACGGTGCGCATGCTCGATGTCAATTTCAGCATGACGCTCGATCCTTCCAGCACCAGCGAAGAGGGACGCTGGAAGCGCGTGCTGGCGGCGCTGGGCAATCCCGCCGGTCTGGAGTGGAACGGCGATTTCTACGCGCTCGTTCACGCGCTGGCGTTTGAAAAGGACAATCGCGCGTCCATTACGGGATGCATTGCCGCGGCGCGGGAGAATGCGCGCCAGGTGCGTGAAGAGATCACCTCGGAGCAGTGGCAGCAGCTGAACCGCATGTATCATCGCGTCACCGATGAGGTCCCACGGAAAGTCAATCGGCTGGACGATTTCCCAACCGCAACGCTCGATGATCTTCATCTGTTCCAGGGCGTGACGGATTCTTCGATGAGCCACGGTGAGGGCTGGCATTTCATTCAAATCGGCCGCGCCATCGAACGCGCCACCGCCATCGCGACCTTAATCGGTGTGTTTGAATGGGACGCGTCGGAAAGTATCTCCGAGGGCGCGGGCAGCCAGCAGTTTCTGGAATGGATTGGTTTGCTGCGTTGCTGCACCGCCTTTGAATCCTATTGCAGCCTCTACACCGCCGACCTGACCCAGCCCCAGATCCTCCAATTCCTTCTGCTCAACAAGGAGTTTCCCCACTCGGTCCGCTATTCCATCGATCAGCTGCGCTGGGCGCTGCTGGCGCTGCAGGAGGAAAGCGGGCGCCTGGTTGCGGAAGAACTGAGCCGAGTGGCTGGCCGTCTGCAGGCGTCGCTGAATTTTTGCGAGATCGCCGAGGTCATACATCAGGGAGTCGGCGCGTATGTGCACAATATTTCGCATCAATGCCGCCACATTCACTCATTGATCTACCGCGATTACATCCACTACAAGGTACACGTGGCGCTGTCGCAGTAGATTTTTTTAGAGCGACACTCGCAATCCCGGCAGTCGGAAGGAGAGACACACGATGAAGTTTTATTCCGTGCGCCACCTGACCAAGTTCGTCTACTCCCAGTGCGTGAGTGAGAGCGTCATGGAAACGCGCATGCATCCGCGCTCCGATTCCAACCAGCGCTGTCTTTCGTTTTCGCTTTCCGTTAGCCCGCGCTGTCGCGTGTTCTCGTATCGAGACCATCTCGGCAACCAGATTCAGCACTTCGATATTCCGGCGGAACACAATCAGTTGGTCATCATCGCCGAATCTTTAGTTGAGCAGCATCCGCTTGCTGAGCTGCCAGAGTTTCTGGTGCCCTCGGCTTGGGTCGATCTGGATGCGCTGGTCAGCTACGGAGATTACTGGGAGATGCTGTTGCCCAGTGAGTTCGCCAAGCCGACGCCCATGCTGCGGGAGCTCGCTGCCAGGCTGCATGTGACCCGGCGCGACGATCCGCTGATGCTGGTGCGGGAGCTGAATCAACGCCTGTTTGAGTACATTCAATACGTCCCACGTTCGACGCGGGTAGACTCGCCCATCGACGAGGCGATTGAAGCTCGCGAGGGAGTTTGCCAGGACTTTGCTCACACGATGATCGCGCTGTTGCGGTATGTCGGCATTCCGTGCCGGTACGTCAGCGGATATTTGTACCAGAGCGCGCGGGAACATGATCGTTCCTCGAACGACGCAACCCATGCCTGGGTGGAAGCGTTCCTTCCCCATCTCGGTTGGGTTGGTTTCGACCCCACCAACAATCTGCTGGCGCGCGAACGCCACATTCGCACTGCCATTGGGCGGGACTATGCGGACGTGCCGCCGACCCACGGCCTTTTTCGCGGCCGGTCTGCCAGCGAACTCTACGTCGCGGTGAAGGTCGAGTCGTTCCACGAAGCGCCGGCGCTCGACCGCGATATGCCTACGCCGGAAGACTGGTCGGTGATGGTGGAGAAGGCCCAGGAACCGCCGCCGCCGGCGTCTCCATTGCTGGAGATTCAGCAGATGCAACAGCAGCAGTAAGCATGATGAGGGTGGGTGACGATGAAGACGATTTGGAAATCGAGCGGGATGGCAATCGCAATTCTGTCCGCTGGCGCAATCGCGGGCGCAACGGACATGACGATTCATTTGCAGAGCAGCCAGGCGATTTCGCGTGCAACTGTGCAGTATCGATGCGACGCTGAAGGCGTCAACATGGGGCTGCCAGCCGGAACATTTTCCGTTCAGTATCTCAACGGAACCGGTAACAGTCTCGCAATTCTTCCAGTCAACGGGACTTCGCTGATCTTCGCGAACATCATTTCCGGTTGAGGCGCGCGCTACGCCGCCAGGCAATACCTCTGGTGGGGTGCGGCGGGCCGCTCGGTCAGCTTCTCTTCAGACTCGCTGGCGGGCAAGATGCGGTCCGCATGTTATCGTGTCGAATCCAACTAAAGCGCGAGTGAAAATGCTCAACGAATGCCGACCGCATGCACGTAGTGCAACCAGGATTGAGGGAACCAACCCGGTTGCTGCGGTTGGTTCTGATGGGCGGCGATTTCACATTCCAAATGCACCGGATTGGGAATGGGAGACGCAAACATGAAGTCGAGCCATTCGCTGTCCATGTCGTTGCCGTTCCGGTGTCGCGACTCGCGCACGCCCTGCAGCCACCGGCTGATGACAATGTTCTCCAGATTTTTCTCCATCTCCTGTTGCGCAGAAAGCACCTTCGTCATGGCGGACGCGGGAGTCATCTCGCCGGTCAGAAACTGGAACGAGAGAAGAGAGGGAAGCGCGAACGTCCGCTGCAACAGCAGGTCTCGCGCGGCGTCGATCAGACTGCGGTCCACCTTGGCGGTTTCAACGCTGTCGGTCGGAATCGGCCTTTCGATTTCAGGGCTGGGCAGCGCATCCTGCAGCATCTCCGGATAACGCAGCGGCTGGATGTCGGCAAGAATCCGCTCCAGGGCAGCGGCAAAAATTGGATGATGCGGCAGGTCCTTCTTGGGCTTGGCTTTTTCCGATCCGGTCAGAGCCAGATGTAGTTGCTGTTCGGGCGCGGCCGCGGGCTTGAACAACAGATAGCAGGCCGCCGCGGAAACGGTCATCAGCAGCACGCTCAGTCCGGAGTAGGCCGACTTCGGTTTTCCGTCGGGAGTGGTACCTCCGGGCGCGAGCAGGCTTAGCCGCTTGGGCCTGGCTGTCTCGCGTTTCAAATATCTCAGGCAATCCAGCCAGCTCTCCACGTTTGGACTATGCGACGCCAGCGCATCCAGCAACTCCGGCACATAGTCGCGGACATACCGTCCCACCAACTCCAATCCTTCCGGCGTAAACGGATCTAAATCGGCCTGGCTGTCGAAGTCGGGAATCTTTTCCCGCACAAGGTTGGCCAGCGTGGGAGCGCTGAGCGGCTGGCCGGTGAAACATTGCGCGATCAACTCACGCGCGGCCAGAAACAATGCGCATTTTCCCGCTTCAGAATGACCCTTCAGCCGATATGCTTCAATGCCGATCGCCCACGCGCTCTTGTTGCGAGCAATTTCAGAGATCATCGGCAACGACGCCTCCGTGTCCGACTTCAGCAGCAGCACCGTCAGCCTTTCCAGGATCGCCGAAGTGTCGTCGGGATCGAGATTGCTGCCGCGCCAGAAGGGAAGCACATGAAACAGAGTGACGGATTCATTGCCTCCGAAGTCTGCGAAGAGTTTTTGCTGGGTCTCCTGCAGATTCTCAATCTTTTGCTGCTCGAGAAGAACGACCCAGAAAATGCGATTCAGAAACGGCGTCGCCTCCAGCGAAAGTTCCAGTTGGCGGCGCGCGGTGCGAATCCAGTCCTGGTCCTCCGACAGGCAAACGATCAAGGTGCGGAATTCCTGCAGCCGGTAGTTCTTGGGGACATAGCCGCCGCGGATCAATTCGGAAAGCAGTTTTGCCGAGCGCAACTCGTGGACGGCGATGGGAATGGTCTGTTCCATTTCCTCCGCTTCGTTGATGTGCGCGAAGTAGAAGGCACGGCGCTCGTCTTCGCTGATCCAGCGAACGACCTGCTCTTTCAGCTGCTCCGCTCCTGAACCGCAGAGCAATACCAATGTAGGCTGTAGGATCAAGTTATTCTCCAGCCCGCATATATTGCGGCACGCCGAGCGACCGTAGGTACGACATCATTTCGACGCGGACCTCCGATAGCTGCCGTTCATATTCGCCGAGATCGCGAAATTCATTGCGCGGATAATACTTTTCCACCTGGTCGTGAATAAATTGCGCCCAGCCCTGATTTCCTCCCAATTCCAAAATCGTTTTGTCGCGCTTCTCCTCGATGATTTCCTGAAAATCTGGATCGACCATCCGCATGCGCGCATGCAAGTGGCGTTCGACCGGGTCGGCAATCTGCGTCCGCAGCGGCTTTCCGTTGAATTCCAAGTCCTGTCCAAAGTCCCGGAGCAGGCCGAGAATGGTGGCCAGCCCAAACCATTTGCACTGTTCTTCCGTCTCATCGTCGCCGGCAATGCTGCGCCGTTTATGGGTCGGGAGATCGAGAAACATTTTTTCTACGGGGTCTTTTCGCTTGGCCTCGTAGGCCTGCCGCATCAACTGCACCTCATGGATGTCGGCCAGGCCGAACCGGCCAATGACGCGCATGAACGACAGCACCGAATCGTCGACCGAATCGCTGATGTTGCACAGCGGTGAGGATTCCGATCCCTTCCACTCATCGAAGACCTGCTGCAACTGCTTGCGCAGCTCAGGATCGCGCGGCGCGAAAAGATTGTTCGTCGTGGCCTGATGACGGCGCGGTCCATTCTGAAGATTCAGGTTCGACCACGCCTGCATCATGCCGTTATGCAGCAGTCCATCGTCCAGCAGCTGAGAGCGCGTGATCTGTTCGGAGACATAGGTCGAAGTCTCTTGATACAGCTTTTCAATGTAACGGTCGCCCTGGAATTTCCACGCATCGTCCACCACATCCTGCAAGGAAAATTTTGCGCGATAGCGCTGCAGCAAGCCGACCCGGTCCAGTTGATACTGTTCCTGCGGAATATTGGCGGCGCCAATTCCCGTGCTAGAGAAGTTCACGCTGCGCGAGGTGGCGCGGCGGTTGGAAAGAAATTGTTCCGCTTTCCCTTGCAGTTCGGTGGCGATAAATTCCGCATTCGCGATCAGTGCTCCCAATGCGGTTGCTTCATCGCTGAATCGGGTGCGTAGCTTGCCCACCATGGAACGCACCTGTCCGCAAAGTTCGCTGGCAATCTGCGACTGCGCGGCCTGCGGCAGCTGCTCGCGGAATCCGGCCATGCGCTCGTTGGCCGACTTGCCTCCGAGAAATCTTTCCTCGCGATAGGTCTTCAGGACTTCCGCTTCGGTCAATGTCACGGGAACCACTGGGTCGGTGTCGAGAACCTGCTGCAACTGGACCAGGACCGTTTTGCAGATTTCGAACTGGCTCGCCAGCACGCCCTTGTCCAGCGCGGTCTGCCGTTTGCGCTCGCCGAGAATTTCCCGTTCGATGGAATCGACGATGGAAGTGATTTCCGCGGTGGCCTGCTGCACCACCCGCGGCCGTATGTTCATCCAGATTTCATATTCCTTGGTAATGTTGTCGGTCGTTTGCCGCTGGCCGCCGCCTTCGCCGTGGAGAAATACCTCGGTGTGCATCAGGCTTTCCATCTGCCGCAGCGACGCCAGGGATTCGAGGTTCCTCAACTCGGAGATTCTGGTTCCGCTCAAAATGTCCTTTGTCCGCGCGTCATATCCGGACGGGATGGGAGCGAAAATGTCCTCCAGCAGTTCGCGCCCCACGTGGAGAACATATTTCTCCACGTACCGTGCTTTTGGCAGCGGCACAGAGAAGGACCCAAAGGACGCATAACTCAGACGCGCGTTGGTGACGTGATAGTCGACAATGTGTTCCTGGATCTGCGGAATCGCGACGGCGGAAAAAAGAAACTCCGCGGTCCTCTGATACAGGTCCTCGGAGGAAGAAAGCTGCCTGCCAATCTCATCCGTACCGCCCAGCATGAAGCACATATCGAACGGACTCGGACAAATAGGAATTTCGCCCGACACAAGGTCCGCCGGGGAGGGAAGAGTGGTTTGGGAAAAGGAATCGGCCATGTAGTAGTTCAGTTCCTGCAAGGCCGCATAGCCGTTCGCTTCCAGGGTCGCGTACTGCGCGCTTTGACCCAGCTGGCGAAACGTCGACGGCAGAAACAACATGCCGAAGCGGACCGTTTCGTAGTTGTGCCGGGTGAACAGGTGGTTTACCAGGAAGGCAATGTCCAAGAACATTCCAGTGCCGGTGCCGCCGCACACGGAACTGATGATGAAGACGCGGGTCTGCGCCCCATCGACAACGTTGGCAAATTCACTGCTGACTTCCGCGTGGTTCAGGGTGTGCATCGCCCGTTCAATATGCGCGGCGATGTCGGCGCCGCGCCAGAAGTAGGCGACGTGGCCCACCAGCCTCCTCATGCCGGCGCCTGTCGCAACGGAGAATGCAGGAAGATCGTCGGGCAGCCAGCGAAACTGGTTTCGTTTGCGGAACTGCATCACGTTGGCGGAAGTGATGACCGGATTGCCGAGATGCAGAAACTCATGGTTCTCCAGGAACGGATCGGAACTGTCCGTCCGCTGGTTCGTGGTATCAATCCCCAGAATCTGGATGTATTTCTGTTCCTTGTCGTAATACTTGCCGTAGTGAGTCTTGAACTTTCTTAGCAAATCGATTCCGGTTCCACCAAGGCCGATCAGCAATGTACGGTGAAGCATGGGGCACCTTCTCTTCGTTGGTCTAGCTGTAGAGCACGTTGATCTGGATGGTTCCGTCTTCGGTAGAGAAGACCGGAACGTGGATGGCGCGCAAATCGATCTCTGCCGACTTTTGCACCTGCGGCGCAGGGGCATGCGCAGCGCGTGGACGAGCGATGATGGTCCACCTGCCACGTCTGCGCGTACTTTGAAGCGATAGCAATTCCCGCGATTGAGGACCGGCAATGACGGCGCGGCTCGGTCCGAAACTGTTGCCTACCTGGCCCTCGGAAACATGCAGCATGCGTGTGCGCATTTGCGACGGCAGCCGCAGCCGCAATACCTGGGCGCCGTTCTGTCGCACAATCAAATCTGCCTGCAACGGACGCGGCCAGAAATTCCACACGGCCGTGATCAGGCCGCCGATCAGCAACAGCAATGCCGCCGCCCACGGCCATTTGCTTCGGATCAGCTCCGCGGTCGACATCTGGCGAGTAAAAACGCGCAACGTGCCGTGGCGCGTGACTTGCGTCTCTCCGTCATTCCATGTGGCGGAGTAGTCCACCACATGCATCAGGCCGGGATCGCCGCCGAGCATAATGCGGAGCCGTGAGCTCTGCCCGGGTGCAACTTGCAGACTGCCGGGCATTCGGTCCGTCCGGCCGTCCGCCATCGGTCGGGGTGAGAACTGAAGATTCACCGTGCCCACCGGCAGCAGCGACCGGATCGCCAGCTTCTTTTGGAACCAGGAACGCGGCAAGGGATCGAAGACTTCCGCCGATACCTGCTGCGGGATTGCCACCGGCATCACCACTGCGGTCAGTTCGCCCAAAAACGTTTCCACTTCGCCATACGGAGAATCCAGGTACGCCCACGCCCGGAATGCGCCCGCACTGTGCGCTTCCAGTTCTCCTGTGAATCGGCTGGGGTCGGCCTGTTGGCTCAGGGGCACGGTCTCGGTCTCCGGGCCCGCCAGCTCCAAATGGGCGCTCGCGCTTTGCAGAAAGAAGGCACTCTTCACGGGTCCATGCGAGCTTGCAAGAGCCAGCGTGACAGGACGCGTCGCGTCAGTCAGAATCGCGGACGGAAACTCTCCTTCCGGTGACAGCCGCAGCGGTTCCTGAACGCAGAGAAACGCGAGCCCGCGTCCCGACCATGCAAGCTTGGCGCTGCCGGCGGAGGGGTCTTCTTCCGCAACCGCTACATTGGTTGCGCGATACAGCACGTGGCCCTGCAACTGTAGGGAAGCTGCATGTTCGCCCGTGAACGCAACGACCACTCGGTCGGGTGTTCCCGTCCACGTCAGATCGTGCGCGGAGGAACTGCGAACATAGACGGGTAGCGCCGCCGCCCGGGCCGCGATACGAAGAAACGCATCGGGAAGGTCCGCCGCCGAGGCAGCCTGGATTGAGAAGCCATGGGTCGTGCGCGCCAGACGGTCCAGGAAGTCGAGGTCGAGATCGTTCCCCAGTCCGATCGTGTAAATCTTCAGGCGCCAGGCATTCTCGCCGGCAATCGAAAGCGCCCGCGAGCGATCAGCCTCGGCAAGCTTGTCGGCCGGATCGCTGCGACCATCTGTCAGCAGCACCAGCGAAATATCGTTATCCTGAAAGAACGAGGAAGGCTGGCCGATCAGGTATCCCTCAACGGCGCTGAGGACCGGCAAGAAGGACGTATGCGCATCCGAGGACCCAATCTTGTTTAGCAGGGAGAAGTCGAAGCGCTCGCGCTCGATCGGCATTTGCAGCCAATGCGCGGAATCGCCGAATGCAATCAGTCCAACTTGATCGTTTGGATTTTCTGTCGCGGCCAGCAGTCCCGCGGCTTCTATTCGGAGTTTGGCGGGGTCGCTTCGAACCATGCTGCCAGATTGATCGAGTGCAATAATAATGGTTCGCTGCCTCTGCGATGCCAAGGCACCGGGCACAAGCAACAACGGCAGCAGAAAAAGCGCGACAAAAGTTAACTCGATCGTACGGCTTCGCATGGGGGATTTGAAGGTCCGTTGAACAAGAGTTTCGGGTTAAGTTAAAGGTTTGGTAAGTATAGCAATTTCAGACATAATGTCAAGTAGATAAAGGAGTTCGGATCGTATGACGCAGAAAACAGAAACCATCTCCGCCGCAGCCGCCGGAACCGTTCAACTCGGTGATCTTCCCGTCCACCGCCTCGGGTATGGCGCTATGCGATTGACCGGCAAAGGCATCTGGGGTCCGCCCCCCGACCGCAATGCTGCTCTCACCACCCTGCGCCGCGCCGTGGAACTGGGAGTCAACTTTATCGATACCGCCGATTCCTATGGTCCCTACATCTCCGAAGAGCTGATTGCAGAGGCTTTATCTCCGTATCCACGCGACATGGTGGTCGCCACCAAGGGCGGATGGGAGCGGGTCGGCCCCGGCCGCTGGGTCCACAATGCCACCCCCAAGCATCTGCAGGAGGCGGTCGAGGGTAGCCTGGAACGCTTGCGTCTCGACCGCATCGATGTGTATTATCTGCATGTTCCAGACATGGCCGTCTCGTTCGATGCGTCCTTGGGCGCATTGGCGCGGCTGCGCGAACAGGGGAAGATCCGCCATATAGCCCTCTCGAATGTGACCCTGGAGCATGTGGTGCGGGCGCGCAAAATCGCCCCCATCGTCGCGGTCCAGAATCGCTATGGCTTTGCCGACCGCGAGTGGGATTATTTGCTGAATCACTGCGAGCAGCACGGGATTACTTTCGTACCCTGGGCCCCGCTGGGACAGAACCGCCAGACCGATCTGGTGCTGGAGAAAGTGGCCAACAAGCTTGGTGCAACTTCATTGCAGGTCGCGCTGGCATGGCTGCTGCGTCGCTCTCCTGTCGTGGCGCCGATTCCCGGAACTTCCTCCGTCGCTCACCTGGAAGAAAATGTTGCCGCTGCCGGGCTCAAGCTGCCGGACGAGGACTTCAAGACGCTGTCGGAAGTGGACCCGCCGCCGGTAGTTTTCCGCGACTGAATCCGTTCCACCCCAGCAGTATTTACGGTCGACACGCCGCTCGCTCATGATCGAACCGCATGGAAAAATGCAATCTGGAGGCTTGGCTTGGCACGATGAATCCGCGCGAACGCATTCTGGCCATCCTCCACCGCCAACCGGTGGATCGCCTGCCGGTCGACCTGTGGCACACACCGGAGATTGGCGCGCTTTTGCGGCAGCATTGCGGCGTGGCGGACGACCTGGCAATGTATCGGGCTCTCGGCCTTGACAAGATCGTCTGGGCCTTCATGGAGTACCGGACCGCGGCCGGCGAACGCGCGGGCACCCAGTCTGGAGCCGGTGCAGAAGATGGCGGCAGTCGCACTATGTGGGGCGTACCTCTCAAGAACATTCAAGCCGGCGCTGCCCAATATGCAGAATTTACCTCCGCGCCCCTGGCGGCCTACGACACTCCAGAGTCGCTGGCCGACTATCCCTGGTGGCCCCGTGTGGACCAGTTTGACTACGACGACGCGGTTGCGAAGGCACAGCAGGCGGCCAAAAATTTTGCCGTCATCGGGCCGTGGGTTTCGTTGTTTGAGGTTTACTGCCAGATGCGCGGGCTGGAACAATCGCTGATGGATCTGGCCTGCGCTCCTGAGTTAGTGGAAGCGATTCTCGATCGCGTGGAGTCCATCCAGACAGAAATGATGCGCCGCTTCTTTCGCTGTGCCGGCAAGTCGCTCGATCTGGTCTTCATTAGCGACGATATTGCCGGACAGACTTCGCTCCTGATGTCGCCTGCCATGTGGAAACGGCATCTGCAGCCAAGACTTGAGCGCTGGTGCGAGTTGATTCACGCCCATGGTTTGCAGGCTTTCTACCACACGGATGGCGCGGCTCGCCGCCTGCTGGGGCCCATTCTCGATTGTGGCGTGGACGTGCTCAACCCGATCCAGCACCTCTGCCCAGGGATGGAGATGGCGGAACTCAAACGCGAGTTTGGGGCCCGCGTCATCTTTCACGGCGGTGTGGACAATCAGTTTGCCCTGCCGCGCGGCACGCCCGAGGATGTTCGCCGCGAGGTCCACCATTGTCTGGAGACATTGGGTGCCGGTCGGGCAGGCTACATTTGCTGTTCCTGCCATAATGTCCAGGCTGGCACGCCGATCGAGAACATCCTGGCCCTGATCGAGACCGTCCAGCGCGAACCGCCCGGTGACGCCTGATCTGCGAAGCGGGCTTCGAGCACCATGTCGCCGCCAACGGACGGGAACATTTATCTCCGCCAACCGGAAGAAGAGGAAAGCATGGCCGCTTGGCGGGGCAGATTTCGCATATTCGAAAGCAACTTTTCCGTGCGGTTGGCGTCTCCATAGATGGAGAAATCTCTCAAATGAGGACAGTTTCGTGACAGCGACCGATTCGAACCTTCACCCCCTGTTTCGGCACAGGACCGCTCTGGTCCGTGGACTCACGATCTGCGCCGTGCTTTCCGGCGTCGCTTTGTTCGGCGTGACGGCATCGGCGCAAACAGCGCCTCCCGCGCAGACGGCGACCTCAACCCAGTCCGCGACCACGGCATCGACCGATCAACGGCCCGACAGCGCCATCGCCGAGGACATTAACAAGCGATTGATGGCTTCCAGCACCTTGCGTCCGCTGGATTTAGGCATCTGGGTGCATGACGGTACCGCGACCTTGACCGGCACCGTCCCCACGCAGGAGTTGCGCGAAGAGGCCGAGACCATGGTGAAGGCGGTCGACGGCGTCAAGAATGTGGAAGATAAGATCGCGATTGGGGCCGCACCGGAAACCGCGCCCGGTTTCGCTAGTCAGAATGGCGGAGAGCCAGGCAATGCGCAGGGTCCGCCGCCTCCTCCACCGGGCTATGGCGAGAATCAGAATGCGCCGCCTCCTCCACCGGAGTATGGCGCCAATCCCCGTCCGGACATGGTCACGGTTGCGCCCGGAACGCCTGCCTATGTGATGGTGATGCAGACCATCGACAGCAAACATACAAAAGTCGGCACTCGATTTCACGGCATCCTGGTGCAGGACATCGTTGTGCAGAACGGGGTGATCGCGGTTCCTCGCGGAGCGGACGTGACTGGCGTGGTTGTCGATGCACGCGGCCCGGGGCATCTGAGAGGGAGACCGCACCTTGCACTGCAATTGACGGGTCTCAATATCGCCAGTACCAGCTATCCGCTCAGCAGCCAGATCTGGGCCCGCGGAGGACCGGGGAAAGGTGGACAGTCGGCGGCGAATATTGGCGGCAGCGCCGCTGCCGGTGCCATGATCGGAGGAGCCGTCGGCGGTGGTTCCACGGCCTTGCTGGGCGGTTTATTGGGCGGTCTGGGAGGAGCCGGGCTTTCGTCTTTGTCGTCGGGCCCGCGGTTGATCGTACCTGCGGAATCGGTTGTGACCTTCTATCTGAATGCGCCGGTGACGGTCCGCGAACCCAGCATGGGCGAGATTCGAGAACTCGGCTCACGCGTTCCTCCAGCGGCCTACGGACGTCCCGTCTATGGACGACGGTATCCTCCGCCACCCGGATACCCGCCGCCAGGATATTATCCTCCTCCGGGAGGCTACCCGTATTGATTCGGTTTCATCCTGCGCCATTCCGCGCGGCATCCCATCCGGCGAAAGCCGCAGTGCATTTATACTGAAAGGACGATGTCCCTTCTGTAGTCGGGGCTGAGTCAATTCCTGTCCGGGGCGCCGCTCCGGATGTAAGGTCGTTGCCCGCACATGATTCGTTTTCTTCAGCAAGACAGCCGCTTGGTCAAGGGCATTTTTATCTTCCTCATCTCCGTCACCGCCATTTTGATGGTGATTACGCTGGTTCCCGGCATCTTTCAGGACGCTGCTTCCGGCAACGACACCTACGCCATCGTGCATAGCGACAGCATTTTTGGACGCATGCTCGGCTCTTCCACCGACGTGCATCTGCAGCAGGTGCAGCAAGTCGCCCAGCGCATGCAGCAACAGAACCATTATCCGGATTTTGTGATGCCGTTCCTGATGCAGCGCGCCGGCCAGGCCCTGGTGCAGCGGGCTGTGCTGGTGGAGGAAGCTGGACATCTGGGCTTGTCCGTGACCGACACGGATGTTCAGAACGAGCTCATACACGGGCCGTTTGCCCCCGTACTGTTTCCCGGCGGCAAATTCATCGGCGAGGACCGATATGACGACTTTGTGCAGAACAACTTCAACATGTCTCGTGCGGAGTTCGAACAGCAATTGAAAGAGGAGATCCTGATCAACCGGCTGGAGGCATTCATCACCGGCGGATTGACGGTGCCCAACTCGGCGGTCCGCCAGGCATATTTGCAGCAGGCGACCAAGGTAAAGTTCCAGTACGCCGTGTTGTCGGATGTCGAATTGCGCCAGCAGATCAACCCTTCCGATGCCGAGTTGAAGGCCTTTTTTCAGCAGAATGCCGCCCGCTATGCCAAGGCAATTCCTGAGACCCGCACGGTGCAATATGCGGCCTTCTCGCTCAACCAGGTTCCCGGCGGAGTGCGGCAGATTTCCGGTGCCGACGTGCAGCAGTATTACAACCAGCATCAGCAGCAGTTCCAGGTGCCGGAAGAAGTCCGGGTGCGGCATATCCTGATCAAAGTGGCGCCGAACGCGAATCCGCAAACCATTGCGGCCGCCAAAGCGAAGGCGGAAGACATTCTGAAACAGTTGAAGGCGGGCGCCAACTTCGCCGAACTCGCCAAAAAATATTCTGACGATCCAGGCAGCAAGGCACAGGGCGGCGAACTCGGATTCATCCAGCACGGGGCCACCGTGCCGGCGTTCGATCGGATGGCGTTTTCGCTGCAGCCGGGTCAGCTTTCCCCGGTGATTCGCACCCAGTTCGGCTTTCACGTTCTGCAGGTGGAAGAAAAACAGCCGGCCCACCTGAAGTCCGTCGATGAAGTCCACGATCTGATTCTGGCGAATTTGACCCAGCAGGCGCAGGCCCAGGCAGCCCAGCAGTATGCGGCCAAGTTGCAGGCTGAAGCGCAGCAAACCGGCTTGCAAAAAATGGCGCAGCAAAACCATCTCCAGGTGGTCGCCACCCAGCCGCTGTCGCAGAGCGGTGTGGTTCCCGGCCTGGCGGATGGCACCCAGCTGCTGAAAGGCGCGTTCGCCACCAAGCCCGGCGCATCTCCGCAAAGTGCATCCACCGGAGAAGGATACGCGATCTATACCGTGCTGAATGTGGTGCCCGCGCACGCTCCCACATTCGACGCCTACAAGTCGCACGTACTGGAGGATTTCCGCGACCAGCAGATCGCGTCCTTGCTGCACAGCCGCACCCAGCAGCTCGCCATCAAGGCGCGCGAAGAAGGTCTGGACAAGGCCGCCAAAGAAGTCGGCGCCACCGTGATGACCAGCGACCTGGTGGACAGCACCGGCCAGGTCCCCCAACTCGGCGATATGTCGACCCAGGGAGCGGCTGCATTTACCCTGCAGCCGGGCCAGATCAGCGGACCCATCTATACCGAGCGCACGGGCGTGGTATTGAAGCTTCTCGACAAGCAGGCGCCCACCGAAGCCCAGATTCAGCAGAACATGGACACGACGCGCGACAAGCTGGTGCAGCAGCGGCGCGAGACCGCGTTCGCTGTCTTTGCCAGTTCGCTGGAGCAGCATTTCATTCAGCACGGCCTGATCCATTACAACAAGAAGGCCCTGGCCAGCACCCAGTCCGGCATCTAGTCCGCCCCTCATTCCGCGGTGAAGATAAATTTTGCGCATGAGGGGTGTAGATTGCCCAGGGAATGCGTCTTATAAGTAGGCGAGTTTTCGGAAGGCGCACTGTGGCCTATCGATCTCTCGGAGTGGTTTTCGATAGTCGGTCTCAAAGCGATGAAATTTCGCGCCGCTTTTTTCCGGGAGAGGCCGTTCATCGTTGCACTGGGAGCGGCCATGGGAACAGGAAATCCGCTCCAAAGCAGTTCCACGACAGGTGTACCCGGCGGGCCTGGATTTTCGCGCAGCTTTTCCGTGAAGAAAGGCTGCGCCTCGTGATTCTTGGCCGGGTATAGTAATCGTGGATTGACTCGAATACGGAGAGGCAATGCTTACCGAGCGCGCGTCCGGCGTCCTTCTACATCTGTCTTCTCTGCCCTCCCACGGCGGCATTGGCGATTTGGGGCCCGCGGCCTATGCCTTCGCGGATTTTCTCGCGGCTGCGAAACAACAATATTGGCAGGTCTTGCCGCTCAGCCCGACCGGCTTTGGCAATTCCCCGTATTCCGCGCTGTCCGCGTTCGCTGGCAATCCCTTGTTCATCAGCATCGAAAAGCTGGTCGAAGCAGGCTGGCTCCAGGAAGAATGCCTGGCGGGCCTCCCCGGCTGCGAAGGTCCTGTCAACTTCGAGCAGGCTGCGGCGAGCAAGCGGCCGTTGCTGGAGCAGGCCGCGGCGAATTTTCTGGACCGCGCGCCGACGGAGGCGCGGGAGCGATTCGAACATTTCTGCCGCGACAATCAGCACTGGCTGGAAGGCTATGCCAGCTTTGGCATCCTGCGCGCCAAATTCGCCGGCGCCAGTTGGTCCGCTTGGCCTGCCGAGTATCTCCATCGCGATCCTGAGACGATGGAGCGTTTCTGCACGGAACACGACCGCGAGCGAAGCACCGAAAAGGCGATTCAATTCTTTTTCCAGGAACAATGGACGGCGCTGCGAGCCTACTGCGCACAGCGGAAGATCCGCTTCATTGGCGACATGGCGATTTTCGTCAACTACGACAGTGCTGCTGTCTGGAGGCGTCCGGAAATTTTTGAGCTGGACGAAAAAAAGACCGCTCTCCATGTCGCCGGAGTGCCGCCGGATTATTTCAGTCCCACCGGGCAGCGATGGGGCAATCCGCTCTATCGCTGGGATGTATTGGCCGGCACCAACTTCGCCTGGTGGGTGGCGCGCTTTCGTCGCGCGCTCGCCCTCTGCGACTTGCTCCGACTCGACCATTTCCGCGGCTTCGAATCCTACTGGGCCATCCCCGCGGAGGACCAAACGGCGATCCGTGGCAAGTGGATGAAGGCGTTGGGGACGGAATTGTTCTCCCATTTGCGGAAAGAACTTGGCGATCTGCCTCTGATCGCGGAAGACCTGGGTGTCATCACGCCGGAGGTGGAGCGGATGCGCAAAAGCTTTGGCATGCCGGGGATGCGCGTGATGCAGTTCGGCTTCAGCAATCGCGGCGCGCACCTGCACTTGCCCCACCGCTGCGAAGAAAACATGGTCATCTATACCGGCACGCATGACAACAATACGACGCTGGGCTGGTGGCACCAGACCAATACTGTAGAACGGCAGGCAATCGCGGCCTATTTGCATCCCGGCGACGACGGCATTGTCTGGGCGATGATGCGCGGCGCGGCCGCTTCCGTCGCACGCTTGTGCCTGTTCCCCATGCAGGACGTGCTGCAGCTGGAAGGCGATGCACGCATGAATACCCCCGCGCAGTCGGACGGCAACTGGGGCTGGCGGTATCGGCCGGATGCGCTGCAGCCGAGGATCACGGAGAAGCTGGCGGCCCTGACGCTGGTGACGGACCGCGATGGCTGGGTCGATCCTGCACAGCCTTCCGGCGAGGCGGCTGCGGCACCGGCCAGCGAACCCGCCGCCAATCCATCCGAAAAATTGGCGTAGCCCGTGCCGGCTGCACCTCGGATTTCCTGGTAAGACGATCGGTACCGTGGAACTGCTCTACAATATTCCTATCCACCCATGGTTTGAGGAGAATCGATGCCCCTTACTGGAGAAGCCATCCGCATGATGAATTACGCCGACGATATCGGCACCACGCTGCGCCGCCTGCTGGTGGTGCTGCCCTCGCTGCCCCCGGAGGAACGCAAGCGTGTTCACGACTACATGCTCCAGGTCGAGCCCAGCCTGCAAGAGGTGCTCACCGCCCTCGAAGACAAAAAGTAATTCTGTCCCGACTGGAAGCGAGTCATTCTAAGCCAAGGTCGCTCGCGGCCGCGAGCGATCGCAGCGAAGAATCCAGAGAATTTTTGATTGGATGTCGCCGCCGGGCTGCCCCAGGTTTGCCCTTCACGAAGTTTATCCTGAGAGAAGTCGAAGGGCTCAGGGCAGGCTCCAGGCCACCCCGAATTGTCATCCCGACTGAAGCGCGGCACAATGGAGGGACCTGTGGTTTCGATGAACCGAGAACATCCGGGTACCCCATTCGCTGCGAGGGACCCGCGTTGTTTGCGCGGAGATGTGGGGTGAATCTTGTTCGTTGATTCAGTGACCTGCCTTGGGCGTTGACGGTGCATACGGATGCTTGAGATACTCGCCCGCCAGCGTCAGCGCGCCGGAAGTGTTGTCCTGGGTTTCCAGCGCCTCACGATATTGGTTGACGGCGCGGTCGCGCTGTCCGGAGGCATCGAAGATTTTTCCCAGCTGCAGGTCGCTCCAGACTTCTGTCCACTTGGGAACTCCATCGCCGCTCAAAGCGGCCCGAAACGCATCTTCCGCCGCCTGATAGTTGCGCTGCCGGAAATACACCTCGCCCAGCCGATAGCTGGCCAGTGAGCTGGTGGCATCGAGCGCCAGCGCCGCTCGATATTCCTGGATCGCGTCCGCATCGTCATTCTCCGACGCATTCCGAAGCCCCCGCAGGATGTGGACCCGCACCTGCAGGGCGCTGCCATTTCTCAGCAACCAGCGCTCCGGATCGAGCGACACATTGCGTGGAATTCCAAATGTGTCGATTGTAAATTGCGTTTGTGGGCCCATCACTTCGATGCGTTTCCGCACCGTCTTGCCCTCCGTCTCCACGCGCACCTCCACCGGCATTTGGAACAAATCCAGGTCTTCGTCGATTTCGCCCACGGTTCGAAAGCCCTGATTGTTGCCCAGCCGGTAGAGTGTCCACTTGGCATCGAGTGTCGGCGCGCCGGTGTTGTTCAACCATTGTGCAAAAAAGGGTTGCAGATTCTGGTGGGAGGCGGCTTCCGCGATCTGTTCCACTTTTGCCGACGAAATGGATTTGTCCGTTTGCGAAAGAATTTCATGCAGCGTTTGCTGAAAGGCCGCGTCGCCGATCTGCCACCGCAACATGCGGAAGATCATCGCTCCCTTGTCGTACGTCATTGCCTCGAACTGAGGCGAAAATTCCGGATAGCGCGCCACGTTCGCCAGGGGAACACTGTCGTGGGCCAGCGCGCTGGCCGACACATTGAGAATCGCGTCGGCGAAAACGGCCAGTCTTGCGGTGCGACTCAGAGACTCCAGTTCGGCATAGCGACACATCCCGTTGGTGATCCACGCATCGTCCAGCGACGCGGGACTGACCTGGTTTCCCCACCACTGCCGGGCGATGGTATTGGCCAGCAAGCGCGAGGAGTCGGTCTTCTCCAGTTGATTGCTCGCGATGGCTGCAATCTCCGGCGCCCAGGCTGCGGGAAGCGTATCGTTCGGCAACTCGACGATGTTCAACTGGCCGGTTTCCGTTGGGCCAAACTGTGCTGTGAACTCGCGGTATTCACGCGCTGCGGTTGCGGCGATTTCCTCCCCGCTTGGCTGCTGCGCGCCGGATTTGCGATCCATCAGATAAACGCGTACCCGAGAGTTCGCAGCGACAACCGGCTCCTGGAATTTTCCTGCCCTGAATTTTCCTGCAAGGATCATCCCCGGAAATCCCGGTCGCGGCCAGTTGAAATCGAACTCCATCTGCCCGTTCGCATCCGCATGAGGTGTCTCGCCCGCCGGCCCGTCTATCGCCCCGCTGCCCAGCACCTGTTCTCCCATGGGCACGTGGACATGCATCTCCGCCGTGAACCGGTCCATGCCGTCGCCAACCACGGGAAACCACTGGGCGCGATCCAGCAGATAGCTCACCGGATCGCCGATCGAAGCCAGCCGGACTGCATTTCCAGATTTCGCGTCGAACACGCCGCTGTAGGTGAAGGTCCATGATTGAGCGTTGCCTTGCGCCAGGGAACTTTCAGGTGTGACGGTGATCGTTCCGTTGGCTTGCGAAAAGGCCAGCGGCTTTCCTTGCTCCCCTGTGACACTGGTGACGCGCAGCGCGGGATTCAATTGGAACGCGACCGTCGTCAATGTTTGCAACGCTGTGAAGTCCACCTGCGTTTTGGCCGCAAGGGAATGGAGCGTGGGATCGAGCGTTACATCCATCACGTAGCCCTGAATGTGAACGGACGCAGCTTCAGCTGCCGAGGTGGTTGGCTGGGCAATCTGCGCGGCAGCGAATGGCAGGACAATCCCGCAGAGAAGCCACCCCATCCTCCGACAGGAACGCAGGCGAGATTTCCACGCAATCGGCAAAGTTCTTATCCACGCATTTCCGGAACATGTAAGTCGGCTCTTGTTGTTGCTGCGGAGTCGGAGCCAGCTTCGCTCAAGAAACGAAGGACCCACGCAGCGGCGCGGTCGGCCGCGGTTTGTGTCCGGCGGGATACAGAGTCCGCATCGACCGGGTCCGTGGACAACGCGCTGCCGGAAATCCCGTCCGTTTTCCTCTCCCAGCGAAGCGTTTTGCGAACTTCCACAAGCTCCTTTATCATCGTTGATCTATCGGCATTATCTTCAAGTAAAGGTTGAAGAGTACGGACGACATTTTCTGGCGTGAATTCCTCCTGGATCAACTCCGGAACAATGCGCTTGCCCGCAATCAAATTCACCATCGCAACATGCGGCAAGTCGACCAGTCGGCTGGCCACAGCATAGCTGAACTTCGACAACCGATAGACCGCAAGAAATGGATTGCCGATCAGCGCCGCTTCCACCGTTGCCGTCCCGCTGGCCACCACGCTGGCGCGTGCGTGAAACAGCGCTGCCCGCGCGTCCTCGACGACGCGGATGGGAACTGCGGTGCCGCCCGGCGCTGTGCCGCATTGCGCGACCATGATTCGGACCCATTCAGAATCAAGCGTGGCAGCGGCAGGTACGAGGAATTCATACGACGGACCCAGCAGTTTGGCCGCGGCAGCCATCACGGGGAGATTGTGACGCAGTTCCTTGGCGCGGCTCCCCGGCAGTAACCCAATCCAGTTTTTCGACGGATCGAGGCCATACTGGTTGGCATAGTCCTGGCGCGAAATCGTCGGCAACGGCAAATCGGCCAGCGGATGGCCGACGAATTCCGCATCGACCCCGCGATCGCGATAATATTTTTCCTCAAACGGAAAGATGACGAGCATCTTGGTGACCCGCTCCCGCACCCAGCGAACACGGTATTGCTTCCAGGCCCAGAGTTGCGGGCTGACGAAATAAATAACGGGAATGCCCGATCGCTGCAACTCCTTCGCCAGACGAAAATTCACATCTGGGAAATCAATCAACACGGCGACATCCGGCTTGCGGGCGCGAATGCTGCCCACCAGCCGACGGTACTCCTTGTAGATCCGTGGCAGGTGGCGCAGCACTTCCGTGATGCCCATGACGGCAATGTCTTCCGTGCGGACAATCCGCTCGCAGCCCGCGGTTTCCATGGCCGTCCCGCCCAGGCCGAAAAATTCCGCCTCCGGCCGCGCCGCACGCACCGCGTCGATCAACATGGCGCCGTATCGTTCTCCGCTGGCCTCGCCTGCGGAAAGAAAAATCTGTGGAGTGGAGGTCATGGTGGGTTCCTGGCTCAATCGCCCGGTACGGCGAGTGGGTCGCTCGAATGGATTACCGCGTCCGGAATCTCCTGGTCCTTATATTGCAGCCGGTACAGCTTCCAATAGAGTCCCCGCTGCGCCAGCAGTTCCTGATGCGTGCCAATCTCGCGCAGCTGGCCTTTATGCATCACCAGAATGCGATTCGCGGTTTGAATGGTCGAGAGCCGGTGCGCGACCACGACCGATGTGCGGCCGGAGACCAGCCGTGTCAGCGCGGAACGGACGCGCAGTTCTGTCTCTGTATCGACGCTGGAAGTGGCCTCGTCCAGAATCAGAATGCGTGGATTGTGCGCCAGCGCGCGGGCAAAGTTGATCAGCTGTTTCTGTCCGGTGGAAAGCGTGCTTCCGCCCTCCCGCACCGGCTCTTGAAAGCCCGCGGGCAGCGAGCGAATGTAGTCGCCGACATTCACCTGGTCGGCGGCACTTTCAATCTCTTCCTCCGTGATGCGTTCCGTTCCCAGACGAATATTGCTGGTGACGGTGCCGGTGAACAAGACTGGGTCCTGCAGCACCACGGCAAAGCGGCGGCGCAGCGCCTGCACGTCCCAGTCGCGCGCGTCGAGCCCTTCCACCAGAATCGCGCCGCGCTGCACATCGTAAAACCGCATCATCAGGCTGCTCAGCGTGGTTTTGCCCGCGCCTGTATGTCCCACGATGGCAGCGGTCTCCCCCGGCTCAATCGTGAAGTTGACATCGCGCAGCACCCATTCGACATTCTCTGTTTCCGGCGACGGGCTGGTTCGCAGACGCTCTTTCATCGCGGCATCCAGCCGCTGATAGGTGAACCACACATGCCGAAATTCAATGCGTCCGGAACCGTCGCCGGTCGCGGCATGTACCGGCGACACAATCTCCGGCTGCGTATCGAGCAGCTTGAAGATGCGCTCGCTGGCGGCCATGGCGGCTTGCAGGATGTTGTATTTGTCGCTCAGGTCCTGAATCGGGCGGAAGAATCGCTGCGAGTACTGGATGAAGGCAACCAGCACGCCCAGCGTGACCGTGCCCCGCAGCACGCCGCCGCCCCCCATCCAAATGATGATCGCGACTGCAATCGAGCTGAGAATTTCGACCACCGGATAATAGAGCGCGTAGGCCATAATGGCGTCTTTAAACGCCTTCATGTGCTGGCGATTGACCTTCTCAAAGTCCTGGAAGGCGCGCTCCTCGCGGTTGAACAGCTGCACCACGCTCATCCCGCTGACATGCTCCTGCAGGTACGAATTGATGCGCGCAATGGCGGTGCGAATCCGGCGATACGATTCGCGAACAAATTTGCGAAAGATCTGCGTCGCGATCAGGATCAGCGGAAGGACAGAGAACGCCAGCAGCGCCAGCCACCAATTCATCCGCAGCATCACGAACACAATGCCCGCCAGCACCAGCACATCTTCAAAAATCGAGACCACGCCAGAGGTGAACATTTCGTTCAGCGCGTCCACATCGTAGGTCACGCGCGTCACCAGGCGTCCGGTCGGGTTGCGATCGAAAAACGCCACGTGCATGCGCTGGATGTGGCGGAAGATCTGGCTGCGCAGGTCGTACATCACCTTTTGCCCGGTCCATTGCATCAGGTAGGTCTGGACAAACTCCAGCACGTAACTGAATGCCAGCGACGCAAGATAAATGCCTGCAATTTCCGTGATACCGGTAATGGCGTTGCGGCTGAGATGCCGCGCGAACAGAGAGTGATGCGAGGCCGCCGGCTCGCTCATATACAGGTCGATGGCGACCTTGGTCAGGTACGGGCCCAGAACATCCGACGCGGCCTTCAATAGGATGGCCACCAGCGAGACGCCGACCTGCAGCCGGTACGGTCGCAAATAGACCAGCAGCCGCCGCATCAGGCGACTGTCGTATGCCTTGCCGATAATGTCATCGTCTTGTTGCTGAGTGCTCTGTTGTGCGTCTGCCATGCGACACTGCTATTGTACGAAGTTTCCTTCATTTCTCCGCATGGGCGAAGAACAATGCCTGTACATCTCTCGATGAGAACGCAGCCGTCAACGATTCCAATTCTTGCGCCCGCGCTCGGAATCTACGTCTCCATCCCGTTTTGTCGCGCCAAGTGCAGCTATTGCAACTTTGCCTCCGGAGTTTTTGGCGGCGAGCGCATGGCTGCCTATGTCGAGAAGCTGACAGCGGAAATTCGTGAGACTCCGGCACGCGTCGCTTCCTGGGGCGGCCGACTGCCAGGAAATGTGGACTCCTTGTATTTCGGAGGAGGAACGCCGAGCCTTCTTTCTTTCAGTCAAATACGCAATATACTTCAAGTATTAAAGGAAGTATTTTGTTTCGATCCAGCGGCGGAGATTACCCTGGAATGCGCGCCCGGCCAATTGTCCGAGGAGCTGCTGCAGGCGATGCCCGCGCTCGGGATCAACCGCGTCAGCCTCGGCGTGCAATCCTTTGTCGATCACGAAGCCGCGGCCGTCGGTCGACTGCACACGCGAGCCATTACGTTGAAGGAAATGGAACGCCTTCGTACCGTCGGGATCGACGATATCAACGTGGATCTGATTGCCGGCCTGCCTCACCAAACGCGGGAGAGCTGGAATTTCTCGCTCGCCGAAGCGATTGCGGCGGGAGTTCCGCACCTGAGCGTGTACATGCTGGACGTGGATGAAGATTCCCGGCTCGGTCGCGAGATGATCGCCGGAGGCACGCGCTACGGTGTCGGGCTGGTGCCGAACGAGCAGACGATTGCGGACCTCTACACCGAGGCTTGTGAGCAATTCTCCGCAGCGGGCGTCGCGCAGTATGAGATTTCGAATTTTGCGCGCGCCGGGCATCGATCGCGCCACAACCTGAAATACTGGACCCGTCGGCCCTATCTCGGGATCGGCCTGGATGCGCATTCGTTTCTGCCGGCGGCGCACGGAGAAGCGATTCGTCATGGAGAAGCAATTCGTGTAGGCGCGACCGACGATCTCACGGCCTATTTGGATCCGAACGTCCCCGACAGCGAACGGGAATCCATCACGCCGGTGTCAACGGCGCAGGCGTTGGAAGAGGCTTGGTTCCTGGGCCTGCGATTGACGGAGGGCGTGTCGCTGACTGCCATCGAGCGCGAATTCGGCGAACCGGCAACGCGGGCCTTCCATCCAATCCTGTCGGAAGCCCAGCAGCAGGGACTCATCGAATACGATCAGGATCGCGTCCGTCTCACCCGGCAGGGGCGTCTCTTTGCCAACGAGGTCTTTGCGCGGTTTCTGGGTGTGGTGGGGGAAGAAATTGCAGCGGAACAACCATTGCAACAAGGAGCGTGCGTGTGAGTATCGAGACTGCGGAAAGCAAGGCAACAACCTCAGCGCGGGCCATCGGGGCCATCGATTTGCGCAGCGACACCGTGACCCAGCCGACAGCCGCCATGCGGGCCGCCATGGCTGCGGCGGAAGTGGGCGACGATGTGTACGGCGAAGACGCTACGGTCAACCGGCTGGAGCAGCGCGCCGCGGAAATGTTTGAGCGCGAAGCGGCCGTCTTTGTGCCTACGGGAACCATGGGCAACCAGATCGCAATTCGCCTGCACACCCAGCATGGCCAGGAAGTGATCTGCGAGGCGCGTTCTCACGTGATCGAGTGGGAGATGGCGATGATGTCGGCATTTTCCGGGTGTATGCCCAGGACCGTCATGGGCAATCGCGGGGTGCTGACCTGGAAGCAGATTCAGGCGGCGATTGCGCCCAGCCTCTACTATCGCGCGCAAACTGGGCTAATTACGCTGGAAAATACCCATAACATGGCCGGGGGCACGGTCACGCCGCTGCCGGTGCTGCGGGAGATTTGGGCGGGCGCGAAGGATGCCGGTCTGCCCCTGCATCTGGATGGCGCGCGTATCTTCAATGCGGCCACGTATCTCCGCATCGGCGTCGCGGAACTGACGCGAGGCTTCGATACCGTCATGTTCTGCCTCTCGAAAGGTCTGTGCGCTCCGGTGGGTTCCATGCTGGTGGGTTCTCAAAGACTGATGCACTGCGCCAGAATCATTCGCAAGGCGCTGGGTGGAGGTATGCGCCAGGTCGGCGTGCTGGCGGCGGCCGGACTGGTGTCGCTGGAAACCATGACCGATCGCCTGGAAGAAGACCATCGCAATGCTCGCCTGCTGGCGGAATCGCTGGCCAGGGTGCCCGGGGTGGCGATCGACCTGGAAACTGTGCAGACGAATATCGTTCGCCTCCAGCTGAGCGCTGGGAAAGGCGCGCCGGAGTTGGTGGCCCGGCTGAAGCGACGCGGAATTCTTGCCGGAAATACGGGGCCGGATGCGATTCGCCTGGTAACGCATCACGATGTGGACCGCGCGCAATGCGAGCAGGCAGCCGCGCAGATTGCCGCCGAGTTGGCCGAGGCGTAGAGGGGTGGGACGATGGGCGCGCCGCATTCACGCAATTGTCACACGGCATTCACCGTCCTTTTGCGGAAAATTCGCCTGATTGCGATACTCTTGCCTCGATAGAGGAGTAGGCGCACCATGGAACTTGCTGAACCGATGACAGCAGCAATCGAGAGGACACCGGATTTGAGTCAGACGATTTTTGTTCTGGAGGACGATCAGGACATTTCCAGGCTGGTGCAGCACAGTCTGGAGATCGCGGGCTTCGCTGTACGAACCTTTGTGAGTCCCTCCGCGGTCTTGGCGGACGCCGAACGCAGGACGCCCAACCTCTTCGTGCTGGACATCATGGTTCCCGGCGGGGATGGGCTGGACCTGTGCCGGCGCATTCGGAAAAGTCCGGCGCTGGCAGTAACGCCGGTCATTTTTCTGACAGCGCGGACCAGCGAGAGCGATCGCGTCCTGGGGTTGGAGTTAGGCGCGGACGATTACATTACCAAGCCGTTTTCGCCCAGGGAACTGATTGCGCGGATCAAGGCGGTCCTGCGGCGTTTTGAGCGTCCCACCGCTCCCACAGCGCTGCATTTTGGCCAGGTCGAAATCGATGCCAGCGCCATGCAGTTGAAGGTGGGTGGCGAGTTGATGGCGACCACGGCCACGGAGTTTCGCCTGCTCGAGTATCTTGCCCGTCATCCCGGCCGCGTCTTCAGCCGCGACCATCTGCTGGATGCGGTGTGGGGCGACGCGCGCTTTGTCACCCCCCGCTCTGTGGATGTCTATGTGCGCCGCATTCGCGAAAAAATTGAGTCGGATGCGGAGAATCCGCAGTATCTTAAAACCGTGCGCGGCGCCGGCTATCGCTTCGAGATGCCGAAAGACAGCTTCTAGCTTTTAGCTTTCAGCTAGGAGCGAACGGCTAAAGGCTAAAAGCTAAATGAGGCAGAGAGTCTTTTTCAAGCTTCTTGCGGCGATGGTGCTGGTGGTGCTGGCGGCCGCGGCGATGCTCGACATCTCGCAGCAGAACATCCTGGAATCCTCCTTGCAAAATCAACTGGCGCGGGGCCTGACGGAGAGCGCGCAGGCATTGGCGCAACGCGTCGTGATCGGCCCTCCGGCGAATTTGCCGGCCTTGGCGCAGGAAGAAGCGCGTGACCTCGATGGCCGCGTCACCATCGTGAACAAGGACGGAAGCGTGGTTGCCGACTTTGCTGCGGACGGGCGCGGCGTGGGCGCAAACACGGCCCCGACTGTTTTGCTGGACACCCCTGAAATGCGCGCCGTCACCGTGCAACATCGCGCATCCGGCAAGGCCGTCGTCCATGGCATCCTGTATGTGACGGCCCCTGCCGGGGCCTATGTCGTGCGTCTGGGTTTCCCGCTCCGCGACATTCGCGACACACTCCACACGGTGCGGCGAAGTTTGTTGTGGGCCACCCTGCTCGGCTTGCTGTTGGCGATTCTGCTGGCGGCGCTGTTGGCGCATGCGGTCTCTCGCCGGCTGGCGCGGATTGTCGAATTTGCTCACCGGCTTGCCCACGGCGACTTCGGCGCGCGGATTCACGAGAGCGGCGGAGATGAAATTGCGGAGGTCGCAAGCGCGCTGGATGCGACCGCAGTCCGCGTGGAAGCGGTCTTCCGCACGCTGCAGGACAGCCGCAAAGAGATGGAGACCGTGCTCGACAGTATGGAAGAAGCGGTGATTGCGGTCGACGCGCAAAGCCGGGTCCACTGGACCAACCGCGTGATGGAGCGTCTGCTGGGCGGAACGGTACGGCCCGGAAATGCGCTGGTGCAAACGGTCCGCGATCCGGATTTGCTGGCCTGCGTGGAGCACGCGTTGAGTCGACGTGTCACCGCCCATGCGCGCGCGCGCGCCGTGCTGCCGGGGCGCATCTTCGACGTGAGTGCCGCGCCCATGCTGGGCGGCAGCGCCGTAGTGGTGCTGCATGATGTGACGGAAATCGATCGTGTGGAAAAAACTCGCCGCGACTTTATCGCGAATGTTTCCCATGAACTCCGCACCCCCCTCACTTCGATCTCCGGCTACGCCGAGACCATGTTGGAAGAGGACGACGGCCTGACGCCCCAGGCGCGCGACTTTCTTTCCATCATCTGCCGCAATGCCGCGCGCATGACCCGGCTGACGGAAGATTTGCTGGCGCTGGCGCGGATTGAGTCCGGCGAGTACAAGTTGAATCGCAGGCCGGTCGAGGCCGAGTTGCTGGTCGACGAAGCGGCGGCCATCTTGACCGGTTTGCTGATGGATCGAGGTGTCGTGCTGGAAAAAGGAGAGACCGCGCACGCGCGGGTCATGGCGGACACGGACGCCATTCTGCAAGTGCTGTCGAACCTGCTGGAAAACGCCGTGAAATACGGCGGCGGGGAACGCGTTGTGATCGGGTCGCGATCGGTCGCAGGCGCGGTGGAATTCTACGTCCAGGACTTTGGCGCGGGCATTGCGTCCGAGCATCTCACCCGCATCTTTGAGCGTTTTTACCGTGTCGATAAAGCCCGTTCGCGAGAATCCGGCGGCACCGGCCTGGGTCTCTCCATCGCCAAGCACATCATTCTTGCGCACGGCGGGACCATTCGCGCCGAAAGCGAGCTGCATCGTGGCAGCACCTTTTTCTTTACGCTGCCCATGGTCCACCCGACAGAAGTGACCGAAGAACAAGAGGAAAATATCGAGGCAAATCTTCCTTAGCTCCGTCAGCCGCGGTGCCCTGTCAGCCCGACCTTAGCCGCTCTAAGTCCTCCGGCGAATCCAGATCCAATTCGCCACCGGGAAACTCAATCGCATGGATCGCCAATCCGGGTTGTTGCAGGATCGAGCGCGCTCCCCGGTCGCCTTGCAGATCCAGCAACGCCGGAAACAGTGCGCGAGGAAAAATCGCGGGCACGCCCGGACGTCCGGCATAGCGTGAGGCGGCAATCGTCTTCGGATCGCTCCGGTGCGCATCCAGCAACGCACGCAAATGATCCGCGGACAACGCGGGTTGATCGCACACCAGGATCATCGCGCCGGAGGCGCCGGGCGCGTTTTCGATGACTGCCGATGTTCCCAGCCGTAAAGAGCTAGCCATGCCTTCTGCCCATGCCTCGTTTCGCGCCAGGATGCAGTCGAGCAATTCAGCCTCGAGTCGAATTTCTTCCGCATGGGCGCCGAGCACGACAAAAATCGGCGCGGCCCCTGCTTCCTGCGCCAACCCGACCGCGTGATCAATCAATGTTTCGCCCAGCGTTTTGCCGCCGAATGCCGGCAATCGCAGCAATTGTTTGGGCTGGCCCAGGCGCGTCGAGGCTCCGGCAGCCAGCAGCACCGCTGGGATGGGAAGCGAATCACTGCGCGGTTTGGGCGGCATGGATGGGATCGACGGGATCGACGGGATGGTTCGGCTGGGAGGCCCGCCGCGGCGGGTCGAGCGGGCACCGTGCCGGAACGTACGCGTGATCGGCAGCGGCAAGGAAATCTTCTTCCGACATGCCGCGCGAGATCGCTGTTTTCCGGTGGAGCGCCGACTGAATCTCCGAAAGAATTGCCAGCGCAACTGCCTCTGGACTGTCCCCGCCCAGGTCCAGTCCAATCGGCGCATGCACGCGGCGCAGGCATTGTTCCGGTGTCCAGGCCAGCTCGCGTCCAGCCTCCGTCAGCAGGAGGCGGCTGCGGTGCCGCGCTCCCAGCAACCCCAGATAGCGCAATTCCAACGGCAGCAATCTTCGCAGCAGGTTTTTGTCCTGGTCGAAGCTGTGGGTCAGCATGGCGACGGCATCGCGACCGGTCAGGTGCAGTTGGTCGAAGTTGGCGGCGTTTTCGCTCAGCGCCAGCACTTGCGCGGCCTCCGGAAACCGCGCCGCCTGTGCCAGCCACGCTCTTCCATCAGCCACGGCAATGTGCCATCCCAGCAAATGCGCCATGCGCACCAGGGGCCGCGCGTCATCGCCCGCGCCGAAAATCACCAGCCGTTGCGGCGGCAGGATGGGTTCAAGAAATACGTCCCGGACTTCGTTGTCGAGCGAAATGGAAACCGTGGTCGCCTCGTTCCCGATGCGCGCCAGCGATGCCAGTTCCGCCTGCGATTCCGGGTTGAGAGGATGGCTTGCGAAAAAGAAGGACCCATCCTCGCGCACGATCACACGCACCAAGGGAATGCTATTGCCCGCGGAGGCGGGAAGTACCGTGGCCGAAACCAGTGTCTCTCCGCGCTGCGCCGCTTCCAGCGCCCGCAGCATGGCGTTTGTCTCCTGCGACACAACCGGCTCCAGCAGCACGTCGAGAACACCGCCGCAGCCCAGCCCATAGGGAATTTCCCGGGTGTCGAGCGAGTTTGTCTCGTCCAATATCTCGTCAAACAAGGTGGTATACCGTTCGACTGCGGGACCATGGCGCGTGATCCATGCGGCCTTGCGCGCGACTTCGCCCTCCAGACAGCCGCCGCTGATGGCGCCCACCGAGCCGGTCGAATGAATGTACATACGTGCGCCCGGTCTGCGGTAGGAAGATCCTGCGACCCGCACCAGCGTCGCCAGCACAGCGGAGTCGTCCTGCCGACTGCGCCACTGCTCGACGATTGCGCCGCGTTCCACCATGGATGATTTCCAGACGATTGCGAGTGAAAGAAAGTCTCCACCCTGCTTCTAGATGCTACAAGTTTTCGCCTGGCTTCGCATCCAGGTGCCGCGCCGTTCAAGGGAATAGAATGAGAGTGTTATGGGAAACACCGCGAAAACTGCATTCCTTCTTACCCTGCTGACTGTGCTGCTGGTCCTGATTGGCGAGCATTTTGGCGGACGGGATGGCCTGGTTCTTGGATTTCTGTTTGCCGCGGGAATGAATTTCTTCACCTACTTCTACTCCGACAAGCTGGCGCTGAAAATGTACAAGGCGCAGCCGGTCACGCGGGAGCAGTTGCCGCGCGCGTATGAAGTGGTGGAGCGGATGACGCAGCGGATGGGCATTCCGATGCCGAAGATGTACGTGATTCCGACCGAGTCTCCGAATGCATTCGCGACCGGACGAAATCCGCAACACGCCTCGGTGGCCATGACCCACGGAATTTTGACATTGCTGAATGACGAAGAGCTGGAAGGCGTGCTGGCGCACGAACTGGGCCACGTGCAGAACCGCGATATTCTGACCAGCTCCATTGCGGCAACGCTTGCCGGGGCGATTACGTTGATCGCGCGCATGGGCTATTGGGCGGATATTTTCGGCGGTTTCGGCGGCGGCGGCAGACGGGAACGCGGCGGCGGCATCAGCGGCCTGTTCATGCTGATCCTGGCGCCGATTGCTGCGATGCTCATCCAATTGGCCGTTTCTCGTTCGCGGGAATATGAGGCCGACGCCACAGGCGCGAAAACCACCGGCAATCCCTACGCGCTGGCCAGCGCGCTCGAAAAGATTGATGCCTCCTCCAAGCGTCTGCCCATGGTTGCATCGCCCTCCAGCGCGCACCTGTTTATCGCGCAACCGCTGGTCGGCGGCGGCATGTTTACCAATCTTTTCTCTACCCATCCGCCGATGCAGAAGCGCATTGAGCGCCTGATTGGGCGCAGCTCCGTCAGCGGATTGCAATAACCTGGAACCGACACAGAATTCTAAAGAAGAAAGGACGGCCGCGTTCGCGGCCGTATTCAGCCGATGAGAACATTCCTGCGGAGTCTGATTTTGCTTGCCCTGGTGGTGTGGATCGGGGGCTTATTGTTCTTTGGCGCGGTGGTTGCGCCGGTGGCGTTTGGGCCGTTGCGGGCGATGTTCCAGGATCCGGCGGTGGGGATCGGTATGGCGGGCGTCGTCGTCCGCAATTCCTTGCTGCGTCTGCATGACCTTGGCATCGTCTGTGGAATCGCGCTGGCAGTGCTGTGCCTGGCGGAGCGTGTCACGCGCTCGACCCGGCGTTCCATCGGGCCGCAGTTGCTGCTGATCGGCGTGATGCTGGGCCTGACCGCATATTCGCAATTTTCCGTGATCCCCCGCATGGAAACGCTGCGCATCGAGGCTGGCCCGACCATGGCGGACCCAACCTCGACGGATCGCGCTCGGGTGGACTTCAACCGTTTGCACCATCTCTCCACCTCGCTGGAAGGCATTGTGCTGCTGTGCGGGCTGGGGCTGATCGTTCTATATGCGCGGCCCGAACTGCGCAGTTGAGTGCATGAGTTCATCCGCCGAGGCCCATTTGTCGAGTCGGAAACAGCGTACACTTTCGTAGGAACCGTCGAACAATCTCCCTCACAGGACAAGCATGAAGACTGGAATTATCGGCCTGCCCCAGGTAGGCAAAACCTCGCTGTTCAAGATCCTCACCAAGGCAAAGCTGGAAGACCGCGGCTATTCGAATCCGAAAGAAGTGCATCTCGGCATGGCGCGGGTCCCCGACGAGCGGCTGGAAAAGCTGGCGGCACTCTATCAGCCGAAGAAAACCGTTTTTGCCACCGTCGAATATGCCGACGTGGGCGCCATCGGCCAGGAAGCGTTGAAGGAGCCGAGCTTGCTGGCAAGCCTCCGCAATGTGGATGCGTTGATCCATGTGCTGCGGGTGTTCGACGATCCGTCCGTGCCGCTGACCGCGCCCATCGACCCGCTGAAAGAGATCCAGGATGTCGAGTTCGACCTGATGCTGAGCGATCTGACCCAGATTGAAAAGCGGATGGAGCGCCTCGAAAAAGACTTGAAAAAAGGGCGCACTCCAGAGTTGGAAGCCGAACAGGCGCTTCTTCTCCGCGCCAAGCCGCATCTGGAATCCGAGCAGCCGCTGCGCGCGATGGAAATGACGGCGGACGAGAAGAAGTTGATTCGCGGCTACATGTTCCTCAGCCAGAAGCCGGTCTTGTATGTGCTGAATATTTCCGAAAGCACCACGCTCGGCGTGGACCTGGAAGCCGCCGTGGAAAAATACGGTCTGGCGACCATCGCAAAACGTCCAGGCACGGGCGCAACCGCCATCTGCGGCAAGGTGGAGGCGGAGCTGGCCGAGATGCCGGATGAGGAAGCGGAAGAATTTCTATCGAGCTACGAATTGGGCGAGAGCGGCCTGCGCCGCCTGATTCGCAAGAGCTATGAATTGCTGGGATTGATTTCTTTTTTCACCGTCGGCGAAGACGAGTGCCGCGCCTGGACGATTCCCGTCCACTCGCGCGCGCAGGCGGCCGCCGGAGCCATCCATTCCGACCTGGAAAAGCACTTCATCCGCGCCGAAACCATCCACTGGGATACATTGCTGGCTGCCGGCTCGGAAGCGGCGGCACGGTCGCATGGCACGCTGCGGCTGGAAGGCAAGGACTACATTGTGCAGGATGGTGACGTGATGCATATCCGTCACAGCGGATAGCGAAATCATGGCGCACGTTTCCACACCCTTCTGGATTGTTCTTCTGTTGGGGGTCGTTGCCGGCCTGGCCAATGTTGTCGGCGGCCTGTTGCTGCTGCGCGTGCGTGCGGAGCGGTTCCTGCACGGCTTCGTGGCCTTCGGCGCAGGTTTCCTCATCTCTGTTGCGCTGGTAGAAATGGTCCCGGAAAGCCTGCGCATTTCCCTGGTTGCGGCGCCATTTTGGATCCTCGCCGGTTTTTGCGGTGTCCATCTGCTGGAGCATACGCTGGTCCCGCACCTGCACATGGGCGAAGAGACCCACAAGGATGAATTTCTTCACCGATCCACCGCATATTCTGTGACCGGGGCGCTGACGGCCCATACATTCTTCGACGGCGTTGCCATCGCCAGCGGATTTGCTTTTTCCAACACCTTGGGATGGTTGGTGTTTACCGGGGTATTGCTGCACAAGTTGCCTGTCGGCTCCACGGCTGCCAGCGTAATGCTGGCCAGCGGACGCAGCGCGGTAGCGGCCTTCACCGCGGCTTGTGTCCTGGGTGCGGCGACGGTCGCAGGCGTGGCTGCGATCTACTTTCTCCCCGGACTTGCGCGCGTCGGGCTGCCGCTTTCCACCGGCGTTGCGCTGTATGTGGCCGCCACCGACCTGTTGCCGGAGGTCAATCGCGCCCACGGACTTCGCTATCGTGTGCTGTTTTTTGTTGGGGTGGGGGCCTTCCTGCTGGCGCGTTTGATTTCCTAGAGCGGCGTGGACCAGGGACTTCTGCCCTCGAAAAATTTACCGCACGCAGGCCGGCCGCGGGGAACTGCCGGCTGCGCGCATCGAACGGAAGAAAAGACCGCATCGAACAGAGGGAAGGACCGCAACCATGCAACCACAAGGATATGCACTCATCACCGGCGCTAGCTCCGGGATTGGCGAAGAGTTTGCGCGCACGCTCGCCGGCCGCGGATGGTCGCTGGTCATGGTCGCGCGTTCGCAGGACCGGCTGGAGAAGGTGCGCAGTGAACTGATGTCCGCCCACATGGGCATCGATGTGGTGGCGATTCCGCTGGACCTGACAACGCCCGGCGTGGCCGCCGATCTATTTCAACGGACGCAGGCCGCCAATCTGGATGTCGAGCTGTTGATCAACAACGCTGGTTTCGGCGCCTTTGGAGAATTCGCGTCGCTCGATCGCACCCGCCAGCGAGCCATGATCGACCTGAATGTCGGCGCGCTGGTCGAGCTGACGCATCTGTATCTGCAGCCCATGATGCAGCGTCGTCGCGGCGGTGTCATCAACATTGCTTCCATTGCCGGATATGTTCCGCTTCCATATAGTGCGCTGTATGCGGCGACCAAGGCCTTTGTGGTGAGTTTCTCGCAGGCCCTGTATGAGGAAGCGCGCCAACATGGAGTGCATGTTATGGTCGTCAATCCCGGCTCCACGGAAACGAAATTCTTCCAGGTCGCCGGCAAGTCTCCATTCAGCGATCCTTCGCGCATGCAGACGGCGGCCCAGGTGGTGGGCGAATCCTTGCGCGCGTTCGATCGTCACAAGGGCTCAATGATTACGGGGGCGCGAAACCGGCTGTTTGTGCGGACCATGGCGCTACTCCCGTGGAGATGGATTACAGTGGTTGTAGGAAAGAAGATGCGCCAGGCGAAGGTATCGCCGCCTGCCACCGAATGAGGCGCTTCCCGTCCCGCACCGTGACACAATCGTCGGAAGTATGGTCCCGCGGGGAATCTATTTCGCTATCTTCAACTTGCGGTTCTTTCTTGACCCAGGCAACATTTTCGTAGAAAACAACATCAGTCCTTTTAGCTCGAGAAAGACAATCAGTGATTCTTGTCGTCGATGATAATCCGGTGCAGGCGCTCACGCGCAAAGCTATCCTCAATCGTGCTGGATTTGAGGTCCGAACAGCCTACTCCGCGGATGCCGCCTTTGAGGCCCTGGATAGTGATGAGGACCGTCAGATTACGCTGGTAATTACGGACCACATTATGCCCGGCGAGTCCGGCCACCATTTTGTGGAACGACTGTGGCAGCGTAGGTCCTGTTTGTCCGTCATGGTGCTGAGTGGCTTGGCAGAGGCGGAAGCCGACTACGAAGGGTTGAATATCACCTTCCGCGCCAAGCCGATTCTTCCCTCGGAACTGGTGGCGCTGGCCGCCCAATTAGGCGGGACCCTCCCCACCAGGCAATAGCGGATCGCGGGTGGCCGCCTGCTTCGCATCTCCAATCTTCACGATCCCAACTTTGAATTTCCTGCGTGCGGGCCGCGTCGTTGCGGTCGCCTGTTTGCTCTGCGACAATGAAATCTGCGACAGATCGATTTTTATGAGCATATCCAGCCTGGAAACAATCCAAGCCCAATCCAATCCAGAATCTCGCCAGCAGGTTTTCGATGCTTTTCGGCGTTGGGGCTATCTGCAGGCGCAGCTCGATCCGCTGCGGCAATATCTTTCTGCGCAGCCGCTGCCGGAGCTGGCAGTGACCGGAAAGCTCGCCGACGAAGCCCGTGCAATCTATTGCGGCACGGTAGGCGTGGAATTTATGCACATCGCCGATCCGGATCGCCGGCGCTGGATTGCGGAGCGAATGGAAACCGTCGCGCCCATAGGAGACGCCGAGCGCGTTCTCGATCTACTGATTGAGGCCGACATCTTTGAGCAGGTCATCCAGAAACGCTACCTGGGAACGAAGCGTTTTTCGCTCGAAGGAGTGACTGCGCTGGTCCCGTTGCTGGATGCGGTGCTGAATCGCGCCGGGGAACTGGGCGCGGAAAAATCCGTCATGGCGATGAGTCATCGCGGCCGCCTGAACGTGATGGTAAATACGCTGGGCAAATCCGCCGCCGACATTTTTTCTAAGTTTGAAGATGCCGATCCGCGCAGCAGTCTGGGCAGCGGCGATGTGAAGTATCACGTCGGCGCAACCGGCACGTTCACCACCCGGCAGGGCAAGGAACTGGGACTGCATCTCGTCTCCAATCCGAGCCATCTGGAAGCAGTCGATCCGGTGGCCATGGGTCGCACCTACGCCAAGCAGATGCGGTATGGCGCGGAGGGCCGTGAGCGCGTCTTGCCGGTCGTCGTTCACGGAGATGCGGCATTTGCCGGGCAGGGAATCTGGGCCGAGACCATGAACCTCGGTTCGCTCGAAGGGTACGCTGTCGGCGGCAGCATCCAGATCATCGCGAACAATCTGATCGGCTTTACGGCGGAGCCGGAGGAATACAATTCCTCCCGCTTTTCTTCCGATATTGCGCGACGTCTGCCCATCCCCATCTTTCACGTGAATGCCGAGGATGTGAATGCCGTACTCCGCGTGGCCACGCTGGCCGTCGAGTATCGCTACGAGTTCCACACGGATGTCGTGATCGACCTGATCGGATATCGTCGTCACGGTCACAGCGAAGTGGATGACCCTACCATCACGCAGCCGCTGCGCTATGCCAAAATTCAGAACCATCCGCCGCTGTATGAAATCTTCGCGCAAAAGCTAGGCGTTGACCCGGCAGCGCGCGTGCACCAGGCGGAGGAAAAATTCGAGCAGGAGCTGAAGCGTGCCCGACAGATGAAGAAGAAGGCTGTGCTGGCGGACCTGCCGGAATATTGGTCGCACTACAAAGGCGGTCCACACCGCGCGAAATACGAAGTGAACACGGGAATCTCCGCGGAAGAAATTCGTATCATCGCCGATGGGCTCACGACAGTTCCAACGGACTTTCACATCCACCCCAAGATCAAGAAGCTGCTGGAGCAGCGCGCGGAAATGGGCCGCGGCGAGCGCGCGTTCGACTACGGCATGGCGGAAGCGGTTGCCTTCGGTTCATTGCTGAAGCACGGAACGCCGGTTCGCCTCAGCGGACAGGACAGTCAGCGGGGCACGTTCAATCAGCGCCACAGTGTCTTGATCGATGTGGAAGATGAGACGAAATTCGTGCCGCTGAATCATCTGACGCCCGAACAGGCGCGGTTTGAAGTCTACAACTCCATGCTGTCCGAGGCTGGGGTGATGGGGTTTGAGTACGGTTTCAGCCGCGACTACCCGGAAGCGCTGGTGATGTGGGAAGCGCAGTTTGGCGACTTCGCCAATGGCGCGCAGATCGTCATCGACCAGTTTCTTTCTTCAGCGGAAGACAAGTGGGGACTGCTGAGCGGACTGGTGCTGCTGTTGCCCCATGGATATGAAGGGCAGGGCCCGGAACATTCCAGCGCCCGCGTGGAGCGCTACCTGCAGATCGTCGCGCGCGACAACATCCAGGTGTGCCAGCCATCCACCGCCGCGCAATATTTTCATTTGCTGCGCAGGCAGGCGCTGCGTCCATGGCGCAAACCGCTGGTCGTCTTCACTCCCAAGAGTATGCTGCGGCATCCGGATGCAGTCTCGCCGCTGAAAGATCTGACAAGGCCACGTTTTCTGAATGTGCTGCTGGAGACGGAATTTCAGGGCGTCACGCGACTGTTGATCTGTACGGGAAAAATTGGCCACGAGCTGCGAGTGGAACGCGAAAAGCGCAAGGATTCCGCCACCGGCATTGTTTTCCTTGAGCAGCTGTATCCATGGCCGGAAGAAGAGTTGCGCGCGGCGATTGAGGCGCAACCCGATGCGAACGAAGTGGTCTGGGTACAGGAAGAGCCGGAAAATATGGGCGCATACTCCTTCGTTCTGCCACGCCTGCGGGAACTGGCCTTCGACCGCCAGGTACGCAGCGTGAAGCGTTCCGCTGCCGCCAGTCCGGCCACCGGCTCGGCGAAGGCCCACGCGATGGAACAGAAAACCCTGATCGATCTTGCCCTCAGCCGCGCGTGATCCCGGTCAACAATGTGTAAAGGATGTCATGAAACTGAACACTCTCATTTGAGATGTGGGATTGAAGGATGTGGGATTGAAGGATGCTCGCGTCTCTGTAGGCTTCTGCGGGGCTGGAACGGAGTTGTCCCGTTTGTTAGCGGGCTGGAACCACATAGAACAGGATCGCGAAGTAGTGTGCGACGCTCCCCGCCAGCACACACAGGTGCCAGATCCCATGGAAATACGGCACGCGGTCGAACGCGAAGAACAGAATGCCCACCGTATACGCGACACCGCCTGCAGCGAGCCAGACCACGCCATGCCAGGGAACAGCCTGCAGCAGCGGGCGCATGGCAAAGACGACCAGCCAGCCCATCCCCAGATAAATGATGGCGGAGGCCACTTCAAATCGGCCAATGGCAAGGCTTTTGAAGATCACGCCGGCAATCGCGAGCGACCATACGATGGCGAACAGCGTCCAACCTAGAGTGCCGCGCAGTGCGACCAGCGTAAACGGCGTATAGGTCCCGGCAATCAACAGATAGATGGACGAGTGGTCGAGGATGTGAAAGACCCGGCGCGCGCGTGTTCGCGCCAGCGAGTGATAGAGCGTGGAGCAGAGATAGACCAGCACCAGGGTTGCGCCATAGATGGAGCAGCTGACGATCTGCCGGCTGTTGCCGTGGGTCGAAGCAACGATCAGATAGGCCGCGCCCGCCAGCGCGAACGCTGCGCCCACTCCGTGGGTAATGGCGTTGGCAAGTAGGTCGCCGAGTCGTGGCTGTGCATGCATAGGACAGATGTTCTACGGAGGCGCTGCGCCAGCCATTCGGCTGGCCCGCTGTCTCGACCATGTTCGATCGATCGCCTTGTCTCGATGCAGGTGCGGAGGGTATTTGACTTCGATCCTAGCACCGCAATTTCGCTTTCCTCGTGACGGCCATCACCGGAATGCCCTCCTACTTCCTCATAGGCTATAGTGGTGGCCTGGAAGTGCGTTTCGCCTAAAGCAAAACCAGGGAAGATGTATTCCGGAGCCACATTACTCCAGTCGACGCGACCACCAGAGAGCGGCGACCTTGAACAAGGTTAGAGAGGACACAGTATCCCTGGTTTTGCTCTAGGAAGTGCGTTTAGAAGGAAGCGCGGATTGTCATGCATGAAGTTGGAATCGCCAGCGAAATCTTGCGCGCCAGCCACGCCGAGGCGGCTCGCAGGCCGGGCGCGCGGCTCGTCGCGGTCACGGTGCGGATTGGAGTGCTGGCCGGTGTGGACGCGGATGCGTTGCGCTTTGCCTGGGACGTGATGTCCCAACAGGCGGAATATGAACCGGTCACGCTGGAGATTCAAATGGTGCCGCGGCGCAATTGCTGCCAGGACTGCGGATGTGAATTTGTCACGGACATGTATAGCGAACCGTGTCCGCAGTGCTCCAGCGAAAACAGCATGTTGCTGGGCGGAGATGAAATGCAATTGGCGAGCGTGGAGGTAGAAGAATGACGACCGTTGTTCCCGTGGAAAAGAAAGTTCTGAATGAGAATCAGCGCATTGCCGAGGAGTTGCGGCAGCGCTATGCCAAGGGCGGCACGCTTTGCCTGAACATGATCAGTGCGCCCGGTTCCGGAAAAACCACGCTGCTGGAAAAAACACTGGCCGGTTTTAGCAAGCAGGACAAAGTCGCAGTGTTGACCGGCGATCTGCAGACGGAAAACGATGCCCGCAGGCTGGCACGCTATGGGTTTCCCGTGCAGCAGATTGTGACGGGAACCGTTTGCCACCTGGATGGCAGAATGATTGAGCGCGCGCTGGAGCCGTGGGCTGCGATGGAAATCGATCTGCTATTTATCGAAAATGTAGGCAACCTGGTTTGTCCATCGAGCTATGACCTGGGCGAGGAAGCAAAAATCGTTGTGTTGAGTGTGACCGAAGGCGAGGACAAGCCGCTGAAGTATCCGTCAATTTTTTCCAAAGCCGCGCTGATGATTGTCACCAAAGTGGATTTGTTGCCGTATGTGCCGTTCAATTTAGACCAGGCGAAGGCGAATGCGCGGCAAGTGCATCCCGGAATCGAAATCATCGAACTGTCGTGCCAGACCGGACAGGGCCTGGACGAGTGGCAGAGTTGGCTGGCAAAGCGACGTGCTGCAGCGCGCGAAAAATTGGCCTGCGCGGGAGCCTGAAAAGCGATCGAATCCGGAGCAATTTTTCGAGCGGAAATCGCCGTTTCGGAGATAGTTGCCTAGGCAACCAACCAGGGCAATTTTGGGCAAGATGGTTGCCTTAGCAACCATCTTGCGGACGCTGATTTCGACGGCGGACGGTGACTTTCGTTACGGGGTGGCGCTGGTGGGTTTGGCGCAGATTTCGTCGTAGGCCTGGGTCAGGAATTGGGCGATTTGCGGCGCGGTGGAGCTTTCAATCACCGAGCGCTGCATCAGAAAGGCCAATTTTCCATCACGAAAAATCGCAACCGCGGGAGAGCTGGGCGGATGTCCCGCCAGATGGCTGCGGACCTTGTCCGTCGCCTCGCGGTCCTGACCGGCAAACACCGTGATCTTTTGATCGGGCAGCGTGGTGTGTTGCAGCGACATGCGCACGCCGGGACGCATTTTGCCCGCGGCGCAGCCGCAGATGGAGTTGACGACGACCATGGTCGTGCCGGGTTTGGCCAGCGCCTGGTCGACTTCCTCCGCCGTGCGTGTTTCCTGAATCCCGGCGCGTACCAGCTCCTCACGCATCGGAATCACCATGATCTCTGGGTACATATTGTTTGTTCCCCCGTGCCGTTTTAGCGGTTATTGCCAGTATATCGTTACCGATGCACGCGCCTGCTTCGAAGATGCAGAAGCCATGGGGCAGCCTTACGGCGCCAACGTCTCGCCCGCCGGAAGGTTGAACTGCGAATGCAGCGGAAGCTGACGTGAAGAACTGCCGACCCAGATTCGATATTGACCCGGCAGAATCTGCCAATCATCTTTCCCAACGTTGAAAATAGCCAACATCCGGGGCGGGATGGCGACAGTGATGGAACGCGTCTGCCCCGGTTGGAGCTGTACTTTTTGCCAGCCGACCAGACGTTGGGGCGGTTCATCCGCGGCGGACGGCAAACCTGCATACACCTGAGCAACTTCCGCACCGGCACGAGGGCCCGTATTTTCCACGAGGAAGGAGACATGGACCTGTTTGCCGAAGCGATCGGATGCGACGTGTAGCTGCGAATAGGCGTACGTCGTGTACGACATGCCAAATCCAAAGGGGAACAGAGGCTGTTTGTTCTTCGCGTCGTACCACTTGTATCCCATCTTCAGGCCTTCTGTGTAATTGACATCGAAGAATGGCGGATGATCGCTGTCGCCTCCCGAGGGCCCGATCAGCTGTGGATGTGGAAGGTCGGCATCGCTCTTTGGAAAGGTAATCGGAAGCCTGCCCGAGGGGTCCACCTCGCCGAAGAGAATGTTGGCAATCGCCGGGCCTCCGCGAATTCCCGGATACCAGGCTTCCAGTACGGCGCCCACCTGATCGATCCAGGGCATCAGAAATGCTCCGCCGGTTTCGGCCACGACGATGGTGTGCGGATTGGCGGCGGCCACCTGGCGAACCAGATCATCCTGATTGTCCAGCAACTCGAGCGTGGGAAGATCCGCGCTCTCGTGTGTGCGTTGGTGCACAAAGACGATGGCGACATCAGCCTTCCTGGCAAGCTGCGCGGCGGCGGCCGGATCGGCACCGTTGTCGTAGAAGACATTTGCATGCGTGGCTTTCGCGAGGATTGCCAAAAGCGGCGGGGAAGGGTCCCATACCGGCGATGTCCACACTTGCGGGTGCAATGGAAGGGCATTGCCCCCCTGCGGTTCCACCTGTGCCGAACCGCCGCCGGAGAGCACTCCCAAATTTGCGTGGGAGCCGATGACAGCAATGGAATGAATGGTGGCAGCATCCAGCGGAAGAAGATGATTTTCGTTCTTCAGCAGAACGCAACCCTGCTGCTCCACCTGTTGGGCAATGGCCGCGTCGGCAGAGAAATCGATCGGCCGGATCACCGGCGGACGGTCGATGACGCCGAAGGCAAACATGGTGCGAAGAATGAGATGGACCATGTCGTCGAGGCGGGACATGGGCACCTGTCCGTCGAGAACAGCGGCCTCGAGCGGAGCGGAAAAATATCGGTTTGCAAAGAATTCCTGGTCCAGTCCGGCCCGTGCAGCGGGCACGGTGGAGTGGGTCGCGCCCCAGTCCGACATGACCCAGCCCTGGAATCCCCAATCATGCTTCAGGACATCGGTCAGCAAATATTTGTTCTCGCACGCATACACGCCATTGACGCGGTTGTAGGAGCACATCACAGTGCCGACATGGGAGCGCTCGACGGCGATTTCAAAGGCCAGCAAATCGGTTTCCCGCATCGAGCGCCTGTCGATGTTGGAGCTAACGGAGGTACGTCCGGATTCCTGATCGTTGATGGCGTAGTGTTTGATGTCGGCAATGATCCCTTGTGCCTGGATGGCCTTCAATTCCGCGCCGACCATTTCGCCAGCCAGCAACGGGTCTTCTCCGTGATATTCGAAATTGCGGCCGTCTCGCGGTTCGCGGGTCAGGTCGATGCCGCCGCCGAGCGACACGTTGAAGCCCTGGTCGCGCGTCTCGGTTCCGATGACGGCGCCGAACTTTCGGGCGATGTCAGGGTCCCAGGTCGCAGTCTCGGCAAGCGAGGAAGGCAACGCCGTCGACTGGCCGTTCGTTCTTTGTCCCATGTCGGTCACGCCCACGCCGGCGCCGATCAGTTGCAAATCGGGGATGCCCAGTCGAGGAATTCCGGGAACAAACCCATCGCCGCCAAGAGCGCCGGGGATGGGATGCTTCAGTCCCTGTTCCTGCCAGTGCATGGCCATGCTGCCATGCACGAGCTGGATTTTTTCGTCGAGGGTCATTTGCTGCATGACCAGATCGGCCCTGCGATCCGGAGAAAGACGGGTGTCCATCCACGGTACATTCGTGCGCCGGTTTTCGGCCGCGCCCACTGCGGCTGCACATGTTGCGATGACCAGGAACACAAGCGAGAGGCAGGCTCGTCTTTCATGGAGGGTTGCATGGCATCGATCATGATTGCGGGCAGATTTCATCCAATTCCTCGTTCAAAACAGGCCGATGAAGCGGTCGTGACAATGTTCGATCGAATCACGAAGCTCTCGTCCATGATAGGCGGATGGGATTCGCTCCCAGCGAAAAAACGCAGGTCAACCAGCACCGCGGGCGCCGGATCGAGATGCTTTCAATCCGCTCCCGCGCGGAGGTCAGCGACGGCAAGAGGTACAGTAGACGGGAAAGGTTCTGATGCAAATCTCTGCGTCTACATCCGCTGAAGAAAACAGGCTGCCCGAAGGGCCGACACCTTCGGATGCGCCCGCGGCTTCTGAAAAAGACGGGCCTGCCGAGGAATACCGGCGGCGGCTGGAGGCGCGGCAGGGGGAAATTCGCCGCTTCGACACGCTGCATCTTCGGTTTGGCAATGTTCGCCTGCTGCTGGCAATCGTCGCGGTGGGGATGGCGTGGTGCGGATTTCGATTGCATTGGATTTCGCCGTGGTGGCTGGCGATTCCGATTGCGGCGTTCGCGGTGGTTGCCATCTATCACGCGCGCGTGCTGCGGGCACGGAAGTGCGCACTGCGCGCGGTCGAGGTCTCCCAGCGGGGATTGGCGCGGATCGAAGACAAATGGATGGGAGGCGGGCAGCAGGGAGAGCGGTTCCGAGACCCTCACCACATGTATGCCGCCGACCTGGATATGTTTGGCGTAGGCAGCCTGTTTGAGCTGCTATCGACGGCGCGCACGCGGATGGGAGAGGACACGTTGGCGCAGTGGCTGCTGGCACCTTCTTCGGTAGTAGAGATTCGGGAGCGGCAGAAGGCGGTGACGGAGCTGCGGGGCAATCTGAATCTGCGGGAGGATTTGGCTGTGCTCGGCGAGGAGGCCGGAACGGGCGTTGCTCCGGAGGCTTTGCTGCGGTGGGCGGAAGCGCCAGCGGAGATGCGGCGGGCGTGGTTACGCTGGCTGGCTCCGTTGCTGATGGTGTTGGCCATGGGGGCGGCGGCAGTGTGGGCGGTGTGGGGAACGTTTCTGCCGTTGGTGGCGGTGGTGGCGGTGGAAGGAAGCCTCATCTACAGCAACAGGAAACAGATGCAAGTCGTTCTTGCCGCGACGGAAGGCGCGTTTGAAAATCTGGACCTGCTTTCCGGTATGTTGGCGCGGCTAGAGCGGGAAGAGTTCCGCTCGATGCGGCTGCGGACGGTGCAACAGGCGCTGACAAGCCACGCGTGGAAGGGTTCGGAGGCGATTGCGCGGCTGCGCACCCTTGTGGATTTCATCGATTCGCGCGACAACCTGTTTGTGAAGATTCTGGATGTGCCGCTGATGTACTCGGTGCAGGTGGCGCTGGCATCGGAGGCGTGGCGAGCCCGCCACGGCAAGGCGGTGCGGAGCTGGCTGGAGGCGACCGGGGAGATGGAGGCGCTGGTTTCGCTGGCGGCGTACCACTATGAACATCCGGACGATCCTTTTCCGGAGCTCGTGGCCGTTCCGGAGTTTCAAGAGGGCGCGCCCTGTTTGCAGGGAGAAGCGCTGGGGCATCCGCTGATTCCGGCGGCGAAATGCGTCCGCAATGATGTGAGGCTGGACGCTGAGACGCGGGCGATGTTGGTGAGCGGTTCGAACATGTCCGGCAAGAGCACGTATCTGCGCACGGTGGGCGTCAACACGGTGCTGGCGATGGCGGGTGCGCCGGTGCGGGCGCGGCGGCTGCGGCTGACGCCGCTGCAAGTGGGCGCGAGCATCCAGGTGAACGATTCGCTGCAGGAAGGAAGCTCGCGATTCTATGCGGAGATTACGCGGCTGCGGCGGATTTACGATCTGGCGGCGGAAACTCCACCGCTGCTGTTTCTGCTGGATGAGCTGCTGCAAGGGACGAACTCGAAAGACCGCCGCATTGGCGCGGAGGGAGTGCTTCGCGGGCTGCTGGAGCGCGGAGCGGTGGGTATTCTGACGACGCACGACCTGGCGCTGACGGAGATGGGTGGGCTGCCGGAGGGCGCGCTGCGGAACGTGCATTTTCAGGACGATCTGGAGAATGGCAGGATGCGGTTCGACTTCCAACTGCGCGCGGGCGTGATTACGAAGAGCAATGGGCTGGAGCTGATGCGGTCGATTGGATTGAAAGTCTAGCGGGATCGCGCCATCGGCCCCCGAACGACGGTCGAGCGCGCTCCAGGAGCAGCTCTTTTTGGCTGTGGTTCCGCTCCGGAATTTTCTCGGCTCCAAAATCAGGGGGGATGATGTAGGCTCATCCTCGTGGAGATTCAAGAAAACATCGCCTTGGCCCCCTACACCACGTTTCGCATTGGGGGGCCGGCGCGCTGGTTTATGGAGGCCGCCAATGAGGCCGACCTGGCCGAGGCGGTGATATTTGCACGCGAGAAAAACGCGCCGCTGTTTGTCCTGGGAGGCGGCAGCAATCTGCTGGTGTCGGACAAGGGTTTTTCGGGCGCGGTGGTGCGGGTGGCGAACCGGGGAATTCGCCAGGACTTGAACGGCGAATCTAGCGTTTTTACGGCGGCCGCCGGCGAAGACTGGGACGATTTTGTTTCGACTGTGGTGGAGCAGGATTTTTCCGGCGTGGAATGCATGGCGGGAATTCCGGGTACGGTCGGCGGAACGCCGGTGCAGAACGTGGGCGCGTACGGGCAGGAAGTCGCCTCGACGATTGTGGCTGTGCGCGCGCTGGACCGCATGACATTGAAGATGGTGGATTTTGCCGCCGCGCAATGCCAGTTCGGCTACCGCAGAAGCATTTTCAACAGCACCGGGCGCGATCGCTACATTGTGACGGAAGTTGGCTATCGGCTGCGGCTGCACGGCGCGCCGCACCTTGCGTATCAGGACCTGGCGCGCGCGTTTGCCGACCAGCCGGAGGCCCCCACCCTGAAACAGGTCAGCGAAACTGTGCGCAGTATTCGGCAGCAAAAAGGAATGTTGCTGGTCGAGGGCGACTCGGATTGCCGCAGCGCCGGTTCCTTCTTTAAGAATCCGGTGGTGTCGGAATCGCACCTTGCGGACATTTCGGCTCGCGTGGTGAAAGAGGCGCATCGCGCGGGGCAGCTTTTGACCGAGCCGATTCCGCATTTTGCCGCCGAGCCCGGATCGGTGAAACTGCTGGCGGGGTGGCTGATCGAACAGGCTGGATTTCCCAAGGGATTTGCGCTGGGGGCGGCGGCGGTTTCCAGTCGTCACACCCTGGCAATCGTGAATCGCGGGGGCGCGACGGCGAAGGAGATTCTGGCGCTGCGCGATGAGATCCGCAAGCGGGTACTGGCGCAGTTCGGAATCTGCCTGGAACAGGAGCCGGTCTATCTAGGTCTGTGACCGCGCGATTCGTGTAGGAGCACTGGAGAATCCCGGGTTTTCTGTGTTTTTATGGAAACCGCGGGTCTCTCCGCTTGTTGCCGCGGCGACCGAAGGACGAGAAATTATTCTTTGCAGAGGATGTCAACAGAGCCAGCCGCAGGGGTCGCGTGCAGCAGGTGCAGCAGCCGTTCGCGATGATGGAACAGGACCCGTTCCGGCGCGCCCTGGGCCGTGATGCGCCCGTCTTCCATGGTGAGCACTTCGTCTCCGGCAGCAAAGGCTTCTTCTAAATTGTGAGTCACCGTCAAGACGGGAACGCCGCGCTCGCGGGACCACTGATGCAGGTTCTGCGAAACTTGCTGGCGGCTCTGCGCATCGAGCGCCGCAAAGGGTTCATCCAGCAGCAAAATGGAGGGCCCGGCAGCCAGGGTCCGGGCAATGGCGACGCGCTGCAATTGTCCGCCGGAGAGCTCGCGGGGCCAGCGATCGGCGAGCGATTCCGCCTCGGCAACTTCAAGCAGGCGGGCCACCGTTTTTTGCTGCGCAGACTTTTCCGTTCCTCGCAGCGCGAACGCGACATTGCCTGCCGCCGTGAGGTGGGGAAACACGGCCGGATTCTGCATGACCAGACCGACGCGGCGTTTTTCCGCGGGGATAAAAATTCGGGGATGACTGTCCTGCGTGGTCTTGCAGACGGTGGTTCCGTGGAATTGGATAGTTGCCATGTCCGGCTTCAGCAGTCCGGCGATGGCGCGCAGCAGGGAAGACTTGCCCGATCCCGACGGGCCGAAGACCACGGTGCGCTGCGCATGAGCGGCGAAGGCGAGATGCAAATGAAACCCGGCGCCGTCGTTGTGAAAGCGGTGCTCGAGATGGACCGTCAGCCAGGGAGTGTTCGCCGGGTTGGGAGTGTGCAACCCGGAAACGGCCAACTCGCGAATGGGCGCATCAGACAAGGTCGCCGCTCCTGAGAGTGCGCCTGGGGCGCTGGCCGTAGAGCAACATCAAGGCCACCAGGCAGATTGCCAGCAGAAATAGCGCGGTGCGATTGGCCTGGGTATATTGAAAATCCTGCACCTGGTCGTAGAGCGCAATGGAGAGGGTGCGGGTGGCTCCGGGCAGGTTGCCGCCAATCATCAGGACGACGCCGAATTCTCCGACGGTGTGGGCGAAGCTCAACACAGACGCGGTGAGCAGCGATCCGCGCGACAGAGGGAGGACGACGCGCAGCATCCTGTCCCAGCGCCCGCTGCCCAGCGTGGTGGCGGCGTCGAGCATGGAGCGATCGACGGCGGCAAAGCCGGCGGCGAGCGGTTGCACGGCGAAGGGCAGGCTGTAGATCACCGAGCCGACCACCAATCCGGCAAAAGAGAAGGCCAGCGGATGCCCGAGAACGTGGATGAGGACGCGGCCGAATGCCGTGCGCGGACCCAGGCCGACGAGCAGATAAAATCCCAGGACGGTGGGGGGCAGCACGATGGGCAGGGAGCAGACGGCCTGGACAAAGATCTTCGCGCGGCTGCCCGTGAACGCGAGCCAATAGGCCAGCGGCACCGCGAGCAACAGCAGGATTGCGGTGGTGACCAGCGCGAGACGAAGCGTCAATAGCAGTGCGACTGTGTCCATGGGGTTCGTTTCTTGTTGCTTCGTGCCACTTCAATCGAGCAAGATTCTTACTGCGCTGGAGGTTCGAGACCGCTCGATGCCAGCAGACTGCGGCCAGCCGGGGATTGCAGATCGTGGAGAAACTCCAGTGCTGTTTGCTTACCGGCTGCATTGCGCAGAACGACCGCGCCTTGCAGGATGGGCGGATACGCGCGGACCGATACGGCGACAAACCTGCCTGCCTGCTGCATGGTTTTGGTGATGGCGAGGGTCTTCGAAATCAGGGCACAGTCGGCGTTGCCGGACTGGCCGAATTGCGCGGCCTGCGCGATGTTTTCCGCAAAGACCAGCTTCGGTTGCAGCGCTGCCGTCAGGCCCAGGGAGTGGATGGCTGCCATGGCGGCGGCGCCATAGGGGGCATGAACCGGGTTGGCGACAGCGATGCGATGAACGGCGGGGCTGGTCAGCGATTGCATGGTGAGGCCGTGGTGGAAAAGACCGTGATGCGCCCATAGGACGAGCGATCCTTGCGCGTAGGTGACGGGAGCGGACTCGAGTGCAAGATTGGCAGCGACGATCTTTTGTGGGAAGGCGAGGTTGGCGGCGAGAAAAAGATCGTAGGGCGCGCCGTTCAGGATTTGCGTGGCCAGGGTAGCGGAAGAAGCGTAGGAGACCTCGACGTGGACGCCGGAGGATTGTTCGAAGTGGTGAACGAAGGCGGGCAGCACCGGCTGCAGATCCGCGGCGGCGGCGATGCGTAGGGTTTTTGTCTGTGCGGGCGCGAGCATCGCAGGCAGCAGGAGTGCGGACAGAATTAGAAGGCGGCGAAGCGGGCTAGACACGGACCACCATCACTTCCGTCGCCTTGATGAGGGCGGCCGCTTTGATGCCGGGGCGCAGTTGCAGCTCGCGGGCGGCGTCGGCAGTGATGACGGCGGTGACGATCTGGTCGCCGATGGCGAGCTTGATTTGGGCCAGCAAGCCGTCGAATCGCACCTGGACAATTTTGCCGACCAACTGATTACGGCCACTGACGGAAGAAGTGAGCTTTTTCTGTTTGATGGCGGAGGGTCTTCCGGGATGCAGCATGGCCTGGATGTCGCTTTCGTGAATGCGGTAGTGGCCGCCGGGAGTTTTGACGGCGCGCAGTTTGCCGCGATAGAGCCACTGCTTGATGGTGGGGTAGGAGATGCCGAGTTGCTCGGCGGCATCGCGGGGTGTGTAGAGGTCTGCCATAGGACACCAGTCTATACGAAATTATACGATCTTGGAATTTTCGAAAGTATACGAATTATGAGAGGAGACTTAGGGGGGATGAACGCGGCGCGCTGCTCCGATGATAAAATCCGCGTCGGGGGCTTGACTATGCAATGGTTCCACCGCACTACGCCAGTCATTCTCGGCATTTTCCTTCTTGGTTTACTTCCGCAACCACTTCATGCACAGGCCAATTCAGAATCACCAAAGGCAGCCGCCCCGTCACGGTTGGAAGCAATGCAGGGTGACTTGGCGGCACGCAAGAAGGCGTTGTTGAGCGAAGCAGCCGATTTAGAGGAAATGGAAAAATCGCTCACGGGCGTTGAAATGGACACCGCCAGTTCAATAGACGAAAAGGCGGGGCAGGGTGTTATGGAAGTCGATGCCACACTTTGGTTCTCTGCCACCTATAACAACATGCAATGCGATGCCGACCGCGAAGTCGCGAAAACGGTCCTAAAGAATCGACTTGGTTTCTATGCACACCTGCTTGATCTGGAAGCGGAACAAGTGGCGGGAGAGCTCGCTTTTACGCGGCTGCCAGCGGTTGCTCAATCCGGGCAGCAAATTAAAGAAAATCTCCGCGCAGCGAAAACCACACTCGATGAGATGGCTGATTTGTTGAAGTGACTGCAACCCGCGCAACTAGTACGCCTGCGGGCACTTCCATATCGTTTGTGCCTGCGCAACTCCCCGTCGTAGTGCACCGTCCCGTATCCGATATTGTTCTCCCAACGGCAGCCAGGTGCTTGGTAGTGGCACGCTGGCATTGGGATTGTGAACGAGAATGAACTCCGTGCCCGGCATTCGCGGATAGTTCACGCAATCAGCGTTGCTGTAAAGCACCGCACTTATGTGCGCGGATTCGTTTTGAAGAAACAGGTCCGTGGATACCGGGGATTTCGATTTCTTGTCAATATGGTCGCGGAATTTAACATAAGTTTCCAGTCGCTGCCTGCTTTGGACATCAAGCTCCATACTTAAGAATCCCACGCCACACAAAGCGCGGACGATGTTGGGAATTGGGTATTCCTGAAAACGAAAAGGGAGCCGTCCACCCGAGACTGCGATGATCGTGGCATCAGACGCTGGAATCGTACCGCTCTCGATGTATCGCGACACTTTGGCAAACTTGTCCCGAAGCGCCGTTGCAAGTCGCAGGACAAATTTGTCAGCCGGAACATCGAATACTCCCACGACGGGTGGCTCGATAAGCGCATCGGCACCCATCCCGGGCTGCGGCATTACTGCCTCTATCCAGACGCGTGGATTATTCGCAAGCAAGTCGGGCAGGCCGTTGCCCGCGTTGGGCGGGCGGTCTTTCCTCGCAACAAGCGAAATGCCACCGCCGGAAAGGGCGAAAGCGAGATACAGTTCCCACCAAACCGAGTAGAAATCAACTTCCCGCGCCCGCTCCGGTGCGTCGGAGTCTACAAACTGGCCGCAACTTGACCACATACGCTCCGTCAAACGCCGTGCTTTGCTGAGGTATCGGTTCGGCGCTTGTGCGACCTCCGCATACAGCCGCTCTTTCGCGACAGCCTGTCCCTGGAAGAATCCAACCATAGCAAAAGCCCGTTCCCCCCTCATCTTAGCCGTAGTGCCTGCACCCTGGTCGGTTGACTGCCCGGCAGGTGGCGCAGGCTTTCTTTGGATTTTGCCAAATCCACCTGAGGATGGGGGTGCGCTAGATTTCGCTGGTTTCCCCGATGGGAAATGGGTGGGGATGACCTGATACGCTAGACGTATCCCATGATGGAAAAGCCAACGATTGCTGAATCCACAACCGCGCACCGATTGCACTGCATCGGGTGCGGGGCGGAGATTGCCGGAGCAGAGGCGGCGGAGGATTTTCGCTGCCGCGAGTGCGGCAACTTGTTTGAAGTGGAGTATCCGGAGTTGATGATCCGGGATTCTTTCGGAATCGGAAATTCTTCTCTCCCGGCGGCAAACAATACGGCTAGGGTGGGGCACCCGGATTCCATCTTGACCCCACTCAAGCCAACACAAGGCTTGAATGGGCCACCCTCGCCTGGGGTGAAGGGTTGGAAGGAACTTTGGCGGGGGCGGCGGCTGTCGCGCGAGACGCTGGATCGCAGTGGGGTATGGCGGTTTCGCGAACTGCTGCCGTTTATGGCGGACGAGCGCAACGTGGTGACGCTGGAGGAAGGGAACACGCCGCTGTATCACTTGCCGCGATGCGCGGAAAGCCTGGGCGTGGAGCAGTTGTTTGCCAAGCACCAGGGGATGAATCCGACCGGCTCCTTTAAGGATACGGGGATGACGGCGGCGCTGTCGGTGGCGCACGAGCGCGGATTTGAATGGGTGGCGTGCGCTTCGACGGGAAATACTTCGGCCTCGATGGCGGCGTATGCGGCGCGGGCGGGGATGCGGTCGCTGGTGTTGATTCCCGAGGGAAAAGTGGCGTGGGGGAAGCTGTCGCAGTCGCTGGATTATGGGGCGATGACGTGCCAGTTGAAGACGGATTTTGACGGATGCGTGTCGGTGCTGACGGAGCTGGTGCGGCGCGCGCCGGTGTACCTGCTGAATTCTGTGAACCCGTATCGGCTGGAAGGGCAGAAGACGGCGGCGATTGAGCTGGCGGAAGCGATGGATTGGCAGGTTCCGGACCATCTGATTGTGCCGGGTGGCAACCTGGCGAATAGCTCCGCGCTTGGCAAAGGATTCGAGGAAATGTGGGCGCTGGGATTGATCGACCGGCTGCCGCGCGTCAGCGTGATTCAGGCGGAGGGCGCGAACCCATTGTTTTTGAGCTGGACCGAGCATCGTGGCAAGGAATTTTCTCCGGTCGAGGCGCACACGCGAGCCAGCGCGATTCGGATTGGAAATCCTGCGTCGTGGAAGAAGGCGGTGGGGATTCTGGAACGCACGGGCGGCTGGTGCGAGCAGGTGAGCGAGCAGGAGATTGCGCTGGCCAAGGCGGAAATTGGCGCGGAAGGCATTGGCTGCGAGCCAGCTTCGGCGGTGACCTTGGCGGGGCTGAAAAAGCTGGTGGCGCAGGGGCACGTCCGAAAGCAGGAACGCGTGGTGGTGCTGCTGACTGGGCACACGTTGAAAGACCCGGAATATACGATCGATTTTCATCGGGGGAAATTGTTGACGGGTGAGGAATTGGCTGCCATGCGGCCGGAGCAACGGGCGCAGATGGAGCGGCTGGCGTCGGCTCCGCAGGTGCTGGAGCCGACGGTGGATGCGGTGATGCGAGTCCTGGATCGGGCAGTAAAGGATGCGGTGCGGGGATGAGCAAACTTGCGTCCAACGTGCATCTGCGTCTGCCAGCGACCTCGGCCAATCTGGGGCCGGCCTTCGATACGGCGGCGCTGGCGCTGAATCTGCATTTGGAGATCGATGCCGAACCGGCGGAGGTCTTCAGCATCGCCGCGGAGGGTCGTGATCGAGATGCCTGCGGCAAGCTGGAAGGGAACTTGGTTCTGGAGACCTACAAGCGGCTGATGGAGGAACATGGCCGACCGATCCAACCGTTGCAGCTGCGGGTCAAGAACGGAATTCCTCTGGGGATGGGGTGTGGGTCGTCCGCGGCGGCGCGGCTGGCCGGCATTGCGCTGGCAGTGGAGTTTGGCGAATTAGGCTGGCAGAACCAGGAGATACTGGATGCATCCGCGTTTTTGGAAGGCCATCCGGACAATGCGACCGCCTGCTGGCTGGGTGGAATGACGGTGTCGGCAATTGCTCCCCGGAAGGCGACGGCAGAGGGCGAGAGGCGGCAGGGGTATCCGGCGATCCATGTGGCGCGGATAGACATCCCGGAACACTGGAGCGCAGTGATCGTGTTGCCACGGGACCCGGTACGGACGGAAGAGTCGCGGAAGCTGTTGCCGGACTTTTACAGTCGCGCCGATGTGGTGCAGAATCTACAGCATAGCTCCCTGCTGGTGGCGGCATTCGCGTCCGGAAAGGACGATTTGCTGCGGGCAGCCATGCTGGATTGTATGCACCAGCCCTACCGCGTCGCGATTTGCCCGCTGTTGGGCACGCTATTGCCGCTGGCCGGGGCCCCGGGCATCCTGGGAGCGGCGCTGAGCGGGGCGGGACCGGGAATTCTGTTGGTGGTCGAACGGGACCTGGATCGCGCTGGGCTGGAGGGCCTGTTAGCGGGCGCGCTGAGCGACCGAGCCAGCTGCGAGGTGATCGAATGCGGGTTTGAGAGCCAGGGCGGAGCGTCCACGATGCGGCGGAACGTGCCCCTGGGCACCGGAAGCTGACCCAGATAGGGAATCTGGCCGGACGGTAACTCAAAAAATGTTACTCAAGTTTTGTTTACAATACACTTCGCCACCGCTAACCTCTTTTCCAAGGGGCAGTTCTGGGGGAGGGCTGCTCTCGCGCCCGTTGATCTTTCACAAGATCCGGGCGCTTTTCTTTTGACGAAAATTGCACGATTTCCTGGGCCCGCGCGCATCTGTGTGCGGGCTGTTCTTTTGCGATACGAATCGGATCTGAATCTGCGACCCAAGCGGGGGCCGCAGCATCCTGTATTCTGGAGGAGCAGGGTCGCCAAGCGCGGCCAAAGCGGAACACTGTGCCCCTTGCGGGTAGAAAACGGTTCCGACAACTCCTAAGGAGGAAATGAATGGCAGGTCAGGCAGTGCTGGAAGTAAAGGATGCAACATTTGAGAAGGAAGTATTGCAGTCGGCTGAGCCGGTCTTGGTGGATTTTTGGGCGGCATGGTGCGGGCCCTGCAGGGCACTGGGGCCGGTGGTGGATGAAGTTGCGACCCAGTACCTGGGCAAGTTGAAGGTGATGAAGATGGACGTGGACAGCAATTCCGCCACGCCGATGCGCTACGGGATTCGCGGCATTCCCGCGCTGCTGCTGTTCAAGGGCGGCAAGGTGGCCGAGCAGATTGTTGGGTATGTCCCGAAAGAGACCATCGACAGGGCGATCCAGAAGCTGGTCGTTTAGGGGATTTTCACCACTATCGTTTTTCCATCCCACTCAAGCCAAAAAATGGCTTGAATGGGGCGTAGAGCGCAATTGGAAGGCGACTCCTAGTGCGGATTTACAGTTTGTATAGTCATTTGTTGTGGAGAGTCATTCTGAACCGAGGTCGGTCGCCGCGACCTTGGCTCAGAATGACTCCTCTGGTTTTTTGAACAGTATCGTTACGTGCGCGATAGGGGAGGACTCCGTGCGGCAGGGAAAAAGCCCGGCATGTTGCCGGGCTTTTTTGTGCGCGCATGAAGAGGCTATTGCTGGGAGACGTTTTGGAGAGGGCCGGCAGGCGTGGAAACGCCAGCGATGAGGCCATGATCGCCAAGAGAAGGCGCATCGGGAGCAATCTCCGGCAGCGGACCTTCGAGAGCGATCTTCAACACCTCGTCCATCTGATCGACAAAGTGCATTTTCATGCTGGACTTCAGGTTGTCCGGTACCTCGGCCAGATCGTTTCTGTTCTCTTCGGGAAGGACCACCTCAAACACGCCGGCGCGATGGGCTGCGAGCAGTTTTTCTTTCAGTCCGCCGATGGGCAGGATCTTGCCGCGCAGGGTAATTTCGCCGGTCATGGCCACATCCCGGCGCACGGGAATGCGTGTGAGGGCACTGGCGAGGGCGGTGGCGAGGGTGATGCCGGCGGAAGGGCCGTCCTTGGGAATGGCACCCTCCGGTACGTGGACATGGATGTCAAGGCTGCGGTAGAAGTCGCGACCGAGGCCCAGATGATGCGCGCGGCTACGGATGTAGGAGAGGGCGGCTTGCGCGGACTCCTGCATGACTTCGCCAAGCTGGCCGGTCAGGGTTAACTTGCCTTTGCCGTCGAGTACCTGAACTTCAGTGGAAAGAATGGAGCCTCCTGCTTCGGTCCATGCCAGTCCGGTGACCAGGCCAATTTCATTCTGCTCGTGGACCTGAGAGTGGCGGACCTTGGGCAGCCCGAGGAATTCCTGCAGATTCGCCGGGGTGATTTCTTCCTTGTGCTTGGGGCCGTTCTTCACGATGCGGCGTGCAACTTTACGGCAGACGTTGCCGATTTCGCGCTCCAGATTGCGAACGCCCGCCTCGCGCGTGTAGGAACGGATGATTTCCCGCAAGGTCTCGTCTTGAAAGGCGAGGTTTTTTTCGCCGAGGCCAGTCTGTTCCCGCTGCTTGCGCAGCAGAAATTGCTTGGCGATTTCGACCTTCTCATCTTCGGTGTAGCCATGGAGCCGCAGAATTTCCATGCGGTCCTGCAAGGCGGCGGGAATGGTGTGGAGGACGTTCGCGGTGGCGACGAAGAGCACCTGCGACAGATCGTATTCCACGTCGAGATAGTGGTCCTGGAAGGTGCCGTTTTGTTCGGGGTCCAGGACTTCCAGCAGCGCGGAGGCGGGATCGCCGCGAAAGTCGGAGGCCATCTTGTCGATTTCATCCAGCATGAAGACGGGATTCTTGGTGCCGGCTTTTTTCATCGATTGCAGAATCTGGCCCGGCATCGCTCCGATGTAGGTGCGGCGATGACCGCGAATTTCGGCCTCATCGCGCACGCCGCCGAGCGACATGCGAACGAACTTGCGTCCCGTGGCTTTGGCGATCGACATTCCCAGCGAGGTTTTGCCGACGCCCGGAGGGCCGACGAAGCAGAGGATCGAGCCTTTGGGATTTTTGACCAGCTGACGGACGGCAAGGAATTCGAGAATGCGTTCCTTGATTTTTTCCAGGCCATAGTGGTCGGTGTTGAGGATTTTTTCCGCGTGGTCGATGGAGCGAATCTCTTTCGACTTTTTCTTCCACGGAACGGCGAGCATCCAGTCGAGATAATTTCTGGAGACGGTGGACTCGGCGGACATGGGAGGCATGGCCTCCAGCTTTTTCAGTTCCAGCGTGGCTTTTTCGAACACGTCTTTCGGCATGCCGGCGGTTTCAATCTTCTTCTTCAGCTCGTCGAATTCGCTTTTCTCGCCGCGGCCCAGTTCCTTCTGAATGGCCTTGATTTTTTCGTTGAGGTAATACTCTTTCTGGGCACGCTCCATCTGGCGCTTGACCCGCGATTGCACATTGCGGTCCATGCTCAATTTTTCGATTTCGATTTCCAGGATGCCGACCAGATGGTTCAGCCGCTCGACTGGATCGAAAATATCGAGGAGCATCTGCTTTTCTTCAATCGGCAACTGCAAATTGGCGGCGATGGTGTCGGTGAGTTTTCCCGGCTCTTCCATGCGGACGGAGGCGGCCACGGTTTCCAGGTTGAGCGCCTGCTGCAGCTTGACGTATTGCTCAAACAAGCCGGTCACGCGCTGCATGACCTGCTCGACGACCTTGGTCATTTCGGTTTGGACGGTACTGACACGGAGGGTGGCGACAAAAAAACCATCCGTATCGACAATCTCCGTGGCTTTGGCTCGTTCAATGCCTTCGACCAGCACTTTGATGTTGCCGTCCGGCATTTTTACGCTTTGCACGATATTGCCGATGGTGCCGGTGGTGAAGATATCTTTCTGAGACGGCTCGTCCTGTCCGGCGTCGTGCTGCGTGGCCAGAAAGATTTTGCGATCTCCGGTGAGCGCTTCTTCCAGGGCGCGCACGCTGGATTCGCGGCCTACGACGAACGGAGTCATCATGTAGGGAAAGATGACCATGTCGCGGATCGGCATCATGGGCAGCTTGCGCAGCTCGAAATTTTCGCGGGATTCTTTCACAGGCACCTCTGGGGGTTGAGTCACTGTAGCTATTCTAATGTGTCGCGCTTTTCGCCGCGAACGGATTCAGCGGAAGCGCGACACGATTCACAACACAAACCTTGATGCGATGAAACCTTATTGCTCCTTTGTTATGCGACGGCTTGCGTGCAGTGGGCGCAACGTGTGGCCGCTGCCGGGATTTCGCTGAGACACTGCGGACATGGTTTCATTACGGGCGGCGCCGCCGGCACAGGTTTGAACCTGGCCAGCAGTTTGCTGACCGGCAAGACCACGCCGAAATAAATGACGGTGGCAACAATCAGAAACGAAATGAGGGCATTCAGGAAATTCCCGTACGTGACTGCTCCGCCGTGGACGTGCAGTACGAGGTGAGAAAAATTCGGCTGGCCGACGGTGGCGGAGATCAGAGGGTTGATGATGTCTTTCACCAGGGAATTTACAATCCCGGTGAAAGCGGCGCCAATGACGACGGCAACTGCCAGATCGACAACGTTGCCGCGCAGAACAAAATCGCGAAAGCCCTTTATCATTTGCGAAGCTCCCATGGAAGAAAGATACACACGGCTGCGGCGATTGCTCCCGAATGTGCGCCGAGCAGCGGAGTTGCCAGCATCCTACCATTGCGCGGGTGAAATGAGGGAAAAGAATGGAGCCGGGGACGATGCAGACTTCGATACCGATGGAAGCTCTTCAAGCGGTCTCATATATGCCTTTTCGGTTTCGGCGAAGGGCATGAGACCCGCTTTGATGGCGTGTCTCACCCTTCACATCGCGGTCTGCATCGGGTTTATGAGACCGCATGTTGGAGTATTTTCATGCTGTGCGATATTCTCCAGAGGTTTGGATTCCACCCCGGATGCATCAGCTTTGGGTGCGTGAATGAGGATGCATGAATAAAGTGTGGCCCACGGCGGATGCGGCGATCGACGATGTTCCCGATGGCGCCACCCTTATGTTCGGCGGCTTTGGATTGTGCGGCATTCCGGAGAACCTGATCGATGCGCTGGTGCGCAAGCGGGTGAAGCATCTGCATACCATCGGCAACAACATGGGCATCGACGGCTTAGGCCTGGGGAAATTGCTGGAAGCCGACATGATCGATTCGCATACCGGCAGTTATGTGGGCGAGAACAAGCTGCTGGAAGAACGCGTGCTGGCGGGCAAGCTGGACTTGAGACTGATTCCGCAGGGTACGCTGGCGGAACGCATTCGCGCGGGAGGGGCGGGTATCCCGGCGTTCTATACGCCGGCGGGCGTCGGCACGATTGTCGCGGAGGGCAAGGAATCCCGCGAGTTCGACGGAAAAATGTATTTGCTGGAGCGGGGACTGCGTGCGGACTTTGCGCTGATCAAAGCGTGGAAGGGAGACCGCATGGGCAACCTGATCTATCGCAAGACAGCGCGCAATTTCAATCCCACGATGGCAACGGCCGGCCGCATTACGATTGCGGAAGTCGAGGAGCTGGTCGAGCCGGGCGAGATGGAGCCGGACCAGGTGATGACGCCGGGTATCTATGTGCAGAGAATTGTTCTGGGAGAAAAATACGAGAAGCGCATCGAGCGGCGAACGGTGCGGAGCGCGGTGTGATTTATTTGGTGATGAATGGATAGAGCGCCAGGAAAAGAATCATGGTAAGAACCAGCGCGTCCATGTAGAGGCTGATCAGGACAGCGCCGTGGTACCAACTCCAACGCGCTCGAATGCAGCGAAATGCTTCCACCATGCCGGCGGCAGCGCCCAGGATGGGGAGGACCATGGCGGGATTGGCCTGGTCGAAGGGAAACTTTGCCAGCGGAAATGCAATCGCGAGGCTGACGAGGGAGAGCAGGTTGCCGCGCAGCAGCGAGGGAACGCGCAATTTGAAGAGGGAAATCATCCGGGTACAGGGCAGAGGGTACAGGGCACAAGGAGCATCGACCCACCATGAACACTCTATCGAATTCCGATGCGGGCAGGGAACCGCGAAGCGAGAAACAAGGGGCAGGGGACAAGCGGGCGCAGCGGGTGGCGGGGATTGCCAGGCGCGTGGCGCAGGAATTGCGCGATGGATTCTATGTGAACCTTGGCATCGGCATGCCGACGCTGGTGGCGAACTACGTTCCCGCCGGAATGGAAGTGGTGCTGCAATCGGAAAATGGAATGCTCGGAGTGGGGCCGTATCCGCTGGCTGGGCTGGAGGACCCGGACCTGATCAATGCGAGTAAGGAAACCGTGAGCGAGCTACCGGGTACGGCGTATTTTTCCAGTGCGGAGTCGTTTGCCATGATTCGCGGCGGCCACGTGGACCTGAGCGTGCTGGGCGCGATGGAAGTGGATGAACAAGGCAACCTGGCGAACTGGATGGTTCCGGGAAAAATGGTGAAGGGCATGGGCGGAGCGATGGACCTGGTGGCCAGCGCGCGCCGTGTGATTGTGGCGATGGAACACACCACGCGGGAGGGGCGGCCGAAGATTCTTTCGCGCTGCACGCTGCCGCTGACCGGCGTAGGCGTGGTAGATACGATTGTGACGGAGCTGGCCTACATCCGTGTGACGCCGCGAGGGCTGGTGCTGGAGGAAATTGCGCCGGGGGTGACGGTGGACGAAGTGCAGGCGGCGACCGAGCCGAAGTTGATTCTCAGCCCCACAGTCAAGGCAATGTGAAGACCAGACGGTCGCCGGTAGTGTGATTCCATGCTTCCTCTACGTCGGCCAGCGGTGCAGTTTGGGTGTCAATTTGCAGGTTTGCCGGGACGATGCTGGCAAACATCTCTCCAATGGATGCAAGAAGAGCCTCTGTCGAAAGACTGCCGAATCCGCTGCCAAGAATTTCGAGACCAGAGCTGCGCAAGATTCCTGCGGTCAGCTTGATGTCCGCGCCTGCGACGGAGCCGATTTGCACGAAACGCACACGCGGCTCGCCAGAAGGAGAGCCCTTGTCTGCGAATGCACGGATCAGGCATTCCGCAGTGCGGCCCCATAGATAGTCGAGAATAATATTGACGCCACCGTCCTTGATTTCGCGCCGGAACGTAGCCACCAGTTCATTGTCCGGTTGATCGAGCGAGAGAACTACATCCGCTCCCAGCGACGGCAGCATCTGGAGAGTTGCTGCATTGCGTCCCGTGGCGATGACTTTTTTGGCTCCTAGATGTTTGGCAATCTGGATGGCCAAGCGTCCAGCGGTACCCGTTGCACCGTTGATGAAAACCGTTTCGTCCGCGGCAAGTTTTGCGCGTTTCGTTAAAGCTGCCCACGAAGACATACCAGGGTTTGCGATGGCGGCTGCCGTCACATCGGAGACACCCTCAGGCACGGGGATACACAGCTTCTGCCGCGCAACGGACAACTCTGCCATGGAGCCGTAAGGCGCGCGCGGCTGGATAAAATACACGCGCTCTCCATTCGGCAAACGGCCCACCCCATCGTTGCCTGGGATGAATGGGAGCACTCCTTCGCTGCTGTAGTGTTTACCGCTCGCCTGACCCCGGACAAGCATGCTCAATGCGGCTGCATTGACTTGTATTAGTGTCTCCCCGCTTTTGGGATCGGGCGGAGCGAAGTCGCGATAGCGCGGTGGGGCGCTAAAATCTTCAACGACGGCGGCTTTCAAAACGTTCTCCTAAAGCGAATCAACTATTCATGACGATTTATTTTGCGGCTGCAACTGGATGCGCTGTCTGCTCGGTACCGAGGCGCAGGGCATGGTCGTAGGGAGGGTGCAGGACGCCCAGCTCGGTGATGATGGCGGTCACGTACTTGGCCGGAGTGATATCGAAGGCGGGGTTGGAAATTTCGGCGTCGTTCGGCGCGATTTGCTTGCCGTTGAAGTGAGTGACTTCTTTGGCGGCGCGTTCTTCGATAGGGATCTGCTCGCCGGTGGGCGTAGCCATATCGATGGTGGACCAGGGCGCGGCGACATAAAACGGAATGCCGTGTTCTTTGGCGAGGACCGCGACGCCGTAGGTGCCGATTTTGTTGGCGACGTCGCCGTTGGCGGCGATGCGGTCCGCGCCGACAATGACGGCCTGAATTTTTCCGGCGCGCATCTGGCTGGCGGCCATGTTGTCGCAGAGGACCGTCGTTGGGATGTGGTCGTGCAGCAGCTCCCACGCGGTCAGTCGCGCACCCTGCAGGAAGGGCCGGGTCTCGTCGGCGAAGACGTGCAGCTTGTGGCCACGCTCGACGGCGGCGCGAATGACGCCGAGGGCGGTCCCGTAGCCGCAGGTTGCCAGCGCGCCCGCATTGCAGTGGGTCAATACGCCACCGGAACGAGGCATCAGCGCGGCGCCATAGGCGCCCATGGCGCGGCAGGCCGCGATGTCTTCGTCGTACATGCGGCGAGCCTCAGCAACGGCTGCCTGCTGAATTTGCGGGATGGTCGCGCAGGGTTCCTGCGACATGGAGCGGACTAGTTGGCGGATACGCTCAATTCCCCAGAACAGATTGACGGCTGTGGGCCGCGTGGCAGCGAGCGTGTCGCAGATGATTTTCAGGTCTTCGTCCAACTGGGGAATATCGGACGCCTGGCTTTGCTGCAGGCCGAGCGCGACGCCCATGGCCGCGCTGACGCCGATGGCGGGCGCGCCGCGCACAATCATCGTGCGGATGACCTCGGCAACAGCACGGTAGTCTTCGGCGAGTACGTAAGTCTCTTCCAGGGGTAGCTTCGTCTGGTCCAGGAAGCGCACACCGGCATCGGTCCATTCAAGTGTAGGAATCATAGCTGCTTTTATTTTAGCGTTGATTCGCCCGGGTTTTGGGCTTCTCCGGCGCTCCTGTAGCGCGAACATCTTTCAATCCCACCCTGGCTTCCCACCCCATCGAGCTACGCTCGTCGGGGACCCCGGTTGCGCCAGGATGGGGCACCCCATTACCGGTGTAGACGACGGTTTCAGGAAAAGTCCAGCTCCAATTGGTCGATGTAGCACCAGCCCCAGTTCTCGCCGGGCTCGAACGAGCGCATGATGGGATGTTTGGACTTGTGAAAATGTTTCGTCGCGTGTTTGTTCTTGGAAGAATCGCAACAACCGACGTGGCCGCATTCCAAACACAGGCGTAGGTGGACCCAGCGGTCGCCCATCTTGAGACATTCTTCACAACCTTGCGGAGTGTGTGGGATGACGGGCCGGATTTGATCGAGATGGGCGCATTGCTCCATGAGTTTCATCCGTGAATTTTCCTCCAGCGAATCCATGGATGCGGCGGCAGCAGGCGGCGGCGCGGAATTATTTTGCCGCGAGATGGGCGGCGCGTACATCGTTGGCGGTGAACAAGGGCAGAAAGGGCACTTCCTGCGCGGCGGCTTCGACGGCGGCGCGGCCATTCATCTCCTGGCGGTCGACCAGGCAAAGTACGCCGACGACTTGAAACTTGGCGTCGCGCGCGGCTTCGATGGCCTGGATGGTAGACGCTCCGGTGGTGCAGACGTCATCGACGATGACGACGCGCGCGCCGGGCTCGCAAAAGCCTTCAATGCGGCGGCCGGTGCCGTGCGTCTTTTCGGATTTCCGGACGAGAAAGCCGTGGATGAGCGGCGCGTCGGGATGATCGAGATGGTCCCACGCACTGGCAGACGCGATGTTCGAGACCAGTGGGTCCGCGCCCATGGTGAGGCCGCCGACGGCCTGGGGATGCAATTTGTGTTGCTGGATCAAATCGTAGAGTGCGAGGCCGGCGAGCCGGCCGCCTTCGGCATGCAGCGTGGTGGTGCGGCAATCGATGTAGTAGTCGCTGTGCGCGCCGGAGGACAGAGTGAAGTCTCCCAGGCGAAAGGAGAGGGTGGCAATCAGATGAAGCAGGGGCGGACGCGGATCGGATGAGGTGGGCATAGGACTCTAGTGATTGTACGGAATGGGGGAGTTTTCTCGAAATAGCGTGGTTGCTCAACGGGCCTTGTTGTCTGGGTAGACGGAATGAATGTGTTCACTTTATGTGGAGGACGCGGGGCATCCGGAAAGACGCCCCGCGTATACCGTGAAGGTCTATGATTACTGGTCGCGATGCAGTGGCGGCGGGGAATGGTCGTGATCGTGATCCTGATAATGTTGATGGTCTTGATCGTGATCGTGATGGTGATAGTACCCGTTTCGGCAACCGGTGGACCCCAGCATTGCCAGCGCTGCCAGGAGCAAGGCGGCGATCTGAATTTTTCGAGTCATTCTATAGAGCCTCCCTGCAGGTAGGATGCAATATGCATCTCTTGAGTTCCGGTTATTCACAATGGAGGCGATCCATGACACTGGCACTTTGACACTGGCACTTTCAACCGGCAGTACACCGCTCAATCGATGCCCATCTTGCGCTGCATCTGCTCCAGGCTGAGGCCCTTGGTTTCCGGGTACATGAAGAACACGACGAAGAATTGCAATACCATCATCGCCGCGAAAAAGTAAAAGGGGACTGCCGCATGATGGAGCGCGATGATTGGGAAGATGCCGGAGAGGATTGCGTTGGAAATCCAGTTGGCGGAGGTGCCCAGGCTTTGCCCCTTGGCGCGGACGCGAGTGGGAAACACTTCGGCCAAATAGACCCAGATGACCGCTCCCTGGGAGATGGCAAAGGCGACGATATAGAGCACCAACAGGGGGAGCAGAAAACTTTGGTGGCCGCGGACCTGAAAGATGACGGCCACCAGCACCAGGCAGATGGCCATGCCGACCGATCCGATCAAGAGCAAAGTTTTGCGCCCGAGTTTGTCGATGATGGAGATGGCAACGAGGGTAGCGAGCAGGTTGGCTACGCCGACATAGACGGCCTGTTTGTCGCTCGACAGGCTGCTGAAGCCGGCGGCAGCGAAGATGTCGTTCATGTAATAGATGATGGCGTTGATGCCGGTGAGCTGGTTGAAGACCGCGATGGTGACGGCAAGAAAAATCGGCAGGCGGTATTTTTTGCTGAGCAGCGGTTCATCCTTGGCCTGGCGGTCGAGATGAATGGAAGCGACGATGTCCTGCAATTCCGCTTCGTGATCGGGCGTACCGGCGCGGAGAAGGGCGTGACGGGCCTGGTCGACCCGGCCTTGCATGACCAGCCAGCGCGGACTGCGACCGATAGTCAGCAGCATGATGAGAAACAGAGCGGCGGGAATGCCGGCCACCCCTAGCTGCCAGCGCCATTCCAGCAGGCCGAGATGGAATGTCGCGATGAAGAAGTTCGACATGTAGGCCAGCAAAACGCCGACGACGACGTTGATCTGAAATGTGCCGACCAGGCGTCCGCGCCATTTTGCCGGAGCAATCTCGGCAATATACATGGGGCCCAGCACGGAGCTGCCGCCGATGCCGAGTCCGCCAATGACGCGAAAGCAAAGCAGGGCATACCAGTTCCAGGCAAGCGCGCAGCCGATGGCCGAAACTACGTAGAGCACGGCCAGGATGCGCAAGGTGTCGCGGCGACCGATGCGCTGGCCGGGAATGCTCGACAGCATGGCGCCGATGACGGTGCCGATCAGGGCGCTGGAGACGGTGAAACCGAGCTGACCGCTGCTGAGCGCATACACCTGTGTCAGCATGTGGGTGGTGCCGGCAATGACAGCGGTGTCAAAGCCGAAGAGCAGCCCGCCGAGGGCGCCCACGAACGTGCCGCGGAGAAGATAAGAGTTGAGTGTCATCGAGGACGCGGTCCGGGGTTCATTCTCCAGACAGAATTGCTTGGGTTCGCTTCCGAAACGATACACGACGAAGCGGCGCGAGTCACGCTTGCGCTGGAGGCGGGTCTCGACGCGAGATTGAGTAAGGCCTATCTTTAAGTCCATGCAAGAACCAAACCCATTCGAGTTTCTCAGAGCTGCTGGGCGGCTGGGAGGGGGTAGCGTTGTGCTAGCTATCATCCTTTTCGCTGTATCTTTGGCCGAGCATGTTAGGGAACACGACATGTCGGCTTCGGTTTTTGCCGTCTTGGGGGTCGTCTTTTTCTGTTTAGGTGCTTATTGGGCATGGGCGAAGGAGCGAAAGATTGGAATCGCTCTTGAAGAGAAGATGATGCTCGATGCTCCGCGTATGAGTATTGAGGTTGTTCTAGGCGCTGGAGAAGCCCCTGTCAGGATCAGAATCAGAAACGATGGCCCAACGGAGATGCATTCCCCGCACCTGAACCCGATAACGATTGCGGGAAGTGTGGTCTCATTTCCAGAACTCATTGGAATCATCGCCCCGAATGGAGGCGTGAGTCGAGATTTGCTTCCCACCGGTCCTGGGGTTTTCGGGCGGCATGATCTGAGACAGGCCATGATGAAGGACTGGGACACGCAGGGCGGTATGGATGCGTCCAAACTTGAATTTCCTGCGACGGGAGCTTTTTGCGACAGACACGGCAATAAATTCACCGTCTCATGGAAATATGAGATGAACCCATTTGACTCTTTCTTCCAAGCAAAGAAAGAAAGGGAGCCTAGGGCCTCATTCATCCCAAACGCACATGAGATGTATCTGACGGTTCGAGCTGTCACCCAGCGTCGCGCGGCGGATACAGAGTAAATTGTGTGCCGCACTGTAGGAGCTTAGTGGATGGCTATCATTGTTACCAACGGAATTCGGGGTAAGGTCTGTTCTTCATGCCGACGATGGAAATCTTTAGAAGAATTTCCAAAAGATCGCACACACGGTCCTACTCAGGGCGGCAGACACTGCCGTTGCAAGGAATGCCGTCGATCTGCCTATCACGCACGCAAATCAAAATAGCCTACTGCACTGGGCCGCGAGCGTTACCGGTGGTTCATGGGGCTGCGGGACCGGGAGTCTGCACAGATGCTTCCGGCGCGTCGAAGAGGAAATCTTTGCTGCGCAGCTCGCGGATGGTGTCGCGCAGCTTGGCGGCCTTTTCGAATTCAAACCGCTGCGCCGCCTCGCGCATGGAGCCTTCCAACTTCGCGATGTAGGCGTCGAGGTCTTCTTCGGCGTGGAAGCTTTCCGGCATGGACTCGACCTCTTCGGTAACGTCGGAGTATTCCGCCTTCAGGATGCCCGCCAGCGTCATGTCGACGGGACGAATGATGGAGGTGGGGGTGATGCCGTGCTCCTGGTTATAGGCGGCCTGGATGGTGCGGCGGCGATCAGTCTCTCCGATGGCCTGTTTCATCGAGTCGGTCATCTTGTCGGCATAGAGAATGGCGCGTCCGTGAATGTGGCGCGCGGCGCGACCGATGGTCTGGATGAGCGAGCCGGCGGAGCGCAGGAAACCTTCCTTATCGGCGTCGAGAATGGCGACCAGGGACACCTCCGGCAGGTCGAGCCCTTCGCGCAGCAGGTTGATGCCGATCAGCACATCGTATTCGCCCTTGCGCAGATCGCGCAGCAGACGCACGCGCTCCAGGGTTTCAATTTCCGAGTGCATGTAGCGGCAGCGCACGCCGACTTCTGTGTAGTAGCCGGCGAGGTCTTCCGCCATGCGCTTGGTGAGCGTAGTGACCAGCACACGCTCACCTTTTTTTGCGCGCTCGCGGATTTCGGCGAGGAGATCGTCGATCTGGCCGCGCACCGGACGCACCTCGACCTGCGGATCGACCAGGCCGGTGGGGCGAATGATTTGTTCAACCACGACGCCGCCGGATTGAGTGAGCTCATATGGGCCGGGAGTGGCGGAAACGTAGGTCACTTGATTGGTGCGGCTTTCAAATTCTTCAAACCGGAGCGGACGATTGTCCATGGCGGAGGGCAGCCGATAGCCGTACTCGACCAGGCTTTGTTTGCGGGAACGGTCGCCATGCCACATGCCGTGGAGTTGTGGGACGGTGACGTGGGATTCGTCGATGAAAAGAAGATGGTCCTGCGGAAAATAGTCGAGCAGGGTGGGCGGCGGTTCGCCGGGCAGACGGCCGGAAAAATGCCGCGAATAATTTTCGATGCCATGGCAGTAGCCCATGGACTTGATCATTTCCAGATCGAAGCGGGTGCGTTGATGGATACGCTGCGCCTCGACCATGCGACCCTGGGATTCGATTTCTTTTTCCCATACGGCCAGCTCGGCGAGGATGCCTTCGATGGCGGTGGTCTTGCGCTCCGGCTGCACGACGTAATGGCTTTTCGGATAGATGGGCAGGCGGGAATATTTCTGCTTGACGGTGCCGAAGAGCGGGTCGATCTGGGAGAGCGATTCAATTTCGTCGCCGAACAGCTCGATGCGATAGGCACTTTCGTCGTAGGTGGGGAAGACTTCGATGACGTCGCCGCGGACGCGAAAAGTCCCACGCCGGAAATCGACATCGTTGCGCTCGTAGAGAATTTCGACCAGGCGACGGGTGATGTCTTCGCGGCGAATCTTCTGGCCGCGTTCGAGCAGCATCAACATGCCGTAGTAGGCCTCCGGCGAGCCCAGGCCGTAGATGCAGCTTACCGAGGAGACGATGATGACGTCTCGGCGCTCAAACAGTGAGCGCGTGGCGGAGAGGCGCAGCTGATCGAGCTGCTCATTGACGGTGGCTTCCTTTTCAATGTAGAGGTCGGCGGCGGGAATGTAGGCTTCCGGCTGGTAGTAGTCGTAGTAGGAGACGAAATATTCGACCGCGTTGTTGGGGAAGAAGCTCTTGAACTCGTGATA
>JBKQVW010000032.1:0-71138 GCA_052142955.1 Acidobacteriaceae bacterium | reverse complement strand
GGCATTCTGGTGATAGTCCATTCGATCTCTCCGAAGGTTCTAGTTGCTCGTCACAACCAGCTTCTCCGGTCTCCTTCGCATGGACAACCTCTTGAAAGATCACAGGTGGCCCATTCAAGCCCTCTTTTGGCTTGAGTGGGGTCGAAACACAACGCACAGACACACGAATTCCCTCCGACCCCCGCAATCTTGCTCGCAGCCAGCCCGGAACGATTTTGCTTTCCCTGAAAATATGCGCCCTTCAACGAGGCCATGTCGATAGAGAAGCGATACTGCAAATCGAAATGCGGCTCATAATTACCAGCCCACCTGGCTCATCCGCTTCAGGATGATCTCGCTGTAGCGAGTCATGCGCTCGGGCCGTCGCTTCAGCGGAGCGGGCAGAATCGCGGCCAGCCGTGCCGCCTGGTCCCGGCCGATATTCCGCGCCGAAATTCCGTAGTGGTACCGGCACGCCGCCTCTGCGCCATACACACCCGGGCCCCATTCCACCACGTTCAGGTAGATCTCCAGAATGCGCCGCTTCCCCAGCACCAGTTCCGCCACCGGTACCAGCGTGGCTACCGCGCCCTTGCGCAGGAACGAGCGGCCCGTTCCGAAGAATAGGTTTTTGACCAGCTGCTGCGTAATCGTCGAAGCCCCGCGAACGCGACCGCCTTCCATATCCCCTTCGGCATCGATTTGCACCTGGTGCCAATCGAATCCATGGTGCTGATAAAAGCGCGCGTCCTCCGCGGAGATGACAGCGTGCTGCAGATTGGGCGAGATTTGGCTGAGCGGAATGAATTTGTAGCGTTCGCGATACGGCCTGTTGTGGATCCAGGCCTGCATGCGGCGCTCGATGTGCACCGCGGTTGTCGGCGGGTCGATCCACCGCGCAGCCACCAGCAGCAGCGCGGCCAGCGACCACAGAAGCGCCAACCCCAGGCCAAGCCATCGAACACCAAACCGTCGAGCAAAGGATCGGAGGGATCTCTTCCGAAGCGCGCCCTTCGGGGGAGTGGATGGCTTTGTGGTCACAATTCAGAATAATAGAGCGGATTCCCTATAGGCGCAGTTGAAGCGGCAAATCTTCGCGCGGCTCGCCGCGGCGAGCCGCTCATCATTGAACTCGAATGGCTATAGGAATACGAAATCCGCTCGAATAGCCCGGACTGGAACCCTGGAGTCTCCAACGGCTTGTCCGGCGGGATCAGTCCGGCGAGATCAGTCCGGATTTTTCAGCAGCCAATAGTGGAACCCATCCACGATTGCCATCAGCGCCGCCTGGTTCAAATCGCTGCTCACTCCCGCCGTGGTCCACGGCTCGTGCCCCTCGGCCTGGAAGCTGACCGTAACCCGCACATGCGCCGCCGTGTCATGGGCGGAGATGTCAATAGCAGTCACGCTGAACGTCTCCAACCGCATCCGCTGGATGGCCGGGTACCAGCGTTCCAACTCCTGCCGCATCGCTTTGCTCAGCGCATCCACAGGACCGGCGCCCTCCGCCGTCGTTTCCGTCACGGTGGCATCGCCAATCAATAACGACATGGTGGCGCGCACAAACCTCTTCCCGGCCTCGTCCGACTCGTCGACGACCCGCCAGCTTTTCACGCTGAAACTGTTGCGCAGCGTCTTCAGCACTCGGATGCATGCCAGCCGGAAGGAAACTTCGCTGGCCGTGAATCCGCCGCCGTCGATCATCGACTGGTTGGCGTCGATGAACGTCTGCGCCTGCGTCGCATCGAGAGCAACCCCCAGCGATTCCGACAGCATCATGATGTTCGCTTTTCCCGATTGACTGTTTACCCCAATCACCGGGCTCGCGCCCACTTCGGCGGGATCGCACCACAGGTACGCCCCCGGATTTTTCCGTTCGCTGCTGCCATGCATGCCCGCCCAGGTGCCAAACGCGCCGTGGCCGACAATCGCCGCGCTGTGCGGCACATCCAGTCCGAACGCGGCGTAGGTCGTGTGTGCCAGGCCGGTCAGCCCCCGGAGCGATTCGGGCGTGACAAATTCAGCTTCATCCCTCAGTTGCATGCTGCCGATCACAGTCGTCAGGTTCACGTTGCCGCAGCGCTCCCCGGTTCCCACCAGTGTGCCTTGGATTTGGACCGCGCCGGCGAAAATCGCGGCCCGGGTGTTCGCCACTCCAAGACCACGGTCCGTGTGGCCATGAAACCCGAACTTCACATTCGGGTACGCCCACGTCAGGCAGCTCATCACCTGGGTCACTTCTTCCGGGCCCGCGCCGCCGGTCGTGTCGCAAACAACCAATCGGCTCGCTTTCTGGCGCACGCACTGTGCGATCATCTGGTTGAAGTAGTCCAGGCTGCGTTTGCTGAAATCTGCATCGCACGGCGCGCCGCTTTCCCGGCGGCCGCACGCCGCATCCATCGCGTGTTCAAAGTCGACGAAGACTTCCAGGCCGTGGTCCTGCAGGCACGCAACGGTTTCATACGCCATCAACAGGTTTTCTTCCGGTGTCGTTTCCAGCGACCGCATAACATCCAGCAGTCTGGATTTCACAACCACCACCGCAACAGGAACGCGCTGTTTGTGCCGGACCATGAACTGCACATCCGGCCATTCCTCCACCTTGGTGCCGCGACCCCGCGATCTGCCGAACAACGCCGGCTTCATCGCCCCTGTATCCACCGAATTCAGAGCGCTGGTCAAATCGCCCACAAACTGGTTCGCGCCGGCAAATCCGATTTCCGCATAGTGGACGCCAAAGTCGGCCATGCGCTCCAGCAGACCGACTGCATTCGGTACGGAAATTTCCAGGTTTGGCTGTTGCATCCCGTCTCGGAGACTGGTGTCGAACAGCTCAATCTTTCTTGTGCTTGTTTCCTTCATCTCTTCCTATTCTCAATCGTCGAAAGGTTCCTTCCTAAATTCTACTGTGCCTTGCCACTTTCCTCCGGCACGACGGCGATCTCCGGGAGCCGGCGATCATGCTCCGCCGGCATTTCCTCTGCGTTCCATCGCCCTTTTCGGAATCAGCAGCGTCAAAGCCTGCGGCACCACTTCGATCCGCACCGGCAAGGTGCCCAGAAACTCTCCATCCGCCTCGACAAACAATTGCTCTGTCGAGCCTGCCAGATCAAAACACTCCACGGTCTCGCAGTCCACCAATTCAATTGGGCTCGCGTACGTATGGAGTCGCAACAGCACCGCGATCATAAATCGCAAATACCGCCATCGGCTGCGCGTCTTCAGCGCAATCACATGCAGATTGTGGTTGGTGATGGCGGCGCCGGGCGCCAGGTTGCGCAGCACGCCGCCAAAATCGCTGATGCGCACCGCCAGAATTTGCGACACTTCTTCCGCTCGCGTCGCTTGGTTTCCATTCTCCTGAAAGCGAGCTGCGAACATCGGATAGGTGTGCGTCACCCACAGGCGAAAAGCCTCCACCACGTACAGCGCATATCCGAATCGCTGCTTTAACTTGGGGTCCAGCCGCGACATGAACAGCGCGTCCGCGCCGATTCCGGCGGCAACAACAAAGTAGCGCGAACGCGAAGCGCCTTCCTTGTCCCGATAGAAGACATGGCCCACGGAGGCCCGTACCGGGACCGCCGTCAGCAACTTTTTCACTGACTTTACCGGCGAAGCTGGCAGGCCCAGATCGGCGGCCAGCGCATTCGCTGTTCCCATCGGGATCACGCCCAACGCCGCCTGCCCGCCAACCAGACGCTGCAGCGCTTCATGTACCGTGCCATCGCCGCCGCAGGCAAGGATCGTATCGTATCCCTCGCGCATGGCCTCCTCCGCCTGCGCCCCCGCGCTTTCCGGCGATTCGGTCGCGATCGTTTTCACTTCGATCCCCGCCTTGTGAAGGACCGCCACCACTTCCGCGATCAATGCCACCCGCCGTTCCGGACGCTGGCCGGAAACCGGGTTGTAAATCAGCGCAACACGACGCATCCAATATGTCCCCTGGGCCCAGCTCGAGAATGTCTCCGAAAGGCGCGCTGTTATTCTTACATGGTGGGGTCCAACGGTTCGTGAACGAACTCACGGATACGCAATGGGTTACCCAGATCGAAACTGCCCCCCGGCGCACTCGCAGCCATCGCTTGCGTCTGCTAGGCTGGAGAGCTTGCCAGGTTTCACACGGAGCGAATTCCATGGCTTTCAAATTTAAGGGAGTCGATTTTATCGGCTTCGACACGTTGCTCAGCGAAGACGAGCGCCTGGTGCGCGACACCGCACGCCAATTCATTGAAGACAATCTCATCCCCATTATCGAGGAATGCAACCGCGAAGGCCGCTTTCCCAAAGAGTTGATCCGCCCCATGGGTGAGCTGGGCTTCTACGGCGCCACCATCGAGGGCTACGGCTGCGCCGGCATGAACAATGTCGAGTATGGACTGGTCATGCAGGAAACCGAGCGCGGCGACTCCGGCGTGCGCAGCTTCGTCAGCGTGCAGTCCGCGCTGGTCATGTATCCCATTCACGCCTTCGGCAGCGACGAACAGAAAAATGAATGGCTGCCGCAGATGGCCACGGGAGAAAAACTAGGCTGCTTCGGCCTCACCGAGCCCGACTTCGGCTCCAACCCCGGCGGCATGCGTACCCGCGCGAAAAAAGATGGCGGCGACTACATCCTGAACGGCGAAAAGATGTGGATCACCACCGGAACCCTCGCCGATGTTGCTGTCATCTGGGCCAAGGTCGATGATGAAGACAATCGCATTCGCGGATTTCTCGTCGACACCAAACTTCCCGGCTTCACCGCCTACGATGTCCACGGCAAATGGTCCCTGCGCGCCTCCGTCACCTCAGGCTTGTCCATGCAGGATGTGCGCGTTCCAGCCTCCGCGCTCTTGCCCGGCTCCGGCGGCCTCAAGTCGCCGCTCATGTGCCTCAACCAAGCGCGTTATGGCATCAGCTGGGGCGCGCTCGGCGCAGCCATGGCGTGCTACGACACCGGGCTGCAATATTCCCTGCTGCGCAAGCAGTTCCGCGACCAGCCCATCGCCAGCCATCAGTTGATTCAGGAACAGCTCGCCTGGATGATCAGCGAAATCACCAAAGGCCAGTTGCTCTCGCTCCAAGTCGGTCGCATGAAAGATGCGAAAACCGTCGGTCACGAACACATCTCCATGGCCAAGCGAAACAATGTCTGGATGGCGCTCGAATGTGCCCGCAAGTCCCGCGACATTCTCGGGGCCAACGGCATCACCGACGATTATCCGGTCATGCGCCACATGATGAACCTGGAGTCGGTGAAGACCTACGAAGGCACCCACAACATGCACACCCTGATCATCGGCCAAAGCGTGACCGGCATCCCCGCCTATTAAAAGTAATGCTGAGGTGGCCCATTCAAGCCACCGGGGTCCCCAGCGAGCGATTTTTGCTCGCTGGGGTGGAAGCCATCGTTTGGCTTGAGTGGGAAGGAAGAGATTTTCATTCCTGGTCGATCCGCCGTGGCGGGCGACCCCAGTGGAGAGACCTGCGTTTTCTTCGCACTGCAAGAGAATCGGGTGCCCCATCCCAGCGTAGCTAGGGTGGGATAGAACGAAGCCCGCATTCCAGTACAGGGAAATGCTCTAGCTGCGTCTCCGTTGAATATGTAACTCTTTCAGTTGCGTTTCCGTTGCCGGCGACGGTGCATCCACCATCAGGTCCACCGCCTTCGCCGTTTTCGGAAACGCAATCACCTCGCGCAGGCTTGGCGCCCCGGCCAGAATCATCACAATCCGGTCCAGCCCCAGCGCAATGCCGCCGTGCGGAGGCGTCCCATACTCCAGCGCTTCCAGAAAGAACCCAAACCGCTCCTTGGCCTCTTCCTCGCTCATACCCAGTGAGCGGAAGATCTCCGACTGCACATCCTTGCGATAGATTCGGATTGACCCTGAACCCAGCTCCAACCCATTCATCGCCAGGTCGTAATACCGTGCCCGCACCGACGCAGGATCGGAAACCAGCCGGTCCATGTCCTCCTCATGCGGCGACGTAAAAGGATGGTGCGCCGGCATCCATTGTCCGGTCTCGACATCGTGTTCAAACATGGGAAAATCCGTCACCCAGTAAGGAAAGAACGCGGCATCGCCCGCGACCACACTGCCGTCCGCAAGCTTGCCGGCCTCCTCCACCACGCGCTCCGTCACCGCAAATGCGCCATGACGCTCCGCATACTTCTTCGCCAGGTCCATGCGCAGATTGCCGGCGGACGTGTAAATCGCAATCTCGCGTTCCGACAGCCTCCCCTCAAGCTTCGTGTCGCTGGCCGCGATGCGCGCGCCTGGATCTCCGGCAACAATCACCAGCAGGTCCTCCGCGCCCGCGTCTGCAAGCTCGCGGACTTTGGCCACCGCAGCCGGAAATGTTTTCTCCAGCCTCTTCAGATCGTCGATCAGCTTCGCCCCTTTGCGGCTATCGAACAGCGGCCGATTTTCCTCGCGCTCTTTTCGCGACAGCTCGCCGACTTTCTCCACCCGAATCGCCACCACCGGCAGTTCAAGATCGATCATCAGCGTTTCCAGATCGCCCGACGTGAACGCGCTGCGAACATCGGTCAACTCCGGCACACGCGTATCCGGCTTGTCGCTGCCAAACCGCCGGATCGACTCGTCAAAGGTAATTTGCGGAAACGGAATCGGCAGCGTAATTCCTGCGGCCCGAAACGCCGCCGCCATAAATCCCTCCACTACGCGAAACACGGTCTCCTGTTGCGGAAACGTCATCTCCAGATCGATCTGGGTAAACTCCGGCTGCCGATCGGCGCGCAAATCTTCGTCGCGAAAACAGCGCGCAATCTGGAAATAACGGTCCAGTCCGGAAATCATCAGGATCTGCTTGAACATTTGCGGAGACTGCGGCAGCGCATAGAATTCGCCCGGATGCACCCGGCTCGGCACCAGATAATCGCGCGCGCCCTCGGGAGTCGACCGCGTCATAAACGGTGTTTCAATCTCCAGAAATCCATCGCCGGAAAGATACTGCCGAATGGCCAGCGCAATCTTATGGCGCAGAATCACGTTGCGCTGCATGGCCGGCCGGCGCAGGTCCACATATCTATATTTTAAGCGCAGCTCTTCATTCGCGATCGCTTCTTCCGCCGGCGAAAAGGGCGGCGTTTTCGCATCGTTCAATATGCGCAGCTCCTCCACATCAATTTCAATCTCACCGGTCGGCATATTGGGATTGATGGCCGCGGCATCGCGTCGCCGCACCTTTCCCTGCACCGCCACCACGTACTCCGGCCGCACCGACTCCGCCTTGGCATGCGCCGCCGGGCAAAGTTCCTTGTCCAGCACAATCTGCACAATGCCGGCTCGATCGCGCAAATCGAGAAAAATCAAATTCCCATGATCACGACGGCGGTTCACCCATCCCATCACCACAACTTGCTGGCCATCCGCAGAAAGCCGCAGCTCTCCGCACGTATGTGTTCGCTGCAAATTCCCAAGAAGATCCAGTTCCATTGTTCCCTTATTGTCTGCTAGATTTTTTCCTGCTTCGCGCCGGAACTGCGCGCAATTTATTTCTTGCGGAGAAATTCCATCAACTCGCCGCGCGCTACCTTCGTCTGTTCCCCGGTCGCGAAATTCTTCACCGTCATCACGCCCGACTTTGCCTCGTCTTCTCCAAACAGCACAATCGCTCGCGCAACCTTGTTCCCTGCTTCAAAAGACTTCTTCAGCCGAAACGATCCATCTCCCAGCTCAACGTACAATCCGGCCCGGCGCAACTCCCGCGCCAGCGCCAGCGCTTCCGCCTGCTGGGCTTCGCCCAGCGGCGCAACATACGCGTCCGCCAACAGCGTATCTTCCGTTTCTCCCGCCGTCCGCGAAGACATCGCCTGCAAGGTCAGCACCAACCGGTCCTCGCCGATCGCAAAGCCAATCCCCGGCGCCTTCGGACCTCCAATCGCTTCGCTCAGCCCGTCGTACCGTCCACCGCCCAGCAGCGCATTCTGCGCGCCCAGGCCGCCATGAGTAAACTCGAACGTCGTCCGCGTGTAGTAATCCAGGCCCCGCACCAGCCTCGGATTCACGGTATACGGCACACCGCACGCGTTCAGCGCGCCAAGCACAGCGGCAAAATGCGCGCGCGAATCCTCATCCAGAAAATCCGCAATCTTCGGCAGCGCGTTGATCGTCGCCTGGTCCTCCGGAACTTTGCAATCCAGCACCCGCAGCGGATTTGTCACCGCCCGCCGCTGGCAATCCACGCACAATTTCGGCGCTACATCCCTCAGCGCCTCTCGCAGCGCCTCAACGTAGCGGGGCCGGTCCTGCGCCGAGCCAACCGAGTTCAGCTCCAGCGTCCAGCCCGTCACGCCGAGTTCGTCGAGAAATGTCGCCAGCATCTCCAGAACTTCAGCATCGCGCAGCGGCGACTCGCTGCCTGCGCTCACCGGCCCAAGCACCTCCGCCCCAATCTGAAAAAACTGCCGATAGCGCCCCTTTTGCGGCCGTTCCCGGCGAAATTGCGGTCCTATATAGTACAGCTTCTGCAACCGCCCGCTATCGCCCAGCTTATGTTCGATATACGCCCGCACCACCCCCGCCGTATTCTCCGGCCGCAGCGTCAGCATCTGCGCTTTTTCCGACTGCGCCCGCGGACGGTCCTCCCACGTATACATTTCCTTGGAAACAATGTCGGTCTCTTCGCCCACACCACGCGCAAACAACTGCGTGTCTTCAAAAATTGGCGTGCGAATTTCCCCGAACGCGTAGCGCTGGAACACGCGCCGCGCCGTTGCCTCCACTTGATTCCATAGTTCTGTTTCCGGCGGCAGCAAATCGCGCGTGCCCCGTACAGCCTTCATCTGACTCATAGTCGCTACTATCAACGATAGAGCATTTTCCCTGTTGGGTGTGCGCCGAAGCAAAAACACGCGCAGCTCGCCGCAGCGAGCTGCATGGAACCGCTCTCGAAAGGACTTGGTAACAGTGAAAATGCTCGAAATGGTCTGCTGCCGAAAGTGGGTCCGGACGCCAACGAAATGTCGACCGTGTGGGATGCGAGACGCGAATTCTCGATGTGCGCCAGTCAAAATAAAAACCGGGACCCAATGGAAGCGGCCCCGGCCCTCTTCAGGCGACATGCGGCAGGAAACTCAGCGCCCATGCTCGCGTGCGACCGCGTCTTCTATTCGCGCCACGCATGCATCAGCAAAGCAACAGCCGCGGAGGTCATGCGCGTCTTGGCCGAATCCGCGCGGCTGGTAAGAATGATGGGAACGGAAGCTCCCGTAACAATCCCGGCCAAACTCGCGCCGCCAAGATATTCCAGCTGCTTCGCCAGCATGTTGCCGGACTCAAGATCGGGGACCACCACAATGTCCGCCTGTCCCGCGACCGCCGAAACCAGGTGTTTAATCTTCATCGCCTCCGGGCTCACTGCGGTATCGAACGCAAGCGGGCCGTCCAGGATGCCTCCGGTGATCTGCCCGCGGTCCGCCATCTTGCACAGCGCTGCCGCATGGATCGTAGAAATAATGCTGGACTGGACCATTTCCACCGCTGAAAGGATCGCCACCTTGGGCTCTGGCACTCCCAGCACATGGGCAAGATCGATCGCGTTTTGCACGATGTCCACCTTGTCGTCCAGGGTCGGCAAAATGTTGATCGCGGCATCGGTAATCAACAGAATGCGATCGTACGCCGGCGTTTCCATCACAAAGGAATGGCTGATCCTGCGCAGCGTGCGCAATCCTGTGTCCTTGGCCAGCACCGGGCGCATAAAAGCGTCGGTGTGCAGACTTCCCTTCATCAGCGCGTCTGCCACTTTGGAGCGACAAAGTTCCACCGAGATCTTCGCCGATTGAATTTCGTCTTCGGCATCCACCATCTCGCACCGTTCGATGTTGAACCCTTCCGCCTCGGCGAGCCGTTGGATTTTTTCCTTCGGTCCCACCAGTATGGGCCGGATCACGTCGCAAACCGCTGACTCCAGCGCCCCCGCCAGCGCAACTCCGGTCAAGGGATAGCAGACTGCGACGGGAATCGGCGGCAGTTGCCGAGCGCGTTCCAAAAGCACATCCAAGCGGCTCACTACGGTACTGGCATTGATCGACATTTTGCTTCCTTCTTTCCATCCGTCCGAACTGAATTTCGCGACCTGACTTCCGCCTGCCGTGCGGCTTACGGGCAGTCAGCGCGCGATCGCCGGGGGCTGACCCGGCAACTGTTCAGGATAACCGGCTTGCCGTCGCTTCTTCCGTGACCACCGTCACTGCCGTCGTCGCTTCTTCCGACCACCCGGCGCTCCCCGGGCGTGGTCCGCCGCGCACGCTGCCACCGCGTGATGGCCATCACGCGGTGCTGTACGTTTCGTCACACACATTTCTCTGACCCCCCTCCTATGATCTCGTTTAGGGGGCCAAATCTATGCACAGCGACCCGGCACTCACACAAGGCCCGATTCTCGTTGGGACTGATTTTTCCCGGCTGTCGAAGTCGATTTTGGACTACGCGGCGAAGCTGGCCCTGCAGGAATCCTTGCCCTTACATTTCGTCTACGTCATGCCCATCGTTGCCGACGACTCCCCGGACCTGCTCCGCATCCAGGAACTGGAACTAGAGGAGTATGTGCATACCGCCGAACAGAAGCTTCAAGGCAGCGGCCTGCAAGTCGCTGGCACCCTGGCATTCGGCACGCCGGCACACGAACTGATCCGCCTGGCCGACAAATTGAAGGCCTCCTGCATCGTCGTCGGCACGGAGGAGCTTAGCGGACTTGAGCGCCTGCTCCTTGGCTCCGTTGCCGAGGCTGTCATCCGCAAATCGGACCACCCCGTCATTGTTGTGGGCCCTCAAGCCGCGGCCATGGCCAAGGAAACACTCCCGTGGAAGCACCTCATGCTTGCCTGCGATACCGCCGGAGGAGTGACCGAGGCCGCCCGATTGGCTGGCGACATCGCCAGCGGTCACCACGCGCGCCTGACGATTTTTACGGTACGAGAAGAAGGGATTGCCAGCCCCTCCGAAGGCCAGTTCGATACCCTCGAAAAGATGATGGACCGCGACGCCTGGCTGTCCGTCAAGCCCCAGTGTTTGATCCGCGAGGGAGAACCGGCGCAGGAAATCATTCGTATGGTGGACGACACGCAAGCCGACCTCCTGATCATGAGTGCGCGCTGCGGCAGCGAACTGCTGACCCACCTCCGGCCAGGGATGATGGCAAGGGTGTTGCGGATGTCGCGTTGTCCGGCCATGATTCTGCGCGATGTCCACGCAGCCCATCACCTGACGGCGGCGCATCGTGTCCATCATCCGAATGTCGTGTTTTGAGACTGGAGCCTTTCTCCTACCGGCATCCTTGGGAGAAATGTTCTGGCCGGCCATTGCAAAGCGCGTCGGCTTCCATGCAATCGCACCACAATAGTACCTCGGCTTGCAGGAGAGAACATCCACTGACTTCGCAACGGCGCCACGGACTTGTCCATCGCCTTTTCGCTGGCTTGGCGGTGACAGAAATCACAACGATGCGTGCTAGTTGGCACATCCAGATGCCTGTCCTGCGTCCACAATAAATTGATACTGAGGAGTCCCTATGTCCAACAAACAGTTCCGGGAGTGGATCCATCCACGGCGTATCCTTCTCGCCACGGATCTTACCGACTTAGGATTCACTCTTCCGATCGCCAAGCAGCAGGCGCTCGCCTATAAGGCGGAGCTGCGCATTGTCCATGTCCTGCCCGACCCCAACGCTTCCCACATCGATCCTGTTCTGATGGTCTACTTTGACGCGGCCGGCATGCAGAAATCGGCGGAAACAACGCTGGCAAAAGTGGTCGAGGAAGCCAAAACCGATGGCATCCGATGCTCCTTCCATCTCGCCGCCGGGAATACGGTCAAGGAAATCCTGAACGCCGCCGCCGAATGGAAAGCGGACCGCGTGATCGCCGGCTCTCATGGAAAAGCGAAATTCCACCACCACATCCTCGGATCGATCGCGGAATCTCTCTTCCATCAGATCGACATCCCGGTGCTTGCCGTGGGACCGAAAGCGGTTCCCAGCGACCCGTCTGTCAAGGGACATACGCGCATTGTGTTTGCCGCCGCCCTCGACCACGGCTCCCGCAGGATCGCCGAGTTTGCCCTGAGCGTTGCGGAAAAACATACTGCCGACATCACTCTGCTCCACGTTCTTCAAAATGTTGTTCCGGAGCACCCCACCACCATTTCCGCGCGAGGATACGCCAGCAGGATGCTGGAAGATCTATTGGCAATCAAGCCTCTTCGCAAGGCCCACGCCACCTGCGAAGTCGCGTATGGACAGCCTGCGGAATCGATTCTTTCCTACGCAAAACACCACGCCGCGGACATGATCCTTCTCGGCGCCTCCGCGCATTCCGCGTTCAATCCCCGGTTCATCCCCGGCATCGCCTATCGCGTGCTCTGCGAGGCCCATTGCCCTGTCCTGGTACTCAAGGAAGAATCTGTATGGCAAAGCGTTCCCAAGCACTCAGCGCATGACCAGCGGGCGCAGAATCCCGCCTAGCTCCGCTCTCATTTCGGTCATGTTGAAGCCGAGAATTTCGCGCGGCTGCTCCCTGTAAAGCACGCTCATCGTCGCCTCAGGGTAGGCAGCGGCGCAGGAAATCCGATCTCGTTCGTCGCGGCGCTTCCCTCTCCCGGCTGTTCTCCTTAAGCTGCGGCTCTTCCGCAACACGCAAGCTGCGCGAATGCGCTCTCCCGCCGGGTGCCCCATTCAAGCCTTCTTTTGGCTTGAGTGGGGATCGAAGAGTTTTTATCCTGCTAAAGCGCTGAACGTCCCCTACTGCATGCCGAGATCGGTCAGCACCTTGGGATTTGGGTCATCCACGGTCAGCAGATTATGACAGACGCTGCAATCGTTGGTCAGGACTTTTCCATCTTTCGACACGTGGTTTCCATCATGGCAGCGGAAGCAGCCGGGATAGTCGGTATGTCCAATGTTGTCCGGATAGGTGCCCCAGGTGACCTTCATGAACGGGAATACGTTCTCCTTATAGATGGTGACCAGCATCCGCGCGGCATCTTCAACTTTGCTGCGCTGACTATTCCAGACGTCGGGATATTGGGTCCGGTAGAACGCGTCCAGCCCGGAGGTGATCTTCTTGGCCGCCTGCTCCTGCGAGCTGTATTTTGCCTGGATCAGTTGCATTCCCTCCTTGTGGACAAAAGGAAGGCTCGGGCTGGGAGTGCCATCCACCATCACCCCGTCCAGGGCTTGTTCCGGAGTCCGAAAGACGTGGGACGCCTGATTGTGGCAGTCCATGCAATCCATCCGGCGCGTCACGCCCTTGATCGGACCCTTCCAGTCGGAGCTGACGTAGTCCGTCACCGAGCCATCCGCGTTATGCGCTTTCACGGAAATGATGGTCTGGTCGGTCGAGTCGGTGGCCACGTACTCGTAGTCATCGAGGTGATGGCCGTGAATGCCGCTCAGGTGCGAAAGAGAATCGACCCCGCCCAGGTGCAGCACCAGCACGCTGCGGGTGACTGAATTCTTTTCATCGTTGCCGAAATCGGTCAGCACCAGCAGTCGGTCGCCCACGAACCGGGTCGGATTGTGACATTGCTCGCAGGTCGCGCGCGCCGGACGCAGTTCCGACAGAGGAGCGGTGATCGGGGTGGGATAGGTGTGGAATGTCACTTCCACCAGTTGTCTCGTGCCTTCCATTTTGGCTTGTACGGCGGCGGAAAGTCCGGAGCCGATGTGACACTGCACGCAGGCCACATGACGGTGCGGACCTACCTGGTAGGCGTCCCATTGCGGCGCCATCACATGGCAGGACTGGCCGCAGAAGCTTGGAGAATCCATGTAGGAGATGCCGCGATAGCTTGCCGTCCCGACAATCACGAAGTTGATGAAGGTGACCGCGATGACCACTTCAATCCCGCGACGAAAGATCGGGTCGCTCAGGTTGATGGGAGGAAACGCTTCCGGCACTTGGCCCGTGACTCTCAGATGCCGCCGCCGCAGCCACATCCCGATGGGCATGAGAATGAGCCCGAGAACAAAGAGAGCGGGCAGAAATAGATCGAAGATAAGGCCCAGATAGGGATTGGTGGGACCGGCATGGGCGAAGATCGTTACCACCCAAGAGCCGATGATCACGAAAGCCGAGGCGGTTGTCAGGGCGCCGCCAATCAAACTCAGCGGATTGTTCCCATAAAAAAGGACGGGGCGAAGCTTCTTCTTCAATGTTCCGAACATGATTCCCTCGTATGAGTGCTATGCAATGCCGAAGTAGGCGATCAATGTCAAGACGAGAAGGACCAGCCCGATCAGGATTGCGGTAAATCCGACCACCCGGGCGAAATTCACCCACCAATATACCGGCTTCTCGGCGGCCCTTGCCTCCAGCTTTCCCTGCCGGGCAAGGCGCTGGTATTCCAGGGTACGCTTCTTCTCGAACTCCTCTTCCGTCTCTTTGCCGGTAAAGATCACCATGTCCATGGGGAAACTGTCAGGGCGTAGATGCGTATTGACGAAGTGGATCGAAAAAATAAAGAGGATGGCAAGCAGCGCTTCCTCCCCATGAATCACCAGGACGGCGTTCAAGGCCCATCCCGGCAGAAACTTTGCGAAAAACGGGGCAAACCACATGGCATACCCGGAAAATCCGATCACCACCATGCCCCAAAAAACCGCCCAGTAATCGAACTTCTCCCAGTATGCGTAGCGATCGAATTGCGGTTTCGGACCCAGCCCCACAAACCACCGCAGGTGTCCCACCAGGTCCTTCACGTCCTTCCAGTTCGCCACCATGGAAGTCGGGCCCCAGAACATTCCCTTTTCCTTATTGACCACGGCCCGGGTGACGATGTCTTTCACGTGATACAGAAACGCCAGCGTCAGCACGATGGCGCAAAATTTATGAAAGAAAAGAATCGCCCCAAAGCCGCCCACCGCGCGCGCCACAAACCGCGCCGAGGCGTTGTCGCTGAAGCGCATCGGCAACCCGCTCGCCGCCAGCCCCAGAAAGGAGGTGAACAGGACCGCGTGCAGGTACCGCTGCGGCAAGGTGAACCGCAGATAGTACTTCTCTTCCTTCTTCGCTCCCGGCTGCGTTGCGGGCACGATTGCGGCCTCAGTCTCCTCAGTCATGTTTCGCCTCCCCTGTCGGCCCGTTCTTGTCCTGTTCCCGCTTGGACCGAATAAACCACAGCAGGGTATGGAGAGCGAAGAATCCCAGCACGCCCCATAGCAACAGGTTCATAAACAGCCGAATGTAATAGAGTGCCGGATTCAGCTTGCGATTGCGCGGGTTCGCATGCGGCTGATACTGGACGAAACTGGCATTCGCGTTCGCATGACACTTGCCGCAGGTCTTGATCAGGTTGGCCGGCGCCACCGGCGAGCGAGGATCCGAGGCCGGCAATACTTCGTGGGCCCCGTGGCAGTCCCAGCACCGCGCTGTCTCCACGTACCCGCCCAGCAGGCCCAGTTGCGAGTGGAACGTGTCCCGGTAGGTGGCCAGCTGTTCCTTGTGGCACGAGCCGCAGATCGGTGTCGACTGCATGCGAAAGCTTGCCAGCGTCGGCTGCAGAATCGCGTGCGCCGTGTGGCAGTCGGTGCACACCGGCGCCTTCATGTTGCCGCTCGCGACCTGCTTGCCATGAATGCCGCCCAGGTACTCCGCTTTCACTCCGCCGTGACAGGTCCCGCACGTGTTCGGAATGTTCGCCTTGTAGGTCGGGCTCTGCGGGTCCTTATGGCTCAGGATGTGGTGCGACCCATGGCAGCTCATGCAATTCGCCGCCACCAGCAATCCCTCTTCGCTGACCGCGTAGCCATGGATCGAATCCATGTAGACCGAATACACGTTCTGCAGCCCGTACTTCTTGGCCAGCGCCTCGCTGCCGTGGCAGCTCCCGCACGTCCGCGGGATATTCAGCGGATACACCGCCGACCTGGGATCATTCTTGGGAAAAATCGCATGGGGGTTTCCATGACAACTCAGACACGGATGCGTGCTCGCCGACGCATGAACGCTGCCCGCCAGCCCCTTGGCCTCGTCCGCATGGCAGGTCGCGCACACCACCGCCGCCGGATGATCCGGGTGGGGAAAGCCGGTGATGGAGGTATGGCAATCCGTGCAGCTCAGCACGCCATGGATGCTGGAGTGGAACCTCTGCGCGTCCACCGCGACGCTTTTTCCCGCCGCGTTTACCATCGTTTTGTCCGCGTGGCAGGCTAGGCAGTCCGCATTCGCCGCCAGCAGCGCCCGAGGGACCGCCAGCATCGACAACACAAAAAAACCTGCTATCAGCAATCTCACGCCGATAGCAGGTCCCGCGACACTCCATCCGTCGCTGTGAAACTTGCCCCCGCGCCTCAGAAGCGCATTTCGCTTGCCGAGGACCTTCATCGTCCCGCCCCGATTCTGCGACCATAGCGTTGTGTCATCGTGCGTTCGTCATTCTGAGCGCAGCGAAGGACCTGGGCATTTGCTTTTTTCCTTCAAATGCGGAGGTCCGTGTTCGCTTCGCTCAGCTTGACAGCCTTCTCTCTACCAACAGAAAATTGCGACTACTTCTTCTGCAACGTGCGAATGTAGGCGACTACGTCTTTGATTTGCGCATCCGACAGCTTGCCGGAATACGCCGGCATTCTTCCCTTGCCGTTCTTCACAATCGCCTCGTACTCGGCCGACGACATCTTCTTCGACTCCGGTGTCAGGAACGACGGCACCTTCATGGCCTTGCCGGCGCCGGAGCTCGCGCTGCCGTCGGCCGCATGACACATCGCGCATTTGCTTCTGTAAACGTCCGCTCCGCTGCTTTGGGCCAGCACGGTGCACGTAGCCAGGCCGACGAACGCCAGGGTGGCCAGTACTGTTTTGTGTCGATTCATAAAGGGGTCCTTTGATGAAATAGATTGAGTCCCTTTTCAAGGACTGCATTTACCATACCGGTCTCACTGCCAACTCGTGAAGAATAGTAAACTTGACGGAACAGTGGCGGTGATAGAAATCACACCGTAAAAAATCGCCAGTAACCACGCGCGGTTGCGCACACCGCACCCTGCGATTCCGCCGAATTGGCCGGCCCCTCCGGCGCTGCGAAAGTACCCGCGCTCGGTTCACATTTCGCGCCGGGTGCCCCACGTCTCGCCCGCCCCGGTCGCCGTGGCGACAGACATGGGATTCTCGAACCTCACCATCGGCGGGCACCTGTAGAAGGTCAAGAGGTTGTTCCGGTGTCGGAGCGGCTGATGGGCGGCTTGTAGTTGAGGCTACCATGAGGTCTTTGGTGGTTGTAGTAGTCGGTCCAGGGTTGAAGGGAAGCGTCTCTTTGATCGGAGTCGGACCAGTGTTTTGCATAGGCCCACTCGCGCAGGGCGGTCTGGATAAAGCGTTCGGCCTTACCGTTGGTCTGCGGTGAGTACGGCCTGGTGCGGTGGTGTTGAATGGCGAGCCTCTGGCAGGCTTGTCGGAACGGTTGAGAGCGGTAACTGCTTCCGTTGTCGGTGAGCAGAGCGCGCACCCCGATGCCATGGCGGGCGAAGAACTCCCGCGCATTGTGCAGGAAGGCGATGGTGGTCTGGGCCTTCTGGTCGGCCAGTATCTGGGTAAAGGCCAGCCGCGAGTGGTCGTCGACAGCCACGTGCAGAGCTAGGAAACCGGGATGCTTGCGCTTGCCGCGTAACCGTCCGTCGCCGCGCAGCGAGACCTCGGAGAAGCGGGACAGGCCCTTGATGTCCAGATGTACCAGGTCGCCGGGAGAGGGGTGCTCATAGCGCACCACCGGCGGCCGGGGATGCAGGTCGCGCCAACGGCTCAAGTGAGCGCGGCGCAGGATGCGGCTGACCGAGGCGGCGGAGAGGCCACAGCGAAGGGCGATCTGGTAGCCGGGCATGTACTGGCGGCGTAAAGCCAAAACCATTTCCGATAGGGCGGACGGGGTTTGCCGCGGCGAGCGATGCGGCCTGGAGCTGAGGTCCCGGAGCCCGGCGGTTCCCTGGACCCCATATCGGCGCACCCACTTGGCGGCAGTCTTGGCGCTCACGTTGAAGCTGGCCGCGGCCAGCTTCAACGTGCATCTCTGCAAAAAAACTTTTTTGGCCAACTGCTCTCGACTATGAATCGTCAGTCGGGCATTCTGGTGATAGTCCATTCGATCTCTCCGAAGGTTCTAGTTGCTCGTCACAACCAGCTTCTCCGGTCTCCTTCGCATGGACAACCTCTTGAAAGATCACAGGCACCCTCGGCGTGCGGATGAAGCTTCGGCCCCGTCTTCCCGTGCTTGGCCAGAACAAGGGCGAAGACGGAAATTCGCTGGGTTTCAAAATGAACCGCCAACTTGAATCGATCGGCAAGCAGAGACTGCACCATGAGGCGCATCTGGTCCTTCGTGGGGTCACCCGGCGCCACGGCCTGAATTACAAAGCTATCCGTAGCAACCCACTTCGGTAAGTTGGCGAGCATGGAGTGGATCTGGTCCTGGGTGAGCCAAAGTTTATATGCAAACTGGATGTAAACCGACAGCGGAAAAACAGCGAAGAATCGGCCATGCGGATCCGCGGATCCATAGGAATCTCCGTCATCCAAGGCGAAGCTAGGCCGCATGAACGTGCCAGGTTTGTTCAGCGGGATGGTGGCAACTTCGAACTCCATTTTGCCCCCGGCCGCAGTTTGCCACTCCGTACATTCTGAGAGTGGGTGCCGCTTTGCGCGGCCGGCGCCAGAGCAAAGGTGATTGGAACAGCCAAGGCCAATCGAACAATGCTCAGCAGCAGCTTTCTGCTGAGATCGAATTTCCGCGCAACACGCTCAGTCATGATGCGAACAATCCTACTCCGGAGACGCAAAGCCCCGGGGCGACTCGACGGAGAACTTGATAATCCCACGAAGTTACTTTGGGAATTGCAGCGACCGTAATCGGGAATGGCCCGATTCCATCTACTTAATTCCAGAAGGTCGCTCTTATGCAGTGATAGACTGCTTTGCGGAGCGCACCCATTGCAAGATGCGTAATCTGGATGCTCAGATTCTATGCTCCGTCTGCCGCATTTCAAACTTGGCAGTCGGTCTCATGCTCGCCGTGGGCATCCTTGGCAGCGGAAAGTTTCAAAATGCAGTACATGATAAAACTGCTTACTCCCGATGAAGTTGCTGGGGGCTTGCAGTGCTCGACGAAAACAGTTTTCAAACTAGCTCGTGCTGGCACATTGCCATCGATTAGAGTTGGGGACTTGTGGCGATTCGATCCGGATGCAATACGCAGATGGATTGAGGGTGCATCCTCTCAGGCAGCTTGAGAGATTCACCTGCTAACCCAGCCCCGCACTGATTTAGTGCGGGGTTTCTCACTTACTTCAGCAGTTTGGAAACGGCTTCCGCCGCATTTCGCATTCCATCCGGTAGCGACTTGCCATAGACATTCATCGTCGTGGATATATCTGCATGGCGCATCATATCCTTACTGACACCGGACGAAATTTTCGCAGCGTCAAGCCATGAACGGTAAGAGTGTCGTAATGTGTGCCAGCCAATATGAGGCAGCCCCGCTTCTGCTGCCGCGGGGTTTAATACTTTCTGTTGTAGTATGCCTGCATAATAGAGACAACTAATAATAGAGACCACTAGCAGATCGGCGCGAGTGGAATAGCCACTCGCTGTCTGCTTTTTTGTGCCAACTGCGTATTAGCTTTATTAAAGTTTTCGATACGGGCAACATCGTGGCGGATTTTTCAGTCTTCGGTGTCTCTATATGTCCGTTGGACCAATTACGCTGGATCGCGACTGTACCGGTTTTCTCATCGAAGTCATTCCACTGTAGGGCGAGCGCTTCGCCGATTCTCAATCCCAGCATGCCTGTAACCAGTACCAGTCGATCAAATGGAGGCCGTGTTGCTTGCACGAGCTTCTTGAACTGTATTGGGGTGAGCACTACGATTGCTTTCCGCCGCTTTGTGGTTCCCTTTAGCCGGATCAGGTCGCATGGATTTTCTCGCTCGGTCAGCTCAGCCAGTTTTGCGTACTGGAACATGGCCCGAATGACGAATCGGTGATGTGCCCGCTGGCTGGGGCTGACGGATAACGACTCCAGCCAGTTTTTTATCGGGAGTGCTTTCAGATCTTCGATTGCTAGTTCGCCAAATTGTTCCTTGATTCGATTGGCGGAGAGTCGATAGCAGCGCAAAGTCTGTGCTTTTAGACCCGTAAGCGAATCGAGCCATTGATCAAGAGCCACGCTTATGTTGATACGTTCGACTCGACTGTAATCTGTTCCTGCGTTGAGATCGTGACGCAACCTCTCGGTCGCCTTCCACACATCCGCTTCCGTCGGATGGGTGCGGCTGTCGAAATTTGGGTTTCCTTCGCGGTCGCAGTGGCGGAAAGCCCAACGGAAGCCCGTTGCCGTCCTTCTCTGCCGGATGGTACCCTGCTTATAACGTGTCCGGGATATCTTCATTGTCGATTGCGTTGGTATTCAGTCGGACCGCCGCTGCTGGAGCGAACAGTATCTCGATGGGCTGGCATGGGCCCGGTTTCCCGGTATAGTTTTTGAGCGCTTGATTCTAAACATGCCGACGTAGCTCAGTTGGTAGAGCAGCTGATTCGTAATCAGCAGGTCGTCAGTTCAAGTCTGACCGTCGGCTCCAATTATCATTCAATAGAAGGAACAAGAGAAAAGCCATCTGAGACTCGCGCTCAGGTGGCCTTTGTGCCTGTGCCGCCAATATAGGCGGGTCCGCTGGGCTGCATCACATAACAATCTTTTTTGGCGAGCGTGTCCCACATCCACGACTTGGAAAAGAGAGCAAACCGCCGTGTGTTCCTCTCTGGAGGAACATGCCGAAATCTCCAACGCCATCCCACGGGATGGCTCTCGGAATCCTCCAGCGCTCGTTGTGTCTGATTGCACGGATGTGAGACTTTCGGGCAGGATTCGGTCCGTGGGTCTCAAGTCGATTCCTCGAAGGACAAAAAAGCGACCCGCAAACTTCGCGGGCCGCCAGAGTATTGCAGGCAACAAATTTAGAACTGGAACTTTGCCTGCAGTTGAATCGTTCGCGGCGTACCGATGGAGGAGGTGATAATGCCATGACTGTTCGGTACGTTCAGGTTCTGGTGGTTGTAGACGTTGAAGATTTGGGCCTCAAAGTCCATCACTAGGTTTCTCCACAGCGGCGTCAGCTTGTACATGTTTACGTCCATATTGTTGAAGCCAGGACCTGTCATGTAATTGAATGGAACGTTGTTCCGGAAATCCCCCTGTTGCGGGGTTGTGGTGTACTCATACGTCTGTCCGGCGTAAGGAGTACCGGAAAGCGGATCCCAGACGGTGTAGTCGAACCAGTGCTGTGTGGTCCGCTGGCCTGGAGGCAGAATGCCATTTTTGCCCGGAGCCAAAAAGATGCCCCGGCCATTCGGAGCGCCACTGACGGTGTTCGAGCCCAACATCGTGGCGTACGGTGCAAAGTACAAGCCGCTATGCCACAGGAAGAAGGGAGAGAGGTTGTACCCGCTGACAAGCGCGTTCAGAATTCCATGTGCATTGCCAAGAAACCTCTGGCCTTTTCCAAAGGGGAATTGGTAGTGGGCGTTCAGTTGGAAGGTCTTGTTGGGTAGCGCAGGATCGTTCGAGTAAACGGCCCGGACTCGGTCGGCGAGCGAAGCTCCGCTGCTGAGGGGATTGGCGAGAGAATACCCAGGAGTCAACGCCGCCGGAACATCGGTATTTCCGCCGCCGCCAAGCAGTCCTTGCCCCCTGCCTATTCCCCCGGTCGTCTGCAAAAACTTGCCCCAGGTGAAGTAGGATTGTAAGGTCAGTCCGTTGCCCCATGTGTGCGTTACCTGCGTCTGCAGTTCATTCGAATTGCCGTAGCCGTTATAGTCGTTCTCATCGTAATTGCCGTTACCGGAAGAGATAAAGAGCGTATACGGGCGCTGATAAAACGCATTTCCCGCTTGGCACTGCGCGACATTGGTGCTTCCCGCCGCCGCGCAACTGTTGCGTGGAACGTTGGCGTTGATCGGATCGAATTGCAGCAGGTTGGTTTGGTGGTTGCCGATATAACTGAGTTGGAATCCCGTATGCCAGGGCAATACTCGTCCAAGGGTCAGGTTGTATTCCTGCGCGGTGGAGGGTTTGACGGTCGGATTCATGGAAACGATGCCGAAGCCGCTGCCGAGCGAAACGGATACATTGCTTGTGTTCAGTAGCAGACCTGGCGGGTTGCATGTCCCAGCCGGTAGCCCAGTGCAATTCTGACTGCCCAGCATGAATTGATTAATCGGCTGAGGACCGCCAAAATCCGCCGAAGCGAGCGGGAACTCCAGCTCAGCCGCGGCCGAGCTCGTGGAAACACCATCGATTTCGCCGGGCTGGAGGATGGCAGAGTAGCTGAACGGTGGGTTCTTTCGCGTTGCCTGTTGGAACTGTTGCAACGGCATCACCCACTGATAGATGCCCCAGCCGCCGCGCAGAACGGTTTTGTTGTTCACCTGATAGGCAAAGCCGACTCGCGGCTCAAAGTTAGTCTTGGGCATGGTGAAAAGACTGATGGGATAATGTGCCGCCGCGGCCGACTCAATCGGCAATCCCGCAGCGACGAACGAGTTGTACACCGCCTGCGGTGTTTGTGCGGGAAGAGGACCGCTGCCCGTGTAGACGACCTCGCCACCCGGCACGTTGGGATCCAAGGTGGAAAATAGTCCGGAGGCATCGGAGAACGGCGTCCAGTATTCATAGCGCAAGCCATAGTTCAAGGTCAGCTTCTGCGTCACCCGCCAATCGTCCTGGGCAAAGCCGGAATATTCTGTTTGCCGCGTGTGGTAGTGCGGATAAATGTTCAGGCCGTCGAAACTCGTATCCCCCAGCAGGAAGTCCGCCAATCCACCACCGGTATCACTGGCTGCTACATCGTAGGCCCGTGACCCGTCTGGGTTCGTTGCGGTCGGGTCCTGTAAGCCGCTGAAGTATCCGTTGAAATTGTAATTGCCGCCCGGCTGACCGATCTCATAGGTGGTGATTCGGGAGTTATCAACCTCGAAGCCGAACATGAACTGATGGTTGCCCCTGTTATAGGTAAATTGGTCGCTTCCGCTGACAATCTGATTTGGATAGTCCTGCGGATTGTCACGATCCAGCGCGGTCCAGTAATTGTCGTTGTTGCCGTAAAACCAATAGAAGCCAGGCCAGGAAACTATGTCCGTGTAGGCAGGCAGGCCCAGGGCTGTAATAATGGTGGGAACGGGTGCTGGCCCGCGGAAAGCGTGGTTGTACTGTACGCCGATGTGCGCCACATTCACGGCCCTTGTGCCGATGGCAGTCGTAAACGTCAGCGACCCGTTCTGCCCGCCGTTGTCGCGTATGTCCGGGGCTGTGGGGGCATAGTACAAAGGCGTCAATTGGGTCTGGTGGGTATATGTATACCGCACCGCAAGGCGATTGGGGCCGAAGACCTGATCCCCTTTCGCTGTAATTTGCTTTTCGTCTGCAGTGGCTTTGGAACTTGGAGGCTCATAGTTCGGAGTGTATTGCCAGATCAGCGGATTGTTGATGTTCGGTCTTGGATAAGGGGTCAGGCCCGCTGCGGGAATGTTGCCGAAAACCTTTTGTGCGACCGGGTTCAGACGATTCGGCGGAATTACATTCGGCGCGCCATTGTACGAGAACTGCTGACGTGCATAGGTGTCGGTGACAGGATCGTAGGTTGTAGAGTCCGGATCGTAGTCGTTGATCTCATAGCCATTGGTATCGAACACCGTAGAAAGGTCGGCCCCGTTGCCGCCTTCGCCTGTCTGGGCCCCGGTCGGGACAGTATATTCCTCCACCGCGTTCTGATTGTTCTTGATCCATTCAATGTCGAAAAAGAAAAACGACTTGTTTTTTCCGTTATAAATCTTGGGAAACCAGACCGGGCCGCCAACCTGGGCGCCGTATTCATTGTGCTGCAGGAACGGAACGGTCGGTCCGGAGTGGAACGTTCTTGCCTGCAGATACTGGTTCCGATTCAATTCAAAGATCTGTCCATGGAAGCGGTTGGTGCCGCTCTTGGTCACCAGTTCGACTTCGCCCGGACGCCCGTATTGCGCCTCGCCGCCAGCAGTCATGATCTTGACTTCCTGGAAGGTCTGGGTTGACGGCGGCGTGGATTGCAACTCGTTGCTCCAATGGTTCACCATGGTCTGGCCGTCCACCAGGTAATCCAGCGATCCGCCGATGATGCCGTTGACACGGGTATATCCGCCGCCCGATCCGCCGTAGCTGCCGGCGACAACTCCTGGGCTGAAGGCCAGGACATTCAGGATGCTGCGATTTGCCACCGGAATCGTTTCAATGGCAGTGGCATTTTTCACGTCGGAAAGCGTCGGATTGATCGAGTCGATGATGGGAGTGACGTCCCTCACTGTCACTTGCGTCGATACGCTGGCCGCGTTCAGGGTGGCATCGACCAGCGCGTCCTGGGAAACTCGCAGCGTAAGGACACCGACCCAGTTGGCGAACCCGGGCGCACTGACAGTCAATTTATAGTTGGTCGGTGCCAGGTTGGTAAAGGTGTAGAACCCATCGCCACGAGACGTGGTCGAGAGTTCCTGCGTCGTACCAACGTTTGTCAGAGTAACGCTCGCGCCGGATATCACGGCGCCGCCCGCGTCTTTTACAGTGCCTTCGATTGTGGAGTTCGCAACCTGAGCGAACGCACCCACGGCAAAGACACTGCAGAGTAGAAATACGGAGAATGCTTGATATAGCTTGTACGTCATTGGCTGGCTCCTCACTCGATAGTGAAACGTAATTGACGCTGAATCGGTCCAACACTTCTGCCGCCTATATAGGCGGTCCAGGTTGGCTCCAGTGGGGAACTAGAACCCCATCTTTACAACGCACCGCAAATCCTGCTCATGGGCTGCGCTTACGTTGCATAAAATGTACCCGCGATGGGAAACGCTGTCAATAGAAAGCTGTCGAAACTCGAAAAATCAGCCGTTTCCAAGGATTATTCTCGCAATTCCTTGCTATTTGGCCGATCAAAACGATTTGACATTGCGGATTTTCCTTGGCCGCCGGATACCTCGCGTGGGTTTTGCCGTCCGGCAAGTTCTCCCGGGAGCGGATCGCGCTGTCATCAGTGCCTTTTTCTGCCTTGCAGGAGGGCCCTCTCCAGGACAAAAAAAGCGGCCCGCAAAATTCGCGGGCCGCCAGAGTATTGCAGACAACAAATTTAGAACACAAACTTCGCCTGCAGTTGAATCGTGCGCGGTCCGGGTGTCGAAACTGGTTTCGTAATGACACCCGACTTGCTGGGCATACCCAGGTTTTGGTGGTTGTAGATGTTGAAGACCTGGGCTTCAAAGTCGAAAACCAGACTCTTCCATAGCGGCGTCAACTTGTAGACGCTTGCGTCCAGGTTGTTGAATCCCGGACCCGTCATATAGTTGAGCGGGATGTTGTTGCGGTAGTCGCCTTCAAGTGCGGTCGCCGTGTACTCATAGCTCTGTCCGGCATACGGGCCCGTGGTTGGATCCCAAATGCTGGCGTCGAACCAGTGCTGGGTTGTCCTCTGGCCTTTCGGCAGGACGCCAGTTTTTCCCGGAGCCAGGTTAATGCCCCGGCCACCCGCGCCTGCAATGCTCCCGGAACTGTATTGGGTGTAATACGGAGAGAAGAAAAAGCCGCTGTGCCACAGGAAGAATGGCGAGAGGCTGTACCCGCTCACGAGGGCGTTGAGGAAGCCATGCGCATTGCCAAGGAACCTCTGCCCTTTCCCGAACGGCAATACGTAATGAGCATTCAACTGGAACGTCTTATCTGCCAATGTTGGATCGTTGGCGTAGACCGCGCGCAACCTGTCGGCCGTCGAAGCTCCAGAAGCGTAGTTGGAGAGACTATAGTTGGGCGTCAGTGCAGCCGGGATCATGTCCTGCGTTCCCGATTGCCCGAATGGGGTCCCTGTCCCGAGGAATCCCGACTCTGACGTTGTCAAAAAGCGTCCCCAGGTGAAGTATGCCTGCAACGTCAAGCCGGTACCAACGGTATGCGTGAGTTGCGCCTGCAGTTCATCGGTATTGGCATAGCCGTTGTATTCGTACAGGTCGTAATTGCCCGGAGAGGACTCATGGAACTTAGGAAATGCGCGCCGCTCTGAATCAGTACAAGACGTGCCGCCTTGGGCCGCCGTGCACTCATCGCGCGGAATTTCGTAGTTGATGGGATCCAGCATCAGCAGGTTGTAACTGTGGTTGCCGATATAGCTGATCTGAACTCCAGTTTGCCAAGGCAACTGCCTTGCGAGGCTCAGATTCCACTCCTGCACGGTGGAAGGTTTATAGTTCGGGGACAATGGAGCGACGCCAAAGCCGCTGCCCTGCGAGATATTCACGTTGCTTGGGTTCAGTTGATAGGCGCTGCTCCCCAGCATGAATTGATCCAGGGGTTGCGGCCCGCCGTAAGCGTTGGCTGCAATCGGGAATTCCAAAGCTGCGGCGCTCACGTCGGTGGTTATGCCGTTGACTTCCCCGGGCAGAATCTGCGAGCTATAGCTGAAGGGCGGGTTCTTGCGGGCAGCCTGTTGGAACTGCTGCAACGGAATCACCCACTGGTAAATACCCCAGCCGCCACGCAGAACGGTCTTGCTGTTCAACATGTAGGCGAATCCAATGCGCGGTTCCCAGTTGTTCTTGGGCATCGTGAATAGGCTGGAAGGATAGTTGGCCGCAGCCGACGATTCGATCGGTAGCCCCGCATTGACGAATGCGGAGTAAACTGCCTGCGGAGTCAGCGCCGGAAGAGGGCCTTTGCCTGCGTAAACGACCATGCCACCTGGAATATTCGGATCTAACGTCGAATAGAGTCCGGAGGCGTCCTCAAAGGCGGTCCAGTATTGATAGCGCAGTCCCAGGTTCAGGGTTAGCTTCGGCGTCACCCGCCAATTGTCCTGCGCGTACCCGTCGAATTCGGTTTGCCGCGTGTGGTAATTGGGGTAGGTGTTCAGGAACAGGCCATCGCCTTCGCCCAGCAGGAAGTCCGCTAGCCCCATACCGGTGTTTTGCGTCATTACGTTGTCAACCCCAGTACTGGCCGAGGCTTCGTCCTGAAGTCCGCTATAGTTTCCGCCGAATCCGTAGCCGCCGCCAGGCTGGCCGACCTCGAACGTGGTCAGTCGATAGTTGTTCGCTTCAAAGCCGAACATCAGCTGATGATTGCCGCGGTTGTAGGAAAACTGATCGCTGCCCGTGATGGTCGAATCTGGATAGTCCTTCGGATTGTCGCGATCGATGCCAACCCAGTAATTGTCCTGCGCGCCCGATGCGCCATTCGAATAACTCCAATAAAAGCTGGGCCATCCGATCGTGTTTTGGTAGGCTGGCAATCCCAGCGCTTGCGTAACTCCAGGGATCGGCATCGGCCCGCTGAAGTTATGGTTGTACTGCACGCCGATATGCGCCACGTTGATGGCCCGCGGACCAATAACTTCTGTAAAGGTAAGCGACCCGTTGTGCCCGCCACTGGTACTCTGGTCAGGCTCCGTCGGAGCATAATACTCAGGGTGCAATTGGACGTTGTCCGTGTAGGAATACCGCGCAGCCAGACGATTCGGGCCGAAAAGCTGGTCCACTTTAACCGTGTAGAGCTTGTTATTCACCGTTGCTTTGCTGGCAGCAGGAATGTAGTTGGGAACGTAATTCCAGAATTGAGCGCCGGAAATGTTCGGCTCTGGCAAGGGAGCAAGACCGCTGACAGTGGTGATGCCTAAAATCTTTTGCGTGATCGGATTCAGACGATTGGACGGGATGATATCGCCGGTGAAAGGTGTACGAACGTAGGCGCCGGTGACGGGATCGTAGGTCGTCGATTCTGGATCGTAGATTTGCAGCGGAACGCCAGGACCCGTCCCGGTCAGGCTGGGACCAACCACGTCGGACAGGTTGCCTTGCCGTTCAGTCTGGCTGGGAACAATGTACTGTTCCAGGGCGTTGGAATTCTGCTTGATCCATTCGAAGTCCACAAAGAAGAAGGTCTTGTTCTTTCCGTTGTAAACCTTGGGGATCCAAACCGGACCGCCAAGTTGAGCGCCGTACTCGTTGTGTTGCAGGAAAGGAATGGTCGGACCGGAGTAAAAGGACCGCGCCTGCAGGTGATTGTTCCGGTTTAATTCGTAGGCCTGCCCATGGAACTGATTGGTGCCGCTCTTGGTCACCAGTTCCACCTCGCCCGGGCTTCCATACTGCGCGTCGCCCTGCGCGGTGATAATTTTCACTTCCTGGAAGGTCGGCGTGGGCTGCGGGTTCGATTGCAGATCGTTGGTGAAACGGTTGACCATAGTTTGGCCGTCCACCAGGAAATTGATCGAGCCGCCCGGGATGCCGTTCACACGGGTATAGCCGGCGCCCGATCCGCCGTAGGTGTTCGCGACCACGCCGGGGCTGAAAGCCAGCACATTCAGGATGTTGCGATTTAGCACCGGAATCGTTGCGATCGCCGTTGCATTTTTCACATCGGAAATGGTCGGGTTCACCGCATCGATGATCGGAGTCACGTCCCGGACCGTTACTTGTGTCGACACGCTGGCAGCGTTCAGGGTGGCATCGACCAGCGCTGCTTGAGAAACCCGCAAGGCCAGCACGCCCACCCAGGTGGCAAAACCGGGCGCGGTGACGCTTAATTTATAGTTCGCCGGTGCCAGGTCGGAAAATACGTAAAACCCTTCCGCGCTGGCGGTCGCGGTGAGCGGTTGGTTGGTGCCGACATTGGTAAGAGTAACGGCTGCGCCAGGCACAATGGCGCCATGCGTGTCCTTGACCGTGCCCTTGATCGTGGAGTTAGCGTTCTGAGCGAAAGCACCCACTGTAAAGACACTGCAGAGTAGAAACAATAGAAAAACTTTGTACATCTTATACATCGTTGACTGGCTCCTATTTTGGATAGCGAAATAAGCAATTACTGATTTACGGCGTACAACTAGCACCGACGCAGGGACATCTCTAACCCCCTCAAAAGCAGGGGGGAATGTCTTCGGCGCCGATCTTGAGGGGCAAGATTTAACCGAAAAATAACGATACGAACACTATCTTGTGCTTGCGTCTTCAATGTATCACGTAACAAAATGCTGTCAATAGAAACCTGTCGGAAGGAGCTGCGGGAATTTCTTCTTGCGATTTTCACCAGATTAAGAACGTTTCTCATCCGCCTCGATTCCGCACCGTTGCCCACCCGTCGCGCGCCCCATCGGGTACGACGGTATAGGCTATTTTGGCCGCCCGGCGGGGTCGTGTCGCTCCCGTAAATCACTCTATAATGGCCTTGTACGATGGAGGTGCGCCTGGATGAATCCCGACCCAATTCTCAACATGGCGGCCTTCGAGATTTTCGCCCAAGGTCTGGACCACGCGGAAGGCCTGGCCTTTGATTCCGATCAAAATCTCTGGGCTGGCGGTGAACTGGGCCAGGTCTACCGAATCGATGCGAACGGCTCCATCAAAGAAATAGCTCGCCTCGGCGGTTTCTGCCTCGGCCTCACCTTCTCCCGGCAACAGGATCTCTTCGTCTGCAATTCCAAGCTGGGCGCGCTGCAGCAAGTCGATCGAAGCGGCCGTTTGCTTTCCTCGCTCGATCGCGTCGCCGATCGAAAATTATTGACGCCGAATTTCTCTGTCTTTGATTCCGACGGAAATCTCTACTTCAGCGACTCCGGGACCTGGGGCAGGTCGAACGGATGCATCTATCGCTTGCGGGCCAATGGAAAGGCGGAGCACTTCGCCGGACCCTTTGCATTTCCCAATGGATTGGCGCTCAGTGCGGACGAAACCTCGTTGTTCATTGCGCAAAGTTTACAAGACAATGTCCTGCGCCTCCCGATTCTCTCCGATGGAAGCGCGGGTCAGGCGGAGGTTTTCGCCGAAGGGCTGGCCCGTGTGCCCGATGGCCTGGCCTTCGACGGGTTGGGCAACTTGTACGTCACTTGTTACGCGACGCATAATCTCTATCGCGTTACCCCGCGGCGAGAGGTCGCCCTGCTTGCCTTCGATCCGTTGGGGACCATGCTGGCGTGTCCGACGAACATTGCCTTTGGCCCGGCGGACTCCGAGATGATGTATGTATCGAATCTTGCGCGGTGGCACATCTGCCGCGTGCGGGTCGGCGTGCGCGGCCAGAAATTGGCCAATCAACAACCATCCAAAGGATCGTCGTAGTCCCGGCGCTTCTCTTGTTTCCGTGCGACTCTCGTCGAAAGACACTTCCCGCACCGCGAACTTCTGAAATACTGAATACTTGGACGTGACAGGATGAGACCGTGATCCGGATGGAAGGCAAGGTGGCTGTCGTGACCGGTGGCGCTACCGGCATTGGCCAGGCGACAGCGCGGAAGTTATGCGAGTTGGGTGCCTCCGTGGCGATTCTGGATCGCAACGCGGAAGCCGCTCAAACAACGGTCGAGGCGCTTCGAAACGCAGGATTCACAGCAAGCTTTCATCCCTGCGATGTCACTGTCGAATCCGAGGTCAGGGCCGCCATGACCGCAGCCGTTCAACAGTACGGCACTCTCGATATTTTGGTCAGCAACGCAGGCATTCAACGCTACGGCGATGTTGTTACGACCAGTTCCAGGCTTTGGGACGAGACCATGAATGTCCACGTCAAGGGCTGCTTTCACGCAACCAAATATGCCATTCCCGCCATGCTCGCGTCTGGCGGCGGAGCCATCGTGGTGGTGGCGTCCGTGCAAAGCTTTACCGCGATCAACAATTCCGCCGCCTACGTAGCGGCCAAGCATGCGCTGCTCGGAATCACGCGCGCGATCGCACTCGATTTTGCGTCCCGGAATATTCGCGCAAACTGCGTTTGTCCCGGCGCCATCGATACGCCCATGTTACGCGATACGGCGAACCTCACCGCATCTCCTGAAAAAATGATCGAAACGATAGGGCGGATGCACGCGCTGGGCAGAATTGGACGCCCGGAAGAAGTGGCGAATGCGATTGCTTTCCTGGCCAGCGACGCGGCATCCTTTATTACCGGGACCAGCCTTATCGTAGATGGAGGACTTCTTGTTCCCACCGGCGGTATGGGATTCCAGGAATCCGGCATTGGAACGGAGGGAAAAGAGTGAGTAGCCACGGAAAATTGGCGGGAAAAATTGCGATCGTCACAGGCTCCGCCGCGGGAATTGGCCGCGCCTCCTGCCTGCTGTTTGCAAAAGAAGGCGCATGCGTTGCAGCCGTCGATTTCGACGCGGCCCGCAATGCGGAAGTGGTCGAGGAAATCCGCGGCCTCGGCGGTACCGCCGAGGCCTTCACCGCCGATGTCTCTTCCGCGCAGGATGTGGAGCGCGTGGTCCAGCAAATAATTTCTCAATGGAAGCAGGTCGACATTCTTTTCAACAACGCCGGCATTGTTCCCGGCGGCAAGGTCCACACTCTCACCGAAGAAGAATGGGACCGCTCCTTCGCCATCAATGTGAAGAGCATGTTTCTCTTCATCCGCGCCGTCATCCCTTCATTTCTGCGGCACGGCGGCGGCGTCATTCTCAACACATCGTCGACCACCGCGCTTCGCGTCGCGCCAGACCGCGCTCTCTACACAGCGACCAAGGGCGCGATCTTTTCTCTCACGAAATCCATGGCGCTGGACTATGCCCCAGACAATATCCGTGTGAACTGCCTGTGTCCCGGTACGACCGACACGCCCTCGTTGCGCGCCCGCTTAAGCGCCGGCGGAAATGCTGAGGAGATGACGAAAAAGTTTATTGCCCGCCAACCCCTGCGCCGCCTCGGAACGGCAGAAGAGATGGCCCAGGCCGCGCTCTACCTTGTCTCCGACGATGCCAGCTTTGTCACCGGATCGGCGTTTCAAATTGACGGAGGTATGTCTCTTTGAGAGCGAGCCCGCCAACCCTTCCAATCGAAACATCGATTTCCTCTCGGTGGAAATACGAAAGATAACGAAACTCAACCGGCGAGGATGATCGCCAGGAGACATCGTCACGATGCGATTGATACGATTCGGCCCCCACGGAAACGAAAAACCTGGCGTGATCGACCCCACCGGGACACGCCGCGATCTCTCCGCCCGATTCAAAGACTGGGACGTGGCCTTCTTCGGTTCCGCGAACATGCAGCGCCTGACGGAAATTGTTCAACGGGACGCTGCCTCCTTGCCGGCCGTTCCGGAGACGGAGCGTTGGGCTGCTCCTGTCGCGCGTCCAGCCAAAGTCATCTGCATTGGACTGAATTACTCCGATCACGCCGCGGAATCCGGCATGCCGATCCCGTCCGAACCCATCGTCTTTATGAAGGCTTCGAATACCGTCGTCGGTCCCTATGACGATCTGCTGATTCCTCGTGGCGGTGAAAAGACAGATTGGGAAGTGGAACTGGGTGTGGTGATCGGCAAAGAGGCCCGATATCTGACATCGCCGGCAGACGCACAAGCCCACATCGCTGGATACTGTCTCACCCACGATGTGTCGGAGCGTGCCTTCCAGCTCGAACGCAACGGCCAGTGGACCAAGGGGAAGAGCTGCGACACTTTTAACCCACTGGGCCCCTGGCTCTCCACGCCGGATGAGATTCCGAACCCGAATGCGCTCAAGATGAAGCTATGGGTCAACGGGGAGCTGCGCCAGAATGGTTCGACCGACAAGATGATTTTCAACTCCGCCTACCTGGTGCATTATTTGTCGCAATTCATGACCCTGGAGCCCGGCGACCTCATTTCCACCGGCACGCCCCCGGGCGTTGGCCTCGGCATGAAGCCGCCAAAATTTCTCAAGGCCGGCGACATTGTCGAGCTCGAAATCGAACACCTTGGCCGGCAGAAGCAGCGTTGCGTTCCTGCCTGATTTTCCAACAGGTTTGCTTTCACGCCGCACGCAAATCAGAGGGTCGTTGCGGCGACGTTTCAAGAATTCCTCTGAAGAATGAATTTTTCAAGGGTGGGTATTGCAATGAAGATGAGTTTTCGTTGGTACGGGAAGTCCGATCCCGTGAAGCTGGAATACATCCGGCAAATTCCTGGCATGCACGGCATCGTCGCCGCTATCTACGACGTGCCCTTGGGAGAGGTTTGGCCGGTCGAGAAGATTCTCGCCTTGAAAGACTCCATCGCAGCCCACGGCTTTGCATTTGAGGTCGTCGAAAGCGTAGGCGTCCACGAGGACATCAAGCTCGGCAAGCCCAGCCGCGATCGCTGGATCCGGAATTATTGCGAAACGCTCGAGCGTCTCGCGGCCGCCGGCGTCAAGGTAGTCTGCTACAACTTCATGCCCGTCTTCGATTGGATGCGCACCTCGCTCGATCGCAAACTGCCCGACGGTTCCACCAGCACCGCCTTCGATGTCGATGTGGCGTTCAATGCCGACCTTGGCAAAAGCGTGACACTGCCCGGTTGGGATACAACCTACACTCCGGAACAATTTCGCAGTCTGATGGCGGCCTACACTTCGGTCGGGGAAGAAGAGCTTTGGAAGAACCTCGAATATTTTCTCCAGCGCGTCATTCCTGTCGCCGCTGCTGCCGGCATCAACATGGCCATCCATCCCGACGATCCGCCGCGCCCGATTTTTGGTCTGCCGCGCATCGTGAAAAACCGCAACGATCTGCGCCGTATTTTAGACGCCGTGGACGAGCCCGCGAACGGTCTCACCCTCTGCTCCGGAGCGCTGGGCTCGGATGTCCGCAATGACGTCGTCGCCATGGTCAAGGAATTCGCCGGAGAAAAGCGTATCCACTTTGCGCACCTGAGAAACATCAAAGTCGACGACCGCGGCAACTTCCAGGAAACCGCGCACCTTTCCTCCGCCGGCTCGCTCGATATGGCGGCCATTGTTCGCGCCTACGCCGAGGCTGGCTTCGACGGGTATGCGCGACCCGATCACGGTCGCATGATCTGGGGAGAAACAGGCAACGCCAGCTATGGCCTCCATGATCGCGCTCTGGGCGCCGTCTACCTGAACGGCCTTTGGGAAGCCAGCGTGAAAATTCTCAACGGGAAATAGCCGCGGCTCAAATTCGTTGCGATCTGGATTGCCCACCCTGCTGAAACGGCCACTCTTTTTCGAGGAACGCGCGCACTCCATAAATCATCAGGCCGGTCAGCAATAGCCCCGTCGCAAATTCAATCTCCTTGGAAAGATTGTTGCCGTGAATCAGCACAAACAGAAATCCGGCAATGGCCAGCAGCGCGGGAATTGGGTACCACGGCATCTTGAAAGGATTGGGCTCTCCTCCCAGACGGCTGCGAAATGCGACCAGCCCCAACGCCTGCAATAAAAATTGAAACACGATCCGCGTGATGATCAGCGCGGCGATCAGATCGGGCAGGCGGAAGAGACAGAAGAAAACCGACACCGCGCCCAGCACCAGCAACGACACAGTAGGGAAGTGTTTCGTCTTGTGCAGTGTGGCGAAGCTCGCAAAATAATTTTTGTCCACGGCGGCGGCATAGGGAACACGAGAATATCCCAGCAGCACCGCAAACACCGAGGCAAATGCGGTCCAAACAATCAGCACGGCCATGGCCTTGCCCGCCCAGGGTCCATACAGCCGCTCCATTACCACGGCAATCACCGAGCCGCGCGTTGAAATCGCACCCGGCTGCAGAAATTCATGCACCGGGATCACCTGCAGCACGCTGATGTTCAAAAACACATACAACGACGCAACAATCAGGATCGACCAGAAAATCGCGCGCGGAATGATGCGCCGCGGGTCTTTCACCTCGCCGCCCAAAAAACAAATGTTGTAATAGCCGCCGTAGTTGTAAATGGCGATCAGCAGTCCCGCGCTGAAGCCGCCGACACCGTGCTCTGCGGAAAATGCGCTGGCATGTCCCGCCATTCTCCCCATGTGCGCGAGACCGGAAACAATCACCCACACAATCGCCAGCAACACGCCGATCGACAGCACGCGCGAAATGCGACCCACGGCTTGAATGCCGTTATAGATCAGCAGGGTCGCCAGGCCGCACGCCAGCATCGCGACCAACGAGCCCAGCGTCACCGCCAGGTGGACATGGAACCACCCTCCGAGCCCAATCTGATAGGTAAACCAGGAAAGATTCAGCTTCGGCCACAGATACGCCGCGTACTGCGAAAGCCCCACCGCTCCCGAAGCTGTCGAGAGTGGCGCGCTGAACGTCAGCTGCCAGATATACAGAAACGAAAGCAGCCGTCCCCATCGCTCGACGCCGTACAGCCGATTCAGATACAGATAGCTTCCGCCCGATTCCGGAAAGCGAGTTCCCAGCTCTGCCCACACCATGCCATCGCACAGCGCCAGCACAGCCCCGAAAATCCAGCCCAGAATGGCGCGATCTCCCAGTGCGACCACCATCAGCGGCAGCGTAATGAACGGTCCCACGCCAATCATGTTCAGCACGTTCAGATTGATCGCGGTCGTCAGACCGATGCCGCGCACCAGCGACTGCGGCCCTGTCGCGTCGCCTGCAACCGCCGCCGAGTTCGAGTGAGGTTCCATTTCCATGGTTCAGGGTCCGGTAGGAAAAACTGTCTCGCGTCTGAGATTATGGAGGGAACGAAAAGGATGAAGACCGCAGCCAATCCTCGAACCGTCTCGGGCCCTACAAGTGTCCAATCATCATTGCACGTTGTTCCGGAATTGCCATTCCCTTGTTATCTGCAAAGGTCATACGAATGAATCGACGTTCAGCGAAACAATCCTTTGGCATCGCCTTGGTTGCATGGGTCGCATGGATCACGATACCAGCTTTCGGCCAGACTTCGGCGAAAGTCGAACCCAATCCAAATGCTCGCGCCATCCAACTGAATCGCGGCGCTGCGGCCCTCTGGCAGACCTTGCGTGAACTGCATACGCGGGCCAGTCTCATCATGTTTACCGCCCATCCGGATGACGAAGATGGCGGCGTGCTCACCTACGAAAGCCGCGACATCGGCGCCGATACATCCTTATTCACGCTGGACCGCGGCGAGGGTGGCCAGAATGTGATGTCGTCGGATTTCTGGGACCAGTTGGGTATCGTGCGCACGGAAGAACTGCTGGCGGCCGATCGCTACTATGGCGTGCATCAATATTGGTCGCGCGCCGCCGATTTCGGCTTCACCAAAACCAAAGAGGAGGCGATGCAAAAGTGGGGCTATGATCGCGTTCTCTATGATTCCGTTCGCGTCGTGCGCATGACTCGCCCGCTGGTGGTCACGTCGGTTTTTTCCGGCAATGTTTCCGACGGCCACGGGCAGCATCAGGTTGCCGGCCAGATGGCGCAGGAAGTCTACAAAGCCGCCGCCGATCCCAACATGTTTCCCGATCAAATTCGCGCCGGCCTTCGCCCCTGGGCTCCGCTCAAGATGTACGTGCGCACACCTTTCGCCCCTGTCACTTCGCAGGGGGTGTACGACTACGCCACCGGCCACTGGGCCCCGGCGCGCTTCCATAACTACATTGACAACACGTGGATTGAAGGCAAACCATCGCCTACGCTGGCCATTCCGGATGGTCAGTATGATCCTTCCCTCGGTCTTTCCTACATACAAATTGCGCGTGAGGGCTGGGGTCGGCAGAAATCGCAAAACGGCGGCTACGGCATTCCCGCTCCCGGCCCCGCTTCGTCGCCCTATCGTCTCTACGCGTCGCGCGTCCCTGCCGCGCCGAAAGAAACCAGCTTCTTCGACGGCATCGATGTCTCTCTCATGGGAATTGCCGACTACGCGCCGGCAGATCAGACTGGCTGGATTCGAAAGCAACTCGCTTCCATCAATTCGCTGGTCGAGCAGGCCATCCAGAACTACTCCGTCGACGCGCCGGAAAAGATCGCGCCGCTGCTGGCCAGCGGACTCCAGCAAACCGAAGCGCTCATCGTAGAAGTCCAGCAGAAACCGCTGCCGGAAGATACTCGCTACAACATCCTGCATGAACTGAACGTGAAGAGGGTGCAGTTCAACACCGCTCTTACCCAGGCCCTTGGATTGAGCATCGAGGCTGTTGTTTCCAACCGCGCAGAACCGTCCCGCATGGGGTATGGCCGGGGCTCTTCGAATACATTTCAGTCGGCCATTCCGGATCAATCCTTTCAAGTCCGCGTCCATCTCGCCGATCAGGGCACCGATCCCGTCACGGTGCAAGATGTCCGCCTCGTCACCACGCCGGACAAGGACTGGAAGCTTTCCGCTCTCGGCGCTGTGCCAACTTCCTTAAGCGCAGACGACGAGGATGCAGCCTTCTCCGTCACCGTGCCTGCTGACGCGACCATCACCAAGCCATACTTTACGCGTCCGAATTTAGAGCAGCCCTACTACGACATCTCCAATCCCGCCTATCTCAACCGCTCGTGGATGCCGTACCCTCTCTCTGCTCGCGCCGCCTTCACCTATCAAGGAGCAGAAGTAGTTCTCGATCAGGTCGTGCAGACGGTGCACGCCGTACATGGTTTTGGCCCCGTCATGGACCCCATGCTCGTGGCTCCGGCAATTTCGGTATGGGTGTCGCCCAACGCGGGCATCATTCCACTTACCGGCAAGTCACTCACAATTCGCGCGCTGATCCATAGCAACGTCGAAGATCCCGCAACCGGCAGCGTGTCACTTAAACTCCCGGCTGGCTGGACATCGGTGCCTTCCCAGGCAATGTTCGCCACCCAGCAGGACGGCGGCGAACAGAACATCGCATTTCAAGTCATCCCAAAAAATCTCGAAGCCAGGCCCTATCGCATTCCAGTCATTGCCGCCTATCAAGGGCATACCTATAGCTCCGGCTCAACGGCCGTCGGCTATGTTGGCCTTCGTTCCTATCCGTATTATCGCGACGCAACCTACCGAACTACCGGAGTGAACGTAACTCTACCTTCCGATCTAACGGTGGGTTATGTCGCAGGAACGGGCGATAGCCTTGCAGCTTCCCTCCAGGACCTGGGGATTCAACCTGTATTTCTCTCCGCGCAGGATATAGCCACCGGCGACCTCGATCGTTTTCGCGCTATCATTCTCGGCGTGCGTGCCTATGCCGTGCGTCCAGAGTTGAAGACGTTCAACGCGCGGCTGCTGGAATACGTAAAGAACGGCGGTACGCTCATCGTCCAATACAACCTGACGGAGTTAGGCGAGAACTATGGGCCCTATCCCTTCCAACTAAGTGGCAATCCGGAGAAAGTAATTGATGAAAACTCAAAAGTAATTCTTCTCGATCCCAACTATCCTGCGCTGACCTGGCCCAACAGAATTACCGTCCACGACTTTGACAACTGGGTGGAAGAACGTGGTCATGGCTTCATGCGTACCTGGGACCCGCGTTATACCGCTCCCACCGAGACGCATGATCCAAACCAGGAGCCGCAAAAGGGAGGCCTTCTCATCGCTCCTTATGGAAAGGGTTTCTATGTCTACGATGCCTATGCCTTCTATCGCCAACTACCGGAAGGCGTACCCGGAGCTTTTCGCATCTTCGCAAATTTGCTGAGTCTGTCCAGCAATTCGGGCATGCAAAAGCTGGCAGCCGCGGCAGCAAAATGAACCAGACAAGCAGGAATATGTCTCATGTATTCGCGCCGCGTAGCCAAGTCATCCAGGGGATATCTGGCCAGACTGTAGATCGAGCGATCCCAGAAGTTACTTCAACTCGCCCGCAGTCTCATCGTTCTGCGGAAACGTCTCCGCTTTGCGGCTGCCGTCTTTCTGCTTCAGCAGGATTTGGATCTTGCCTTCCGCCGCCTCCAAATCTCCCTTGCAGGCATTCGATAGTTTCACGCCTTCTTCGAACAGCCGCACCGATTCCTCCAGCGGCAGGTCGCCCCGCTCCAGTTTCCCGATGATGGCTTCCAACTGCTTCAACGATTCTTCAAAGCTTGCCAAGTTTCACTCCCTGTTCTGCTGGCAGACCCGTTTCCACTCCTGATTTCACAGTCGGTCCGCGCCCGTCCGCTTCCACTCTGCTCGCGGTGGAACGATCCGCCAGCACGCTCTCCATCACCGTCAACGCTGCTTCAAACCGACCCGCCGGCGCGCTCACCTGCACTCCCTGCACCATGCCGCGAGCAGCGATCAGCATCTCCTGCGCAATCTTCACGCCCTCGGCGCGGGCCAGATCCGGCGTATCGGCCTGCTGCATGCGCAGCAGAATTTCATCCGGCACAAACACGCGCAAATCGTTCCGCATAAATTCCGCATTCCGCAGGCTCAGCAGCGGCCAGATGCCGGCAATCACAGGCAGATGAAATTGCTCCACGCGCTTCAGAAATGCTTCCAGCAGCCGCAGATCGAACACCGGCTGCGTGATGGCGTATTCCGCCCCCGCCTCCACCTTATATGCGAAGCGGCGCACTTCATTGTCCAGGTCGGGCACTCCCGGATTGGCCGCGACGCCGATGACAAATCCAGTCGACGCGCCAATGGAATTGCCGCCAATATCGAGACCCGAATTCAGATTGCGAACAATATTCACCAACCCAATCGCGTCCACGTCGAACACCGCCGTTGCATCGGGATAATTTCCCAGCTTGGGCGGGTCGCCCGTCAGACATAGGATATTCCGCAGCCCCAGCGATGCGGCGCCCAGCAGGTCCGACTGAATGCTCAGCACGTTGCGATCGCGGCAAGTGTAATGCAGTACGCTCTCGATTCCCACTTGCTGCTGCACTTGCAAACACAGGCTCAACGCGCTCATCCGTGCCGAGGCCCGCGGTGAGTCCGGAACGTTGATCGCCTCCACGCCGTGCTGCGCCAGCATGGTTGCGGCTTGCAGCTCGCGCTGCGCGCTGATGCCCCGCGGAGGAACAATCTCCACCAGCGCAACAAACTTGCCCGCTACCAGATCGGAGCCCAGCTTCGATCGCTTCTCCAGCGGCGGCGCATCCACAGCATTCTGCACGCTCACTGTCGCGGCAGCCACCGGGTTGCTCTTGCGAGCATCCAGTGCCCGCAACGCGGAACGCATGGCGCGAATGTGGCTGGGCGTGGTGCCGCAGCATCCCCCCACGAACTGCACTCCCGCCTGCGCAAACTTCCGCACAAAGCTGGCCATGTATTCCGGCGAGCAGAGATAAATGTTTCTCCCATCCACGGCACGCGGCATTCCCGCGTTCGGCATCGCGACCAACGGCAGCGTTGTCGCCGTCCGCATCCGCTCAATCGCGCTTAAAATGGTGGCCGGTCCCGCGCTGCAGTTGCAGCCCACGGCGTCCGCGCCCCACTCCGTCAATTTTTTCGCTGCCGCTTCCGGCGAGGAACCATCCAGCGTATTGCCCTCTTCATCGATCGTCATCATCGCCAGGAGGGGCAACCCCGGCGCTGCTTCCCGCGCCGCCAGAATGGCCTGATGCACTTCGTTCAGCGAAGTCATCGTCTCCAGCACCAGCAGATCGACACCGCCTTCCGCCAGCGCGCGGATCTGCTCGGCGAACGCCGCCCGCGCTTCTTCAAACGCAACTTTGCCCAGCGGCTCAATCTGCACCCCGATCGGGCCGACTGCGCCGGCAACGTAGGCCTGGGTGGCCTGCTTCTCTCGTATCTGGTCCGCCGCCTGCCGGGCAATCTTGGCCCCGGCCACGTTGATCTCGTGGACTTTGTCCTGCAGACCGTGGCGTTGCAGGCGATATCGATTGCCCCCAAACGTGTTGGTCTCAACGATCTCCGCCCCGGCCTGCAGATATTCCTCGTGAATCCCGCGAATCAGGTCCGGCTGCGAAAGATTCAGTTCGTCGTAACAGCGATGAATAAACACGCCGCGTTCGTACAGTATGGTGCCCATGGCGCCGTCGCAAAGAACGCTTCGTGTTTGGAATAGTTCATTCAAGCTTGTTGGCATCGAAATCGGTCCGTCTGATTATCCTAGTGGGTGCGGCACAGAAGCGCCAGATCGAGGCATCTGGTATACACTAGCCTTTCAGCCGGGAACGTTGAAAGTGCCCTCGAATTGGAGCATTGAGCTTTGATGAGTCGTAGTATGTTTGTCCGCGTTGTCCTCGGTGTCGCCACTGCCACAAGCGTCTTCTGGATGATAGGTTGTCTCGGCCAGAGATCCTACCTCGCCGGTCGCTCTGTCCCTCCCAGCACCATCCTCGAACGGGTCCTGGTGGCGATTCAAAATCCGTCCCCGATCACAACCGGTGAGCTGCAGATCCTGGATGCCCGCTACGATATTCGGAACGCCGAGAATGGCACCGTCCCCAGCTTCGTCATTAGTGGGTATAAAGGCAACTTGCCCAGTCTCATTCTCAATTACCCTGAAGAGTCCCAGGGCTATGTCTACGCTTCGGGCGATGGTACCTTGGCAGCCATCAACTACGCCACCGAGTCCTCGACGGGCACCCTCAGCGGATTGCCCGGCACTTCCGCCAGCGTATTTGTGCCCTCCAGCGGGTCCTATATCGTGGCTGCCAGCCAGACGGCACAGTATTTGACGGTGGAGGACCGCGTGCAAGGCGTGACCGTCTACCTGAATCTTCCCAATGTCTACAAGGTGGAAGTCAATCCCAGCGCGACCGTCATGCTCGCCTTTGTGCAGAACAGCAATTACGCCTATCGAGTCATCCATCTGCAGCAGCCGAACGGCACCGTGATGCCGGTGCCAACCTTCCCGAATGAAGCGAACTGGCCCAAGGATGTCGCTCCTGTAAGTTGTCAGCCCATCAATCTGCCGGTCTACTGCGTCGTGCCGGTGCTCGACCAGAATGGCAATCCCATCGTGTTCGACCGCCCGTATAACACCATTTTTTCTTCCGACGGTACCACCGGCTGGCTGCTCAACTGCGGCCCGGAATGCGGCGATAGCAATGTGGACCCAGTGACCGGTCAAGCTACGGCCAGCGTGAGCTTCCTGAATATGGGGGACCTCAACGTCTATAACTTCCCGGGAAGCACCTACCCCAGCCCACCCGCTACCCCTGCGCCGCCCACGGAGGAACAACGAATACCTGTGCCCGGCGGAGCGACCATGGCTCTCTACGGGAATGGGACCTTATATGTCGCCGGCCAGCAAAGACAACCGGACGGCTTGTTTGAGGGATTTCTGTCGCTCATGAACCTGACAACCAATCAGGTGACCGCGGCCTACCCCATCTCCGATGGCACCCACACCAAGATGCTGTTCGGCGACGACAACACCCTGTGGATTGGCTCCCAGCTATGCCAGACCGGAGAACGTGTCGCCACCAACCAGCCTGAAACCGGCTGCCTCACCATGTTCAACTTGGCCACCAACACGGTGCTGGTCGAACCCTGGTATGGCGATCTCACCGGCCTCTGCGCCATCCTGCAGTGGCACAAGATGTATACCGCCTACGGCGGCCAGATTCACATCTATGCCACGACGAATTCCGGCATCACAACCACCAGCGTCGGCTATTCGGCCGGCAGCGAGTTGTACAACGGCAACGTGACCGTGCAGGGCACCGCCTACGACGTCGCCTACATGGATGCGATTACGAACGCCTCGGATTAAACATTCGATCCTTGAGCGAGCATGGGTGCCCCAGGTCTCGATTTTGAGACCTGGGATTCCGGCAGCATCGAACATGTTCCGCTAATCCCATGATCCAGCCTGTCGACATTCTCGCCATTGCCGCCCATCGGGACGATGTGGAGCAAACCTGTGGCGGAACACTGCTTCAATCCTCGGCCATCGGCCTGCGCACCGCCATCCTCGACCTGACCCAGGGCGAAGCCGGTACCCGCGGCACCGCGGCCCAGCGTGCGGCGGAAGCCGACGAGGCGGCCGGAATCCTGGGCGCTTCCTGGCGCCGCGCCCTCGACCTTCCCGATGGCCGCCTGGAAAATTCCTGGGAGAATCGGCTGAAAATTGCCACCGTGCTGCGACAGGCACAGCCTCGCGTCGTCATTCTGCCCTATTGGCAGGCACGCCATCCCGACCACGCCATCGCCGCTACCCTCGGCTACGAGGCATGCTTTGTCGCCGGTCTGACAAAAGTGGAAACAGACGCGCCTCCGCATCGGCCATTCAAAATCCTCTATGCCAGTCTGTACGCGGACGTCCGCCCCACCTTTGTCGTCGATATCACGGCCTACGTGGAGCAGAGATTTCAATCCCTCATGGCCTATCGCTCGCAATACGAAAACCAATCGCCGGGCAGCAAGATTTTCGTTCCCCAGGAGGAAATCCGCGAGCGCACCTTCGCCCTGGCCCGTTTTTATGGAATGCTGGGCGGCGTGCGCTATGCCGAGCCCTTCGTCCAAAAGGAAATCGGCCTGGTTGAGGACCTGACTCTCATCCCGGTGCAGTCCATGTAAGCCCAATCCATTTGAAAATCGGCAAGTCGTCGCCGAGCCGTCCGCGGTGTGCTTATTCCCCCGCGGGCGCCGTCACGGCGGGGTGCAGGCGCGTGACCCATTCGTTCTTGCCGCTTCCGTCCAGCGTCAGCGTCAGCGTTCCCTGCTGGCCCTGCGCCACATATGGGCCTTTGCCGGAGTGAGGTTGTTCCTTGCTGTCGGAAAACTCGACCTTCATGCGCCCCGCATCCTGCAGCTGAATGCGGTAGATATACGTCGCTCCCGGAGCAAGGTTGGAAATTCCGAAACTGGCGCTGGGATAGTCGACCTCGATGTTATGCAACACCGTTGTGCCGGAGTTGACGACCCGCGTCTCGACCAGCGCCGCACGACACCCCGCTATCGCCGCAACCGCCGCCAGGCTGGCCAGCAACAGAATTCCCCACAGTCCATTCCGTCTAGGCATATTTCCAGTGTAGGCGAGAATGCGTTGTCCTCCCGACCGTAGGGTGGTCGCCTCGGCGACGCGACCGAAGTGGGGGCCTGCGGTTTTCAACCGGACGTTCCTACTCTTTCCCCAGCCTGCGCACCGTCTTCACGATCTCCGGCAGACGGCTGTACGCGGCCACGCAGCGCAGCCACAGTTTATTGTCCAGGCCCGGCGACCCGCTCATCACCTTTCCTGGCGGAACATCGTGCGAGACCGCGCTCTGTGCGGTCAGGATCGATCCATCGCCGATCGAACAATGTCCCGCCACCGCAGCCTGCCCCGCCAGAATCACGTTCTTTCCCAGGTGTGACGAGCCTGCCAGCCCCACCTGTGCGCACAGCAGCGTATCTTCGCCTACCGTGCACCCATGGCCCACCTGCACCAGGTTGTCCACCTTCACCCCGGCTCCGATGCGCGTTTCCCCCACGCTGGCGCGGTCCACGCACGCATTCGCCTGCACCTCGACACGGTCTTCCAGGATCGCCGGGCCGGACTGCGGAATCTTGTGCCAGCGTCCCTCGTCGTCCTTCGCGAATCCAAACCCATCCGTCCCGATCACAGCGCCATTTTGCAGCGTCACGTGATCGCCCAACTGGCATCCCTCGCGCACGACGGAATGCGCGTGGGCGAAAAAATGTTTTCCGATGCGAACATTCGGATAGATCACCACATGGGCCAGCAGCACCGCGCCGTCGCCAATCTCGACGTTCGCCTCGATCACGGCGTACGCGCCCACGTGGCAATCGCGGCCCAGGTTCGCCGTTGGATGAACGATGGCCGTGGGATGGATACCCGCAGCGTAAACGGGTGGATGATAGAAAATTTCAATGGCGTGCGCAAAGGCCAGATATGGATTCGGCGTCCGCAAGGTCGCCGCCGCGATGGCGGGGAAGTCTTCTGTCACCAGCACCGCTGCGGCTCGGGTAGTTTTTGTCAGCGCTGCATATTTTGGGTTGGCGACAAAGGTCACCTGGTGCGCGCCCGCTTCTTCAATGCCCGCAACGCCCGTTATTTCGAGGGTCTCGGGCGCGGGATTCTCCGGGCTGCCTTCCAAACGCGCGTTCAGTCGGCGTGCCAGTTCTGCCAGTTGCATGGGCTGATTGTATCGAAAAGCAAAACCCCCTACGATTCGTCGTCCGGCACTGTTTGATGTTGCTTTGCCGCCGCCACCAGCTTTTCCTGCGTTTGCGGCAAAACAAAATCGTAGTGGTCCATCTCCATGTGGAAACTGCCTTGGCCCTGGGTCATCGCGGTCAGGTCGGCTCCATACGTCAACATGTCCGCCATCGGCACTTCCGCCTGGATGACGGTCTGTCCGGGCACGGAACTGGGCTCCATTCCCAGCACGCGCCCATGTCGTCCCGGCAGATCTCCCATCACCGTCCCCGCAAACGTTTCCGGCGTCTGGATGCCCACTCGCATCACCGGTTCCAGCATCGCCGGCCGCGCCCGTTCCATGCAATCGCGAAAGGCCAAGCGTCCCGCAATGCGGAAGCTCATTTCATTCGAATCCACTTCGTGGTACGAGCCGTCGAACACGGTCACCTTGAAATCCACCATGGGATGGCCCGCGAGATATCCGCGATCGGCCGCTTCCCGCACCCCTTTTTCAATCGCGGGAACATAATTCCTCGGAATGGCTCCGCCGAAAATGTCATTCACAAACTCGAATCCGCTGCCGCGCGGCAACGGCTCAATGCGAATTTTGCAGTCGCCGAACTGCCCGTGCCCGCCCGACTGTTTCTTGTGCCGCCCATGTCCTTCGGCCTGCGCGCGAATGGTTTCGCGATACGGCACCTTGGGAGCTTTCAGCGTGACTTCCGTGTGATACCGCCGCCGCAGCTTCGACACCACAATTTCAATGTGCTGCTGGCCCGTCCCCGCAATCAGAAATTCGTTGGTCTGCGGATCGCGAAAAAAACGAATCAGCGTGTCTTCCTCCATGATGCGGTGCAGGGCATTCGCCAGCTTGTCTTCATCCGCCCGCGTCCGCGGTTCAATCGCAAAGGCAATCGCCGGCTCCGGGTTCTGCACCTGCTCGTACAAAATGGCGTGCCGGCTGTCCCCCAGCGTGTCGCCGGTGTGGGTGCTGCGCAGCTTGGCAACCGCGCCCAGGTCGCCCGCATGAAGTTCGGTCGCCGGCACCGGCTTTTTCCCTTGCATCACGGAAAGATGGGCCAGCTTTTCCTGCGCCTGCTGCTTGTAGTTGAAGACGGAATCGTTGTCGTGGGCGCACCCTGTAAAAACTTTGAAGAAGGAAATCTGTCCCGCAAACGGATCGGAAATCGTCTTGAAGACGAACAGCGAGAGCGGTCCGTTATCGACCACCCGCTGGTCCTCTTTTTCCGGCGCCGTCTCTGCCCCATTCCCATTCCCGTTTTCCGCCTTCCCGCTCTTTACGGCCAGCGAGGTCGCGGGGACCGGCGCGCGTTCCACCGGCGCGGGCGCATAGATGCGGAAAAACTCCAGCAGGCGATCGGTCCCAATGTTGTTCAATCCGGACGAGAACATCACCGGGAAAATGCGGTCTTCGCGGATCGCTTCATGCAACGCCGTCACCAGGTGTTCTTCGCTCAACGTTCCTTGATTGAAAAATTCCTCCAGCAGCTCGTCTTTTCCCTCCGCCACCAGTTCCACCAGCGCCTCATGCGCCGCCTGCGCCTGCTCCAGCAACTCTTTTGGGATTGCAATAGTTTGGCCGCGGCCCTTCGCATTGCCACGATAGTCATAGGCCTGCATCGCGATCAGGTCCACGATGCCGGAGAACGACGGCCCTGCTCCAATCGGCAGCGCCACCGGTGTCACGGAGCGCCCGAAACTGGCCCGCAGGCTTTCCAGCACAGCCTCCGGCTTGGCTCGCTCGCGATCCATTCCATTGATGACCAGGATGCGCGGCAGCTTGAATTCCTCCGCGTAGTCCCACACCCGCTGCGTCATCGGTTGCGGCCCCTCCACCGCATCCACCACCACGGCCACCGCTTCGACCGGCAGCATCGCCGACCGCGCTTCCGGCACAAACATGTTGAAGCCGGGAGTATCGATCAGATTGATCTTCACTCCGCTCCACTCGCAGAACGCGACGGCGTTCGCAAGCGTGACTCGCCGCGTAACTTCCTCTTCGTCGTAGGCGGTCACGGCGGTCCCGTCCTCGACGCTGCCCATGGTTGGAATTGTGCCGGCCGTCGCCAGCAGCGCTTCAATCAGTGTGGTTTTTCCGCAGTGCGAATGGCCGACAAAGGCCAGGTTCCGAATTTCATTGCCCAGGTACGTCTTCATTCCAGTCCTCCAGGAGCCTTAACACTGGAGAAGGATGGATCCGCGGGAATGCACGGATGGCCCGGCAAAAAAAATCGGGGCTGGAACCACACCTTCTCCTGGAGCGGTTGTTCCTGTCGGCGGCATCGTAGCCAGGCGTTTTTCTCGCGGCCTCGCTTCCAGCAAACCCGCGCATCGTACCGATAGGAATCAAATTCCGCTCGAAACCTTCTCCGAACGCCGGGACTGGCCTTCGCATACACGACGACGCAACCCGGCATTTCAAAGGACTACGGAGTCTAGCATTCGCGCTTCCATGACGGCAAGTCTGCGAGCTACGGCTCGACTGCCACCGTCGCCTTTCCCGCGGCGTTCTTTGCCGCCGGAAGGTCGTTGCGCAGATCCACCTCGACCACGTCGCCCGTGTAGCTCGTATTTGCGGCGGGGTGATAGTGCACGATTGCCCGCAGTCCATCGATGTGCCGACACGTGCTGACGTGGTCTTCTCCCCACCATAGGGTGTCGGAGAATCCGAATGCGAAGAATCCCTTGCTATGAAAGGTGAGCGGGTGGCCATCGCTCAGTACGACCATCGTCCAAGGTTGATCTTTACTGCCGCAAACCGTAGATAGGATCGTTCCCTCCGCCCGCTTGATATTGGGAAGCGTAAATTGTTCCACGAGGGGGACGCCCGCGGGCCGCTGCGCCGCGGGAATCGCGTCCCATAACTCCACCGCTTCATCATGGTCGGGTCCATACCAATGTTCCGCGACGTACTTGGCATACGGCGCAGCCTGGGCGTCCTTGCCCATGCGCAGCAGAATTTGCCCCGTCAACAGGTGATACCCGGCGCGCCATGGTTCCAGCTCTTCCGCTTTGCGCGATAGCCCCAACGCAGTTGGCAGGTCGTTTTCGCGTACCGCGAGCCGTGCCAGCTGGACATACGCAGGCGCAAACTGACCGTTCAGCGCTGCCACCTGCAACAGTGCGGTATGAAAGGCGTCCTCGCTCGTTGGCACGCTGGAATTTGCGATCGGCGATAGCATCGTCTTGGCAAACAAAGAAAGATATAGAGATGAATCCAGCGCATAGGCTTGTGAAAACGCAGCCGCGGCCGCGCTGTTCTGGCCGTCCGCAAAAAGCAGGAAGCCCTCTTCTTCGAGCGGCAGCCCCAGTTTAGGATCGTCTTTGAGCGCTTGCTGTACCAGCGGCCGCGCACTGGCCAAATCGTGACTCCACAAGTGATACCCAGCCAGTTGCGCTTCGGTTTCGGCCACGGTAAGTTTCGTCACCGTAAAGGTCTTCTCCTGAATTTCCGTTTGGTCCGGAACCACTCCCACCCGAGTAGTGAGTTGCATCATCGACTGGTCCAGTCCCTTTTCTACCTCGGCAAGGCTGCTAAACGCCTGCTGAAACGCCAGTTCCTGATCGGTCCCCATTTGCAGGGAATGGAAAAACTCATTCAGCTTGGCTCCGCCTCCCATTCCCGGTCCGAAGGTCAGGTAATGCACCAGCGCCCACGACTCAAAATAGAACTGGTTCTCCTTGTCGGTGTCGTGGTAGTACGGCGAATTTGGTGTCACCTCCAGCAAGGTTTTTAGCGGAATAGGTGCCAGCCCCAGATCGACTCGGCGGGCTGTGGGAGCGCCCAGCAGGATCTTGTGGTCCTGAAATCTCGTGTAGCCGTAAAACTCTGCCATCCCCTCATCCAGCCATGTCGGCAACCAGTGCGCATTCATGTGCAGGATGGAATGGGTGTACTCGTGATAGACCAGCGCGTACGTATTCAGACCGGTGGCCCCGGCATCTAGGTCGATCATTACATACTGCTTCTCCCATCCATGCTTGAACAGGCCCGCCGGTTTCGCGCCCTTGCTTTTCCATATTTCCGGCTCCAGGGACTTGGCTGTGTTTTCGTCGCGCGCCGCAAAGATCAGCAACGGAGCGCCCGAGTCCAACCGCAGGTTCACAAACCGGCTGGCAAAGACATACCGCATCTGTTCAAATTCATGGGCTACGTGGCGGCCGTCCGCCGCGCTGCCGTTCGTCAGCACACAAAAATGCGGGCTGCGTACTTCAATCCAGGGAGATACTTTGGCCATTGCCACGGATGGCACAGCAAACGCAAGGCAGACGGCAAACAAAACATGTCGACAATTCATTTGCAGCCATCTTGCCGCATGGGGAACCGCAGGTCAATTGCAAATCGGCGACTGGCGATGTCACCCAATTACGGAGTTCTAGCGCGGCCATTCATCCGCCCTCGTCAGTTCGAAGGCTTGATTCAGCAATTGCACGGACGTGAAAATGCGAGATACTGGAACTGTAAGATAAAGAATCGCTATGGCAAATACCAATCCCGCGAAAGACCACTATCTTTTCGGAAACCTCGAAAGCAGCGCGCTGAATCAGCGGAAAGTGCGCGAAGTCAACTATGGGAATGACCAGAATGAAGGCGTCATCCTTACCACCCTCGATACCGCGCTGAACTGGGTGCGCAAAAGCTCCATCTGGCCCATGACCTTCGGTTTGGCCTGCTGCGCGATTGAGATGATGTCCATGGGCGCCTCCCGTTTCGACGTGGCCCGCTTCGGCGCCGAGGTATTTCGGCCCTCCCCGCGCCAGTCCGACCTCATGGTCATTGCCGGACGCGTGTCGGTGAAAATGGCGCCCGTCATTCGTCGGCTATACGACCAAATGCCCGACCCCAAATGGGTCATTTCCATGGGGGCCTGTGCTACTTCCGGCGGGGTTTTCAACAATTATGCCCTCGTCCAGGGCGTCAACCAGATTATTCCCGTCGATGTCTATGTTCCCGGCTGTCCGCCCCGCCCGGAACAGCTGATCTATGCCATTACCTTGCTCCAGGAAAAAATTCTGCGCGAGCGGGGGACCGTCAAGAAAGTCCTCAATCTGGAGTAACTGGAACCAGACCGGAAGGGAAGGAAACCATCCACGCTTGGCGTCATTTCTGTATTAATTCTTGGCGTTGAGGTATCTCTTGGTATACCTTGGGATTAGCCCAGTATCTATGGGACAACCTTTTGATTCGGTCTTGCGCTCTAATCAATGAATCGATACCCGAGATATGGTTCGGTTACGTTGAATTCGTAAGGCCCGGACTACAAGGCACGCGTCCAGCGCTTGGGAAGGAATAAGTCAAAGCGCTCGAAGTTTACAGGACATGAGTTTGGTTTGTTTACACAAAGTTGTGGAGGAGATAGGGATGGAATATTTTAATCTACGCACGAAGGGCCGCTGGATAGCTGCTGTCTGCGTATTGGGGCTGGGAACCACTCTAATGGCGCAACAGACAGCAAGCTCATCGAGTTCGGCTGTACCCAACGCGCCCGCGCCGTCTACGACAGTCAATCCGTCGCGTGTCGACATTTTTCTTGGTTACTCTTATCTGGCGCCCCACGGTTGGGTGAATGGCGAGCGCTATGAAGATGTGGACGTCGGCGCCATTGGAAGCGGCGCATATTACTTCAACAAGTACCTCGGGTTCGAGGGCATCCTCGGCTCTCACTCGTTGGGCAAGAACGATGGCTTTACTACCATCAGCGGCGGCCCCATCGCGCGCTTTCCACTCGAGGATGGCTTGACCCCGTTCATTCATGGGTTGGTGGGTACCGCTCGGATGGGCGGCCCAAATTATGTGGGCTATTACTCGGACGGCGCTGGGCCGGTGCATTTTGAAAACCCATACCACTGGGGAACTGCTTTGACGGCCGGCGGCGGATTGGATTTCCCGCTGCCTATCTTTCATCACAAGCTCTCCTGGCGTGTCTTCCAGGCCGATTATCAGTACATGCACGTTTCCTACGGCGCGCCGAACGACTTTACCGATCCCAACGCCGATCTTGATACCGGCAGCCGCAACGGTCTGGTTCCCCATTCCACCACCAACGGTCTTACCGACGTCGTTCTTGGCGGTCGCGCCAACATCAATGCTGTGCAACTGAGCTCCGGCCTGGTCTTTCACATGGGCAGCATTCTTCCGCCGCCGCCGGTTGCCTACTCCTGCTCGGCCAGCCCTTCCGACGTCTATCCGGGCGATCAGATTACGATTACCGGCAACGCAACCAATCTGAACCCGAAGAAAACGCCTACCTACAGCTGGACGACGACTGGCGGCAAGATCAGCGGCACTTCCACGACCGCAACCGTCGACACCACCGATCTCGCTCCTGGGGCCTACACCGTCGCGGGCCACGTGACGGAAGGCGCGAAGGCCGGTCAATCGGCTGACTGCAACGCCTCCTTCACGGTCAAGCAGTTTGAGCCGCCGACGGTCAGCTGCGAGGCGAATCCGAGCTCCGTCAATCCTGGCGATTCCTCTACGATTACCGCCCACGGCGTTAGCCCGCAGAATCGTCCTCTTACCTATAGCTACAGTGCTTCGTCCGGTCAGATCAGCGGCTCCAACACCACCGCAACTCTGAACACGACAGGCGCTGCTCCCGGCGTCATCACCGTCACCTGCAATGTGTCCGACGATAAGGGTCAAACCGCATCGGCGACCACAGACGTCACAGTCAACGCACCCGCGCCGCCGCCTGCGCCGAAGACCGAGACTCTCTGCTCGATCAGCTTCGGCCGCGACCGCCGTCGCCCAGACCGCGTCGACAATGAAGCCAAGGCCTGCCTGGACGATGTCGCTTTGAACCTCCAGCGCAACGCCGATGCCAGGGCCGTTCTTGTCGGCAGCAGTGCTCCCAACGAGCGCCACGCCGACAGACAGGCTGCAGAGCGTGCCGTCAACACCAAGGCTTACCTGGTCAGCGAGAAGGGAATTGATCCTTCCCGCATCGATGTCCGCACCGGAACCGCCGGAGCTGACACGGTCCAGAACTACCTGGTCCCGTCGGGCGCCACTTTCGACAACGATGTGCAGGGCACAACTCCGGTGGATACCTCGGTCATCAAGGCGTCGAGGAATGCCTACGGACACGGCCACGCGCGCTCCGCCACGCCGCACCATCACCATCATCACCACAAGGCGAAGGGTGCAGCCGCCACCGCTCCGTCGAAGTAAGGACGATTGATCGAAGCAGCAAAATGTTCAGGGCCGGCCGGCTATATCCCGGCTGGCCCTTTTCATTGCAAGACAAGAATGGAGCGTTTTCGAGTACGCCGGCAGTGAACGGCCATCCCAGCATCCTGTGGGTTGGTTTCGCTTCTCCCTCAACGTTGTAGAGCGATACACATGGATGGGTCACTACGATGAGACGAATCTTCCCCTCGATTGCAGTAGTCATTCTAGGTCTGTTCAGCTTTTCCGGGACCGGTGCGACCGCACAACAGTGGCATAGCGTTGGCCCGTACGGCGGCGATGCTCGCAGCTTTGCGTACAGCCCGGCAGCCCCTTCTCATATCCTTCTTGGAACCACCGACAGCTGGGTATATGAGTCGAACGACGCCCAACAGTGGACCCGCTTGAGCAAAATCTCCACCTCCGATTCTTTGGTCGTCGACAACATTGTGTTCGATAAATCCAATCCCGGGCGCATCCTGGTGGGCGCCTGGAGGCTGGATCAGCCCGACGGCGGCGTCTTTATCAGCGACGACGAAGGCCATCACTGGACCTCCGTGCCGGATATGAAAGGCCAATCCGTCCGTGCTCTCGCGCAAGCTCCCTCCGATCCCAACATCTTTGTCGCCGGCACACTCTCCGGCGTCTATCGCAGTCTGGATGGCGGCCGCCATTGGTCCCTCATCAGCCCCATGGGAAGCTCGGAGCTGCACGAAGTGGAATCCATCGCCATCGATCCCGTGAATCCTAAAGTCATTTACGCCGGTACCTGGCATTTGCCCTGGAAGACCGTCGACGGCGGCAAGACATGGCGCGGCATCCAGCAGGGCCTGATCGTCGACTCCGATGTATTTTCCATCATCATCGACCCCAAAGCGCCGGACACCGTCTACCTCAGCGCCTGCTCCGGAATCTATAAGAGTCTCGATGGCGGCGCCAACTTTCATAAGATCCAGGGCATCCCCACCACCGCCCGTCGCACCCGCGTCTTAATGCAGGACCCGAACAACCCCGGCATCGTCTACGCCGGAACCACGGAAGGCCTCTACCGCACCGTGGACGCCGGCGAAAAGTGGACCTTGATGACCCCCAACGACATCATCATCAACGACATTTACGTCGATCCCAAAAACTCCCAACATATCTTGATGGCGACCGACCGCAGCGGCATTCTTTCCAGCGACAATGGCTCGATCAGTTTTCAGGCTGACAATCAAGGCTTTTCCGAGCGCCAGATTTCTTCCATGGTCACCGATCCCAACTCTCCCAATACGGTCTACGTTGGCGTCTTGAACGACAAACGCTTTGGAGGGGTTTTCGTTTCCAAAGATGGCGGTCATGCATGGAGTCAGCTGAATATCGGCCTGGATGACAACGACGTGTTTGCCCTTGCCATGTCCCCCGGCGGAGTTCTGGTGGCGGGCTCCAACCACGGCTTCTATCGCCTGCAAGGCAACCGGTGGGTCCGCATCGACGACCGGGTTAGGGAAACGTCGCACAAGGTCAGACATGTCAGCAAAAGACACCATGTGACGTACATGACAGAGATCATCTACGTTCCGGACGGCACGATGGACGATGCAGTCCACTCGGTCGCTTTTTCCAATGGCAGGTGGTATGCTGCGACCGCGGACGGCATCTATTCGAGTAACGAAAATACATTTCTCTGGCACCGCGCTGTGCTTCAAGCGCAACATGTCGACAACGGCCGTACCAGTTTTCGGGCGACATCGTCGGTGGTTCCGTTCTACGACGTCGCAGCCAACGGCGACACCGTCCTTTCCAGCGGGTCGTCGGTTCTGTATCTCTCCCCGGACCAGGCAAAAACCTGGCAGCCTCTGGTACCCCCGGAAAAATGGCGCCGGGTTCGTTATGTCGCTGTGGATGCGAATGGAGACCTCTGGATCGGTGGACGCTTGGGCGTCGCTTTCAGCGACAATCACGGGCAAACCTGGCAGTCCGTCGATGTTCCCATCAACGACATCAGCGGCCTCCAATACGATCCCCAGTTAAAGCGCGTCGTCGCCACCTCCTACGACTCCGACGTTGTGCTCGGCATCGATCCCGCGGGCAAGCATTGGGATTGGTGGAATCCCGGCTGGCGCACGCACATTGTGGATTCTTCCAACGGACGCCTCGTGGCTGCGACCTTGCTGCATGGCGTCGTCGCGGAACAGCAAAAAGAGATTGCCTCGGGCAGTTTCTAAATCGTGCGCCAAAGTCAATCCCCCTTATGACGCTGCCGGAGAGTCCCTCGTTCGCGGTTCGTCCGGCCTCCATGCCGGACCTGGAGACGCTGGCCGCCATCGATGCTCTCTGCTTTGCGCCCGGCATCGCCTATCCTCGCGAAGAAATTGAATTTCTTCTCTCCAATCCCGCCATCTTCACCTTGGTTGCGGAACGTTCCGGCGTCATTGTCGGATTTGCTGCTCTGGAGCGGCGGCGTCGCTCCCGCCAGAATGCGCGCTATGGAGAACTGGTCACGATTGAGGTCTTGCCTCAGTTCCGGCGAGATTCCATCGGCGGCGCACTCTATCAAGCGCTGGAAGATCACGTGCGCGCGTGGGGAGCGAGCGGCATCCATCTGCACGTATCCGTCGAAAACACAGCCGCCGTGGCCTTTTATCAACGCTTGGGATTTCGCACCGTCAGCCGCATCCCTGCCTATTACCTGCGCAGAATCGATGCCTGGCAAATGGAAAAGAATTTACTCTAGCGCGATGCATTCTCATCCCGACCGCAGGTCGTCGGGGAGATCGAAGCGGAAGACCCGCGTTTTTCATGCAACAAAGAAAATCTGCTAGACCCCGTTCGTCGCAAGCAGAGCCTGGATGGCAGCCATGTCCTGCTCCGTATACGGTCCGTCTGCTCGCCAATAGACCCGCCCCTTCCGGTCGACAAGGATCGCCACTGCCCGCTTTTCATTCGCAATGTGCAGCGACTTCCTGAAGGCGCGCTTGCCGACATACGCGGTCAGGATCCGGCTGCGCAGGTTCTTGTCCGTGGTGTTGCTGCGCAGGGCCGCATCGAACCACCAGCGATACAGCACGTTCTCCCGCGACATGGTCGGCAGTTCGTAATAGCGGAACTTCGTGTGCGCGGATTCGATCTGCTTCGCCGCCGGAATCCAGCTATCCAGTTGCGGCTGTTGTTCGCGGGCGAAGGAAATGATGACCAGGTTCATTTGCCCGGAAAATTCTGCCGGCAAATTCAGATGAGCGCCGTCGAGGCTCCGTGCCTGGATGGCAGGAAACTGACCCACCTCTGCGGGAGGCGTGGAGGTCGCGCCCTGTACCAGCATGCCTACAAGCAAAAAGAGAATCGGCAGCACAAGAACAGGACGTACAAGCAAAGCACGAGGACGCATGAGCATCGGCAAGGGTTCCTGTCCCAGCCTAACAGCACCCGTGAACCTGGAGAAAAAATACCTTCCCAGCCGACCCGTCGCCGGCATCGGTTTTCTCCGGTCAGCTTCTTCGCGCAATCCGTGGCCCGTTGCCTGCCTTAGTTGTTCGCGGCCAGCCCGTCGGCTATCATACCCGCAGGGGTCCATCGTGGAAGCAAGTAAGAAATCCCGGCATTCCTTCCAGACCGACGATGCGCGCCTGACCCCAATCGCGGAAAAAGTCTTTACCGAGCAGCGCCTTACATTTGACGATGGCGTTGCGCTCTATCGTTCCCCCGACATTCTTGCCGTTGGCTGGCTGGCCAACTGGGTGCGGGAAAAAATGCATGGCGACATTGCCTACTTCAATGTGAATCGCCACATCAATCCCACCAACGTTTGCGTGGCCGCCTGCCGCCTCTGCGCCTTCGGACGAAAGAAAGACGCGCCCGGCGCCTACACCATGGCTCTGGAAGAAGCGTGGCAGCGCGCCGCCGAAGGCTATTCCGAAGCTGTCACGGAGTTTCATCTGGTCGGCGGTCTGCATCCCGATCTGCAGCTGGAATATTTTCTCGACCTCATCGGCGGCTTGAAGCAGCGCTTTCCCAAGGTCCACATCAAGGCCTTCACCATGGTGGAGATCGCCTACCTCGCCAAGCGTTCCAAGTTGAGCATCCGCGAGACCATCGAGAAACTGAAAGCCGCGGGCGTCGATTCCATGCCCGGCGGCGGCGCGGAAATCTTTGCAGACCGCGTGCGCCACATTATTTGCGACCACAAAATCGACGGCGACGAGTGGCTGGAAACCGCCCGCATCGCGCATCAACTTGGGCTTCGCTCGAACGCCACCATGCTCTACGGGCATGTCGAAAATGACGAAGACCGTGTCGACCATCTGCTCCGCCTGCGCGCCCTGCAGGACGAAACCGGCGGCTTCCAGACCTTTATTCCGCTGGCGTTTCATCCCGACAACACCGCGCTCGACCATCTGCCGCGCACCAGCGGGATGACGGATATTCGCCAGATTGCCGTCGGCCGCCTCATGCTCGACAACTTCGGCCACATCAAAGCCTACTGGCAGATGATGACAGCGAAGATTGCCCAGATTGCGTTGCGCTTCGGCGCGGATGATATCGATGGCACCGTGGTGGAAGAAAAGATTTATCACGACGCCGGCGCCGAAACCCCGCAGGGCATGCGCCGTGCCGACCTCGTCCGCCTCATCACAGAAGCCGGACGCATTCCCGTCGAACGCGACACCCTCTATCGCGCCGTCGAGCGCAGCGGCGACACCTTCACTGTTGCCGTCTAGAGCGGATTTCCTATTCCTATCGCCATCCGAGTTCAATGAGGAGCGGCTTTTCTTGAGAAAAAGCCGCGCAGAGATTTCCCGCTTCAACTACACCTGTAGGAAATCCGTTCTAACCCCGCGCTCTAATTCATCCAACGTTTGTCCGTGGGGTCTTTCTTTCCATCCGGATCGATATACCGTCCCTGCCCATCGAACTTCACGTTGCGGTCATGCTTGCGCATGTAGACTTCAAATTTCCGCGCCGCCCGCCGCCGCTTCCAGCGGTAGTATCCATTGCGGAATGAGAAGGCCCGCTCCGTCGCCGCATGCGCATAACCGCGCCGCGGGGCCACTTTGATGTAGATGTAGCCGAACAGCGCGCCGCCCAGAGATGCCAGCGACAGAAAGCCGTTCGGCCCCTCGAATACGCTGGCCAGCGCAATCAGGATGAAGATGATCACCAGATATTTTGCGCGGATGGAAATGGGCAGAGGAAACATCAGAAATTTCTGGTCGCCCATCAGCACCGCCCATGCCGCCAGCAGGCCGAAAATCCCCCCCAGAGCGCCGTAGGTGGTCTGCGCCGGCGACATATGGAAGATATGCGTGTAGGCAACGGCAATCGTCGTCACGGCCGCTCCTGCGACAGAGAAGAAATAAATCTCCGTCAACCAGCGCGTTCCGTAGGTCGTTTCCAGGTAGGAGCCGATAAACCACAGCGACAGCATGTCGAACGCTATCTGGAAAATGCCGCCGCTCAGAAAACTGTATGTGATCAGCTGCCACAGCGCTCCGTGCAATACCATCGTGGGGGTCAGGGCCCCCACGGCAAAAATGTCGACGGCGACCGCCGGCGCAATCCAGCGCAGCACCAGCAGACAAAAGAAAATCGCGACCGTTACCAGAATGATCTTGCGGATCATTCCTGCAAACGGAGGAAACGACAATGTCATGGGACCCGAACGCGGCATACAATACCAGCCTACGTCCAGCCGCGCCGTGGCGCCACCGGTTTCAAAAAAAAGGACAGGGGAAAAATGTCCCGCGACTGCTCTGGAACCGGGCTGAAATGGCCGCCGGCAGCCGCCGCGCCCCCCTTCGTTCTCGGCAAAACTTTCTCTCCGATTGCGGGTAACCCCGGGACCTCTCCGCACGTCAACATAGGAAAGGTTTTCCTGCCGGACCCTTCGGGAGTGGGTACGATCTTCTACGGAGTCTCTAGGCAGTCAATCGAAAAATGTTTGTGGAAATGTTTCCTACTTGACGTACGCAGCGATTTCCTTAAACTAGCTTCGTTACACCTTTGCGGAGGTGTAATCATAAACCAACATGGAGCGACGCTGAAGGAGCGGTCATGCAAGTTTGCCCTGAATGTGAAAACACCTTGACCTTCGCAGAGGATGAAGTCGAAGAAGGCGAAGTCGTTCTCTGCGAAGAGTGCGGTGCGGAGTTTGAAGTCGTCAACACGGACCCGGTGGAATTGAGTAAAGTGGAAGAAGCCGGGTACGACGAAAGTGCAATCGTCTTTCACGACGAGGAGGAAGAATAAAACAGGTGCATATCGGATGAACAGGATTCAAGCAGCGCGCTCCCATGGAAGCCGCTTTCTCACCGTTGCCGTTCTGCTGGGCCTTGTTGCCTGTCTCGCAACCGTTTCCCGCCCCACGGAACCTGTCCTTGCCCAAACCACGCAACGCTCTGTCCAGGGACGCGTGGTCAATCAGAATGACGTTCCCATTCGCAGTGCCATCGTATATTTGAGCGACACACACACGCTGACGGTGGAAAGTTACATCACCCAGGCAGATGGCAATTACCGTTTCGAGCGGCTTTCCCCCAACGACGATTACAAACTATGGGCGCAGGTGAATGGCAAAAAGAGCAGGCCAAGAATTCTCAGCTCGTTTGACGACCGGCCCGTCTTTCGCGTCATCATTCGGATCGACACCGGCAAGTAGCTCCGCCCGTTTCCCAGGTTTCCGAATCAAACAAAAGCGCTGAATGCCTTGGCATTCAGCGCTCGTTTCTTCTCCAACTCTTCTCTGCGACTAGAGCGGATTTCCTATAGGTGTAGTTGAAGTGGTACATCTCCGCGCGGCTCGCTGCGGCGAGCCGCTCAGCGTTGAACTCGGATGGCTCTAGGAATAGGGAATCCGCTCTATTCTTCGCGTTCGCGTTTCTTCCAGTTGATCAGGTCGCCCAGCGTTGTGGACGAGGAAGACTGCGAAGACGATTCCCGCGACTGTCCCGACGAAGGGCCATGCGCATGTTCCTTCGCACGGGGTGCCTTATATTGCTCCACATCCGCCCGCGTTGCTTCATCGCCGACCGCGCGCAGACTCAGGCCGATCTTCTTCTCTTCCGCGTTCATTTTGATGATCTTGAAATCGTGCTCCTGGTCCGCGTCCAGCTTCACCGGAATCCCGTGGACATCGGTGGCTTCCGATACATGGCAAAGGCCCTCGACTCCGTCCGCCAACTCCACGAACGCGCCGAACTGCGCCATGCGCAGCACCTTGCCGTGCACCACATCGTTTACCTGATGCTGCGCAAAGAAGGACTCCCACACATCCGGCTGCAGTTGCTTGATGCCCAGCGACAGACGGCGATGCTCGGCTTCAATTCCCAGCACCACTGCCTTTACCTTGTCGCCCTTCTTCACTACTTCGGAGGGATGCTTGATGCGCTTGGTCCAGCTCATGTTGCTGACGTGGACTAGCCCGTCAATTCCGTCTTCAATTTCAATGAACGCGCCGAACTCAGTCAGGTTCCGCACCCGGCCCTCCACCACACTTCCAATCGTGTAGCGTTCGGAAAGATGCTCCCAGGGATTTTCCATCAGCTGCTTCATGCCCAGCGAGATGCGGCGGTCCGCCGGGTTCACGTTCAGAATGATGGTCTCAATCTCATCGCCCGGCTTCACCAGCTTGGTCGGATGCTTCATGCGCTTCGACCACGTCATCTCGGAAACATGGACCAGGCCTTCGATCCCTTGTTCCAGTTCCACAAAGGCGCCGTAATCGGTCACGCTCAGAATGCGTCCACGCACGCGGGCGCCAATCGGATAGCGCTCGGCGACATCCAGCCACGGATCCGGCGTCAGTTGCTTGAATCCCAGCGAGATGCGCTGCTTCTCGCGATCGAACTTCAGCACCTTCACCTGGATCTCATCGCCCACGTTCACCAGGTCGCGCGGATGCGTCAGCCGTCCCCACGACATGTCGGTGACGTGCAGCAGTCCGTCGATGCCGCCCAGGTCGACGAACGCGCCATACTCGGTCAGGTTCTTCACCGTTCCGGTCAGGATCGTTCCTTCTTCCAGGTGGTCCAGCGTCAGCGAGCGCTTCAGCGAGGCTTCGGTCTCCAGCAGTTCTTTGCGAGAAACCACTACGTTGCCGCGCTTCTTGTTCAGCTTAATCACGCGGACATCGATCGCTTGCCCGATATAGGATTCCAGGTTGCGGACTGGCCGAATCTCCACCTGCGAGCCCGGCAGGAACGCTTTGATCCCAATGTCCACCGTCAGTCCGCCCTTGACGCGGCTGACCACCAGCCCGCTCACCGGAGTTTTGTCATTGGCAGCCTTCTCAATCGTGTCCCACACGCGGTGGCGCAGTGCCTTGTCATAGCTCAGCAGGTAGCTGCCGGAGGGTTCCTCATGCTCGACGACCACTTCAATCGTCTGGCCCGGCTGCAGTTTCGGCTGGCCAGTGTGGTCCAGCACCTGCTCGATCGGAATCAGGCCCTCCGATTTCAGGCCCACGTCGACAACGACATGCTTGTCCGTCAGCTTGATCACGGTCCCGCTGACGACGTTGCCGTCGACGGCCTGGGCCGCCTCTTGCGCGGCCTGCTCGTGCTCAAACGACTCCAGCAGCGCGCCAAAGTCCATCTCTTCCTCATGCTCGTGGAAAGCGGCGTCCTGCGTCTCAGCGACGGGCTGTTCGGCAACGGGCTGCTCGGCGACGGGCTGCTCGGCGACAGGCGCAGGCTCTGCCACATGGCTCGCCTGCGCAGGTTCCGGGTACATATGGGACTCCTGCTCGGCCGGCTGCGGCTCCGCTGGTTCGCTCTCTGCCACGGCAGAAATGTGGTGGTTGTTTTCCGGCGCTTCGGTTTGCGTCTCGAGGGTGGTGACTTCGTTGGCTTCCAATGTAGTGTTCAGGGTTTTGCTCGCAGTGTATTCGGGATTGAGGACGTCTACCATAAGACAGGGGGCTCCGGACTCGTACGGCGCGCTTGGCGCTCCGTATCGGGCAATCGCCGGCTTCCCTTGGGAAACCCCAGGGAAAATCCATAGATCGTCCATTCATGCCGGCTGCGGTCGCCGCGGCGACTGGCTGTCGAAATGGCATCTCAGCCGGACCTGAAATCCGGGGGCCTCTCTCTCTCGCTGTTCGGTCGAAACACTGTCAGCGGTACCATCACCTGAAGGCCGGACAACGACCCCTGGGTGGTACCTGAAACACAGGCCTGAACGAAATTTTGAGCCGGGGAAGAAAAGGGACCCTGGATTGGGACACGCAGCGCATGAGTCCTAGGCCGCTTCGCACCCAATTAAACTATACCAATCGGTGGAAAACAGTGTCAACGAGAACCACACTGCGACGCCATCGGTCCGCACGAATTCATTCGCTGTTGCGTGATCGCAATCACAGACGATTGTGCATCCGTGTGATTCAACCTGTTGCCTTTGCTCGATGGCATCAGCCCGACCTTCTCGCAATTTTCCAGGCCGGACGGTCGTCTCCGCTATTTGCTGTTTGCCGGGAACAGCGGATAATGCCCTAGTAGCAGAAGATTCACCGCCGCGAAGACGATCCGCGCGCAACCGTCGTCTGCTTCGAAGGGTGCCACGCATGCCGAACAGGAAACTTCAGGCAACTGAAATTCGTTTCATGTCTCGCCCGCAGGGGGAACCGTCTCCGGAAAATTTCGCGCTCGTCACTGTCGATCTGCCGGAGCTGCAGCCGGGAGAAGTTCTCGTCCGAAATTCTTTTTTCTCCCTTGATCCCTACATGCGCGGCCGCATGAACGAGGTCAAGTCGTACATCCTGCCGTTCGCGCTCGGCCGGGCCTTGGATGGCGCCGCCGTGGGACAGGTCGTGCAGTCGCGGGACGCGAGCTTTCCGGCCAGCACTTGGGTGCTCAGCTTCTGCGGCTGGCGCGATTACTACGTTGCCCAGGCATCGCAATTGCGTGCGATCGATGCCACCCAGGCGCCGCCCTCGGCCTACCTCGGCGTGCTGGGCGCGACCGGCCTGACCGCCTGGGTGGGTCTCAAGGACATTGCCAGGATCAAAGAGAAGGAGACGGTGTTTGTCTCCGCCGCGGCCGGCGCCGTCGGCAACGTCGCCTGCCAGTTGGCCAAGCTGTATGGCTGCCAGGTCATCGCCAGCGCAGGATCGGCGGCCAAGGTCGCGTTCCTGAAAAACCAGTTGCAGGTGGACTATGCCTTCAACTATTGCGACTGCGATCCGCTGCGTGAGCTCGAAATTGCCGCCCCCGACGGATTGCACGTGTATTTCGACAACACCGCCGGCCCGCAGTTGGAGGCCGCGATTGCTTCCATGCGCAATCATGGCCGCATCGTGATGTGCGGAGCCATTTCGGTTTATAACGCTCCCGCGCCCGGTCCGCGAAATCTGCACCAAATCATCATTCGCCGCTTGCGCCTGCAGGGACTCCTGGTCCCGGACCATCTCCACCGCATGCCTACGTTCTTGGCCGAAATGGTCCCATTGCTGCGCGCCGGCAAGGTCCTGCATCAGGAGACAGTCCTCTACGGCATCGAAAAAGCTCCCGAAGCTTTCATCTCGCTGCTCAAGTCCGGAGACACCCATATCGGCAAACTGGTGATCCAAGTCTGAACGTCGGATGTCGCAAGCGGTTGAAGGCGGCTCGTCATCCTGAGCAAAGCGAAGGTTCTATGCATTGCTGCGGAAAGCCAGTGCATCGAATCGAAGGCCGCCGTCTATACTTCCCCCTATGGATATCTTGTGGACTCCCTGGCGTTACCGGTATGTCAGCACGCTGGATTCTGCCACCCGGCAGGGCGTGCCGCCGGAGCTGGCGGCCTGGCCCGGAGACACTGGCTGCGTCTTCTGTAATTTGCTGGATGCTTCTGCCCATGCCGTTGCGGCTGGCCTGTCGCCCTCAGAGGCCGATCATGCCGCCAACATTGTCGATCGCGGCGACCGATGCTTTATCTGCCTGAACGCCTTTCCGTACAACTCCGGCCACGTCATGATCCTGCCCTACTCCCATATCGCCGAGCTGGGCAAGCTGGATGCCGCCGAAGCGCGGGAGATGATGGCCATGGCGCAGCGGCTGGAGCGGGTCCTGAGAAAAATCTATCGTCCCGACGGCATCAATCTGGGTATGAACCTGGGCAAGGCGGCCGGCGCCGGAGTTGCCGGGCACGTGCACATGCACATGCTACCGCGCTGGGCCGGCGACACAAATTTTATGACGGTGATTGGCGAAACGCGTGTCTTGCCCGAGCCCCTGGAGATTACCTGGGATCGACTGCACGCTGCGCTGGCGGAAGAGCCTCTCTAGCCCATGGTTGCGACGGAGGCGGAAGCCGCGTTTCTTGAATGTCCTGCCGCAGGCGCTGTACCTGTATCCGTTCCGGTCTCCGTGCCTTCGCCGTGTCCCGACTTGTGCGGATGGGTGGCGCTGGCCTCGAAACTGACGATCTTCCACACGCCATTGTGCCGGTGGTACACGCGCGTATAGCGATACGTGCCGTTGAGACTTTCGCCGTCATGGGTGCCGACCACCTGCGCCTTGGAAACCACCACGGCCGTGCTGCCAAACACGCGGATTTTGCGGTCCCAGGTGTGAATCTGGCTGAATCGGGTGGACCCGTCCTTGAAGCTGTCGATGGTCTCCGCCTTGGTCGCCAGCGTCCCGTCCCCGTAGATGCCAAGATAATCGTCGGAAAGCATCGTATCCAGCACCGCCGTATCGGCGGTCAGTTCCGCCTGCTGCCACATCTGCTCCAGCTTCTCGATGATGTGGACCACTTGTCTCGGCTGGCGGTGAGGATGCGGAAGCGTGGCGGCTCTCGCGGCGGGAACGCACAGTAAAAGCACCAGCATCCCGACGCTACCACGCACGATCGCCTTCGCTTCGGGGGTTCGAATCGTGGAATGAAACTTCACTCGCATGGCCGTATCGGGATAGTAGTTCGAGCCTGCGCCGGAGTCAAAGAATTATTCGTAAAATTCAACAATGTCCGGCTTGACTCTACCAATCAATCTACGCCAGCGCGTTTAAATCTTCTACGCTGCGTTCTTTCATCCATTGAAACAGTCCGCCAATCGCGTGCTTGTGGAAGTGGGGAGACGCCCGATGCGCTTCCAGCGCCGCTTCATCGCGGTACTGCTCATAGATCATCACCAGGCTGGAATCTCCCGCCAGTTCATGCGGAATGTAGCTGATGCATCCCGGTTCCTGCCGGGACGCCGCCGCCAGCTGCCGCACGGCTTCTAGGACGTTCTTGCGATCTTCCTGGGCGAACCGCATACGCACGATAAATGAAATCATTCCAGTCTCTCCACGGGACCTTCCCCCGTCTGTCTCGTTACGTGGTGATCGCATCGCGGACGAACTGGCGACAAGGTGGTTGCGGCTTGCAACCTTTTCACTACGCCCAATCATTTTCCGCTTGCCGACATCCGGCCCAGCATGTCGGCGAACTCGGGCAACACAATGGTCTGGTCGCGGTCCGGGCCGGTCGAGATCATGCCGATCTTCGCGCCCGACTCCGCTTCCAGAAATTTCAGGTACTCTTTCGCCGCCGCCGGCAATGCATCGAAGGTGCGAACGTCTTCCGTGGCACCGCCGTTGAGGTTCCCGCCCCAACCCTTCATCATGGTCAGGACCGGCTCAATCGACTCCAGCCCTCGCACATCCGCTGGTATCGTGTCGGTAATCTTTCCATGGATCCTGTACGCGGTGCATACCGGGATTTCCTTCAGCGTGTCCAGCACATCCAGCTTGGTCACCACCAGCCATTCGGTGCCGTTGATCTGGCTGGAATAGCGCAGCAGCGGCAGATCCAGCCATCCGCAGCGGCGCGGACGTCCGGTTACCGCGCCATATTCCTTCCCGCGCGCTCGAATCAATTCTCCCTGGGCGTCGTGAATTTCCGTCGGAAACGGCCCTTCCCCCACCCGCGTCACATACGCCTTGGTCACGCCAATCACGGTGCCAATCTTCGTCGGCCCCACACCCGTACCCGTGGCCGCTCCGCCCGCCGTTGCCGAGGAGGAGGTAACAAACGGATAGGTGCCATGGTCGATGTCGAGCAGCGTGCCCTGGGCGCCTTCAAACATGATGCTTTCCCCGGCGCGCAGCGCATCGTTCAACAGGCGGGAAGTGTCCCCGACAAACGGCGCGATCGCCTCGGCCGCCCGCGCATACTCCTCGTAGATCTTGGCCGGGTCTAGCGGCTCGCTCGCGAACAGCGCCTGCGCAATCGTGTTCTTTTCCTGGCATGCATTTTGGATATGCGTGCGCATCAGCTCCGGATTCAGCAGGTCGATGACCCGCAGCCCGCCCCGCTTCATCTTGTCTTCGTAGGCTGGCCCAATCCCCCGGCTGGTGGTGCCAATCTTCACCCGTCCCGGTGCGTTTTCCGACGCCAGCTCCATCATCCGGTGGTAGGGCAGAATCACATGGGCGCGGTCGGAGACAAACAGCTTCCCGGCCACATCCACGCCCAGTTCCTTCAACCGCTCCACTTCCTTCAGAAAGGCCATCGGATCCAGAACAACGCCGTTGCCGATAACGGCCCGACAATCCGGCCGCAGCACCCCGCAAGGCACCAGCTGCAGCACAAACTTCCTGCCGCCAACAACCACTGTGTGTCCGGCATTGTGGCCGCCCGCATAGCGCGCCACCACGGAAAATCGTCCGGAAAGCACGTCGACAATCTTGCCTTTGCCTTCATCGCCCCACTGGGCGCCCAGAACCACTGCAGTCTTCGCTTGCATTTCGACTCGTTTCCGCTCGTTTCTTCACGCCCGGGCACGCGAACGCTTCCCTGGTTCAGAATGCGGTTCCGGCTGTCTCGGGCCATGATGGGTGGTGCAACAAATATTGTTCAGGAGGGTTGCTGGCGCATCGGCCAACGCTTCATGCTCTCAACTAAGAATCCTATACTACGGGGAGACGCGATCCAAGCGGAAAGCCGCGGTGCCCCATGCAAGCCCTCTTTTGGCTTGAGTGGGATGTGGAAAATTGTCGTCTCGACCCGCGGTTTCTCGATCGAACAGTTTTAGGAGAAAAACTTTACCCATGCCGGAACTGCCCGAAGTCGAAACCATCGCCAACGGCGTCGACCAGCGCGCGCGCGGACGGACCATCGTTTCTGTCTGGCTGGGCTCGAAGCCGGAGCCGTTCCGCTCCACACCTGCCGAGCTGGTTCGCGCCCTGACCGGCAGCACCATCGAGCGCGTCCATCGTGTCGGCAAGCATATCGTCGTCGATCTGGCACGCGCAAACCCTCCCGCTCGCCGGGCCGCTCGTCGCTCGACCCCCGAAACGAATACCCCGCATCCGTGGATCGGACAACGCCCGTGGCTCGGGCAACGCCCATGGCTCGGACAATGGCTGGTCCATCTTGGGATGACTGGCCGCCTGCTGGTCTGCCAGCCCGACGAGCCGCTGCCGAAACATACCCATGCCATCCTGCAACTCGACGACGCGCGTGAGATTCGCTTTGTCGACCCGCGTCGTTTCGGCAGGCTTTCAGTACTGGAACGTTCCGGACCCGTGCAGAACCCGAAGAAGCGCGGGGAAGGGAATTCGCTTCCCAGTCCGGGTTTCATTGGGCCGGGACAGGAGCCGCTGGAAATCTCCTTCGACGCCTTTCGTGCGCTGTTTCGCGGCCGTCGGACCCCCATCAAGTCGGCCTTGCTGAACCAGTCGCTGCTGCATGGCGTCGGCAACATCTATGCGGATGAAAGTCTCTTCCGCGCCGGCATCCGTCCCCGTCGCCAGGCAGGCCGGCTGACCGCCAAAGAGCTGGAGCGCCTGCATAGCGTCATCCAGTCCGTGCTGCAAGAGGCCATTGCCCTCGGCGGCTCGTCCGTCTCCGACTATGTCGATACTTCCGGGGAGAAAGGCTTTTTTCAGTTGGAACACAAGGTCTATCTCCGCACCGGCGAGCCCTGTCTGGTCTGCCAGACTCCCATCCGCCGAATTCTGGTCGCCGGCCGTGGCACCCACTTCTGCCCCACCTGCCAGCACTGACCCGTCATTCCATCGTCCGTTCGTGCGTGCCTTGCCCTTGTGATCGCAACATAGCCTCCGTTGCAACTGCCATGGAACCCATTAGCAAACACAAGCCGAGCAGGAATTGAACATGGCTGCACGGTCGAGTTCTGTTTGTCCGGCTTCGGACGAGGCTCCCGTTTATTGACTGAGTCGATTCCCGCTACAGCACGAGGGAAAAGCTCCTCTTCGACAACCGTACACTCGGTGTAGCCAGTCAGTCGCTGGTGAGGGATACGCTGCGGGAGATGGGATGAAGCCTTGGATTTTTGCTTTCTGGATTGTGTTTGCGTTGGGCGGTCTGCGCGCGCAGGCACCTACCTGGCAGCCCTCTCCAGGACATACGCAAATCCCTATATGGCCGGGAGTGGCCCCGGATGCGCAGCCTGTCGCGGGGCCGGAGGTCTCTATAACGACGGGGAAGGAGTCGCTGGTTGCCGGCAGGCCTTGGGTTGCGGCGGAAAAGGTCTCGCGGCCCACGATGACGGTCTACTCGCCAACGGGAAAGAATACGGGCGTTGCGGTCGTCGTGTTTCCTGGCGGAGGCTATGAGGTTCTGGCCATGGATCTGGAAGGCACGGAGGTCTGCGATTGGCTGACGTCGAAAGGAATCACGTGCGTGCTGCTGAAGTACCGCGTGCCGGGTGAAGGACTGTATCCGAAATCGGCGCCGTATCCGAAATCAGGGCCATATCCGGAATCACCGATTGCGTTGGAAGATGCGCAGAGGACAGTGGGTCTGGTGCGCTTTCACGCGGCGGAGTGGCACATCGATCCGCACAAGATTGGCGTGCTGGGGTTTTCTGCAGGCGGGCACTTGGTGGCCGCGATCAGCACTCATTATGAGAAGCGTTTGTATCCGGCTGTCGATGCCGCCGACAAAGAGAGCTGCCGCCCCGATTTTGCGGTAGCTCTGTATCCGGGCCATCTGTCGCTTGCCGCGGCGGAATCGGATGCGAAGCAAGGCAGCAGAAAGTTTGTGGTACGTCATCCGGCGACTGCCGATCAACAGCTTGGGTTGAATCCCGCTATTCCTGTCACGCGCGAGACCCCGCCGACGTTTTTGCTGCAGGCGGAGGATGACCACGTGGACAACGTAGACGACTCGTTGGCTTACTATATTGCGCTGAAGAACGCCGGGGTTCCGGCGGAGATGCATTTGTATGCGCAAGGCGGGCATGGGTTCGGGCTGCGGCGCACGAAATTTCCGATTACGGGATGGCCTGCGTTGGTGGAGACATGGCTGGGGACGATTGGAATGATTCCGCAGTAGCGAGTCGACATATAGAAGATCGATTAGGCACAAAATCACCGTATCGCAAACGGAAGGTCGCCGCGAAGGCGGGGAAGCCGCCCCATGGGTTGAATCGGGACGATGTCACTTTTTCGACTCCTTGGAAGCATCCTTTGACCAAATATCTATATTGTGTCCCCCTCTTGCAAAAGGGCCGATAGGCCTCCATCACGGTATCGATCTATGGATTTGCGGATGGAATCGTGCTTCCTCCTATGAAATTGCAGAAAACAAGATTCTCGAATCAGCCTAAGTCTTTTATTTTGAATCGAATGACTTTGGTATCCAAGTTGCATCGGTATAGGGCGAGCCAGTGCAACGCACTCAGAGCCGGAAGGCTCGAGAAGACAGAAAAGTTCAGGCAAAACGAGCCGCAGCAAGAGTTTCCGGACACTAGACAGGAAACCAGCCGGCTCCAGCCGAACCGAATCGTAGCAAGCATCATGAAACGGGTCCACCCAAGTGTGGGAGGCCAGTGACCCGATTCTAGTTGCGGATGTTGCAGTCGGATACAACCATCCCCCAACCAACCTCCTTTCCATTCCGCTTTTTCCGTCGCGTCGTTCATGCGCGCACAAGAAAATGCCATGGCGGCAGGGTTTGGGTGGACGGATTAGCAAATCCAATGCAATCGGAATCAGACCGAATTTGGATCTGCCTTGGTTCAAATTCCTTGCCAGTGAAATTTCCGGGCCCGCCGGTGAAATACCAGCGTCTGCCGCATGGGCGCATTGGGAACTGGCGCAATCCGGCAGTATGTGTTCCCAGAATTCCCGGCTTTAAAGATTTTTCTGCGTGCCACTTGCCGATTCTGTTTCCTCGGAGTAGCATCAGTCTTGCTCATCGTTTGGCTGAAGCCGCATTCCTTTCCGGGACCCGCGGCTCGCCGATACCATGTTACGGATAGGATGAATACAGGACAGTTTGGATGCGCCTCAGGAATGCGCTCCATAGCGGTAACGCTGGAACTGTCATGCCCGCGGGCTGCCGTCATGATCGACGGCAAGAGGCGGATGGGCAACGAAAACTAGCTTGAGACCAAATTCCATCATGCTGCTCGCTAGCGTCCACGCCGGACGGGACTGAGATCATTCCAGTGACCGCGCTGCGCCGACTCGCGCGGCACAAGTAAACGCAAGGTACAAGGAAGTGTCTGAATGACAGAAGATTCAACGCCGCAACCGGAGAGTCCATCTCCTTCTGCACAAGCGACTCCCAATGCCGCCGGGCCGAACGCTCCCCGGCAAAAGCAGAGTTTTCGCCGCCGCCGGAAACGTCGCGGATCGGGCGGAACCCCCGGTCAGGCCGCCGCCAACAGCGCTCAGCAGGCCAATGGGGCCGCGGCGCCCGCGTCTCCGGGCAATGCTCCGCGCAATGAAAACCAGCCCCGCAAAAAAAAGCGTTTCTTCAAGAAAAATCAAAATCAGGGCCAGGGTCAGAATCAGGGTGCGAACGCGCGTAGTGCCCGTGGCGACTCGCGTGGCAATTCCAATGGCCAGCAACAGCGCCGCGGCGGCAAACAGCGCCGGCCCAAGGTATTTGTCGGCCCCATGGACCATAGCTATCGCGCCGTGAATGGAAACTATGCGGATGGGCCGCCCTCGACGATCGAGCTGCAGGGTGGACTTGCCAATACGCACTACAACGGCAACGGCAATGGAAATTTCAACGGAGAATATTCCGGCGCTGCCGGTTCAGGCTGGTCTGTCGATGACATCCATGGCTCGACAAACGTCGCCGCCGTAGCGGACGATTCTCCAGTCCGCATTTACTGTTTCATCGACGACCTTTTCTTCATGGCCAAGATTCAGGAGACCGCGCGCAAGCTGGGAATCAAGGTTTCTTTTGTAAAAAACGACAAAGACACCATTGCGGAAATGCTGGCGTTGCCGGAAGAAGAGCGGCCGCGGCTGATTGTGTTCGACCTGAACAACGCGAATGCGAAGCCGCTGACCCTGATTCCGAAACTGAAAACCAAGCTGAAGCGCGCCACTTCGATCGTCGGATTTCTCTCGCACCTGCAAGGGGAACTGAAAGCAAAAGCCATCGAGGCCGGGTGCGACACGGTGATGCCGCGTTCCGCATTTTCGCAGACGCTGCCGAACCTGCTGCGCCGCTATGGCATCGAAGCGGAAGTGGAAGACGATTATCAGCCGCAGATACTCGGCGCCTGATTGTTGCACAGAAATTGTCGTGAGAATGTAGAACATGCCGGGGACGTGCCGGGCAATTTCGCGGACCGCTCCTGATGCGAAACAGGGCCGTCAACACTGGGGATTTTTAGCCAGGGGGCCAGTGCATGGCGCGGCCGCCGAGCACATGCAGATGCAGATGATCGACGGTCTGCCCGCCTTCCGGTCCTGTGTTCACGACGATCCGAAAACCCTTTGACAAATTCTGTTTCGCGGCCAACTCGGCAGCGACCCACGATAAATGTCCGAGCAGTTCTTTGTCCGTCGCAGTGGCCTGCGCGAGCGAATCCATGTGTTGTTTCGGGATGACAAGAAAATGCGTGGGCGCCTGCGGGTGAAGGTCGGCGAAGGCGATGGAGGAGTCGTCCTCATACAATTTTTTCGCGGGAATTTCTCCGGCGACGATCCTGCAAAATAGACAATCCATGGATCGATCCTCTCACGAAATTCGGCCCAAAAACAGATAGTTGCCTTAGCAACCATCTGTGCTGTTTTGGGGCGAGTTGGTTGCTAAGGCAACCAATTTTCCGGGTTTCGCCAAATTGCCGTTTTCGCGCGCAAATCTGAAAATGCGCCAAATTACTTACGAAAATATCGCGGATGGCGTCCGGGGAGCCAGGGATCGTAGTGGGCGGCGAAGTTGGCCCGCTGGGAAATCGAGGGATGACTGTAGAGCCAGAATTCCACCAGCGGATTCGGGTTGGGGGCCTCGAGATAGTTCTCGCCGAGGGCGACGAAGGCCTTTTGCGCGGAGACCTGCGGGTCGGGGACGAGTCCGTGGATGGCTTCCTGACCAAAGACGTCGGCCTGATGCTCCTCCCAACGG
>JBKQVW010000031.1:0-3520 GCA_052142955.1 Acidobacteriaceae bacterium | reverse complement strand
CGCATCGGGCAGGGGCGGCTGACCAACGATGCGCTGATCGCGGCAAGCGCGGCGCGATGTGGCATTGAAGTCATCACAGGGAACGCGCGGGATTTCGCGCGGCTCGCCGAATTCTGCCCGCTCGAATGGCGTGTGGGGTGAGGGGCTGGAGGCCGGGCCGGCTCACTTCAGCACCTGGACTTCGGCCTATGCAGCTTTACTGAAAGGCTTGATGGCTGGGAGTCTCTTGCGCCTGGCTTGCGCGAATTCATACGACGATTGCATGTCGAACCAGAAGCTGGGATGCGTTCCCAGCGCCGCCGAAAGGCGCAGCGACATCTCCGCTGAGATGCCCGCGCGGCAATTGAGAATCTTGGAAAGCGTCACGCGCGAGACGTGAAGATGCTTGGCTACGCGCGTGATGTTCATCCCTTCCAGGTATTCCTGAAGCACCTGGCCGGGGTGCGCCGGATTGTGCATTTCCGTGGGCATATCGTCTCCTTAGTGGTAGTCGCGATAATCGAGCAGAACGGCGTCTTCGCCTTCAAAGGTGAAGGTCGAACGGTAGTTTCCATTGACCCGGATCGACCAGTGCCGTTCGCTGCCTTGCAGCCGATGCAATCCCCACGATAGCGGGGTTGCCAGATCGGACGGCTGTTTTGCTTCGTTGAGTGCGGTCAATTGCACCCTCAACTTGTTGGCATGATGCGTTTGAATTCCGGCCTTGCTGTCGGTCTTATAGAACTTCTCAAGTCCGGCATGGCGGAACGACTTGATCATTTATTAAGTGTAGCGCTACAGTTTACAGTTGTCAAGATTCTTTCACAGGTCGCCTCCCAGGTCTCAGAATCGAGACCTTGGCGCCCGGCGCACGGTCATATGTTCATAATTCCACTTTCTGTACACATCCGTGGTAGAATGAGTGATTGGAGGGCGTTATGGGAACGGCAAGGGCCGCGGTGGTTCACAAGCATTTCCGCCTTGACGCCGCGAAGCTGAAGCGCGCGCAGAAGCTGCTGAATGCGCCGACGGAGACCGAGACAGTGGAGCGGGCAATCGACATGGCCATTCTGGAACACGAGCGGAACCGCATCGCAAATCTGGCGCATGACCGCTTTGTTCGCTCGAAGGCAATCGTGCGCGATGTGTACGGCGTGCTTGACTAGGGCGAATGCAAGTTCTGTTCGACTCTTCGGTGTACATCGGCGCGTTTCGGGGGGATCGGGACGCCGGGCTGATCTTCGAGCGTTGGCGCCGGAAGGCGCCCATCTGGGTAAGTTCGGTGGTGCTGGAGGAACTCTATGCAGGAGCGGATGCGGCAGGCGCCAGACTCGTCGGGAAGCTGGAGAGGGATTTTGAGAGGGCTCGGCGGGTGCTGGTCCCGAATTTGAGCGATTGGACCGAGACCGGGCGGATTTTGGCAAAGATCGGCGCTAAGTACGGGTTTGAGCGCATCGGGCAGGGGCGGCTGACCAACGATGCGCTGATCGCGGCAAGCGCGGCGCGATGTGGCATTGAAGTCATCACCGGGAACGCACGGGATTTCGCGCGGCTCGCCGAATTCTGCCCGCTCGCATGGCGCGTGGGGTGAGGGTTGCCTTCGGGATGCGGGCAGCCTGCCGCTTTGGCGGGTCCGGGGACGGATGGTGGAGGGTTTTCTCCGCCCAGCCTTGCACCCGGCCACCCGGCAATGGGTACCAGGATTTTGAAGGGTCGTGGCCTCCCGGGTCCGAAAATTCGGACCTGGGGCGCCCGGCACCCAACTTCGGTCAGTTACAAATGTATTGCACAGTGAACCAGATTTCATGTAGCCATTTCAGGAGAAGGGGTTCTGTCCCTGCATAAGGGAACGACAATAGCATTTTGGTCGGGCGGGGAGATCCCGCAATCCCATGCCTCACCGCAACCTCCATAGCAGCTTTCTCCGTATCCCGATTGCGATGGGCAAAGAAGTTCCTGCAGACAGGTAGATCTCGAAAGACTGTATTTGGTAGAGACAACGCCGCCCGAACGTCCGTGAGGCTGGAAGATCTAATTCGAGTCAACAGGTTCAGCAATATGTTCGGATCATGCCAGGTTGGCTCATCCCGACGCGACCAGATTCCTGCGTTATTCGGAGCCGCCCTAGGCTTATACGTCTGAATTGCGAATCCGAGAGCGTCTACTATCGGAACCACCGGCGCGATAATCACGGACAAATTTGATTCGGTCTTCGGTACGAGAAAACAAGATAAATAATACGCACGTGAAAAGTTCGCCCAAGATGTCAGCGCCTCGATTGCGACGTTCGAAGTCATTATTTCAGCTGAAGTACCTGCAGAAGACGCCGATATTCCCGCCACACGTGCTTCCAGGCGCCGAAGGCGCGCGCAGCATGAGGTACTCAGGTTGCACAATCGTCTTGACGCTCTCATGAGAACAATTGCGGATCAAGAGCCTTAGAGAACCACTGAAAACGAGTTACTCGTTGGTTGAGACGATTGGTGGTCTTAGAGCAGGCCTGAATGAATTCTTTATACTGTTGATGTTCCTCGGGTCGTGTTAGAGCCTCGGAGAGCTCAGTTATGTTTGGCAATGCAAATTCAGGATCGAGAGCAATCGAATTCTTTCGCGGAAAAGCGGTGTTAAGAACTTCAAGTGGAGCGCACGCGTGCGTGATTGCAAGAAATAGAGAATAGAAATTATACAGCTTATTCAAAATCACTGTATTATGTAGTTGCTCCCACCGTAAAATCACGTCCATCGTCGAAACAAACCTGGACCTGATCTCCTCCTCCTTACCAAACGCCTTTTCGTACTTCTCATAGAGTTGGTCTATCTTCGGCTCTGAGGCGCTCTGAATACCACCCAGCATTGCAAGTGAGAGTTCGGAAAATAGTGCTGCGTCGGCCATTCTGCTGAGTTGTCGTTCACTAAGTAGCCCAACAAGTTTCAGAACATCTGCATATTTCTCCGATAGGTCGACAATGAACCATTTGAACTCCCCCTGAAACACGGCGTGTCGCTTCTCTTGTGGATTTAGAGGAATCGTATAGGAATTGATACGACGAAATGTTTGCCGAATCTCATCTGTTGTGGCCCCAACGAAAAGATCGGCTGTCAGTTGGTAATCCAGGAACTGCTGCTGTTGAGTTTGCTCTAAGGTGGAGAATTTTCGCCCTGCGAATTCACTTTTTCCGCTGATTTGGAACTTATCGTGTAGGAAGTCGAAGATGGCCTGGCTCCGTTGTTGGCCATCGACGATTTCCTTTATTGTCTTGCGGCTCGTTAGGTCAGTCTTTTGGTAGAGTGAGAGTTTTGGAATAGGGTAGCCGCTGAGGATGCTGTCGATAAGGTACGACCTCGCAGCAGACGGCCATGCCTTGTCCGAACGCTGGTATTCCCGGTTGACCACGATGGTCTTGTTCTCCATCTGTTGGCAATACTCCGCTATTGTGAAACCAGCAATCGAAACGTTCATGGTAGTTTTGTCCTGTCAAGGTTCGTGGTGCAGTTCACCAGCGAATGCTAGCGTTTCGCCCTAAGACGAAGATTATAGGCT
>JBKQVW010000030.1:0-82380 GCA_052142955.1 Acidobacteriaceae bacterium | reverse complement strand
GTTCCAGCCGATTGGTGTATCTGGCTTTTGAAGACCGGATGGATTCCACCGTGGCCCTGGCGGTTGAGAGAATGAGCGGCATTCATATCGAGGCGGGCGTGGTGACAGCATCGCAATTTCTGCGCGTGCAGGAACGCATGATGCGAGCTGTGTTTCCCAAGGCGCATTTGATGGAAGCGAAAACATCGAGTGTCGTGGCGAAGGAAATGGCTGCGGCGATCGAACGAGTGCGCCCATACGAGGCGAAGCTGGTGCGCATGCATCGGTATTTCTGGTTGCGCCTCTGGCACACCCCCGTACCTGCGTCCTCCGCATCTGGACCGCAGGCGGGTTCGCTCAGTCTGATACCCAGGATCCACCAGGTGGAAGACGTCTTAATTCGGTTGCAACCTGAAGATTGAATCGGAAAATTCCATCCCGCGCATCCGTCCGAGAAACCGGGCAACCGCCGAGGAGGCGAAACCGCGCATGAGAACGGTATGGGTGAGGATTGCGGCTATCGCTTCTGCGGCGTCCAAAAGATCCGGAGCAATTGAGATGAGTCTTTTCTAATCTCGAAACGGCCCGCTCCGGCACGCACAGTGCATACAGTCCCAGTGTTGGAGAAACCAGGCAACCGTGGACAGTGGATACTATGCAGCATTTACCGGATTATTGGCGCGCCAGCAGGCGCTGGACGCCGTCGCCAACAATCTAGCCAATACGAATACCACCGGCTTTCGCGCGGAGCGGGAGTTTTTCAGCGATGCGCTGACCGGACCGAACGCATTCGGTTCGCAGTTGAATACTGCGGTGAACGACTATGGGGTTCTGGGCGGTAACCAGATTGACCTGTCGCAGGGGCAGATGGTGACCACCGGCAATCCTCTCGATCTGGCGTTGGAAGGCCAGGGATTTTTCGCCATCGAAGATCAGAAGGGCAACATCCGGTACACGCGCGACGGATCGTTTATGCGCTCCAGTAAGGGCGTGCTGACCACCCGTCAAGGCGAAGCGGTTCTCGATGCAAAGGGAAAATCCATCACCATTCCGAGCGGCCCGGTAACGATTGCGGCCGACGGCACCGTTTCGGTGGGTGGGGGAGTGGCGGGAAAGATTGGCCTCTTTACGTTCCCGGCAGGAACGCCACTGGTGCCCGAAGGAGTCAGTCGCTATCAGGCGCCGCCAAAGTCGGCGAAGGCGGCAACGGCCGCGGTGGTGCACCAGGGAAAGCTCGAAAGCTCGAACCAGAATGTGGTGCAGGGAACGCTGCAATTAATTCTGGTCCAGCGCCAGGCGGAAATGATGATGAAGGCTTTGTCGGTTTTCAGCAACGATCTCGACCAGCAGGCGAGCCAGGAGTTGCCGCGTGTGTGAGTTGCCCAACATTTGTTGGGACCGCATGGAATGTCTGCGGGCGGAACGCCGAGGCAGAGGAACGAAGCTCCGCACATAAGGAGGAACAACCATGATTCGCGCGTTATACACAGCCGCCAGCGGGATGAGCGCCGAGCAGCTCAATCTGGATACGATCGCCAACAACCTGTCGAACTCCGGCACGGTCGGCTTTCGCAGCAAGGTACTCCAATTTCAGGACATGATCTATCAAAACCTGATTACTCCGGGGGCGGCGCAAAGCGCGCAGACGGTCTCCGCCGGTCTTCAGGTTGGCCTGGGAACACGCTCGACCGAGAGTGAGACGATTCTCACGCAAGGCGGGCTGAACCAGACCAACAACCCGCTCGATCTGGCCATCCAGGGAAACGGATTTTTTCAGGTCCAACTGCCGGATGGCAGCATCGCCTACTCGAGGGCCGGCAATTTCCAGCTCAACAACCAGGGGCAAATGGTGGATGTGAACGGGAACATGCTGTTGCCTGCGATCACCATTCCCTCGAACGCCACCTCGGTCACGATCACGCAGTATGGCGTGGTGAATGCGACCCTTCCCGGTCAGGCCAATCCCTCGCAACTCGGTCAGATTCAGCTCGCCACATTTTCCAATCCAGGAGGTTTGAACAATGTCGGCTCCAACCTGTTTCAGGCCACGCTGTCTTCCGGCCAGGCCGTGCTGGGAAATCCAGGAGACGCCACAGGCCTGGGAACGCTGCAGCAGGGATATCTGGAGAACTCGAACGTCGATGTGGTGCAGGAATTCGTCGCCATGATTATGGCGCAGCGCGCCTATGAAAGTAATGCGAAGGTGGCAACGGCGGCCGACGACATGTATCAGCAGGTGAACAACCTGGTGAAGTGAGAGCCGTGAACTCGTCGCATCGTACATGCGTTCGCAGAGGAAGCTTGAGAAGTCCAATGATGCTGAGAAGGACCATCCTCGGAGTATTGGTCACGCTGATCAGCGGCTGCGCCTTGGGTCAGTCGACATGCACTGCGCGTACACCCGAGCGCGCGCTTCCGCCGGGATGGGCGGTCCAGGCCAGCAGTCATACGAGCGCGCCGGAATCCCGGGAACGCTCCAGCCGGTATCGTCTGGCGCGCGTCGTGGTTGACCCGGAATTGCATCGCCGTTGGGCGTTCATCGCAAACTGTACGCATCCGGAATGGCCGCTCCAGGTAGTGGCGATCGCCTCGGAATCGACGCCGCTTGGAACCCCTGCAACAGCGACAGAGGCACCTTCCGCAGTGCCGGCCGCACCTAGTCCAGCCGAACCCAGGCCACGACAAGCCGCAGTTCCTCGTCCTGCGGTCCTCACGCAATCCTCTGCCCAACCGCAAGCCGTGCGGAATTCCACGAAGCCGCCCGCGCCGATCTCTTCCACAGTGGTACCGTTGGTTCGTGCCGGAGACCTGGTGCATCTTTGGAGCTCCGACGCAAGTGTCCAGATGGAGATCGAAGTCGTTTCTCTGGAGTACGGACGCGCCGGGCAGGTCATCCGTCTACGGCGCCTGGGTCAAAGCGCACTGCTTGCCGGAGTGGTGGTCGGCAAAGATTCCGCGGAGCTGGTCCCATGAGAATCTCATCCTCCATCTGCGCGGCCGCATCTGTGTCGGCATTGCTGCTGGTCGCATTTTTCGCCTCTCCTCTGGCATGGGGAAAGGACAAGAAATCCTCTCAGATCAAGCCAAACCCGGCCAGCGAAGATCTTGCAGCGTACATTGCGCAGGTGCGCAAGATGTATCCGGGAGGCACGAGCGACGGTTCGATATGGAGCGCGACCGGCAAACTGACCTCGCTGCCGACCGACGTCAAAGCGCTGAATCCGCATGATCTGATTTCGATCGTGATTTCGGAAAACCTTTCGGCCTCCACGGGTGGGACAGTGAAAAACTCGCGTGCATCCACCGCCATTTCGCAGCTGAGTGCGCTATTTGGAGTGTTTTCTGCATCGAGCGCCGCCAACAACGCCGTCAATCAAAATGCTTCCTCCAGTCTGAATGCGCAAGGGCAGAGCGTCACCGACTCCAGCCTGAATACGACCCTCGGCGGGGAAGTGGTCGATGTGTTGCCCAACGGCATTCTGGTCATTGAAGCCGCCCGGCAATTGGAGTTCAACCAGCAAACCGAAACGATCATCATGCGGGGTCTGGTGCGCCCGCAAGACGTCAGTCCGGGGAATCAGGTGCTTTCTACGGCAATTTCCGGGCTGCAGGTGCAAGTCGTGGGCAAGGGCATCGTCAATGACTCCACCTATCGGGCCAACCCGGTGGTACGCATGTTGCAACGGATTCTGATTCCCTGAGATGGAAAGTAGCCGAGCATGAGAAGGAGTAGGAGTCCGAAGAAATATCGAGAGATGCGCCGCACCCGGACGCCGCTGGTGTTCCTGTGCCTTCTGCTGTCGCTGGAAATGCATTGCGCATACGCGCAAACACGGGCAAAAACTCCGGCAACTGCCGGTTCATTGAACGCAAGTCTGGACTCGCTGCCCCGGGTTTTAGACAAGGTGACTTTGGCAACGAACTCTCCGGCAGAGGCGTCGGCGACTCCGCTGGTATCGCAGGAGGTGCTGGTGAAAGATATCAGCTCCGTTCAGGGAATTCGCGACAACCAGTTGATCGGCTATGGCATTGTGGTTGGGCTGCAAAATTCCGGCGACAGCCAGATGACGTATTTCCCGCTGCAGACCCTGCTCTCCACCTTGCAGCGGCTGGGCATTACCGTTCCTTACCCGCTCACTTCCATCATGGTGAAAAATATGGCGGGCGTGTTCGTGGAAGGAACGTTGCCCCCGTTTGCGCAGCCGGGCACGAAGATCGATATCACGGTGTCCTCCACGGGGGATGCTCGCAGTCTGTCCGGAGGCATGTTGCTGATGGCGCCGCTGTATGGAGCGGATGGGCAAATTTATGCGGAAGCGCAGGGCCCGCTGGTCGTAGGCGGATATTCAATCTCACAGAATGGCAACTCGAAACAGATGAACTTTCCCACTACGGCACGGGTGCCGAACGGAGCCACGATCGAGCGCGCCGTCCCGATGGACCTGACTCATCGACGGATGCTGACGTTGTTATTGAATGACGCGGATTTTCAAACAGCGACGCGCGTCGCGGCGACGATCAATCATTCCTTTGGCAGCAACCTGGCGCACGCCATCGACAGTCGCCGTATCGACCTCGCGGTCGCACCTGGGCAGGATGTGCCGGAATTGCTGGCCCGCGTCCAATCCCTGTCAGTCCAGGTTGTTCCACCGGCCCGCGTGGTGGTGAATGAACGCACCGGCACGGTGGTGATTGGAGGCAATGTTCGTCTGCAGCCCGTTTCCATCCTGCACGGCGGATTGCAGATCGACGTTGAATCGCACTTCGAGGTTTCTCAGCCCAATCCCATGGGACAAGGCACAACACAGGTCGTGCAGCAGACGCAGGTACAAGCCAATAATCTTCCGGTGAACCGGATCGAGTTGAAAGAAGGAGCGACCGTGGACGACCTGGTGCGCAGCCTGCAATCGATCGGCGCATCCGCAACCGATGTGATTTCGATCTTGCAGGCGATGAAGCAGGCGGGATCGCTGGAAGGCGATTTGGAGGTGATCTAAACCATGCAGATTCCCGGTTCTGTTCCGCAGCCGGCCGCAGATGGAACGGCGCATCCGGCTGCAAGTCCGCAATTGGTCAAAGCCGCTAACGCCTTTGAGGCCAATTTTCTAGGAGAACTTCTGAAGCCATTACGCGAAGATCCGCTCTTCGGAAACGGCAGCGGTCTTGGCGGAGATAGCCTCGGCAGCGAAGGTTCGGGCGGGAGTATGGGGACGATCAGCAGCTTGGCTTCGGATGCCCTGGCTCAGGCAATCGCAAGACAGGGCGGGCTAGGGATTGCCAGGATGGTCTTGGCCCAGCTTGCGCCGGTGGAGGAGACCGCATCGCAAACCGCGGCGGCCATGACCGGGACCGCCGGCCCGCAATGCGGGGATTGTGCTCAGGCATTGATCATAGGGCAGGAGGCCGCAGCCGGCTTGGATTCGGGCAGCTTGGAGATGCTGGGAAAGGGAAATGTATCGCCGGCGGCCGGTGCTTCCACAAGAAATGCAGCGGATCGATCCACGCGTGGAACGGCTTCCGAGCAGCGTTGGGGTGGTTTCGAGTCGGTCCCGGTTGTACGCGCTATTGGGTCGGTGAGGAAATGATTGACGGCAGGCGGAGAGTGCATTGTTCAAGAAATTGCAGACAAAATGTTGGGCCGAATCATGGCTCGGTTTTTCTGATTGATTCGCTAAAGTCTTTCTCTGTTTTGCCGATTTGTTGAATTGTGGAGGAATATGCAATGAACTTGTCCGGAATTTTGAATGGTCTTCCAGACCTTCTTCGTTCGCAGCAGACGGGCAAAGCAGCGCCTGCAACTCCGAATGCGAGCACCTCGCAATCGCAGGCGACGATTCCCAATGGCGGCAAAACGGACCAGGCGGATCTGAGCAGCAGTGGTCTGGCAGCGGCACAGTCCGCGTCCTCCGATGTGCGCATGGACAAGGTCGAAAGCGTGCGTGCTGCGATCAATGCGGGTACCTACCATGTGTCCGCCGAAAACGTTGCGGACAAGATGATGCAAAGTCTTCTCGGCTGAAGGTAGCCAACGTCGACGCCCTTGGGAAGCAGACATGCGGCCGCCAGCCGCAGGGAGACAGGGAAAGGAAAAATGAGTCGGTTGCAACAAACGATGGAGGACGCGGTGACTGCGCTGACAGCCCTGGACGCCAGGGGCCTGGAACGAATCCGGTCGGAAGTGCAGGGAATGGCCGCTGTCCCGCTCTCTTCCGCCGAGATTGCGGCGCTCCTTCCTACTCATCGTCTGCTCGGCGCCTTGCTGCAGGAGACAGAGCGGAATTTGAAATTGTTTCGGGTTGCTTCGCATTCCGCGCAGCAGGCCTCCGACACGGGCTGCTACGCATTTCCGTTGCGATGATGAAGGTCTCGGCCTGCATGCGTCGGAGACCGTTTCCCGGGAATTGTGCTTCTGGGGAAGCCGGCGGTGAAGCGGCATTGCGGAGAGGGTAGGGAAGATGGCAACACTGAATTCCGCGCTGCAGATCATGACGAGCGCTCTCACCGCCGATCAGGCGGCACTCGATGTCACATCGAACAATGTGGCAAATGCGAATACCCCGGGCTATACCCGCGAAGTGCCCCTATTTCAGGCAAACGATTCGGTAACCATCAACGGCGTCTCCTACGGCCAGGGGGTGCAGATGACAGCGGCCCAGTCCCAGCGCAGCCTGGTGCTGAATGCCGCCGTCCAGCAGCAAACGCAGGCGCAGCAGGCCACCAACAGTCAATGGACCGCGCTGACACAGGTGGAAGATATCTTCAATCAGGTGACAAGCTCGACCAGTGGCAGTACGGGTGTGAACAGTCTGGGCGATCAGGTGACCAATTTTTTCAATGCACTGACTGCGTTGGCCGCCACTCCTTCCAGCGTTTCCTTGCGAGAAAGCGTACTGACCGCGGCCGGGCAAATGACCTCGGCATTCAACAGCGCGGCCTCGCAACTGAACCAACAGACCACTTCGTTGAACACTCAGGTGCAGGTGACCGTGGACCAGATCAATCCGCTGCTCACATCGATCGCACAGCTGAATCAACAGATCTCAACCTCCAGTCCGAATGCCGATGCAGGCCAGCTGGAAGACCAACGCCAGTACGATCTTCAGCAGCTTTCTCAATACATTGGGATCAACGTCGTCCAGAATGAGGACAACAGCCTGACCGTGACCACGACCGGTGGCGCGCTGCTGCTGTCGAAAAACCAGGCATTCCAGCTGGCCACCAGCAATGTCGGCGGGAATACGGATGTTTTTACCAGCGCTCCGGGAGGAGCGACCGACATTACCGCCGCCCAGGCCAGCGGTGGAGGGCAGCTTGCCGGGTTGCTCACCACTCGCGATCAGGACATCCCGTCCATTCTGAGCCAGATCAATACGCTGGCCTCGGGTGTGGCGACGCAGATCAATGCCGTACAGACCGCGGGTACGGACTTGAACGGAAACGCCGGGCAACCGCTGTTCACGCTGTCCGCCATGGCCCCCGCAGCCAGCCTCTCGGTTGCGCTAACCGATCCATCGCTGATTGCGGCGTCTGCCGCGGGAAACGGACCCGGCGACAATACCAATCTGGAATCGATGATCAATGTTCAGAACCTCACGACCGTCGGTGGCCAGACCCCAGCCAACTACTATGCCTCCTTCATCTCCGAACTGGGAAGCGAAGTGTCCGGGCTCAATACGCAAAACCAGGCCCAGCAGGCATCGCTGACCCAGGTGCAGTCACAAATCAGTGCGCTTTCCAGCGTTTCTCTAAATGAGGAAGCCGCCAACTTGCAGACTTATGAGCAGGCGTATCAGTCAGCGTCCCAGGTGTTCAGCATCGTCGATACCGTGATCGATAGCGCCTTGAATCTTGGCGTGCCAACCGCAGTGGCGTAGTCGGGAGCATGGATCCGTTTGCGAGGAGAGCATGAGAATCAATCCACAATTTATTCAAAATCTGGTCAGCGCCGCGAACCAAAACGCGGCCAACCAGCAACAATACAGCACGGAGATCGCCACCGGAGTGAGCGTCAATAGTCTGTCGGACAATCCCTCCGCTGCCGCGCAGGATTTTCTGCTGCGTTCCGAGGAAAGCGTCAACGACAATTTTGTACAGACGGCGAGCGGTGTGACCGGCGCCCTGCAAGTCACCGATACAGCGCTCGGCAGCGTCGTCACCCAGATTACCCAGGCCATCTCTCTGGCGACGGAGGGCAACAACGGCACGCTGAACTCGAGCGATCTCAGCTCGATCGCGAACCAGCTGGCGGGGGTGCAGGCAGAGATCCTCTCGCTGGCTAATACCAGCTATCAAGGACAGTTCGTTTTCTCTGGCAGCCAGACCTCTACCCAGCCTTTTTCGCTGGATACGTCCACGACTCCGTCGACCGTCGTTTATTCCGGAGACACAGTACAGAACGCGATTCAGAGTCCATCGGGTCAGAGTTTCCCCTTGAATGTACCGGGGAGTCAGATCTTCGGCTCGGGCACGACCGGGATCCTCGCAACCCTGAGCAACCTGATTTCCAGCTTTTCTTCCGGGAGCTCCGATATTGCCGATACCACAGCGCTGAATACCGATCTGCAAAACATATCGCAACAACGCGTCATCATCGACAACTCCATCTCCGGCTTGCAATCTTCCAGCACCTATACGCAAAACCAGACTACGCAGCTGCAGGCGGTCCAGGACACGTTGATCCAGGCCAATACGACCCAGGTCGCCACCGAATTAAGTTCGTCAGAGACGCAAGGAACCGCGCTGCTCGACACCATTGCGGCTCTGGACCAGGAACCTATGCTGTTCACGGTTCTGAGGTAATCGAAGGCCCTTCTATCTCCACTGCTGGATTTCCGGCCTGTATTTCGCTGCCGTAACGGGATACACTCCGCTCTCAACGGAACGGACGGGCGGCGGTCGTCGCAGGTGCGGACGCCGGAAAACCCAAGTGGGATGCGCGCAACAGAAATCTCTGTCGTTGTTGTTGGATCTGCTCCGCTGTGCGGGGAGAATCAACAGACTTCTGTCCGTCGGACGAGCCTGCCAGTATCGCGGCCTGCTGGCGGGTGGGCAGCACAATAATATCGACGCGCCGATTTCGGCTGCGGCCTTGGGCTGTCAGATTGCTGGCGACAGGATGATATTGCGCGTAACCGGCCGCGGAAAGTCGATTGGGGAGGATGTGGTCCTCTTCAATGAACAAGCGGGTCAGCGCGGTGGCCCGCGCCGTTGAAAGCTCCCAATTGTCGGCATATTGAGCATCGTGGATCGGTACGTTGTCCGTATGGCCCTCAATGCGAACATCGTACGGGGTTGTGGCGATTGCCCGGCCAATTGCGGTCAGCGCCGGCAAGGAGGACGCGATCGGAACGGCCGAACCGCTCTGAAAGAATCCGGCGTCACGCAAGGAAATGAGCAGACCTGTCCGACCCAAGGTCACCGTGACGGTCCCATTGGCGATCTCAGGCGCCAGGACCCGTTCTACCTTGTGCTGTAAATTGCGCAGGTCCTCCATGGCCATAGCCATCGCTTCAACATCTTCTTCCGTTACGACCGCTAGGGGATGGACCATGACGACGCTGCTCAAGTTTTGCCGTTTTGTGGCGTCGGGGAAAATCCCCATGGTCTGGAAAGCGGTACGGATGGAGGCTGCGGCTTGCTGGGCTTTCTTGTGGTTCTGCTGCGAGCTGGCAAACATCACCACAAAAAAAGCGAAGAGCAGCGTAACAAAGTCGGCGTAGGAGACCATCCAGCGTTCGTGACTTACGTGCCCATGTTTTCTTTTGCGCCTCATACCTTGACGCCTTCCGGTTGAACCTCTTGCTCTTCCAGGAAGGTTTTCAATTTCAATTCGACCATGCGAGGGTTCATGCCCTCGAGAATGGCAATCACACCCTCCAGCATCAACTCTTTATGGATGTACTCCTCGCGGTAGCGAATCTTGAGTTTTCCGGCAGAGGGAAGACAAATGATGTTGGCCAAACCAAGGCCGTAGATGGTGGCGACAAACGCCACTGCAATGCCTCGTCCCACTTCCGCCATGTTGTCCAGGTGCTGCATTACTTGAATGAGACCGAGAATTGCGCCAATGATGCCAATGGTCGGGGAAAATCCTCCGGCCGACTCAAACACCAGCGGAATTCGCTCCTCCGCTTCGCTGCGGTTGTCCAGGTATAGTTGCATGATCTTCCGCAATTCGGCTGGCTCTGTGCCGTCGACGGCGAGCATCAGGGCCTGCTTGAGAAATGGGTCCTCGACCGTGTCGAGGTCCTGATCGAGGGAGACGATTCCACTGCGCCGCGCTTTGTTGGCAAAGGTTACCAGCTGGCGAACCGCAGCTTTTCCATCGGGCCGCTTGCTGAAGAAGACCCGGACCAGATTCTTCAGTGCCGATCCTACGGTTGCGAGCGGAAACTGGACCATAACCGCGCCGAGCGTGCCGCCGAACACAATCAGGGCGGCGGTCGGCTGCAGAATCTGGCCTATCCTTCCGCCTTCAAGCATCATGCCCGCGAGTATGCCGCCCACTGCGATCAGGACGCCGCTGAAACTACTCTTGTCCATGGTCTTGCTCCGCTTGGCTGAAAGTAGGTTGATCGGACTCAGTCTGTTTCGCGTCCCCGCCGTCGCCAACTTTCATCCTGATCGACATGAGTTTTCGTTTGAGGAAGAGCTGTGGCCATGGGCTGGGCTGCCGAAGCCGCCATCGCGGCGATGGGTTGCGTGGGGTCGATTGCGACCATTCCGCCCGGAAACGCAGATTGCAAGAGTCGGGAGCGAAACGCGATGACGCGTTCAATCAGCTCACGGGTCGATTCGGCAACGACGATTTTATCTCCTGTAACCATCGTGATCACCGTGTCCGGGCTTGCTTCCGCATAGCGAATCAGGTCGCTATTCACGACCATGCGTTCTCCGTTGAGCTTTGTCAGTTCAATCATGATCGGTGCTTCCTTCCAGAGTTGCCCCATCAATAGGTCTATCGGCTCGGTTCGGAAAAAGATGATCGATGAGAAGCCAACCAGAGGATGTTTCCGGCGGGAAGGATCAAGGGCCAAGAAATCTCCGATATTTTTCCGCAAAAAAATATAAAGTACGGGGACGCCGGGTCGATGAAAGGTGTGAGCACGAGGTTCCTGACCATGGAAGCCCTCGAAGCCGTCTCACCTGAATCAGAGTTGAGCCGGCAGACCGGGCAAGGGCGGGAGGCTCGCAAGTAAAACCACATGAACAGGAGCCAATCGTATGTCATTAGGTGTCTTAAACAATATCTCCGCAATCTATGCGGAAAATAATCTGAACCAGACCAGCGCCAGTCTGCAGAACACGCTGACGCAGCTTTCGTCCGGTTCACGCATCAACTCTGGCGCCGACGACGCTGCTGGCCTTTCTCTGGCCGACGGTCTCGGTGCGAATGCCGCGGCCCTCACCCAGTCCGCAACCAACGCCAGCAGCGGCGTCGGTCTGCTGCAAGTGGCCGACGGCGCCCTCTCCCAGGTCACCAACCTGCTGAACCGCGCCGTTACCCTGGCGACCGAAGCATCCAACGGAACGCTGAACAGCTCCCAGGATGCGGCGGCCAACCAGGAATATCAGTCGATTCTGTCGGAGATCAACAACATCGGATCTACGTCCAGCTATAACGGCGTCGCCGTTTTTGGCTCGAGCACAGCGATCTTCACCGGTGATGCTTCGGCGATCGGTTCCAGCGTCGATACGCTGAGCATCAAGGCCTTGACTTCCTCCAGCGTCGGCGACGTCGGCGGAACGATCGGTTCTGCAACCACGGCCAATATCTATACCAGCACGGGCGTTGCTACGGGGACTTTGACAACGGGTGCTGGAACGCTGGGTATCCAAGTGGGAACGAATCCGGTCGTGACGGTCAACATTGCTGCCGGCGCGTCCATCTCAGACATCGCCACCGATATTAACAATTCCCATATCGGCGGGATTTCCGCGACCGTGCAGTCGGCAGGCGGATATGACAGCCTGGTCATCAGTGACCAGGGCGCGGCCTTGGTAGGTTTTGTCGGTACGACCATGGGCTTTGCCGCAGACCCAACCTTCGCGCAGAGCGGCGGCGCAGCGGCCAACGGTATCTCGTATACCACAGGGACCGGCGCGGCGCTGAATGCAACCGATCTCACCAATTCCACCGACGCACAAACGGCTCTGACGGCTATCAGTTCAGCCATTTCCGATGTGGCCGCCCAACGCGGTTACCTGGGATCGCAGATCAATACGTTGAACTCGGCGGCGACCGTCGAGAGCACGGAGCAGACCAACGTCGTTTCGGCCCAAAACAACATCATGGCGACCGACTACGGCGAGGCTACCTCGAATCTGTCCAAGTACCAGATTCTGAGCCAGACCGGCATCAGCGCCTTGGCCCAGGCCAACACCGTGCAGCAGGAAGTACTGAAGCTGCTGCAATAGTCCCCTCCCTCCACCGGCATCGGAGGCAGTTCCCCCAACTGCCTCCGGCGCTGTATTTCTCAGCAAGGTCTTAGAGTCCACAACGCGAATGGTCTGATGCTTGCTTTCTTTACCTGCAAGCATAAATACCTGGCGAGGTTACGATGGGTACTCCGGTTGGAATTTCCTTTGGATCGCCGACCAGCGGTCAGGGCTTTGATGTTGCAACGACGGTGAGCGAAATCACGGCCAGTATGCAGGCCGTCGAAACCCCATGGAACAATCAGTTGACGCAGTTGAAGAGCGAAGATACCGCTTACACGACATTAGGTACGGACCTTTCCAATCTGACGACCAGCCTGCAGGCACTGACGGATTTTCAAGGTGTGCTGGCCTCGATGGAGGGCTCGAGTTCGAACGACAGTGTCGTGACTCTTACCGCAGCCAGCAATACCGCCATTGCAGGCAGTCATACTGTCGTGGTCAGTACTCTGGCGCAGACCAACTCTTACTACTCGGAAGATTTCGCCAACTCCTCGGACCTGGTCACCGGTAGCCTGACTTTGACGGTGCATGGTACCCCGCAAACGATCAACGCGGATTCCGGCGGGGACACGCTGACGCAATTTGCCGCCAACATCAACAATGCCGAGATTGGTGTCACGGCCAATGTGATTACAGATTCCGGCGGACAACGTTTGTCTCTGACCAGCAACACCAGCGGGGCAGTGGGAGGTTTCACTGTTTCGTCGGCACTGACCGATGCAACCACACCGTCCAACACCATCGCCTTTACCCAGGCGCAGCCCGGGTCCGACGCCAGCTTCACCGTCGACGGCATTAGCGAGACCAGCAGCTCCAATACCGTGTCGAATGCCATTCCGGGCGTCACCTTCCAGTTGTTGGCATCGGCGCCTTCGAGTCCGGTACAAATCGAAATCACGAATAACAACAGTGACGTGGAGACGGCCATCAATACGTTCGTCACGAATTACAACCAGGCGATGAGCGACATCAATACGCAGGAAGGGAACGATTCTTCCGGCAATCCCGAGCCGCTCTTCGGCAATCCGAATCTCGCCATGTTGCAGGAACAGTTGCAGTCGGCGTTGACCTTTATGACCTCCGGCGGGATCACAGCCACAGCGGGCTCGGGCAGTCCAGCGAGTTGGGTATTGCAGGCCCCTTCGGCGAATGACACATATACAGTGGCGGCCGGAGCCTTTGGTACTGAGAGCGGGGGAACAGGGAGCAGTGCGGCGATCACGACACCTTCCACACTGACGCAAATTGCGGCTGCCCTCAATGCTGCCGGAACCGGGTACACGGCCACGCTGGATCCCACGGCCACCATCCTGACCGTTACGGCTGCAACGTCTTCTCCGGCCACATTGGCGGCGACGGCTCCGACGCTCGCTTCCGGCGGAAGCGGCAGCGTAACGTCGTTGACACAGTTGGGCATCGATGTCAACAACGATGGCACCCTGACGTTCGACTCCAGCACATTGGACAGCCTGTTGAACACAAATTATCAAGATGTGGCGAATTTTCTGCAGCCAGGTAATGGTTTTACTTCGTTTGGCGATAATTTCACTAACATCTTGAATAATCTTGGAAACACGGCCCCGGACGGTATTGTCTATCTGGCTCTGCAATCCAACCAGTCGACTGAATCTACACTCAACACCGACGTGACCAATGAGAACGCCCTGATCGCGCAGCAGACGCAGACACTGACGACCGAGCTTAACCAAGCAAATTACACGCTCACGGAGATTCCGCAGCAGTTGGATTACGTCAATGAGCTCTACAGCGCCATCAGCGGCTACAACACAAACGTCAACGGTGGATGATGCAATACAAGGAAGGCAGTGCAATGAATTATCAGCAGCAGACCCTGGTGGTGATGAACAGCGTGGAGCTGGTCGTAGCTCTCTACGACGGCATGGTCCGTTTTCTGCATCGTGCGATTGAGAGTGTGGAAGCGGGCGACGTGGTTGGCCGCCGGGAGTCAGTCCGTCGCGTGCTGGAGATTCTCACCTATTTGCAGGCCAGGCTTCGCGCGGACATCGGCGGAAAACCGGCCGAGGCGTTGTCGGAATTCTACGCGGCGATCTATGCCCAGTGTGTGCGTGCTTCACGCGATGCGTCGATCCCGCTGCTGGAACAATCGGTGCGCGATGTTCTGAATGTCCGCGATGCCTGGAAGCAGGTCGCTCGGACGAATTCTCAGGGAAATTCCCAGTCGAGCGCGCGCGAAGGAATGCAATCGACCTCTTCGACTTTCGAACCCGCGGGATCTTCTACAGGCAATGCGGCCACTCTTGCGTTGTCCTGGATGGAAACGGAATCTCACCGCTGGTCGGCGTAGAAGGGCCCGTCCGATTGATGACGTATACATCTCCCATATCTTGCTTCGCGAACGAAAGGCCACCGAACTTGGCACAGGAGATGCCTGCGCGGTTCTTCGCGCGTCAGCCCATTCTCGACCGGCAGAAACAGGTCTTCGGGTACGAGTTTCTCTTTCGTTCCGGCACGCAAAATCAATGCCGCACCGCATCGCCATCCGAGTCGGACTCAGCCACGCGCCTGATGGTGGACAATTCCGTCCTCTATGACTTTGAATCGCTCTCCGGTCGAGGTAAGACCTTTCTCAATTGCACCCGTGAGTCTCTCATCTCCGGGGTTGTCACGCTGCTGCCTGCCCGTTCCACCGTGCTGGAGATCCTGGAGGACATTGAACCCGACGACGAGGTCGTGGAAGCCTGCCGCAAACTTCGCAAATTGGGCTATCAATTCTCCCTGGACGATTTTGTGCCTCGTCCTGGGCTGGAGCGCCTCCTTCCTTACGCCGACTACATCAAGATCGATTTTCGCTTGAGCGATCCCTCCCAAAGGGCAGACATACGCCGCTTTCTGAAAGGCTGCGATGGCCGCCTGATCGCCGAAAAGGTGGAGGAGCAGGCAGAATTTCAAGCCGCTGTTGACGAAGGATTTGATCTGTTTCAGGGTTACTTCTTCTGTCGTCCCGGCGTCCTCACCCGGAACCACATTCCCCCGAATCCTCTCACTTACATTCAAATCCTGGCAGCCGTAAGCCAGCCCTCTTTCAACTGGCGTGCAATTGAGCAACTGGTTCGCAGGGAGACCTCTCTTTGCTATCGCCTGCTGCGGCTGGTCAACAGTGCAAATTATGGGCTGCGCCATGAGATATCTTCCATTGAACGAGCCTTGATCGTTGTCGGAGAAGAGCACTTCCGGAAACTGGTTATGGTCGCCATCACCGGGGAATCGGGCGAAGGCCACTCTTCCGAGCTCATTCGTCAGACCCTGCAGCGGGCCAGCTTTTGCGAGATGGCCGCCGCTCATCTGCATGAGGATCCCACAGAACAGTATTTGTTCGGACTACTCTCGCTGTTGCCCGTGTTATTGGGCCTCCCCATGCAGCAGGTTGTCGACATGCTCCCCTTGAGGGGCCCCGTCAAGGCTGCGTTGCTGGGAGAGTCGAACGATGTGGGACGCTCACTCAATTGCCTGCAGAAGTATCAGTTAGGCGAGTGGGAATGCCACGGCTGCAACGGAGCCGCCTTGTGCTCGGACCAGATGCACAAACTCTACCGCGCATCGCTGCTTTGGGCCGAGGAATGCACCGCTTCGGAGACCTGCTGATCTCCCGTGCCGCATCAGTCAACTTGCGTTGTAAACCGGCGCAGCTCGGGAGCGACAGTCTCTGTGCTCTTAATTTCTCCTGCGATTTGGACGGAATTATGGCCTTGCTGCTTCGCCAGCGAGAGCGCCCGTTCCGCTTCCCGCAAAACGATCAGCGGTGAGCGTCCTAAGCTGACGGCCACGCTGAGGCAAGCCGTCATCGAGATTTCGATCCCCTCTACCATGAAGGGCCGGTTGGCAATGGCGACGCGAATCCTCTCTGCTTTCGCGGCCGCTTCTGGGGCCGAGCAGCCGGGCAGCGCGATGAGAAATTCATCCCCGGCGTAGCGGCCAATCATATCGTAGCTACGCAACTGCCGGCGTAAGCGGTTGGCCAGCAGCTTCAACAGCTTGTCGGCGGTGTTCGAGCTATATCTCAGATTCAGATTGGTGAAGTCATCGATATCGAGCAAAATAATGCTGACCGGAATTTGTAGACGCTGCACGCGGTCGGTCTCTTTGAAGATCAGATCGAGAATTGCTTCCCGTCGCCACGTCCCCGTAAGTGGATCGTGGGTGGAGTGGAATTGCATGGCCATTGCGGAGTCGCTAAGTTCTCGGTAGAGACTCTGCACGCGTTCCCCGGTCCGAATACGCATACGAAGGTCCTGCAGATCGACGGGCTTGGCGAGAAATTCATCGATGCCCGCGTCTGTGGCCATCACCACTTCCTCAGCATTTGGGTTCGCACTCATCAGCATCAACCAAAGCTGCCGCTTGCGCGAACGGCGTCGAATCTCCAACCCGATCTCCAGCCCTGTGATCGGAGTCAGCGAGGAGCTGATGAGCGCCATTTCTGGGGTATTCGGCTCTTGCAGGCGCTGCAATGTTGTCAGGCCACTTTCATGGACTTCCACCGAGTAGTGCAGGAGATGGAGGTAGTGTTGGAGTTGCGCGGAGTCTTCTGGATTGTTCTCGGCCAGCAGGATACGGCGCTCAGGCATCATTCGACCCTCATGATAAAACATCGGCTGCCCGCGTCAGGAGATGAGGGCTGAATTGATAGGATGTCTCGACCCGGCAGATCACGAAGTGCCCGCCCGGATTGCCCAGGAAAAGACCGGACTAAAGGTATGGGAAAATCTGCCGACAAATCATGGCAGGCAGTTCACCGCAACGCGGAGAGCAGATCAATGCAGATCAGCGGCATTTCATCCATCGCTTCGATGGCTCCGGCCTCGACCCCGCAACGCGGATCCGGATCCGTAACCGCATCCTCACACACAGCCACTGTGTCGCCTGCTTCCGCTTCGTCATCTGTCCCCGCAGTGGCGGCCACAACGCAATCTTCCAGCGTAGCGTCTTCGGCTCCGACCTCATCGCGTGGGTCAAGCCAGTAGCAAAACGCGGCTGGCAGTGTTGCGGCGGCCACGCTCGCGGCCGTTTACTCCACAACCGTCGGAGGTAAAAGCTACTCAGGAAGCGTGGAGGAATCCAGCGGCGAATACGTAGCCTCAGTTCCAAACCTGCCGGGCGCCAGCGCAAGTGGATCGAGCATCCAGTCGGCAGAGAACAACCTTACGATTGTCATTGACACGCTGGCCTGACTGGTTTGCCGAACGCAAATGCCACAGGAACGACAAGCGATGCGGATGAGCGCTTTCTAATTTTCGCCGCGATCACCTGGCGCAATAGTTGCCCGTCTTTCCCTGTAGGCGGGTTGTACATGATACGTGCGACCTGGCAGAGCACAGCATGCATATTCACGGTCATTCCATGCAGTCCTACGCAGCCAATCTCCCCTCCGCTGCAGCGACGGCAAAAAAGGCAGCCGCGCAGCAAGCCGCAGAGGTGCGCAAGCAGTTGCTGAGCGGCGGCCTGGAAATGGCTGGCGCAATGGATTCAGGGACAAGCTTCATGGTTGGACGATGGCAGGAGGGTGATTCCCGCGAGCAACAAGGCCAGTACGGTGCCCAGAACTACTCTAGCGCTTCAGCAGATTCGGAGCTTGAAGACAACCCGCAGGTCAACACGCCCGTATCCATCTGGGCATGATCGTCGGCCCTTGCTCGAGTGGTAAAGGCTGGGCACGGACCGGAAAGCCGGGCAATTGTAAGATACGAGCCTGACGGGCGCGGTAACGGTGTTGTTCGTCTAGGATCGCTTCGCGTAAGTCCGGACGGAGCGTAAGCGAACCATCCTCATTGAGCTTTTGCAGACAGGCCCATTGCACGGGACTGCGGACACCTTTCACTTCAATTTTCGCCATTAGATGTTTAGTCCCACAGTGTGGTGGAGTAATCTATTCCGAACTACCCTCGTGGAAAGTTTTATGGGACAGGTACTCCACGGCAGCGCAATTTCGACAACAGCGCCCACCCATGCAGGCGAGGCGGATTGCTGATGGCGGTCATCGGATCGCAAGGAGCGGCAACCACAGCGCCTCCTATGCCCATGGAGCACTGAACAATTCCGATCAATTGATAGCCGCTGGTGGCTCATGATACAGCGGGAGCTCCCAATAAAACTGAAACCGCAGATATGTAAAGCAACGATCTGACCTTCAATGTTTTGAACCAAGCCTTCCAGACAACGTCCATTCGTAACTCCTCTTTCGATTGCTCATTCGTGGGACTGCTAGCCAGGACTGTATGTCGCCATGCGCGACCAAGAAGTGTAGAAACGTAATTCAGTTTTGTCTGTGATAGTCGAGACTTACGTGGGTGTTCAGCGTCACCGAACCGATGCTGAAAAGGCCTTAGACTGAGTTGTTATCGTAGTTGCGTAAATAAGCAAATACGCATCGCTGCAAGGGAGAGGAAAGCGAGGGATGCCGATGGCTGTCAAGGCGACCGAAACTTCAAATGATCCAGTCTGCGAACTCCTCGGGGGATTTTTTGCCACACTCGCCCATTCCACCCGGATGCACATCTTCTGTGCCCTTCAGCGTCAACCCAGATCGGTGACCGAGATTGCCGACTACGCGCAGATCTCAATCACCAATGCGTCGCAGCATTTGAAAATCATGCGCGACAAGGGCACGGTGCTTTCAGACAAGGTTGGCCAAACTGTCTTCTACCGAATCGCCGACCCGAGATTTTTGCAAGCTGCCAGCATGATCCGCGACGCTCTTGTCCAGCAGGTGCAGGGGAAAGCGCGCAGCATATATGGGGGTCTGACGGCGATTCCCGATGCGACTGAGAGCATCCCGAAAGGCTCTCGAACCGCAACCTGCCAACGCTACACAACTCGATGAAGGAGCATGAAATGACTCTGGAACAGCTTGCAACTCTTACCGCGGACAAAGTTGTGGACGCTCGCGGCACTGCCTGTCCTGGCCCGCTGCTTGAGGCCAAGAAGGGTATCGGCACTGTCAAGGTAGGGCAGATTATCGAAATCAAGTCGAACGATAAAGGATCGCGCAAAGACATTGCCGCGTGGGCCGGAAAAGTTGGGCACGAATTTCTTGGTCTCATCGAGGCCGAGGGACATGATCGCCTGTTTGTCTGCCGCAAGAAGTAGTCTCAGCCCGGAAGATCGCGGTTGGTTGAAAGGTGGCGTATGGCTGATACGTATGTTCCCAAGATCCTCGTCCTGGCCACGGAGAAATGCGCTTACCCCGGCGCGGATGCTGTGGGCAAGGCGCACCAGGAATATCCCTCGAATGTCTATATTCTGCGGGTTCTTTCGCCGGTGCTATTTCCCGAGGATTTCTATCTTCGTACCTATAGCAAAGGCATCGATGGAATTGTGATTGCCGCCTGCGGCTCCGACTGTCCCTATCACGGAGCCTACGATCGCCTGGCCGCGCGGATCGATACCCTGACCGGCGTGATGAGCGCCGGCGGCCTGGGAATTGAACGGATCCGTCTGACGGCCATTTGTACGGTCTGCATCAAGGCATTCTTGAAAGAAGTTGCGCTCATGACCGATCATCTCCATCACCTGGGGCCGGTCGACCGAGAATTGGCGGCGCGGCTTCTTCGAGAATCGCTGAATCGCCTTCAGGCTTCCGCGCGACCGCCCCAAACCGGTGTTGCCGGCGTTACGGAAAGGGCCATGGTATGAGTATGAACGCCCAGGAAAACAAAACGTATCGTCCCGACGCGCTGATCGTTGGGGGAGGGATCGCCGGAATGCAGTCGGCCCTCGACTTGGCCGACCAGGGACTGAAGGTGTTGATCGTGGAACGCCAGTCCAGCATTGGCGGCCACATGATCGCGCTCAGCAAGGTTTTTCCCACGCTCGATTGCGCAAGCTGCATCACGACACCGAAGATGTCCTCGTCCGCCCACCATGAGAACATCCAGATCCTAGTGAACACAGAGGTGCAGGCAATCCGGACGGTTGACGGCGTACACCAGGTGCGACTGCTGCAGAAACCGACCTACGTCAATTTCGACAAATGCATCGGCTGCCGGCTCTGCGAGTATGCCTGCGACACAGAGTACCCGGATCCGTTTGAAGAAGGTCTGGGCGCGGTCCGTGCCATCGCCGTTCCATTCACCAACGCAATTCCGCAAAAAGCGGTGCTGGATGCGGAGCATTGTGGGACCTGCGGAACGTGCGCCCGCGTCTGTCCAACCGATGCCATTGAGTTCGACCAGCAACCGCGGACACTGACCGTCGACACCGATGCCGTTGTGGTCGCCTCCGGCTTCGCGCTGAACGCAATGACTGTAAAGCCGCAGTACAACGCGCACCGCAACAAGAACATTATTTCTGCGCTGACGATGGAGCGCCTGCTGGCTCCGCACGGCCCATATGGGCGCGTCTTGCGGCCGTCGGACGGCAAGGTGCCATCCTCGGTGGCGTTCGTACAATGCGCAGGCTCGCGCGACACATCGATCGGCGTGCCTTACTGTTCGCGGGTCTGCTGTATGTACGCCATCAAGCAGGCCATGCTTCTCTCCGGCGCCCTGCCGATTGCGGACATCACGATTTACTACATGGACATTCGCGCTTTTGGCAAAGGGTATGAGCAGTTCTACCAGAACGCCAAGGCGATGGGCATCAACTTTGTGCGCGGCAAGGTGGCGCGTATCGAGCCCATCGAGGACGGCGATCTTTCGCTGCATGTGGAAACGACGGAGGATGCAGAGAACGTCCTGCAGGAACGCCGTCATGATCTGGTAGTGCTGGCGCAGGGCATGGTTCCCGAATGGGATCCCTCGCTGACGACATCCGTCGCGCGCGCGACCGATGGCTTTGTGGCCACACCGCTGCTCACCTCGCCCACGGCCACCACGGCTCCGGGGATCTTTGTTGCCGGGGCCGCAGCGGGGCCCAAGGACATTGTGGACACCATCGCGGAGGCCGGTGCAGCTGCAATGCAGGTCAGCCAATACCTCTATCAGAAACGCTCCGCCGCCCTAGATTCCATGCAGGCAGCGGTCCTGGTTGGATAAGACGTTTGGATACGATAGAAGAGGACCTCGAGGGGAAGCGTATGAGTGACGAGAACGGCCGCGTGAAACAGCAGCCGGACATGGAAGACCCCGATTTGGTATGCGGCGAGCCGCTGGTCGAAAACGATGAAGCATATCGGAAGCAACATGCGGCCGTGAAACAGCAAATGGAAAAGGCCCAGCAGCAGGATCCCGCCAATCATCTTGAGGAACCACGGGTCGGAGTGTACATCTGCCGCTGCGGGGGAAACATCTCCGACGTCGTCGATGTCGAACGGGTCGCGGAAGTTGCGCGCCTTATTCCCGGCGTCGCTACGGCGAAGGTGCACACGTTCATGTGTTCGGACCCTGGCCAGCACACCATCAGCAACGATATTCTCCAGGAAAATTTGGACCGGGTCGTGGTCGCCTCGTGCTCACCCTTCCTGCACGAGCAGACCTTCCGCGGGGCGGTAGCTCGCGCCAACATGAACCCCTATATGTACGAGCATGTCAACATCCGCGAGCAGGCTTCCTGGGCGCACCGGCACGATCCGGAAGGAGCCACACTCAAGGCGATTCGGATGATTACCGCTGCCGTGGGCAAGCTGCGCTACTCCACCCCATTGGACCAGATCAAGCTTCCCAACCACCGCAAGGCATTGGTGATTGGCGGCGGCATTGCCGGAATGAGGGCGGCGGCGGATCTGGCGGGACGCGGCATCTCGGTCCTGTTGGTAGAAAGCTCGGAGCGGCTGGGTGGCCACTTGAATGAACGGGGCAAGGTCTACCCAACAGAAACTATGGCCAGTGCGATTGTGGCGGATCTGATCCTGAAGGTGCAGAACAGCGACCGGATCGAGGTCTTGCTGAACAGCAAAGTCGCCTCGGTGAATGGCTTTATCGGAAACTTTCGCACCGTGATTGAAGGGCCATTCGGTGCCGCTGGAGTCAACTCCACGATAGATGCAACCGTAGGCGCCATTGTGATGGCGACAGGTTTCCGCCCCTACGTCCCGCGAGACGGCGAGTTTCTCTACCACCAGGATCCGTCCGTGCTGACGACGCCGGAGTTCATCGAGTTCATGCAGGGTATCGGGTCCACGAGCAAAGAGATGGTCCACCGGGGAAGGACCATTCGCGGCATCGCGTTTTTCCATTGTGTTGGCAGTCGCCAACTGGATGGCATTCACGAGCCGCAACCCGATGGCACCCTAAATACTTATTGCTCACGCACCTGTTGCAGCACCATTCTTCAGCAGGCGCTTTCGGTTCGTCAGCGGTTTCCGCAGGTATCGGTCTACGACTTCCATCGCGACATTCGCACCTACGGTCGTGGCGAAGAAGACTACTACACCGATGCGAGCAAGGCCGGTGTCGTCTTCTTTCGATACAACGGAGAGGAGCCGATCAAGGTGGAACCGAGCGGTGGTCGAAGCAAGAAAGATCCACCTATTACCGTGACCGTGAAAGACGCGCTTACCTGGGGCGAAGAACTGAGTGTGCCCGTGGACATGCTGGTGCTCGGCGTGGGCATGATGCCCGGAAAAATTGAAGACCTGGTCGAAAGCATCAAGTTGTCGACCGGCGAAGACCATTTTCTGCAGGAGGTCCATCCCAAGTTGCGTCCGGTCGAGGTCGCTGTCAGCGGAGTACTTCTCGCAGGCACGGCGCAAGGGCCCATGAATATTCAGGAGACGCTGAACGCCGCCAGCGCCGCCGCGGTCAAGGCCGCTGCCATGTTTGCCAAGGAAATGGTGGAGTTAAATCCCTACGTTGCCGCGATCGATGCCTCGCGTTGCAATGGCGAGGCGTTCTGCGTCACACAATGCGACTACGAGGGCGCCCTGCAAATGGTTGCGGTTGAAGTCGACGGACACACCGTGCAACGCGCCCAGGTCAACGCCGGGCTTTGCGTTGGCTGCGGTGCATGCGTCGCCGTCTGCCCGCATCGTGCCATCGATCTGAATGGCTGGCGCCTGGAACAGTTTGAGGCCATGGTGGATGGTCTGGCAGCGGACATTCCTCAGACGGAATGCACGCCCGAGCTAGTCAACATCTAGCGAAGAAGAGGAGTTGGTCATGGCAATGAAGACGCTAACAGCACAGCAAAAGCAGGCACTCGCAAAGCTGCGCGAGCGGATAGGCGGCATCAGCGAACAGAAGAAGCAGAACCAAAAGCATCTGATCGCTGCGCGCAAGGCGATTGTGAAGTTTCTGGAAGCGCAACCCGCCACGGTGCCGCAGATTGCCGCCAGGTTGAGCATGCCGGGTGATGAAGCCCTATGGCATGTGACCGGCATGCGCAAGTACGGGTCCATAGTCGAAGCCGGTGAAGAGGGAGAGTATGTGCGCTATGCGCTTTCCGCCGCCCAGGAAAAAACCGCTGCCGCCACTCACAAGTAAGGGAGTATAGCAATGGCTCACGTTGTTGACATCGCGCTGATGCGCAAGATCAAGAAACATGGAGCCGGCGGCACTCTGGATGTCAACGCCTGCTTCAACTGCGGCAACTGCACAGCGGTTTGTCCGTTGGCAGAGGATTCATCGGGTTTCCCTCGTCGTGTCATCCGCATGGCCCAGGTCGGCATGGAGAAGGAACTGCTGGCCGAGGAAGACCTCTGGCGTTGTTATGCCTGTGGAGAGTGCACGCAAACCTGTCCGCGAGAAGCAGACCCTGCGCAGTTCATGGCCGCCGCCCGCAGCTATGCAATCTCGCGCTACGACGTCACCGGAATCTCGCGGCTGATGTATCGTTCCGTTGCCGGCAACATTCTGGTGTTCGTGCTGCTTTCCACTTTCTTTGCACTGCTGTTGCTGTCGCAACATGGAGGCATGCAAATGGGTAGCAACGGAGCCAGCTTCAGCGGCCTCGGATCCACCCATCTGTTCCAGTTCCTTGCAGGGGAATGGGTTCACGCGATTGGCGTTGCACTCTTTGTTGTCATTGGCGCCAGCCTGGCCTACGGTGTCTTCTCCATGACCTATCGGGTGATGAACAAGAAAAATAACGCGGGCCGGCGCCCGGCCTTCCCCATTGCAGCCCTTCTGCCTGCCCTCTGGTTTGCCGTGATGGACGCGCTGAATCATCGCCGCTTCCGCAAATGCGAGGACGAAAAGGGACCGGGGAATGAACCCGTCTATCTTCGACCCTGGTTTGTTCACGGCGCCATCGTGTGGGGTTTTCTGGCCATGCTGATTGCCACCACACTCGACTTTCTCCTGAAACCCATCGGTTCCGCTGTTCCTCCCTGGTATCCGATGCGCATCCTCGGCACGCTGGGTGGATTGTTTTGTCTCTATGGTTTGAGCATCGCCATCTCGCGCCGAATCAGCGCCAAAGAGACGCCCTATGCCAAGAGCTCTTTCTCGGACTGGTTCTTCCTGTTCCTGCTGACCGCGACGGTGTTGACGGGTCTGGTGACTTTGATCGTCATCTACCTGCCGTACCCGACCGTCTTCGGATACGTGGTCTTCCTGTCCCACATTGTTCTGGCGATGGACCTGTTGATCATGGTTCCGCTGACAAAATTTGCGCACGTCATCTACAGAACGCTGGCTCTCGCGCTCTATCACTGGGCCAATGCGGCGGGGCCTCAAGCCGCGCTTGCACCAACCGAAGTCTAATCGCTGAATTTCAAAAAGAGGACAGACCATGCCTGCCACCGACCTTGACCTGCAAACCACTCTCGAACAACTGACAGCGCGCGTCGATGCGCTGGAAAAGTCCGCCGGCAACGATCGCCTGGCGATTGGCGTCATGGCGGGCAACCTGGACACCACGATCGCCGCCTTCATCATTGCGCTGGGCGCGGTCGCCTATGACATCCAGGTGGATATGTTCTTCACTTTCTGGGCTGTCGCCGCACTTCGCGATCCCAAGAAGTCCCCCGCCAAGAAATTCATGGACAGGATGTTTGGTTGGATGTTGCCAAGCAGTTCCAGGGCCCTCCCTCTTTCCAAAATGCAGATGGCCGGGATCGGTCCCAAGATGATCCGCTCGGTGATGAAGCAGCACGGAGTCAAGTCCCTGGAGCAATTGATGAAGGAGGCCGGTGAATACGGCATTCGCATCCACATCTGCGAAATGTCCATGGGCGTCATGGGCCTTCAGGACAAAGAGATGATCGACTATCCAAATCTCGATTTTGTCGGTGTCGGCACATTTATTCAACTCATCAGTGAGTCGAAGCAAGTGCTGTTTCTGTAAGACTGACAATCGGGTTCGATGAATTGTATGCTAAAGCATGCCACGAAGCACCAGTTTCGACTGCGTGACCTTGGTGTGCAGCAGCAGTTTTCGTTTCAGAACAACAAGGCTTTCGAAGCAATGTCGCCGTTGACCGTACCCTTTCATCAAGGACCAGGCAAACCACCTGAACGCCTGATTTGCATCTAAATGGTGACGTGAAGAAAGACGGTTCGACCTAGCTGGTCATGCCGAGCCAACTCAGACGTCCTCAAGCAGATGAGGACCTTCAAGCGATCGTGCTTCGGTGGAGTGAGTGCCATGACTTTCAGAGATCGAACCGATGCGGGACGCCAGTTGGCACAGCGACTGGGCGTCTACGCCAATCGTGAAGATGTAGTTGTGTTAGGGATTCCTCGCGGCGGCGTGATTGTGGCATTCGAAGTGGCGCAGGTATTGAATGTCTCTCTGGATATATTGCTTTCCCGAAAACTTGGTGTTCCGGGGCAAGAGGAACTTGCATTCGGCGCGATTGCAGTTGGAGATGGACGATATCTCGATCAACGAATCATTGAGGCAATGGGCGTCTCTGAGGAAGAGATTGAGCGCGTCACCCAGAAGGCATCGAAGACGCTGCAACAGCGCGCTCTACTCTATCGCGGCGACCGTCCGTCGCTCGAAGTTGCGGGGAAAACGGTCATTCTGGTGGACGACGGCATCGCCACAGGAGCCAGTGTATACGCTGCTATCCGTGCGCTGCGACAGATGAAGCCGGCCAGTCTTGTGTTGGCGGTTCCAGTGGCGCCCGTCGCCACCTGCGCGTGGCTCAAGACCGAGGTGGATCAATTCGTCTGCGTGTACGCGCCGGAACAGTTCTATGCAGTCGGTCAATTCTATGCGTGGTTTCCTCAGGTTGGGGACGATGAAGTGCAAGACCTGTTGCGGCAAGCTGAACGATCGCCTGTGACGAAGAGTTCGACCGTTGAATCTTCACCGGGCGGAAGCGAGAGTGAAGTTTCGATAGACCTCGATAATCTGCGGCTTGAGGGCATCTTGAGTATTCCCGATGACCCGAAGGGTATTGTATTGTTTGTTCATGGTAGCGGCAGTAGCCGTCATAGCACACGCAATCGCTATGTGGCACGCACGCTTCAAACACATGGAATAGCGACGTTGCTTTTCGACCTGCTGACGAACGAAGAAGAATTCCTCGACCGGACGACAGCTGAGTTCCGCTTCAATATTGAACTGCTGACAAAAAGACTGATTGGCGTTACCGAATGGGTCACGCGACATCCGGCCGTCCAAACTTTGCCGCTCGGCTATTTTGGCGCCAGCACGGGCGCCGCTGCCGCACTCGCCGCCGCGGCACAACTTCCCAGCCTTATCGCCGCAATCGTTTCTCGCGGAGGCAGGCCCGATCTTGCAGGCAGCGCTCTTGGTGACGTTCGCGCGCCTGTTCTGCTGATTGTCGGAGGAAACGATGAGATGGTCGAAGGCTTAAACCGGCAGGCCTTCAGCAGGCTGGCAGGTCAGAACAAGCAACTCGTTATTGTCCCCGGAGCAACGCATTTGTTTGAAGAGGCTGGTGCATTGGAGAAGGTCGCACAACTGGCTGCGCATTGGTTTTCCCGCATTTTTCTAGCGCACCGATCAAGCCGGGAAACCAGCGCCAGCTAAGGTTCCGGGCGTTGGCATTCGGGACGAAGGAGTGCCACTGCGCTCTCGCGATCTGTTGCGAGCATTGCGTTTTTAGCCGGCATTCAGCCCGTCGACCAGGGCGTTGCGATAGGCGCGAATGGCGGGAATGAAACCCAGCAGTGCGCCCGCGCCGACCACGGCAATCATGTAGTACGCGACCCGCAAGGATAGGCCTACAAGTGCCAACGGAATGTCGTAATTGTTTTCCACGGGAATCCGGACGAGAAATGACACCGCGTATGCGGCAGCCAACCCCAACGCCGCGCCCACGGCGCTGATCAGCGTGGACTCCAGGATGAAGAGTGCGAAGATCTGGCGGGCGTGCAGCCCGAGAGTGCGCAGCACTGCGATCTCTCGATGTCGCTCAATCAAGGCGGTGTAGAGCGCAGTCAACATGACCAGCAATTCCACCACCAGCACCGCTCCACTGACTAGCGACAGGGCGATATCGGCGGCACTGAGAACGCCCCATATATCTTCCAGGGTCAGGGCGGGGATAATGGCCGTCAGCGGCTCCGGCTTGTAGGTGTTGATTTCGCGCTGCTGCTGGCCGGTGCTTAGTTTTTTACCCCGCGGTAGAGGAACGCTTCCAGTCTCAGCCGGCGGACCAGGAGTTCGACTTCCTTTGCCAGGGTTGGCGCAACGATGTGCTTGCGTCGCCGCGCGTGCACCTGGCACGGAAGGGCCACATTCTCACGCACCGTCAGGTAGGGGATCAGGTTGAAACTCTGGAAAATGTAGCCCATCTCCGAACCGCGATGCTGGTCGCGCGCGGACATAGACATCTTGGTCATCTCTTTGCCAAGCATCATGCAACTGCCCTGCTGCGGCTGCAGCACTCCGGTGATCAGCCCCAGCAACGTCGTCTTGCCGCAGCCGCTGGGACCATAGAGAAAAGCCCTTTTGCCGGTTTCGACTATCAGTTCGCCGACCCGCAACACCGGAGTCCGGGGATCATATCCGAACACCACATTTTTCAGATGGATGGCTTCGAGAGTGCTCATCACGCTCCTGGTTTATTGGGGTTGATAGGGAACGACACTCTCTCCCGATAGATCATAGGAGACATCTCCGTAAGGACTCTGCACGGTAGAAATTTGGAGTGTGCCAGTTACTAGGATGGGATCGGTGAAGGTAACCTGCACCTTCGTGTTCTTGTCCATCTTGACGTAGACAATCTGGTTGGGCGGGGGCGGCGGAACATGGATACAAGCTCCAGCATACGGAACCAGCAAAAACTCCGTCACGGTGTCGAGGTCGTCTTCGAGTGGCACCATGAAACCGGGGATGCTGACCCGTTTGCCGGCCAACTGCAATGCCGCTCCCTTCTGTTGCGCCGGAGGAAGACTGAAATTCAACGTCTGGAGCGTCTGCCAGTTCACCGTAATCGGGGCCGGCCCAGCTCCAGATGCCGCCAGCGTACCCCACAACAGACCGCAACAGACGACTCGCCGCGCCAACTTCACGCGTTTCAGGGTTTCCGCCGCAGTTTGCATCAATTCCTCTCGGGCATTCCGGGTGTGTCTCCCTAATTTTGATGCACTCTCAGATACCGTGCTGCGCGCAACTGGAGGGGCTCTCCTTCCCAGATTTCCTTTATTTCTACATTGCCGCTATTTCTTAAGGAAATGGCGGTTGAGAGCAGTGACTTCGGTTTGCATCGGAAGGAGAACCGCTCTAATGCGACATCGGCCGCCGAGGGGTCAACTGCTCCGGCAACGGAGGCCGCGGCCGGAATTCGGTCCAGTGGCTGGCCATCTGCGGATTGCTCGAAGGATGCACCTGATTCCATAGGTCCATGGAGATGCCGTTCAAGTCATACACCACTTTTCCGGCGCGAATTGTCAGTTGGCAAATGAGGCGGGTGTTGCCCATCAGCTTCGTGTTGTCCATGTCGAGAAAGCCAAACTTGCCGTGTTCCTCGCTCAGCACCGCTACGTCTGCCGGCGCTCCGGGCGAGAGGTTGCCGAGTTGCGGCCGCTGGATTTCCTTTGCTGGATGGGAGGTGGTGTCCGCGACCACCTGCTGCAACGTGAGTCCCATGGCCATGAACTTGCTCATCACGTTCAGCATGCCCTTGGTGCTGGAGTTCATGCTGTCGACGTGCAGGTCGGTCGAGAGCGAATCAGGCAGGAAGCCTGCTTTGATCAGCGGTATTGCGACCCGGAAGCGGAAGCTGCCGCCGCCGGTGCCGGCATCGAAGTAGATGCCGCGCTCGCGCCCAAGGATCAATCCCTTCTGCGGTCCCAGCGTCATGACATCCTGCTCACCGCGAAGGCCAGAGTAGGTGTGGGTGTAAATGTCTCCCGGGCGCAGATATTTTGTCAGCAGATCGTATAGCGGGCGTTCGACGCGATTGGCGCCGTAGTCGATCATTACCGGGATGTGGGCGATGTTGCCTACCTCCACCGCTCGGATGTAAGGCGTCCACTCCGGCCCGGTGAAGTGTGCGCTCTTGATGCCAATGATTGTGTCTGGATAGCGCATCGCCATCCAGACCGTCGGCACGACTTGCATGTCGTCGATGTTGTCTTCAAATCGGGAGCCGCGCATGCCGGCCCCGACAATGTTTAGAAATGCCAGCACCCGTGTCTGCTCGCGGTCAATGATGTGCTCTTTGAAGTCCTCAAAGTTGCGCCATCCCGAGCTGCCGGCGTCGCACACAGTGGTGACCCCGTTGCGAAAGGTAAAACCGTCGGGCCATATACCATAGTCGCCGGCATAGGAGTGGGCTTCGCCGGTTGAGGCGTAGTCGTGGGTGTGGATGTCAATTAAGCCAGGCGTTACGTAGTAGCCGGTGACATCAATTGTCTTGACGGCATCCTTGGGATTCAGGTGTTCGCCGACGGCTGCGATCTTGCCATCCTTAATGGCGACATCCATGACTTTGTCGATATTGTTCTTGGGGTCGATCACGTGCCCGTGCTGCAGCAGCAGATCGTAGGGCTGGGGGTTGGGCAGAGTCGGCGACGGCTCCACCCGGCGCACTCGCCCCATCTGGGCAAATCCGCCTTGCTGCGGGACTGCCTGCGGCAGGCCCGCCTCCTGATCGGGTCCTTGCCCAGCGGGAGTTACGGGAAAGCAGCCCCGGCATCCGGTCGGTCCCGGCGGCCCCGAATTCTGATAAGCGTTGGCGCTGACTGGAACCGATGTTTCTGGAACGGGCGGAGTTGCCCCCGTGGCCCGATCCACGGAGACTTGCGCCTGCGCGGCGACGGTGAACAGCAGTGTCGCGCCGAAGAGAGCGCACCCGATCATGGATACCTGTTTTAGCTTCATCCTTAAATATTCCTCCGCGTGACTTTCGGTTTCGAACCTTGAACCTGGGCACATCCTTCGCCCAGGCTCCATCCTTCGCCTCGTCTCTGTAGCCTTGGCTCCCGGCCGAGGATGAACAAAGTATCATTTGCGAGAGGCATCACAACACAGCACACGACATTTTATTTCTAGGGGTCGAACGATGTCATGGACTTAGATGTGAGGCGGGTGAGTTGTTGAGTCTCAATCATAAAAAGGGACTGACGTTGTCTATGACTCTTGGCTGTCCTACACTTGCTTCATGACGATTCCGCATGTCTGCTAGCCTAAGTCCCGTGCTTACGACGCTTATTGTTTTAGTACAGCCTCCAGGATTGTCGTTCGCCGTTCAATTAAGTCTTTAGGGGTGACGGCGTGGACGGCTTTCTCTACTTATGGATAGATGATGTCCGCTAACCGGGTACCCATTCAGTGTTCCCATTTCATTACGTTCTGAAAACGCTGTCATCTGCTGAATGCCTTGCCTGTCTCTAAGGCGAATGCCTAGTTCGACATTTCTAGATAGAAGATTCGTAGCGCCAGGAATGGAGTCGAGATAGTCTCTGGCACCTTGGCCAAAGCAGGAGACTTTCAGTGCGGTGCAATCGGCGCCAAAGTGGCTCGAGACCGCAGCGAACGCATGAGTCTGCCGCCGGCAGGTCGGCAAGCCCCACTTCAATGCATGGCTGCACGCACGTGGCTCGGAATTCGCAAACAACTCCTGGTTGCAGCCGTGCATCCACAACAACTTCAGCTTCCATCCCATCAGATGTTTCTCCAAATCCGATCGCGTAGAATGACTCCGCTCAGAACTTCTTCAGACTATCAAATATCTATAACGGTAGTATCGGGCGTGCGTTGAAATTTCTGGAAGCGGGGCGGATTGATGAGACTGTGGGCCTGAGGTGCTGTTGAAATCTCCGGTTAGGACAGTGTTGATGAGATGAGAAAGCGAGTACGCATCTGGCGGATCAACCGCGCTTAGACAATGTCTCTAGCCGACCTAAGTCCGTAACCCGTTCGCGGATGTGCAGGCGCGACTCTATAGCTGGTCCAAATTGCAATTCGCCCAGCGCCTATCCGGGAAAAATCATTTCTTCATATGCCTCTACGCGAAGGCATGTATGACGGAACACCTACTTCGTCTATCGTTGCCGCGACACCTTCGAGTAAATTCCAGGATGTGTTGCAGTATGCGGAAGGAATTCTCTACTTTCACTCAAAGTCGCAACTTCGTATTGTTCCGATGCTTCAGAATCGTTGACAGGCGAGCAAGAACCCAAAAGATCGATAAAACTTCCGAAGAGGTCATCGGCAAATTAAAATCGGTTCTCATAGCTGACGTTTATCCCCAGTTGCATTGTGGCAACAGAGACATGGAATTGCTGGAGCAAGAGGCAGATGTTGAAAGAGCAGGGCATACGATTCCGGTATATATTGGCGTTCTGGCTATTCGTATTGAGCGGGGTAGCGTTTTTAGACCGCACCAATATTTCGATAGCGGGACTGGATATCAGCCGGGAATACGGATTGGGGAACCAGCGGCTGGGGTGGATCTTCAGTTCGTTTTTGATCGGGTATGCGGGATTTCAGTTGCCGGCAGGATGGTTGTCGGCGCGTTATGGACCGCGGCGGGTGTTGACCGTAGGGGTGCTGTTATGGGGAGCGACGACAGCGCTGACGGCAATGCTGCCGACGACGATCGAGCATGCGGTGCTGCTGTTGATCGGGGTGCGATTTTTGCTGGGGGTGGGGGAGTCGGTGATCTATCCGGCGGCCAACCAGTTTGTGGCGCGCTGGGTGCCGCTGAAGGAGCGGGGCGTCATCAATGGGCTGATCTTCGCCGGGGTGGGAGCGGGGAGCGGACTGACGCCGCCGGTGCTGAGCTGGCTGATCCGTCATCATGGCTGGCGTGCGGCGTTCTGGTTCAGTGCGATGGTGGGTTTTGTGGTGGGGATTGTGTGGTGGGTGATAGCGCGGGACACGCCGGAGGAACATCCGGCGGTGCAGGCGGCGGAGTTGCAGGAGATACGGGAAGGGCTGAACTATCATGCCGCGGCGGGTGGGAGTGGGAAGCCGAAGATCTCCTGGGGAGCGATCTTCCATCGTCGGGACTTGCTGGTATTGATGGCGGGATATTTTAGTTTCGGCTATATCGCATGGATTTATTTCAGCTGGTTTTTTCTGTACATGGCGCAGGTGCGAGGATTCGATCTGCGAGCGAGCGCGTATTATGCGATGCTGCCGTTTCTGTCGATGACGGTGTGTTGTCTGGTGGGAGGAGTGCTGAGCGACCGGCTGACGGAGCGGTACGGATTGCGGGTGGGGCGATGCGGACTGGCGGCGGCCTCGCTGGTGGCGACGGCGCTGTTTCTGGTGGTTGGTGCGCAGGCGGAGAGCCCACAGCTGGCGGGGTTGATTCTGGCCGGGGGAGCGGGGGCGCTGTATATATCGCAGAGCTCGTTCTGGTCGGTTTCCGTGGACATTGCCGGCGATAGTTCCGGTATCTTTTCCAGCATTATGAACATGGGAGGACAGATTGGAGGGGCGGTCACGGCGTCGCTGACGCCCTGGATCGCCCAGCGTTACGGTTGGACGACTTCATTTGCGATCGCTGCCGCGCTGGCGCTGTTCAGCGCCGCCTGCTGGATGACCGTACACCCGGAACGCCCTCTTGAAACGGCATCAGGAATATAGGCCATAAGACCCATATTGAAAAAGTGAGATTTGCCTATAACAGTGAAAAAGATCGATGCTTATGATCTGTATATCAATTGCGACCCAGGAGATTTACGGCAATGAAAACTTTCTTGGAACTGAGCACTTCCAGCACCGACCGAAAGACCACAAAGTTATCAGCATCTCCCGGTAATTCCTCAGATATGAAGCTAATGGAACCGTTGCAGGTATCAACTCGCCGGCTCCTAAGAATTATGGCTACGCTAAAGCACTCCAACGATAAAGGATGTCAATGATGAGTCTCAAATCAGGTTGGAGCCGACGGTCATTTCTATCGACTTTTGGAGCGACTATCGGCACGTTCTTTAGCACAAGGAAATTACATGCTGCCCCGCTGATAGGTCAAAGCGAGGACTATGGCAAGGTCAGTGTTCGCGGCACACCCCATCTTACAGGTCTTGGCTCAACGGGAGACATTTACGCCGAGCTTGGCGTTACCCCTGTCATTAATGGAGCCGGAACCTATACGGTGATGGGTGGTTCGCTTATGGCTCCAGAAGTGATGGAGGTCATGCGGATGGGTAACGATCACTTTGTAGATATTAATGAGCTCGAGGTCGCTGCCGGTAAGAGGATGGCCGAAATGTGCAAAATGCCCGCCGGTTACACGGGTTTAGTCACTGGAGGAGCAGCAGCCGCCTTACTGGTAGGCTATGCAGCAATTCTGACAGGCGACAATCCACAGTACATACAGCAGATTCCTGACCTTACCGGTATGCCAACGAGCGAGGTGATTATTCAGAAGAGTCACCGCTATCCCTTTGACCATCAGATTCGCCAGACAGGGGTCAAGCTGGTGGAAGTTGAAACTCGTGAGGAACTGATAGCAGCGATCAATCCGCGGACTGCGGCGCTGCACTTTACCAATCTGTTTAACGACAAGGGTCAGGTAAAGGTGGATGAGTTTGTACAGATCGCCCACCAGCACAATCTCCCCGCCTTCAACGATTGTGCTGCGGACGCTCCGCCTATTTCCCGTTTGTGGAAATACACTGAAATGGGATACGATTTCGTCACCTTTAGCGGCGGCAAGGACATTCGTGGTCCACAGGCTGCGGGACTGCTGATGGGAAAGGAGGACCTGATTCGCTATGCTCTGCTCAACATGAGCCCCCAGGAAGATACGATTGGACGTTGTTCAAAGGTCGGCAAAGAAGAGATCTGCGGGATGTTGAAGGCCCTGGAAATGTTTCTCGCTTCCGATCAGGATGCAATCCTGAAGCAATACTATGCTCGACTAGGTCATATTTCAGATAAAGTAGCAAAGATTTCTGGTGTTACTACCGTCTATGAGTTCAATCCAAACCGGATCGCAAATCACACAGTAAGTATGTCGATTAGCTGGGATCCCTCGAAAATCTCACTGACGAGAAAGCAGGTAACGGAACAACTTGCTGCCACCAGGCCTTTGGCTATCCGTCTGGCCGGCGGCAGTGGGAAGGGATGGAAAAAGGGTGCTGCACAGGCAAAACCATCCGTCACTGTCACTCCGTGGATGCTGAAGCCTGGAGAGGAAAAAATCATTGCCGATCGCTTATCGGAAATCCTTCGTTCCGGGCGCGTAGCCTCCTGAGTGTATTTCATCCAGGGTAGGTGTTCTTTGTTTCTCCAAGGATGTCGACAGGTAAACAATATTTCTATAAAAATATCTACAAATATTGTAGGACCATACTCTTAGGCGCTGATACTTTGGCGATTTGAACAGCGTAGTCTATTAAACCGCTAGTAGGATCAAGGTCCAAACGGGAGATACCTTCTGTTTGACTGAGCACGAACAGGGCGTCGTGTACGGTGACCATGCTTTCGACGGAAGAAGATTGCATCCCCATGTCTGCCTCCTGGAGGAGGTCAAGTTTTCCGATAGGTGGATCAATACACCAGGCAGAAATTCTGCTACGTGTGGAACTACTTGCGCGATAGCAGGAGCTAGACGTGTACAGGAAGTTACCGGATGGATGCATGGCCATCGCAGTTGCGGCGGCCCCTTTCAAAGACGCTGCGGTGTGGAAAGCATGATGGTGCAGTCGATCCAGAATTCGGCCGCTTGCCGCGTCATAGCCGAAACATGAGATGGAAGCATCCAGTTCATTCGTCACGTACAGCACGCGACCTGAGGAGTGTAGCGCCAGCAAACGCGGGCCGCTGCCCGGTTCGGTCGAATATCGATGAGCCATAGTCAGCCGATCCTCAGCCAGGGTAAAGACGTTCAGCCTGTCACTGCCGAGATCGGCGCTGAGAAGACGATCTTGGGTGGTGTCGAAGAGCACCATTTGCGGATGGGCGGTATTCTGGCGCTCCCGGTCGGGTCCGGAACCTACCTCTTTAAGAATTCCGGAAACGCGTTCCAGGAATCCACCCGTGCGTATCGGCAGTACGTTATAAGCACCGCCGCCATGCACCGCAACGATCAACTTAGAACCGTCGGGTGAAACAACCAGATATCTTGGTGCAATGGCCGATAGCGACAATGGTTGACGGTTCAGTAGATTGAGCCGGCCATTGCGAGCATTGATGCTGTAAGCCTCGACCGTACCTGTGGGTAGGCCTTCATACTCATCAATCTCGTTGACCGCATACATAAATTTTAGATTCGGATGCAAAGCTAAACAGGAAGGTTTATCGCTGGCGATGGTTTGCGACAATCTCCAACGATTTTTTTCTACAGCAAATACTTGAATCCCATGTCCCCAGCTACCGACATAGGCGAACAAGGGCCTGGCTGTGTTTTCCGTCGTGCGCAATCCTCGCATCAGATGTGACTTACCCGAAAAACTCCAAGCCGAAGGCGGGCGAACAACACCAAGGCCAGAAAGATATCCTAGCCTCTGCATAAATATTCTTCGGTTCCAGAGTGTAGGTCGCGTCATGGACTGCAGTCCTCCAACGGATACGATGGAAATCTCGAAATGCTGGCAAACTCATGTACGTATGGACATGGCATGATGAAAGATATTGTTGGGGTCATAGCGCCGTTTTACATTTTGCAGGGATGAATAGAGTGGTTCTCCGTAGTACAACTGCGGCCAATACGAGTAGTTCAACATATCTTTATCCGGGTAGTTAATATAGCAGCCTTCATACCGGTCGTTAAAGTAAGGAGTTCCTTTATGATGAGGCTCTGCGTCGGAACCTGAGTATAAATCGGTATAGAAGTCTCTCGTCCACTCAATGTGACCAGCATCCTCCTCTGCACGTTCCCAGATAGCCATAAATTGCAACTTCATCACGGAAGAACGTTGCATTACAGAGGTCTGCTCTGCAAGCTCTTTGCGATTCACCGCACCGCCATAGGAGTCTATCAATAAAGTAAATCCTCGCATATCAGTTCCGGGCTGATCGCGTCTCAGGTGCTTGTAACAGCAAGCAATCTCCGCAGAGGTGAAGTTTCGCTTCACGTAACTGGATTTGTATTTTCCGCGGCCCTCACCGCCGCCTCCGCCTTCCCCGCCATGCACCGTAGCGTTTAGCCATAGATGGCGAGACATGTTATATCGTGTTTCCAGTGAGTCGATTCCTGAATTGTGCAACAATGCGAGGCGGCCACCTGTCGTGGAGGCCATATTGGCGCGCGTGCCTGCAATAGGATTGAACTTTTCAAATAGATCGAGGAATTCATAGAGAACACGCAAATCCCGACAGGTGCCATCGGGGTTACAGAATTGGATGGAGAGACCCAAATGGCCTGACGACGCGTGCGTTAAGCCGAGAAGAGAAAACAGGCCCCAGGTATCCGGGTCTTTGCCTCGCGTCTCCCAATAATTCCCGAAAGCACTCACAATACCCACAAAGCGCTCTGGCGTCATGTCGGCCCATGCAAAAGCGACATAGGCCGTGATTACCTGCTGGGGGGCAGGCGGAAGATCGGCAAAATAATAGTTGGTGATGATCCCGAAGTTACCACCTCCGGCACCGCGGCAGGCCCGGAACAGGTCGGGGTCGTTATTTTTATCTACACGGCGTGCAATCACTTTCCCGTGACGATCGACTGTGAGAATGTCGACTGCGGAAACCCAGTCGCATGTTAGCCCGTGCAGGCGCGACAACAGGCCGTAGCCTCCGCCGCAGATGTGTCCTCCTGCACCTACAGTTCCGCAAGATCCGCCAGGAAGGGTAACTCCATAGCGCTTATACAAGTCGATGTAGGCAGTGACGAGCTGCGTGCCCGATTGAATTCTGTAGCGCGGAGCACCCGGTACGGGCGTCGTCTCCGTCAGCAAGCTTAGATCCAGAATGGCCCCGTTTGGATTGGTATAGACGAAATCTTCGTAACAATGGCCGCCACTTCGCACTGTAGGCCGCAGCCCGGCATTTACAACTCGCTGCAATGCTTGGGCAACGTCTTCCGCAGTGTCGCAGAGCTCAATGCGACTGGCAGCATCGGCCGCTGAAGGGGGAAATCGGGCATTGTGGCCTTGGTTCAGGGTTGGAAAGCGCAGATCCTGTCTGGTCACAACTTCGATGCTCATCGCGCTCCTTTATCGCTATTAAATGCTCTGTGTGCTGAAATGCAACGCACAAAACGCGCTCTCAACCATGCTGGAATTCTGATCTTCGGGACGCCCGGTATGTGCGACGCGAAAGAGAAGAATTCCTACGTAAACTCCTCGGTGATTCCAGCTTAAACTAGGGGAAGATCGTTCTGCGTATCTGGGAGTGCAAAAGGACATCAATGATTTTATATACTGTGGCTCCAGCATCCAGGCCTTCTTTTTCTCAGCTTTCGTTGATTGCCCGCGCCGTCCTCTCGGTCCGCACTCCAACAAACTGCTGCCGCGCGTTCGTCGTCAGCTCGACATGCATCCGGTAGCAGGCTTGCAGATCCATAGTATGTGGCCCATTCGGTCACGCAGGAAGTACTTCAATAATATTTCGTTCTATAACCCTAGAGCTAGGTCATTGAGCCTATGGAACACTGGACCATTTGTCTGTGGCTAGGCAAGGTACTTTATTCTACTGTCCATTCACAGGAACGATTTGTACGTTGTGCCGTTCTTGACTAGAGTAATCCGGCAGCAGCGCTTCAACCAATTGGATGAATATGCTCCCATGGTTGAGCGTTCCATCGCACATTTGCGATGTCCAATTCCGTGCCTCGAATCCTGGTGTCACCAAAGGAAATAGAAGCCGCACAAGATTGCAAAGGGGAGACTGAATGGAAATCAGCACGCGACGCACGTTCTTTGGAAAAATTGGGGCAATGGTTGCTGTGGTGGCCGGGGTGCCAAAAATTTTTGCGCAACCCTCGTCCCCTGTTGGTGCAGGCATGCCAAGTGGCGCACCTGGTAGCGGCAAGCGTGCCCATCGCGGCGGTAACAATCATATTCACAATGGGATCTATTACTTCTCGGGCACAGGCTCGAATGACGGCTATCCGCAGGACGATCATGTTGTCGTGACCGATCCGTTTGAGAAACATGTCGTCCGCGCCATGGATGCACTGAAGAAATCTCTTGAACGCCAAGGCTGCACCATGGATAGCATCCTCCATCTCCAAGTCTTTTTGTGTCTTCCTCTTGTTGACGGTGTTCCTATGCCTACGGGACAGGCGCGCTTCGATGCACATAAGGCCCAATATGATGCGCTGAACAAGGTGTACCGGACCTATTTTAGCCCCGGCAAAGCTCCGTCGCGGGCCTGCATGGCTCTCGAATGGATTCCTGGCGATTCGCTGATTGAAATTGTGGGCAGCGCATTGGTTGTCAACCCGCCCATCCCATCTTAGGGCGAGTGAATCTGCGGAGAATATCGAAAGGAGTTCCGTGCAGTCTAAGGTTTGGTCGTAGCCGACGTTCCCACTGTGCTCCATCTGCACCGATGGAGCTTCAGACGCCAACAATCTCACCGGACTCGTTCACATCGATTTCAACTGCTCGTGAAACCTTTGGTAGACCAGGCATCAGCATCATGTTGCCGGCAATCATCACCACGAATCCGGCGCCCGCGGAGAGAGAAACATCGGTGATGCGCAACCGCCATCCAGTTGGTGCTCCCAGGCGCTTCGGGTCGTCGGAAAGGGAATACTGCGTTTTTGCAACGCAGATGGGCAGCTCGTCAAAACCCCAGTTGACAAGCTGCTGCAATTTCATCGTGGCCAGTTCGCTCAGCTCTAGACCGTCGGCGCCGTAGACTTGCGTCGCAACTTTTTCGGCTTTTTCCGCATACGAGTCACTCAACGAATAGGCGGGGATTGCCTGAGTACAGCCGCTTGTCTCGATGGCATCGACGACCTTGTTGGCAAGATGGATCGAACCTTCGCCGCCCCTGGTGAAGGGCTCCGCGAGTGCGCTGACGACGTCCCGCTCGGCGCAGTAGGCCAGCACTCGATTCAGGTCAGCATCAGTATCATGCGGGAAGCGGTTTACGGCAACGACGATCGGTAAACCGAAGCGGCGTAGACTGGCGATGTGCTGCGCCAGATTCGCGAAGCCCTTTTCCATATCTCCGTTTCCCTGATTGCGCATGCTTTGCACGGTGGTCACCAGGACCGCGACCGACGGGCTGATGCCTAAAACGCGCGTCACGATGTCGATATATTTTTCTGCGCCCAGGTCTGCCGCGAAACCCGCTTCGTTGACGACGTAGTCGGCGAGGCGAAGGCCCATATCCTGCGAAATGACGCTGCTGGTTCCGTGGGCGATGTTGCCGAAGGGGCCGGTGTGCACCAGCGCGGGCGTGCCCTCGGTGGTCTGCACCAGATTCGGCAGCAGCGCTTCATCGAGCAGCGCCATCATTGCTCCAGTTGCATGCAGGTCGGACGCCCGTACCGGTCGCCTGCCGCGCGATGCTCCTACGACGATCGATGCCAGACGGCGGCGAAGGTCGCTCTGATCCTTTGCCAGCGCCAGGATGGCCATGATTTCCGACGCGGCGGTAATGACAAATCCAGTGCGCCGATTTGCCCCGTCTCTTTTTCCGTCCACGTCAATCTCGATCCGTCGCAGCGCCCGATCGTTCATGTCCAGTGCACGCGGCCAGGTGATCCGGTCGGGGTCCAGGCCCAGGTCATTGCCGTGGAACAAATGAGCATCGATCAATGCAGCCAGCAGGTTGTGGGCTGACGTCATCGCATGAATGTCGCCGTGGAAATGCAGATTGATCTTTTGGCTCGGTTCTACCTGCGAGAGTCCGCCTCCGGCCGCGCCCCCCTTCATTCCGAAGACGGGCCCCAGCGACGGTTCGCGTGACGTAATGAGAGCTTTCTTGCCGATGCGCTCCAGGCCTTGCACCAGCCCGATCGCAGTGACGGTCTTGCCCTCTCCTGACACTGTGGGCGTGGTAGCGGTGACAAGGATCAGCTTGCCCCGTCGCGGAAATGCTGGATCGGTCAACAGGCCCAGTTTCAATTTTGCGCCATAGCGGCCCAGCGTTTCGTAATGGCTATCGGGCAGATTCAGCTTGCGTGCAATCGCGCAAATCGGCAATAACGGTTCCGTCATTTTGTGAGTTTCCAGTCACAGCGATCCCAGCCTCTCTTGGTGGATGGTTTTGCATTCTAGCCGTACCCAGGTTCCGTTGGGATCCAAGTGCTACTTCGTCGCGGGGGTAATATTGGTGACCGGCAAATCCCAGTGTGCCAATAGAATTTCAAATCGCCGCTGCTCTTCACGCTTGTAAGTAGCCTGGTCCGGGTAGAGCTGGCGAATGAACCCTTCCTCCTCCGGATCCGTCGTTGTCGCAACGGTAGAGTTTATGTAGGTGATCGTCACGCGATAATCCCAGCGAGCGTCTTCCGTCATATGGTTGGCGGGCGTCTCGATCTTCAGTCCCACAATGCGGCCACTCTGCTGAATCTTGCGCAGCAATGGATAATGGTTCTTCAGAAACAAGTCCAGGAATTCCTGTTGATGGCCCCACTGCGTCTTGTAGTAATACTCCACGGTGTACGGGGCATTCACTGCACCCTGCGGCGGCGCTCCTTGTGCCAGAGCCGGAATCGCGAACATAGCCAGCAACAAAAGAATCAGTAGCTTTTTCATCGCACCCCCAAAACTGAGTCAGACCCATTGTAGTGGTCGGGCGGGCAGATGCTTGCGAATTGGCGTGGAAGCGCAGATTCGCAAGATCGTTCTCATATTGCTACTTCGCTTCAGCGAGCGCGGAACGCGATTCAGCCGTATCGAGTGCGAGGCGCAGCGCCCCCATCAGTTGCGCGTCCGGTCCCAGAAGGCTCGGGATCAACTGAGGTCTTCCGCGGATGGCCCACTCTTGCAGCATATTCTGTGTAGCTGAGAAGAATGCGGGATGCAGCCCCACACCGCCGCCCAACACAAAAAGCGGGCAGTTCAATACCAGCGACATGTTGTAGATGGCGTGGGATAAGATGCGTGCGGACTGCTGCAGAATGGTCTGCGCCAGCGAATCACCGGCGATCGCGGCATCGAATATCTGAGTGGCGGTGGCGTCCTGCAGGAGAGTCGTGCGATCGGCTCTCCAGAGCTTTTGCCATTCTGTCCGGATGCCTTCGCCGCCGATCATGCTTTCCAGTGCGCCAGGCTCATCGCGTTTCCGCGGCGCGTCCGGCGTGCCTGGCACCAGCATGTAGCCAATTTCTCCGGCGCTCCAGCCAGCTCCGTGAAACAGGGAGTGGTTGAGTACGATGCCTGCGCCGATCCCTGTGCCAATGGCAAGGAAGACGAAATCGCGCGCGCCCTTGGCAGCGCCAGCCCAGCTTTCTCCAACGGCTGCAAGATTTACATCGTTGTCTACGGCGGTGGGAACATCCAGCGCAGCTTCGAGCATCGCGGCCAGAGGAACGTCACGCCATCCCAGCAGATAGGATGTTGCGATCACGCGCCCTTCATCGACGTCGGTAACGCCGGGAGCCCCGGCGGCGATGGCCTTGAGGGCACGGCGCGGGACAGAGGCCTGCTGCAACAGCTGCTCTACTCCGTCGCAAATGAGACCGATGACTGCGTCGGCTCCGCGGACACCGGCGGTAGAGGAAGACCATTTCGCAACGATAGCGCCATTCATGTCGGCAAGCGCCAGGCGCAGGTTTGTTCCTCCGATATCGACCCCGACGACATAGCCGGTATCCGGGGTTGCTGCGGGGTCTGGATGGGCGGTGACGGTATTTCCGCTTTGCTGTTGTGTGGTTTCCGAGGTTCCCTGGTTCAAGTGGTTTGGCATAGTCCCTTTCTCTTTAGATGGTTCATTCATTGCGCAATTGCGTTCGCCTCGGTACTAATACTTTCCAGTTCGCGTCCCTTTGTTTCCGGGATGACGAAGCGCACAAACAGCAGCGTGAGGATACAGAACGCTCCGTAGATGATGAAGGTTGGTGAATTTCCAGCCGCTTTGATAAGAGACAGGAAAGTGATGGAGACAAGGAAGTTGGCAGCGCCAGAGGCCAGCGTTGCTACGGCGACACCGCGGCCGCGCAGTTGAAGCGGGAAGACCTCCGATACGAGAATCCACGCGATGGGCCCCATGCTGAAGGCGAAGCAGGTGATGTAGACCATCAGGCAGACGGTGGCAACGACGCCGGGTGCCGCTCCAAAGGATGACTGGTTGTGAAACGAGTACGCGAGCATCAACAGCGAGGCTGTCATGCCGCCGACGCCCACATAGAGCAGCGGTTTGCGTCCCACGCGGTCGACCAGCACCAACGCGATGATCGTCGCCAGGACATTGGTAATGGCGACCAGCAAAGTTGCGAAGATCGCATTCTTGTTCGACGTAATGCCGGCGAGAGAAAAGATTTGCGGCCCGTAATAGAGGATGGCATTGATGCCCGTGACCTGTTGCAGGATGGTGAAACCGGCAGCGATAAAGAGCGACATACGTACGGCGGGACTCCAGAGCGCGCTCCAGCGGCGTTCCAGTTTGATTTGCAGGGCAGTGCGGATGTCCGCGATCAGCAGCTGGGCGCCGGTTGCATCGGTATAGGTGTTCAGCACGGACTCTGCCTCGGCGATTCGATCCTGCGCAAACAGCCATCGCGGACTCTCTGGCAGAGTGAGGAGCAGCAGGAGGAACAGCGCGGCGGGAAACGCTCCAATGCCAAACATCAGCCGCCAGGCGTGTTGGCTAGCCAGCCAGTAGCCCACCAGGTCCGCCAGCGCGATACCAACTGTCAGTGCGAACTGATAAAGGCCAATCAACATTCCGCGCGAACGCGGCGGCGCCAGCTCAGAGACGTATACGGGTGCGGTGACGGAGGTAAAGCCGATGGCCACCCCCAGCAACAAACGTGCGAGGATCAGCGTGGCCACGTTCGGCGATGCAAGAGCCAGCAGCGATCCTGCGAGGAAGATGGCGCCGCCCCAGAGAAGTGTGGCGCGTCGTCCGATGCGATCTGTGATGCTGCCTCCTGCGAGGGCGCCGGACATCGCGCCGATCAACACCACGCTGACGACGACTTCTTCCATTCGCGTGGAAAGCATGAAGGATTTGCGCACGAAGATCAGGGCGGCAGCGATCACTCCCATGTCGTAGCCGTAGAGAATGCCACCCAGTCCCGCGATGAGCGACACTCTCCAGATAAAGCTGCGGCGAACGTGTGTCTGTGGAGCGATCGCGGAATCGAACAAGATTTCCTCTCGGTTCGAAAAAACAGTCATACTATTGTTCCATTACCCCGTAATGAAACCGGGGCGGCAGTCGGCAACCTGTTCGTTCCACCATGCCCAGTGTGAGCGCCTGCGGCACCAGCAGGGAAGTAATACTTTCCCAAGGCTCCGGAACCGCATCGATCCGGACAGGAAACAGTTTGTCGGTCGCCGGGCGATCCTGAGCAGAAACCAGCACGACCTTCCCGCCGCGGCGGTTGCACTCCTCCGCGAGTTTGATTCCGAGTGCGGCGACACGGCCGAGAGCGAAAATGATCGCCACATGCGATTCATCGACATCTAGATTTGGACCATGTTTGAATCCTGCGCCGGTATGCGCCGCGGCGCGGTGGCCGCTCATCTCGCGGATACAGAGTGCACTCATCATGGCTGCGCCGTAGGCCGCGCCTCGGCCAATGATCTCTGTGTTGGCGGCACCCCGGCAGAACGCTTCGAGTTCACCTCGTCGCGCGAAGATGGGATCGAGATCGGCTGCAAAGATCTCGGCTGCCCGCTCGGCGTTCTCTTCCCAGGGGCGACGGAGTATTTCCGACGCAAGGATGATAGTTGCAGCGGTGGCATTGGAATATGTTTTGGTTGCGTTGCCGTATTCCGGGCCGGCCAGAATGGGGAGCTTATTGGCCGCCAGCTTCCAGCAGGTGCTGGCAGGGTTGTTGCAGATCAGGCCAAGCGGCTGATTCGCTCCAATTTTGAACAGCTCGACTAGCTCCGCACTCTCTCCCGAGGTGGTGAGCAGTACGGACAGTGCCGCATCGTCCCAGATCGACTGCGAGTAGTGCAACCATTCGCCTGCGTCCGCGGAAAAAGAGGGCCTGCCGTGGGTTTGCAGCAGAACGGACCCGCTGAAGGAGGAACAATAGGACGCACCCATGCCGAGAAAGAGGATCGGGCCACTTTTGCTGGAAAGTTCGCGAAACTTCTTCAGCTCGGCGCAGATGGTGGGATCGTTTCGGTAGGCATGGATCAAATCGTGAAGACGTTGAGGCTGCTCGCGGCACTCGATTTCAAGGATTTGCGCGCCGGTGGCGGTGAGCAATTCCTTGGGCGGCTCGACACCGGAAATCCAGCGGGGCGCTGCTTTCTTCTCGTCTCCCATGACACGTTCCTCGATATGAGAATCCGCCAATGGCTGCGTTCTCGTCTATCAGATGATTTGCGTCAGTTGTCCATCTGAGCCTGGCTGATGCTGCCGAAACGCGCCCGGGATAGCATTGCAAAACTAAAGTAAGAGAATGTTCTAAAACAAAATGGCACGAAACATTAGCCATCCACGCCGTGTGTGACGGAATTCGACCTTAGGAACTTCTTAATGTTTCTTTAGTATCCATCGTAAGTTACCAGAAAGCAAGACATTCTTTTTGTAGCGAAGGTTTGCAAAGTACGTGGCGGATAGCGCATTCTTGGATGACCAGCGAGGAAGACTGGGATATAGTAGCGATCAGATTCCTATCTTTTCCGGAACGAAATGAAGAGAAAGAATATCCCACTCGGCAGACCGTCCGTACTGCGCCACACAAATGCGCGTAGCATCTTGAAGCTTTTACGCGATTTTGGCTCGTGTTCGCGGGCGGACCTCGTGCGCGCCTCCGGCCTGAGTGCCCCCACGGTGACGAATGTAGTAAGAGACCTGTTGTCGAAAGATCTCGTAGAACCGCTGGGCGAAGGAGAATCGAGCGGAGGGCGTCCGCCGGACATGATCCGTTTCAAAGCGGAGCGGGGTTGTCTGCTTGGCGTGGAAATTTCCGCTGGCAGCATTTCATTTCTCCTGACCGACCTGAACGGAGTTGAGATGGAAACGCGCAGAATATCTTTGGCGAAGCGCAGCACAACGCCGGAGTCCATCTGCGGTTACATCGGGAAAGAGCTGAAAACTCTTCTGCGGAGACAAAAAAAGACCCGCGATCAGTTGCTCACAATGGTCGTCGGAGTGCCTGCGATTACAAATGTGGAAGAGGGCAGTGTCTTGTCGATCAGTACGCTGGACGGCTGGCGGTCCGTTCCTCTTCGCACCATGCTCAGGAAGGCGATCGATTGCTCCGTCATCGTGGAAAACGACATGAACCTGGCCGCACAAGGTGAGCAGTACTGCGGCGCTGCACAATCCGAGAAGGATTTCGTCTTGATCGACATTGGCTCCAATGTCGGGGCCGGCATTTTTCTCGGAGGGAAAATTCATCACGGGTCGCAATGGTCGGCCGGTGAAATCGGTTATCTTCGGCTGCCGTCTATCTCGCGCAGACAACCAACTATCCATGAATTTGGCGAGATGGAAACGATACTCAGCAGTTCGGGGATATTGAAGAGCTGGCGCGAAGCAGGGAGAGTACAAGCCAAGGGTGCAAAAGGTACTGGCCAGGAAACGGATGCGGTGGCGATACTGAACCTGGCGCAGGCTGGAGACGCCAGCGCGAAAAAAATCGTCCGCAAACGGGCAGAAATTGTGGCAGATATCATTGTCAATTTGTCCCTTATTTTGAATCCAAGTTTGGTCCTCTTGGGGGGAGAAATCGGCAGCCATCCCGCGTTAATTGAGTTCGTACGGCAGCAGTTAGAGGGGAGCGAATTTGCGGTGACGAGAATCGGTCCCGGTACACCGGACAATCGCGCCGTGCTGTGGGGTGCGATCTCGCTGGCTCTGGAGGCAATTCCTGCAGTGCTACTTCCAGAGCCGCCCATGTAATTTCGGTGGGAGATCCTGAACCACTCTATCCGACGCCGGCTGGCAGAGGAGTAACCTTTACGCGCGCTTCTTGACACTCCAATTTGCGATGTGGTTCACTTGCAGCCATGCGGACTTTATTTTAGAAGGTTAGAAACCGCAAAATCCCCAGCAGGACCAGCCCTTAGCAGCCCGGGGCGATTCACCATGTGCGACCGGGCGTCGAGAGCAGCAGGAGTGGCAGGCTGAATGACGACGCGACGGCATTTCGTGAAGTTGGCCGCAGCCGTTGGTCTGGTCGGCGCCACCACCCCACTCCGCGCGCTCAACCGGCTTAACATCGGGGTGGGAACATTCAGCTATCACAACCTTTCCATGGACGACATGATTGTCCAGTTGAAGACGCTTCGCATTCGCGAGATCGAAATGTCGCGCGGCGAATTCATGTTATTGAGTCATCCCAAGGAGCAATTGTTTCGCAGTGCGCGGGAGAAGCTGGATCGCGCCGGCATTCGCTGTATGTCGTACTATGCCGCGACCATTAAAGACAATCACGACGTTGAAAGCGCAGTGCGTTTCGCCAAGGTGCTGGGCTCGAGCAATATCACCGGTGACGGGTCCGAAAGCGTTTTAAAGCAGATCGATCTGCGGCTGACACAGGAAGGTTTGACCTTCGGACTGCACAATCATTTTTTCCCGAATATTACTTTCGCGTATCAGAGTCCGGAAGAAGTCCTGAACGCGATTTCTGGACTTTCGAAGACGATGGGGGCCACCGCCGATACCGGCCAATTCGCATCGTGCGGATATGATCCTGCGGACGCCATTCGCAAACTGGCGCCGCGGCTGCGAATGGTGCATCTGAAAGACGTGAAGGAAAAGGGGAGTGATGTGAACGTCCTGCTAGGTACCGGGATCGCGAGAATTCCCGAAGTCATGCAGGAGTTGCACCGGCAGAACTTCGCGGGCCTGGTTGCCGTCGAATACGAAAAAGAAGGCGATGTCGATCAGGATATGGCGAAGGAAATTGCATTTGCGAGAAAGCTCGCGTAACCGCGGCTCATTGATGGCCGCTGCATGGAGACCTACGATGCGGAAACTATTTCCCCTGGTCCTGGCTGGGCTGATGTCCCTCACGCTGTATGGCCAGCAGTCGTACCCTATCCTGGCTCTTGGTTCGCCCGCGCCGAAATTCGCACTTCCGGGCGTCGACGGCAAGATCCACAAGCTGAGCGACTATGCCGCCAGCAAGGTTCTGGTTGTGGTTTTCACATGCGATCATTGCCCCATCGCCCAGATGTACGAGCAACGCATTGAGAAATTGTACGAAGATTACGGGAAGCGCGGCGTGGCTGTGGTTGCGATTGAGGGCAACGACCCGAACGCAACCCTGATCGGCGAGCTCGATTCGTCTGACATCGGCGACACACCGGCGGACATGAAGATTCGTGTGCAATACAAGCATCTTCACTATCCGTACCTGTACGATGGCGCGACCCAATCTGTGACGCGAGCCTACGGTCCGCAGGCGACGCCGCATGTTTTCATCTTCGATAAGAATCGGCGCCTTCGTTACGAAGGCCGCATCGACAACAGTTATCGCATCGAAAAGGTCAAAGAGCATGACGCGCGCAATGCAATCGAGGCGCTGCTCGCAAACAAGCCTGTGCCAGTTACACATACAGGTGTTTTCGGGTGCTCGACGAAATGGGCAGAGAAGAAAGCGCTTCGTGATGCAGACGAGGAAAAGCTAGACACACAGCCTGTGACCGTTCAGCTGGTCGACGCAGCGGGTTTGAAGAAGCTACGCGCCAATGCCGGCGATAACTATACCTTGGTCAGCTTTTGGGCGACCTGGTGCGGCTCCTGTGTGGAGGAATTTTCTGATTTGCAGGATACGTTTCGCATGTATGACGATCGCGGCTTTCAGCTGGTAACAGTTTCAGCGAACATGCCAGATGAGAAGGCGGGTGTGCTGCGGTTCCTGCAGCGAAAACATGCCACCAGTCGCAACCTGTTGTTTGCCTCCGACGACACCGCGGCGCTGCAGGCAGCCTTCGATCCGAAGTGGCAGTCGGCCGTGCCCTACACGGTACTACTTGCCCCAGGCGGAAAAGTTCTGTACAGCACCATCGGATCGGTCGACATCTTGCAGTTGCGACGGAAAATACTGGCGGCGATGCCTTCCGACTATATCGGGTTCAATAAGTACTGGATCGGGAACTGATCGCTGGGCATCGGAGGATGGTTAGTGGCCGGGCTGTTGGTGAGCAGCCCAGAAGATGGAATTACGAAAGATCGTCGTGAAGGCCGGGTTGTCGAGCAGGTCCGGGTGGTGTCCCATAAAGATGTAGATATTTCTGGCCTTGTAATGTTCATTCGTCCAGACGACAGGATGGTCTCCCATTTTTGTTTTTGTGTCCGGCCTGTAGGTGTTTTCATTGACACTGGCTAGGACGTGTACGTTGGGGCGGGGTGATTTGTCCCACGTGTACCATTCTTCCTGCTTCACGAGAAAGGGCGTTGGAACACCCTTCATTGTGGGGTGGGACGTGTCCTCTACCGTTACCATGCCATCCGCAAAGTTGGGAATATAACCGGTGAAGCGGATGCCACCCATGAACTTCGAGAACCATGGCCACATTTTGAAGCCGTCGAACTCACCCAGCAGCGTAGCGTAATGGAAGCCGATCCACCCTCCTTTGCCTTGCTCAATATATTTGGTGAACGCGGCCTTGGCTGTGGGCGTCCAGTTATACGGCGGATAGTTGAGCTGAATGAATAACTGATAGTGAGATAGAAAAGCGTCGTCGATCTTATGGGTATTTTCAATATAGTCGACAGCGAAGTTGTTTTCGGATGCCAGTTTGTTGAGCCAGATCTTGGCCCTTTCCACAAATGCCTGGTGCTGTCCGCCCGCCTCGGCAAGGGCGATGACTCGAAACTTTGGAGTCGAGTTTTTGGCGACAGCCGCTCGGCTAATGCTTGTGCTGATAAGGAAGAATGACAACATGCAGACAAACAAACTCATGAATCCATGAACCGATGCACGGCGCTGCATGGGCGTCTCCTTCTCTCAATTCGTTGTGGTTCGCCGCTAAAACACGTGTTCCGAACGCATTTACTTTTGCATCATCCGCGGCGACGATTTATTTTTTTCTGAACGGCGTCATCTCCAGCGCCCAGATTGCCATGGGACGCATGTACATTCCGGCGCGAAAATTTCCTGTGATGTCCCATGCCTCGGGTGTACGGAACCAGTAACCCTTGGTCTGGTAAATCACGTGATACAGGCCCCAGGCGGTCTTCCAGGCTTCGTCTTTCATGCCGTCGCTCATCAGCAGAGCCGCGTATCCCTCGGTGGTTCCCACCCACACTTCTTTTGCCTCGTCGTTGGTAAGGATGGAGCCATCCGGGGCCATGCCATTGGCCGCGCCCATTTCGCCGTGGCCGAACTCCATGACATTGAAGTCGTAAATCTTCTTTAATGCCGATCGTTGCATCGCGTAGGGCACAATGTCGCCAAGACCGGTGAGGTTGGCATACCACTGGCCTGCAAGCTGGTCGGCCTGGATATCGTCTCTGGATTCGCTGTTGGTGTCGTAGCGGAAATATGAACCATTCCACAGGTCTGAGATATATGTTTTCTGCCCCTTCAGAAACAGAGCATGATATTCCGCAGCGGTTTTTGTGTCGCCAAGAACGCGTGCGGTTTCTTCTCCGGCGCGCAACGCGGCCAGCCACAGGCCGCCGGAGTAGGCACTGACGCCGCTGACGACCCAGGAGTCGTAGGTCTGATCGGGATAGCCGCTGTTTTCCGGAACACCGCCGCCATGATCGAACTGGCGAAGATATTCGATCGCGTCCGTCATGGCGGGCCAGGTTTCGCGGAGGAACGCCGTGTCCGTACGGCCGGTTAGGACGTAGTCGCGATAAACCATCAGAACAAACTTTGAGTTGAGGTCCTTCCAGTCGTTGGTGTCCTGCCAGCCGGGTTCATTCACAGCGAAGAACGGATCTCCTTCCGGCACACCGAGATCGTGAGGCACCGCGCCAATCTTTTTGCGTTTGTGTGTGACTGGCTGGCCGGTTTGCTGCGTCTTCCACACCCACAGCCCTTGTTCCGGCCACTTCTTCGGTACGGTATCGGCAAACTCGAGCAGTACCCGCTTATCGATCTGCGGCCAGAATTTCAGCAATGGCAGGGAGGCATAGAAACGCACGTCAAGCGTTCCGTAGTAGGCATAGTCGAAGCATTCAAGCAGGGCGAACGACGGCGGGGACTTTGGGTCCGATCCAGCCGGGCGACCCCAGAACGTTCCCCCATCGGTCAATGCAGAGAGTTCGTTGAAGAGCATGCCGCGATACCATAGCGGCTTACTTGTATCGTCAATGTAAGGAGCTTGCCACTTGTCCACCTCGTCGCTCCACTCGGTGGCGTGCAGCAGTCCGTCGCGGGCGATCTTCCAGGCATTGCGGCCAGAGGTTCCGTAGAAATCGGTATAGCGCCGGTCCCATTTTCTGCCTTCGCCGAACTGGACGACGGAGAAGTCCCACGCAATGACCATGGGAATGATTTTTTTCTCTCCGGGCCGGAGCGTAAAGCGCAGGGCGATCGCGCCCGCCAGTTTCTCTTTGTCGCTGACCCACGATTTCTTGTCATCGGGGAGTCGTCCATCTTTGGCGAAGGGCGCCCAGACAGCCTTGCCATCTCCAGATGCCAAAAATGTTGTTTGGTACGTGACTTCCACTCCGGGCGAATCGAGCGCGGCAATGACAAACTGGCTATCCCATTCGTTCGGAGCAGTGACGGCGCGCTTCCTGTCGAAGACGATACCCTTCATCGTGCCAACGCCGGGAATGTTCTCGCTCCTATAGTCATCGAAATTTCCTTGATTCGGGGTTCCGGCAAAATCGCGGGTAAACGTGCGGAACCAGCCTGACATATTGGTCCAGGAAAGCAGCACAGAGACGGTCACGGTCTTGTTCGTTGGGTTCTCCGCGTGCCAGCGATAGACGGCGACGGGGTAGCTAGATTCACGGTAGTTATTGGGGAGGACAGGAGAGAATTGTTCCAACACAACATGCGCGGGGAATTTATTCCAGTGGTAGTCGAACCATGCTTTGGGAAACAGTGCGTAGTAGTCACCGGCTCCGACCGGATAGTTCCATATCCAGCTGGAAAGCTCACCAGCGGGAGGATGGCCGTTCATCAGCACCTGTGCAGTGCCATGGGCATCGCCTTCCGATTGCTGAAACATGGCAAATTGATCCGCATACACCGGCTGGTATTTATGGACGCCAGCCTTGATGTGCCAGCGCGCAAAATCTCCGCGGTAGGTGCGGGAAAATGTCCCAGCTCCGAGGCCCCCGACGGGAACGCCCTGCCAGTAGCCGTCGTCGATGTCGCCGGCTACGCGCGTCACTCCTGGATTTGCCAGGGGAAATCCCAGCAGGCGCTTCCACGCAGCCTTTGGAATTCCGTCGCCGGCCCATACTGTAGAAGCTGCGGAAAGACAGAGTAGACATGCCAGCCTGCGGACCGATGGTGGTTTCAAAATGCCTCCCTGATGGTCCCGAGGACCGGGTTTCGCGCAAGAGCCTCAACCGCAGGCGCACAGCTGTTCGGCCATCTCTCGCCAAAGTATATACTAATGAAACATTACGAAGTATTTACGATTTAGACTTAGTTTCTGAACGATGGAGTACACGATAGCTATGGATGGTTTTGGGTCGAATCAACTGACGTATGCGTACCGAAATCTAGTTTCCATCGCTGCTGCCGCGGCGCTTGCGATTGGAATCAGCGGCTGCGGTTTGCATCGCAGTACAACACCTGTCGCTGCTGCCCCCGCCGCTACTGCGCCCGCGCTTGCGAAAGCCTCAAATCCCACGTGCCCCTCGTTGTCCGCGCAAGCTCTCCCTCTCAATCCGGCGCCGCTGCTTGTCGGGTACTTCTTTGCGGACAAGGGGAAGCACTACGCCGATTATGCGAAGCAGATCAATTTTGCGGAAATGACTCACCTGTATTTGGCGTTTGGAGTACCGCCGAAATGCGATGGCATCTGCACCGCAAGCAGCGACATGGACTTTTCGATTCAGGGCCAAAGCGATGCCGACATCGCGGCGATTGTGGCGGCCGCGCATGCTGCTGGAGTCATAGTGGTGCTCTCCATCGGAGGTGGGGGCGGCGATCAGCGGATCATTCAGTTTTATAATGCGGGGCTTTCGGTGGAGCTGGTAAACTCGCTGGACAAATTTGTAGCGGCCCACGGCTTCGATGGCGTCGATCTGGACATTGAGGACCCCAGCAACATGGGGGCGCCGTATGGAACGTTGGTGAACGCGCTGATAGAAAAATTTCATACTGAAGGGAAAATCGTCACGGCAGCGGTGGCGAAATATTTGCAGAGTTCCATGCCGGATGCCGCGCTTCACCAATTCGATTTCATCAATGTGATGAACTATTCGTCGTATGACGCAGCGGCAGGCTTGTTACGGTTTTATGCAGTGGACGAGAAAGTACCCAGAGACAAGATTGTCCTCGGAGTGCCTTTTTTCGGCTCAAACTCCGATGACTCCAAAGAGGAGAGCTACCAAACAATTCTTGCCGCCTATCCCAACGCCTGGAAAGTGGATTTGGCAGGCGGCGGTCCACTTGACGATGGCCAGGCGTTTCGTTATGTAGGGGAGGCGACGATGGCGCGGGAGACGCTGCTGGGGGAGTACTACGGCGGGATCATGATTTGGCAGATCCTGGGAGACGCGCCTGCACCGCATTCACTGCTGAATGTGATTCAAAACAATTTGGCAATAACTCGTGGATCTGTTGCGCCTGTCGATAAGTAGACAATATAGGTGAGCGTGTGCGAACCACTCGGTCTGCTTTGGCGTGACGCTATTTCAAGCGACCGCCAAGCCATAGCATGGCATTTTCAAAGAAGGCATTCTGCAATGGGCTGGTGAGAATTTTATTGCCGTGGCCCATGTTGGTGTAGATCATTTTGTATTTCGTATTGGTCCACGTCACGGGAATGTCGCCGCCTACCAGCGTGTCTTTGAATCCGATCGGAAAGTTGGAAGGCGCAAGCGTCATCAGCACTTTGATATCGGGATTTTGCCGCGGATCGGGCTTCCAGCTATACCATTCGTTGGCGGGAGACAGATAGCTGGCCGGCAGTCCCTTCATGATTGGACTGGCCGGGTCATCGATATCAAGCTTGGCTGGCAGTGGAGGCCAGCTGTTGCCGTGAAACATCGTCCCGAGAAAGTCGGCGAACCAGGGCCAGGTTGCGCGGCTGTCCATCCAGCCGGCGATGTGAAAGCCCAGCCATGCTCCTCCGTGTTCCATGTAGTTTTGAAAGGCAACGCGCTGCGCGGGAGCGGAGGGAGCGTCGTCCAGCCACAGAACCACCTGATATTGCTTCAGGATGGTTGGATTCATATCGGTCCAGTTCGATGTTGCCTTGAAGTCGAAGCGATCGCGTTTCGCCATCGCCTGGAAAAACGGGATGGCCTGCATGGCAAAGTCCACGTGGTCCTGCTCGACGTTGGTGGAGTAGAAGGCGAGAACATGAAAGGGCCGATCCTGGCCGAAGCCGGCTGTTGTGGAGAGGGCAAGCACCACGAGGATGCAGAGGGAACAAAAGCGCCGAATCATGGATGGACCTTTCTTGGCCATAAAAAATATCTTGGCATGCCTCGACCACGGACTTTCTAATGTTTGATAATCTAGTCCTACAACGAGGTTGTATCACAACATGAACCGTCTCGTACGCTGCTGTTCTTCGTTTTTTGAAATCTTTCGCTTCAGGCGCACTTCGCGTGTCACGGCTGTGCTGGCTGTCATGGGGCTGGTGGGCATAGCATCCGGCGCGCGCGCCGAAAGCGATGGGCTGCAGAGCAGGATGATTACGGGTCTTGCTGTCGTTGCGAATCCTTCCACCCACAAGGTGTATGCGGCGGATGAGCGTACGGGCACGGTGTCCGTCATCGACGAGCGTACCGGGTCGATCCGGGTGGTGAAGGTGGGGAGTGAGCCGATATCGATTGCTATCAATCGAAGGACGAACCGAATCTATGTCGCGAACACGGGAAGCAGTTCGATCAGCGTCATCGATGGCGAACGCGATGCGGTGATTGCGACCATCCATTGTTACGCCGAACCGTATGTGCTGGCGGTAAACGAGGCCACGAACACGGTGTATGTGACGAATACCACGACGAATGCCTTTAGCGATATTCTGACCGTCATCGACGGCGCAACGAACAAAGTGCACGCGCTGAAAGCGGGCGCCGCGGATGGAATCGTCATTGATCCCCGCAGCAATACGGTGTTTCTGATGAGCTACGAAGATCCCAACATCCGGATTCTTGTTGGGACGACGGGTACCATCCGCAAGGTTGCTGTTGGACCGCACCTCTGGGGAATGGCCTTCGATTCGTCAACGAACATGTTGTACCTGGCTCATACGGGAACTGCGAATCTCGTAGCTATGAACGAGAAGACACATGCGGTGAAAACGATTCCGGTTGGCGCGATTCCTTGCGCGATTGCGGTCAATCCGGTCACACAAAGGATCTACGTCGTGAATTACGGCGATCAAACTGTCAGTGTGATTGATGCCGCGAAGGGGAAGGTGATTGCCACGCTTGCGGTGGGCAAACACCCGCAGGCGGTCGCCGTCGATCCGGTACATAACCGAATTTATGTCGCCAATGTGCACAGCAACAGCGTCACGGTGATTGATGGCGCGACGAATACGATCGTCGGCTCCTACAATGCGGGCAGAAACCCCTATGCGCTTGCGGTCGATCCGGCTGCGAGTCATATTTATGCCGCAAATTACGGTGAGCCGTCCGTTACGGCGATCGATGTGTCGCACTTTCCATCGAGGAAATAGATCCCACGGCTCGGCTGCAAGGTACTACTTATTTCGTGTCCGCTATTCCGGTCAGCTCGCGATGTTGATTGAGTTGGCCGTCCGGAAACAGAACGGCAACCCACGGCGATGCAGGATCGATCACTCGCGCACGCCAGCTGATTTCGCGGGCATTGTGCATTCCCAAGTCGACTGGTACGGTGCTCGGTCCAAGCAACTCCAGATTGTCGACTCTGGCAGTGAAGGTGTGGGCCCCCGCGCCTTCGGCTGAAAGTTGCAAGAGGACCTCCTTCGGACTGACCGCCTTGGAATCGACTGTATAGTCGACCGCCTTATCTCGCCGAAGATCAAGTTGGTACGATCCCGCCGAGAGCGCCGTGAGGGAAGTTCGCACCCCACCTACCTCGACCGTGTACTGCCCTTGCGGAACGACGGCGCGAAACGTGCCCGCCCGGTCTACGGTCGCGTTGGTGATCTTTCCGGTCTTTCGATCGATGAACTGCACGGGTACATTTGCATTTGTATCGACAACTCCCCGCACGACCGCGGGACCGCTCAAGTCCTGCATCAACCAGATCCACTCGCCGACAGGCTGCGTCCAAACTTCCTTGTAGGTCCAACAGATCTGGTTGGGCCAATAGGGCGCGTCGGCGGTCCCTTTTGTCTCAATGCCAACGGGAATCGCGCCGACCATTTGCCCTGAGCGAACGCTGTAGAGCGGGGTCCAGTCGTATCCCTCGCCGTACATGATGCTTGCAGAGAATGGATTTCTTCCTACGATCCACTGCGCCTGCTGTTGCGCCAGATTCTCGGCGTCAATGTTCCCACGCAATTGCGCAGCGGTGGAAAGAGCCTTGGCCTCGGAAAGCAGGACACTGGAGTTGCCTCGGAAATCAAACCAGACGGGAAACCTGCGAAGGTAGTAGTCGCCGCCGAGAGGCACGCCGCGGCGGACTTCTTTCAGATAGGTCGTTCGGTCGGCAGTTCGCAAAGGAGTCCAGTTTTTCGAGGACGGAAGCAGGTCCACTTCGCTCTCTGTGTAGACTGAGGCGGGAAGCATATCATAGGGCGCGTCCACCGCCGCAGCTGCCTGCTGATAATACCTCGAGTGCAACACGATTGCGGAATACCATTTCATCCAGTTGGGGTTTTGCGGAAGGGCTTCGCAGAGATGGGCGAGGGCGACGATCGGCTGTTCTTCCTCCCCCATGTGGAAGCGGTGAAAGAGAGCTTTGCGATCCGGCCCGGTGTAGAAATAGCCCGTCATCGGAATGCTCCAGGGCTGCATCTTTCTTTCCTGCGAGGCGAGGATCTGATTGCCGAGCATGATGGCTTCGTCGGCGTACTTTTGCTCTCCGGTCGCCCGAAATAAATCGATCGACGCGATAGCGCCGAAGGAAATTCTCTCCAGGTCATCTTTTTGACCATAGATTTCCGGAAGCGGAGGCGCGGATTTGAGTCCTTGGACGGCGTACTTCCAGTCGTCTTTGGCGGTGGCCAGACTGCGATTCGCCAACTCTGGATCGCTGTCTTTCAAGACGCGGGCGGCCAGCGCCTCGACTGCGGCCACTCGGAAATTCCATTCAGGATCGTTAACGGCTGGGCCGAAACGGTCGTCCGCGTCGCCCATGATTCCGTCGGTCCAATAGCTGATCAGCTGGCCGGTGGTTCGGTATCCATCGCCAAAACGCGTCTTCAGCACCCAGTTCAATCCCCACTCCGCTTCGAGGATCAGCCGGTTGTACAGGACTGGGTCCTCACCTTGCTGCTTGAGGCGTTCGGCCAGTTCAAAGAGCCCATAGGCCATTGCAGGCGTATTGCCTGTTGCGCTTAAGTCGCCGGCATCGTGATATCCACCATTGACGAGGATGCGTTTGTTGCCGTGAAAGCTGTAGTCGTCCTGGTGGCAGATTCCGTGAATGCCGGGAATCACCGTCCCGCAGCGCTCGCTGTACATGAAGTTGATCGCCTTCACGATGCTGTCGCGCCATGCGTCTTCGCCAATGCGAAAGGGGCGAGTGGTCGTCGTTCCTGAGCGAAGGAAATAATTTCCCGGCTGCTCGACCTGAGAGAAATCGAGAACTTGATAATTGCCCAGGTCGGTTTTTTTCAGCTCCACGGGCTTGGTCAGGACTACCTTTTCGGTGTCGGCATTGACCAGCGAGAAGTCAGGGGCGGTCAAGTCGCTGGCAATGGCTGTCTTGAACGAGCCGGAGACATAGCCGGCCTGACTGAACGCAATCTTGCCGGCGGCAACATTCCATCCCTCGACATGGTCGGGCACAACGGTTTGCAACTCCAATTGATCGATGTAGAGGACGGTTTTGTCGTCGGGGTCCGGAATCATTTTCGGCAGGCTGTAGGCGAAGTCGAGGGCAGTGACCCGGTCCCGAGACAGAGGAGCGATTTCCCAGACAACATGGTTCCACTGACGGTCCTTCAGCGGGATGGATTCATCGCGCCCTTCGTTCGTGCTGTCCGGCAGGATGTGGGCGCCTTCGTTATGCAGAACCAGGGAAGCAGAAATCGCGGGTGCTCCATCGATATCCGGATAGACCCAGATGGAGATTCGGTTGTAGCGGCTCCAATCCTCGGAAGGGAAGGTGCGGGTGGCGACCAGGTCCTCCCACTCGCCGCTGCCGTTGACACGGGCGATGTTGAATCTGGAGTTGATTCGAATGGAATATTTGCCGTCCTTTACATGCGCCGTGGAAAGGACCATCCCGCCATCACCTTTGAATTTCCAGTTGGACAGATTTTCCATTCCGTCCAGCAGGCGAAAACTGAGGACCTTTTTGTTTAGCCAACGGTACCCTGCTCCATCTTGAACGACAGGCTTCATCGGCGGCTCCGGAACTTCCAGCTGTGCTTGAACACTAGGGATGGCAGAGACGGAAAGCAGGGAGATCCAGAGCAGAAGGCGGAAGACCCGAAAAAAGGAAGATGGACGCTGCAGGAGTTCAATTGCGGGCATGCGGGGATCGCTCCTTCAAAAAAACGTTCTGTCTACGATGTTTGGTTCGACCGGCCAGATGTTCCGGCATCGCTGTCGCAGTAGCGGCGCATGCGTTCGGTGCCTAGTTGACCCCAACCAACGCCGGTCTGTCATTCAGTTAAAAAAGGAAAAACGCTGCAGCCCATGGTTTTGGCTGCAGCGCAGGGTAGAAATAAATTTATGTGCCGAGCAGCGTTGGGACAGCTTCGAGTAGCGGTGAAGCGAAACTTTGAAGAGTCCAACATCGGAGAGATTGCCATTGGGCAATCTCTCCGGTGTTGGGAGCACACGCTTAGAACAGGTACTTCAGTGAGAGTTGAACGCTCCGCGGGTTGCTGACAACGCCAGTGATCTGACCGAAGTTAGAGTCAGTCATGCCACTATCCGGCTGGGAGTAGCTGGCAATGTTGAAGGTATTGAACATGTCGGCCCGGAAATCGACTTGGTTTTGACGCCAAATATTGAAAGTCTTGGCGACCGCCATATCGATGTTCTGGAAACTAGGTCCACGAAGCGAACCTGTTCGTACGTCACCGAAAGTAGTGTCGGGCTGTTGGCTAAAGACGCAAGTACCATTGAATTGATTCGGGCCGCAAGACGTACCCTGTACTTGCGTACCGTAGTATGCGTTGATGGAACGATTGACAACTTTCAAGGGAAGGTTCTGGTTTGGCCGCGCCGCATAGGGCCACGCGTACACCAGGTTCGAGTAGTTTGCCGGTGAAGAAACGGTGACCGGGAACCCGGAATAATATACCTGGGAACCGCTCAATTTCCAGCCGCCGAGAGCACCGTTCACGATGGGGTTCCATCCCGAACCGTACTTCATTCCGCGGCCAAACGGCAGATCGTATTCGCCGGTGACGTTGATCGCTTGGCGCGTATCGAAGGCGGCTGGACCCCAATCGCCTTTGATGTCGTAAGCGTTCTGTTGATAGTACTGACTGCTGTTTATATTGCTGACGCCATAGTAGCCGTTGCTGTCGGCCAGCGCCTTGGACCAGGTATAGTTTGCCGTCAATTCCAGACCGGCGGTGAAGTGCTGCCGAAAGACTGCCTGTAGGGCGTTGTAATTGCTTGATGCAACCGTCTGGGTATTTTTTACCGTGCCGCTCTGTCCTACAATATCGGCGTATGGAGCGGTGGCGGAAGGTGAAGTCAACTGGTTGGCGTATTGGGGGTCTACCAGGTTGTGCCCCAGAATACCGACATAGCCAACCTGAAACGATGATGTACGCGAGACTTCATATTCAGTTGTCAAGCTGAATTCCTGGGTTGAGGATGCTCTCAGGTGCGGGTCCCATACGTAGAAAGTGGTTGCGGGTACCACAGTGGTCGGGAACCCATTGGATGCCAGTAGGTAATTGCCCGGGTTGTAGACCCCGCCCACTTGGGTGGGAGCCAGGCCCTTCTCCTCAAAGTCCTCGTGGAAAGGTGGATTCTGGGTAAGGCGAAGGTTGGCGCCCGTACCCTCCAGGTAGCTCGAGATGCCATAGCCGCCGCGGACGACCCAGCGCTCCCTGGGCTGCCAGGCAAACCCAATTCGCGGCTCGAACTCGTTCCAGACGGAGTTATAGAGGGCCCGGCTAGCGCCGTCTACGCCGGCATATTCGATTTGTTTGGTGACAGGATTGATGTTCGCCTCTTTATTATTGACTTCAAACCAGGGCTGAAAATAGTCCCAGCGAAGGCCGATATTCAGGGTGAGATTGGGAGTCACCTTGAAATCGTCTTGAGCGAAGAGACCGTCGCGCCATTGGCGCTGACCGGTCCTTCCGGTCACATCGCCAACCGCGACATCGATGGACCGGTCAAGCAGGAAGTCGGCAAATGCATAGCCCGGCGCTCCTGTCGCCTCAAAAGGATTGCTGGTAAATGCGCCTGAATATGTGAAACTTCCAAGCTCGCCGTCATTGCCGGGATAGAAGCTGTTTTGCTGATACCGGATGAACTCGGCGCCAAACTTGAAGAGATGGCGGCCATGCTGCCAGGTAAGGTTGTCGGTATATCCGAAGACATTGTCGATAAAGATCTCCGGGGTCGGGTTGGCGCCGAAACCGTCGATATATTCATCTCCCGAGCCGTTGAAGCTTTGATAGCTGAAGCCCGCGGCCTGTTGCGGCTTACTAGGAATGCCAACCAGCTTATTCCCATTGAGACCAAAGATACCGCTGGGATCGGTGGTAACGCCGCTGTTGAAGCGGATACGTCCGTAGGACGCGGTAAAGAGATTCACAATAGCGGGCGAGAAGGTGTGAGTCCAGTTGCTATCGAACAAATGGTCCGGATAGCTGCTGGCGGACGGAAACTGAACCGGAAGAGGGTCGGCGGTCACACCATCTGCCGCATATCCCTGGGAATACCGGAACATAAAGATGTCAGAATTGCGGAGGTGCCAGTCCACTTTGGCATCCCCTTGATCATTTTTGTTGAAGGTTCCGGACGGCCCAATGAAGTTCCTGTAGAGTCCATAGGGATCGCCGGTCGCGAAATTTGGGAGCGGGTATGCCGTGGGATTGTTGAAGAGGTACGCCGCAACGGGGTTGGTGATTTGTGTGGCCGGGATCTGATCGTCAGTGTAAGAAACTGGCTGACCGTTGGTACCAACCGTTTGCGAATCGTAGAGTTGAATCGGAGTCGGACCCCCTTCAAGCGCCGACAGATCTCCGGTCCGGAAGGTCGCCGTGGCTACGCTGGCCGTCGTTTCCCCGCCAGCATGTCTACGAAGGGCTTGATAATCGAGAAAGAAGAACAATTTGTTTCTTAGGATGGGGCCGCCGATGGTGCCGCCAAATATTGTTTGCGTATAGGGGTTCTTCGGTACAACAACGGGACTGTCATCGTTTCCCCAGCTATTGGCATCGAGGGTCTGATTCTGGAGAAATGCGAAGGCGCTGCCATGGAAACGATTGGTGCCGCTCTTCATGACCAACAGTACGGTGCCGCCGTTGACATTACCGAATTCGGCAGCGGCGTTGGAGGCGACGACGCGCATTTCGGCCAGGGAATCCGGGCTGGGGTTGTATCCGATGGTGTTGTTGAGGTTCTCATTGATTTCCTGGCCGTCGAGCAGGTAGTTATTCGACTGTTGACGGCTGCCGTTCACATCGGCCTCAGTGCCTGCATCCGTGGCGCGTTCGGTGGAATTCGAACCTCCGTACTCATTGAAGCCAGTCGAAACAGCGCCCGGCGTGTATACGGTCAACTGGGAAAAGTCACGGCCATTCAGCGGGACGCTGTTGAGCGTATTTTCCGTGAAGGTTTCGCCCAGGGTTGAGTTTTCGGTGTTCAAAATCGGCTGCTCCTGCTCCGACACCTTGACGGTCGTACTGGTTTGGCCGACGGCGAGCTTGAGATTTACCTTTGCCGTTTGATCAATTTCGAGGGAGAACGGGCCATAATTGGTAGTCTTGAAGCCTGGCGCTGTCACGGTTACGGTATAGTTTCCAATCTGCAGAAAGCGGATGGAGTAATCACCCGTTTGATTTGTAGCGGCAGTGGTCTTTACGTTGGTCGCAATGCTGGTTGCGGTCACTGTTGCCCCTGACACGATGGCGCCTGAGGGGTCGGTGATGGTGCCTACGATCGTGCCTGTGACAGTTTGCGCTACGGCCGACAGGGTCACTAGCAGCAGGAGCGAGAGTAGAGAGTAACAGATTCGCTTCATATTTCATGGCCTCACGAGAAATTGTTGCGGGGAAGATGAACGTTGAACCAAGCCTGCTCTTAAAACGCAGATAGCTTGATACCTGGAATCCAATGAATGGATACCAAAGTATCAAGAGCAATAGAGAAAAGGCAAGAACATTCTTTTAGAACGTTAGCAACTATGGAAGCTGGGAAAAACAGGAATAAGGAATCGCATCCTAATCGTGGTAACGGACGGAGCGGAGGGAATGTTTTGGCCCTTGCCCCGCTGGAGCGACAGCGAAATGCGAATGCTTCCACCGCAGTCGGCGCAGGGGTGAAACCTGGTGGATGACTTGCCTGCCATGGCAGGCGGGAACGTCGAGGATTGCAGATCGGGACACTCAGGTTACGCTGTGGGAATCTTTTTTTTCAAACAGTCGATCGGCAAAGAGAGGGTTCTTCGTCTGCGACGGAACAGCTCTAGCGGCAGAGCCAGCCACCGTCGACAACCAAAATATGGCCGTCGATGTAGTTGCTTGCCGCCGAAGCCAGGAAAACAACGGCGCCGGCGAGGTCCGATGGCAGACCCCATCTGCCTGCAGGAATTCTGCTTAGAATGGCTTTTGAGCGCTCTTCATCCGCCCGTAAGGGCGCCGTATTTGCCGTTTCCATGTATCCAGGAGCAATGGCGTTGACATGAACGCCCTTCGCCGCCCATTCGTTGGCGAGCGCCTTGGTGAGCTGCCCGACTGCGCCCTTTGCCGCCGCATAACTGGGAACAAGAATACCGCCCTGGAAAGTGAGCATGGAAGCGATGTTGATGATCTTCCCGGAACCTTGCGCCAACATCTTAGTGCCGGCGTATTGGCTCAGGCGAAAGACGCTGTTTAGGTTGGTATCGATCACTGTCGACCAGAATTCCTGGGAGTGTTCCGCAGCGGGAGCGCGCCGGATCGTGCCCGCGTTGTTTACCAGAATATCGATGGATCCAAACGCGTTTACTGTCTGATCGACCAGACCTATACAAACGGCTGGATCGCATACATCGCCCACCACCGATATAGAATGAACGCCCGTTTTCTTGACTTCTTCCACGGTCTCGTTCATCACACTGGCGTGACCGTGCAGCGTTACATTCGCGCCTGCCTGGGCAAGAGCGATCGCCATGCCTGCTCCGAGACCTCGCGAAGATCCTGTTACTAATGCGTTCTTGCCCTTCAAGCTGAATAGATCGAGGATTGCCATCGACGTGCTCCTTTGGGAACGATGAAACAATGTGTATTTCGTCCAAAGAGGTAACTACCGCGTCCTGCGCGGTGAGCCCAATTTATCAGTGGGAGGTATTCGGCTAACGATAACGGTATCATTTCGTTCAGGTGATTTGTTCGGTAGAGTCAAGTCACGCTGCGGTTTTCATCGCCAGTCGTTTTCAGCACGAACGTTCTCGGCAGCGTGTGACCGCTTTGTGAGCACAGGGTTTCCGGTTGCGCTAGCCACCGGATGGGTAGAGTGGCATTCGTCACTGTCCCGCGACGACGATCGATTGGGTCGCTTTGGGGATGCCGTGTTGATGGCAGTCGGTACATTTCACCCAGTGGATATTGTGGGCGCTCTTCGGGTTGAAGTAGGTCGTATCCATCTTTTCTACATCGAGCTTGCATTCGCCTCTCGAAGCATGGCAGGTGGCGCACGATGCTCGGGTGTTTTCGCTGTGTCCGTTGTGGCAGGCAACGCAGCTAAGACCCTCATGCACGCCGATCGGAGTGCGATCGTCTCCTGATCCCACCTGCGGCCCCCAATGTTTTGTGGCGGCGAGGGTGCCCGTGTCCGGGACTCGCGGCGCATGACATTGGTAGCACATTGCTTGGCGAGGGTCCGCACTCATCTTCACCATGCGAGCGCCGTCCTGCATCTGCGGAATGCGGAGCGATGTTGCGGCAAAGTGCATGCGCTCGCGGCGGTCAAAGAAGGCCAGCGAACCGCGAACAGCTGCGCCTGCGACCGAAAATCGTTCCGCAGGCTTGACCCGAACTGCGCCGGGACGATGGATCCAATGGCACGTCTCACATGGCATGGTCGGTTGATTGGCGAAGTCCGTGCGGACCAAATGCCACGGGCCCCGCGTGTTCTGCGGCTGGACCATGTCGCGGATCGAGCCATCGAAGTGCATGCCGTGGCAGCGGAAGCAATCTTCCATCAGATGCTGCTTCGAATTTTGAGTGGGGTCTGCGAATATCTGGCTGTAGGTGGCGCTATGCGGCCCGGCTTGCCAGGTGGCGTATTCCTGCTGATGACATTTCTGGCAGTTTGTCGTCATTTCGACGACATCCACGTCGCGCAGACGGATCTCTTCCGGCCAACTGTGTGTGAGATGCACACGGATGTGGCGCAGCTTGGTCGAAAGTGTTGCAGTATGACAATCCTGACAACCTACATTGCGGTGCTGCGAACCATGAACTCCATCCACATAATCCGCCATCTCATGGCAGTTGGCGCAGCCGGATCCGAGTTGCGATGTGTAGTACTCCGATGCGCCAAAGGTGCCGACGACCATCAAAATGGCAAGCGAGGAGACGGCGATGGCAGCGACCTTGAGAAATCGCTTCATGAACGGAATCCCGTGCCCTTCCAGTTGCGCACGAGCGCGTTGGAAGCGAAGTATGCAACGGCCATGATGGTAAGCGCAGGATTGAAGCCCCCGTTGTTGACATGCACGCTGGAATCGATCACGAAGACGTTGTCGACGTCGTGGATCTGGCAGTCGCGATTCACCACCGAGGAACGTGGATCGTTGCCCATACGGCAGGTACCAGCCTGATGCTGTCCGGCAGGAATGATTTCAGGTCTGGATGGCATCTGGTAGGTCTGGATGGCACCGGCCTCTTTCAGCCAGGCTTCGGCGCGCTGCGCCTGCACGTCTGCGATTTCGAAGGTAGCTGGATGGCAATTGCCTTGAATGCGCGCGACCGGCAGACCCCATTTATCTTTCACCGTCGGATCGAGCGTCACTCTTGCCTCCGCCGTGGGAATCTGTTGCGTCGGGCCCATCACGACGATGGTGCGCTTGTGGTATTCGCGCATGGCCTGTTTGTGCCCGAGGCCCCACCTCGGTGTGCTCTGCGGCAGGCGGTCGATCATGTGAATTGGCAAACGAATGAACTCGTTCGCCAACATCCCGCCGCCACATAGGCCGGGCGTGCCATGGTTGTAGTCCGTGACGGCGATGCTGGCACCCGGTCCAACGTCGTCGTAGGTTTCGTACTCGAAATAGCCGGTAGCCCCGGTGTAAAGGTGGCCCTGCAAATTTCGACCGACCTGGTCGTAGCGATTTCCGATCCCAGCCGGAAACAAGCGGCTCCTGGAATTTAACAGCAGGCGAGCGGATTCGATGGCGCAACCGGACACGATGACGATGTCGGAAAGTTGTTCCCGCAGACGACCGTTGGCGTCGAAGTAGGCGACGCCACGGGCGCGACCACGGTCGTCCATCAGAATTTCTTTGACCAGGCATTCGGTGCGCAGCTCACAATTTCCGCTGGCGAGCGCTGTGGGGAGTACGGTGTTCTGGGAGCCGTTCTTGGCGTCCACTTCACAGGCAAACCCGACACACCAACGGCAGCGCATGCAGGGACCGCGACCGTTGTAAGGAATGCTATTGCGCGCCATGGGAATGTGGAAGGGATGGAGACCGAGGCGCTTGGCCGCCGGCTCAAGAATCTGAAATTCTCGATTGACGGGCAGTGGAGGCATGGGCAGGTTGCGACTGCGCGGGCCGCGAAATGGAGTGGCGGAGTCATCCCCGGAGATACCAATTTCCCATTCCGCCTTGGTGTAGAACGGCTCCAGATCATCGTAGGAAATGGGCCAGTCTTCCAGTGAGCTTCCGGCCGGCACCCCATAGGTCGAGCGCATACGGAAATCCTGCGGCAGAAACCGCCATGCCATTGCACCGTAGCTAAGTGTTCCACCGCCCACACAGGCGGCATTGTTTTGGTAATCGCCCTCGCTGGGCAGAGCCACATGCGATATCCCGTTGGCATCCACCCACACGCGAGGATTGCCTTCGTCCGGCGGCCCAAATGCATTGCCAAGTATTGTGGTGCGTTGATTGCGCAGGTCATCCTTGCGGCAATCGTTGGAGGTGTACCATTTGCCGCGCTCCAACAGAACGACGCTGAGGCCTGAGGTCGCCAATTCCTTGGCGACAATACCGCCTGCCGCTCCGGCCCCGATAACAACAGCATTCACGTGCTTCATGAACCGGTACCCTTCCTGAGGTCGTATTGCGCGCGGCCGCGGATGGGAGGTACATCCAGCCCCAGCATGTGCCAGCTGACGGCATTGCGGTTGCCACCATGACGCGGTGAGCCATAGTAGCCCTCCAGTGTGTGGCTGCGCAGCAGGTCAAAAAATTCCGGATCAAACTGTTCGATTGCGCTGACAATCTGAAGCTGCTTCGTCGACGAAACCGCAGTCACGTCCTTGCCAAAGCGTTTCCTGCTGTTCAGGTTGGCCTGTTCAAGGCCGTCTCGATATGTTTTCTGATATCGCCGAAAATGGCGAGTGAGTTGTCTGTCTATATAGGTGAGGACGCCTACCTGAGAGGCGCTTGGAAAGTCGTCTGCGGGAACGATTTGATCGCAGATGGCTGCCAGAGTTTTTGCTTCATCCTCGCCCAGAAACTCCCAATTGCCACGTTTTCGGGAGGCGCAGCCCGCGGTAACGACAACGCCTGCCATTGCGCCCATCTCAAGGAACGTCCGCCGCGACAATCTAGCGGCCCTTTTTTCTGACGCCATCGGCAATTACCTCAACTTGACACCTGGCAAAGGGGACTCATCGTCCGAGGTTGTTCGGCAACTCGAGGAGAGATCTTTGTGGAAAAATCTTAGGTCTCGCGAGGCCTGTTGTCCGTGATGGGGATCACCTAGGGGAGGTCGATTCAGACTCGATTGGGTAACAATGCGACGTGCGGTTCGCACTGACTAAGGGATGAATTTTTGCTCAGCGCACCGTACACATGCGAGAGGAGAAGCGGCACTGCGCCCAACAATGGCGGAACGCAGCAAGCGTCCCGGAATTTCTGGCGCCACAATCGATGCTATCCACAGCCAACATCAGCCTTGAACTATACGAAACAAAACAGGACATGCATTCGTGGTTTTGCCGTAAAATAGCACTTCATCCTACGATTCAGAAGTACGGCGAGCTAGCCGACGCAACGATCTGAAGAGGATCCCAGATGGCAACAACTCGCACCGTCTCCGCCACTAAACCGCCCACGGATATGCACGGCCTTTCGTCTGAGCAGATGGTTCAGATGTATCGGCTGATGTACCAGTCCCGCAGGGTTGACGATCGCGAGATCATGCTGAAACGTCAACAGAAGATTTTTTTTCAAATCTCCGGCGCCGGCCATGAAGCCCTCTCAGCCGCTGCCGGAATGGCCTTGCGAGCCGGGTATGACTGGTTCTATCCGTACTATCGCGATCGTGCCCTGTGCCTGACGCTGGGAATGACGGCGGAAGAGATGCTGCTGGCTGCCGTGGGCGCGGAGGCAGATCCTGGAAGCGGCGGTCGACAAATGCCTTCGCACTGGGCCAGTCAGCGACTGCATCTGGTAACTCAATCGTCTCCTACGGGATCACAGTGCTTGCAGGCTGTGGGCTGCGCGGAAGCGGGCCGCTATTTCAACCATCACCCGGAAGCCGCGAAAAAGCCGCAGTTCGCCAGCGGCAATGCGGATTATCGCGCCTACAAAAATGTCGTGTTCCACCCCGATGAGGTGGTGTATTGTTCGCTGGGCGATGGCACCACCAGCGAGGGAGAATTCTGGGAGGCGATGAATTCAGCCTCCAATCTGAAGTTGCCCGTGCTTTTTGTCGTTCAGGATAACGGGTATGCGATTTCTGTACCGGTTGAAGTGAACACCTCTGGCGGTAATATTTCAAAACTTGTTGCCAATTTCCCCAACTTTTTCTTTGCGGAAATCGATGGTACGGACGCGATCGAATGCCACAAGACCATGCAGCAGGCAGTCGCGTATTGCCGCGCCGGAAAAGGGCCGGCGTTTGTGCATGGCCATGTAACCCGACCTTACTCGCATTCACTTTCCGACGATGAACGTTTCTACCGGTCAGAGGCGGAGCGCCAGGCCGAAGCCATGCGCGATCCGCTGCCAAAGCTACAGATGCGGCTTTTGCGGGAGGGGCTTCTGGACGAAGCGGGCATCACCCGACTCGAGCAGGTTGTAGATGAGGAAATTCGTGTCGCAACTGAGGTCGTGTTGCGCGCCGCGCCTCCTACGACCGATTCCATCCATCTCCATGTGTACTCCGAGGACCTGGATCCCACCGCAGCATCGTTTCTGAAGGAGCCCGCACCGGCCGTGGAGGATCCCACGCGCGCGGTACAGGAACGCACCATGGCGGACCTGATCAATGCATGTCTTCACGATGAAATGAAGCGCGATGAACGCATTGTCGTTTTTGGCGAAGACGTGGCCGACTGTAGTCGCGAAAGCAGTCTGGACGAGGACCCGATCAAAGGGAAGGGCGGAGTCTTCAAGCTGACCAGTGGCCTCCAGCGTGCGTTTGGTTCCGACCGCGTCTTCAATTCTCCGCTGGCCGAGGCCAATATTGTTGGCCGGGCCGTTGGCATGGCTACGCGGGGGCTGAAACCCGTCGCCGAAATTCAGTTTTTCGATTACATCTGGCCGGCCATGCACCAGTTGCGGAATGAACTGCCCCTGATTCGATGGCGGTCGAACGGAACGTTCTCCAGTCCCGTGGTCATTCGCGTTGCCACGGGTGGGTATCTGACAGGCGGCGCGATCTATCATTCGCAGTCTGGCGAGAGCATCTTCACGCACACGCCTGGCATGATGGTGGTTTATCCCTCCAATGCGCTTGACGCCAACGGGCTGCTGCGCACCGCGATTCGCTGCGACGATCCAGTGCTGTTCCTGGAACATAAGAGACTCTATCGAGAAACCTATGGCCGCGCTCCGTACCCAGGGCCGGATTTTACGATTCCATTTGGCAAAGCAAATATTGTTCGAGCCGGCAGGCAACTGACCGTCATCACGTTTGGCGCCTTGGTTCCACGGGCTCTGCAGGCGGCACAACGTGCCGAGCGCGAGAATGGTCTGGACGTGGAGTTGATCGATCTGCGCTCACTCAGCCCGTACGATTGGGACACCATTGCAACCTCTGTGCGCAAGACCAGCCGCGCGCTGATTGCGTACGAAGACATGCGCAGTTGGGGATACGGAGCTGAGATCGCGGCTCGAATTGCGGATGAACTGTTTGACGATCTGGATGCGCCGGTGCGCCGTATCGCGGCAGAAGATTTGTTCGTCGCGTATCAGCCGCTGCTGGAAGACGAAATTCTGCCGCAACCGGAAGACATTCGCAAGGCGATGGTGGAACTGGCCGGATTTTAGCTGGTGATCCCAACTCCAGACCTGCATCTATTTTCAGCGCCCGAACGTATGATGCCTAGCACTTGCATAGGAGATGCTGTGGACCAGTGGATACGTCTCCCCGGGCAGGTGCATACCGTCGCCGCTGAGAGTCCAGGCTCCATCTTGCTGGAGACCTCGCGTTTCGATCCATCGAATCGGCACAGCTATTTCTTCCTGAATCCTGCCACCACGATCGTCGCGAACGAACTGGACGAGATTCCGCGGCTTTTTTCCCAGATCGAGACGGCGCTCGCGAATGGCTTCCATGTAGCGGGCTATCTTTCCTATGAGTGCGGGTATCACTTCGAGCGCTTTGCCGGAGCAGAGTCCATATCGCGCGACCTTCCGCTGGCATGGTTTGGTATATACAAGAGTCCCCTCATCTTCGACCATGTACAAGGCCGCTTCCAAGGCACGAATGTTCCGCAGTTATCCCTAGATAGCCTGGAAAGGAGGCCCGACCCGGTCCCGATTCACTTCGCGATTGGGATCGCGCAAGAGGAATACCGCGCCAAAATTCTGAAGATCAAAGAGTACATCGCATCGGGAGACACCTACCAGGTCAACTTCACCGACGAAGTCTCCTTCCCCGCACCGTTTCCGGCCTCCGTCGTTTATGAAACGCTGTCAAGGCAGCAGTCCGTGGCCTATGGCGCAATGGCGAATGTGGTGGGTCGCCACATTCTCTCCTTTTCTCCGGAACTATTCTTCAGAATCGATAACGGAAAGATCGTGACTCGCCCGATGAAAGGGACCATGCCACGCGGGATGGACGCAGCCGGCGATGCGCAGGCGGCCCTCCGGCTTCATAATGATGAAAAAAACCGCAGCGAGCATGTCATGATCGTGGACTTGCTTCGCAATGATCTGGGCCGCATTTGTACTGTGGGCAGCGTCCAGGTGGAGGACATTTTCTCCGTCGAGAAATACGAAACCCTACTGCAGATGACCTCCACGATATCGGGCGTTCTTCGCCCAGGAATCTCGTACTACGATATTTTTCGGAGTATGTTTCCCAGCGGCTCGGTTACCGGCGCTCCAAAGATCCGCACCATGCAGATCATTCGCGAGTTGGAACGAATGCCACGTGGCGTTTACACCGGGGCGATCGGTTTTATATCGCCCCGAGGCTCATCCGTTTTCAATGTGGCGATTCGCACCGTGGTGATGCGAGACGGCAGCGCCCGCATGGGGGTGGGCGGAGGAATCGTAGCCGATTCCGACCCCTTGGAGGAACATCGTGAATGTCTGCTGAAGGCAGCCTTTCTCACTCATGCTCGCCACGACTTTCAGCTTATTGAAACCATGCTTTGGGAGAATGACTTTCGATTTCTTTCCATGCATCTGGAGCGGCTGGAATCCTCCGCCACGTATTTCAATTTTGTCTTCGATCGGAGGGCCATTCTAGCTCGACTCCGCGAGCTCGCAAACTCCTTTCACTCCAATAAGGAGTACCGAGTGCGACTGCTGTTGAATTCGTCTGGCGATGTGGCGGTGGAGGGTTCCGAACTGCTTGCGGCACCCTCCACGGGCCGTGTCAGGGTGTCTCCGGAGCAGACCTCTTCCACCGATGTATTCTTTCGTCATAAGACCACGCGACGGCAGTTGTATGACCGGCAGTATGCCGAAGCCCGCGCCAATGGATTCGATGAAGTGCTCTTCGTGAATGAAAGAGGAGAAGTGACAGAAGGAGCGATCAGCAATCTCTTTATCGAGCATTCCGGCAAGTTGCTGACTCCACCACTCCATTGTGGAGTGCTGCCTGGAATCTTTCGACGCCACCTATTGGAAACCTGCCCAACCGCGGAAGAAAGAATTGTAACCCTTGCGGATCTGGAAGCTGCCGATGCCGTGTTTCTTTGCAATTCCGTTCGTGGCTTTCGTAAAGTGAAATCACTCTACTTCGATGCCTCACCCACTGCTCGGTGGGAGTGAATGCATGAGTCCTTGGCGCCCGCAGTGCCAGGCACGTTATCTTAAGAGAAGAGTCCGTCTTTTTGCTGCTGCGGAGACCCCCTGAAGTTGTCCATTGAAGCCTGCCAGACCAAAACGCAGAACTGAGCAGCCGCCCCCGATCGACGCTGCTGCGATCGCCGAGAAGAAATTATGCCAACAAGCGGCGAACAACCGATTTGGAAAAGCTAGCCATGCTATTCGAGCAGCGGTTGAGCCTGTCGACCCTCTGTCCCTATTTCATCCTGTAACGGCGTCGTGGCTGCGCGCAGTCTTCGGGAAGCCGACTACGCCGCAGCGGCTGGGATGGCCAGCTATTGCGAGAGGCGACTCGACGCTGATCCTTGCGCCCACAGGGACGGGAAAGACCCTCGCCGCATTTTTGTGGTGCATCGACAAATTGATGCTGCAACCGGCGCCGTCTGACGCCCAAGGTTGCCGCGTAATTTATATCAGTCCACTTAAGGCGTTGGCCGTCGATGTGGAGCGGAACCTACGCTCTCCATTGGCAGGAATCAAGCAAATGGCGGAACGCGTTGGCGTGAAGGTGCACGAACCGCGAATCAGCGTGCGTACGGGAGACACTCCGCAGAGTGAACGAGCGCGCTTTCGCCGTGATCCTGCGGAAATTTTAATCACCACGCCGGAATCTCTGTATCTACTGTTGACCAGCGATGCCGCAGCATCATTGCGATCCGTTGAAACGGTGATCGTCGACGAAATTCATGCCCTGGTGCCGACAAAACGCGGCGCGCATCTGGCCTTGTCGCTGGAGCGGTTGCAGGCCTTGGTGGGCCGTCCCATCCAGCGGATCGGATTGTCGGCGACACAGCGGCCGCTGGAAGAGGTGGCGCAATTTCTCGGTGGCGTGGATGTTTCGGTGGACAAGAACAGCTCCGCTGGTGGCACACATCAGGAACTCGATTTAGCGGGCGAAAATGTGCAGGTGCTGGGGGAACTTGGACCGGAATGGCTGGAGAATTCCTCAGAGGCCTTCTCGACAGAAGCACCGCGCTTTCGGCCCGTGACCATTATCAATGCGAGTGAGCCGAAGAGGCTCGATCTTCGCATTGAAGTTCCGGTGGAAGACATGGCGCGTTTGGGTCAGCCAGAAGAGTTGCTCAGCGGCCCCGCCGCTCAAGAACCGAAGCGGACATCCATCTGGACTGCGATTCATCCGCGGCTGCTGGAGCTGATTAGCGAAAAGCGATCGACTCTGATCTTTGTCAACAGCCGTCGTGTGGCAGAGCGGCTGGCGGGAGCCTTGAATGAACTGGCGCAGGAATCGATTGCGCGGGCACACCATGGCTCGCTGGCCGCCGCGCAACGCTCGGAGATTGAAGAATTGCTGAAGGCCGGGCGTATCCGCGCGTTGGTCGCCACCTCATCGTTGGAACTTGGAATCGACATGGGCGCGGTCGATCTAGTCATCCAGATTGAGTCGCCGCCGTCGATTGCCAGCGGCATACAGCGCATCGGTCGTGCTGGACATCATGTGGGCGCGGTCAGCAATGGAATTATTTTTCCGAAATTTCGCGCCGATCTGATCGCGTGTGCAGCAGCGACGAGGGCGATGCATGAGGGGCTGGTCGAGTCCACACGCTATTTACGCAATCCGCTTGACGTGCTGGCGCAGCAGATTGTCGCCATCGTGGCCGAGCCTCCGCAGAAGCCGCGTGCGAACAAGCCTGGCGGTAAGAAAACAAGTTCGCATCAGGCTGCAGCGACCAGCGATGGCCCGCGAGACGACGATGAGGAAGTCTTTCCCGTGGACTATGACGCGCTGTATCACTTGATAGCGAGTTCTGCGCCGTTTGCCACGCTGAGCCGCGCAGCGTTCGACGGCGTGCTGGACATGCTTTCAGGCCGCTATCCCTCGGACGAGTTTGCGGAGTTGCGTCCGCGCATCACATGGGACCGTGTGCAAAATACTTTGACGCCGCGCCAGGGCGCCAAGAGTCTGGCGATCCTGAATGGCGGGACGATTCCAGACCGCGGGCTTTACGGCGTCTTTCTTTCCAACGCCAAGGGAAAACCGGTGCGCGTGGGCGAGCTGGATGAAGAAATGGTGTTTGAAAGCCACGGCGGGGACACGTTCATTCTGGGCGCGACAACGTGGCGCATTGATGAGATTACGCATGATCGTGTGTTGGTTTCTCCGGCGCCCGGCGAGCCGGGAAGAATGCCGTTCTGGCATGGAGATGGCGCCGGAAGGCCACTGGAATTTGGGCGCCGCATTGGAGCGATGGTGCGCGAATTGCGCGGCATGGAGCGGAATGCCGCCGTCAGCCGTCTTACGCGCGAACACGATCTGAACCCGCAGGCAGCGGACAATCTGTTGCGATTTCTGGTCGATCAGGAGATTGCCACGACTGAAGTTCCCGACGATCGCACCATTGTGGTCGAGCGTTGCAGGGACGAACTGGGTGATTGGCGCGTATGCGTACTGACTCCCTTTGGCAGCCGCATCCATGCCCCCTGGGCGATGGCTGTGAGCGGACGGTTACGGGCCGCCGGCTACGTGGACATTGAAACGCTGTGGACCGATGACGGATTCGTCCTTCGATTTCCGGAGACGGTAGAGCCGCCCGACACGGAGGTACTGATACTGGATCCGGTGGAGGCGACCGACCTGGTGTTGCGGCAGTTGGGATCGACGGCGCTGTTTGCCGCGAAGTTTCGCGAGAGTGCGGCACGCGCGCTGCTGTTGCCGCGTCGGCGTGCTCAAGGGCGCACTCCTCTGTGGCAGCAACGCAAACGCGCGTATGACCTGCTGTCGGTGGCATCGCGTTATGCCTCGTTTCCCATGTTGCTGGAAGCCTATCGCGAGACGCTACGTGATGTTTTCGACATGCCCGCATTCCTTGAGGTGTTGTGCGGAATTGCGAGCCAAAATATTCGCGTCCACGTTGCCGATACGCGCACTCCATCGCCATTTGCGGCGTCGCTGCTGTTTGGCTATGCGGCAAATTTCATTTATGACGGAGATGCTCCGTTGGCGGAGCGTCGTGCCCAGGCGCTCACCATCGATCAGGATCAGCTACGCGATCTGATGGGCGATGCCGATCTGCGGGAGCTTCTGGATGCGTCGGCAATCGAAGAAGTCGAGGAGCAGTTGCAGGCGCTGATTGAGAATGCTCGCGCAAAGAATATGGATGGCGTCCATGACTTGCTGTTGCGACTGGGCGACCTCACACGTGCCGAACTCTCCCGCCGCAGCGTGGGGATTGACGTGGACACGGTGGCTGCGAAGTTGATCCGCGCCCGGCGAGTGCTGGAAATTCAAGTGCTTGGCGAGAAGCGTCTGATCGCGATTGAGGATGCGGCGAAGTTCCGCGATGCCCTCGGCATCCCATTGCCGCCGGGCGTACCGAAGGCATTCCTTGAACCTGTGCCTGCGCCTTACCTGGAAATCCTCAAGCGCTATGCACGTACCCATGGGCCATTTACCGTCGAGGATGCGGCGGCACGTTTCGGCTGGAATCCGCAAGTGGTACAAAGCGGGTTGCGTGCGCTGGTCCATGCGGGGCGCTTGGTGGAAGGCGACTTCCGTCCTGGCGGGATCCATCGTGAATGGTGCGATGCGGAAGTGCTGCGGACGATTCGGCGCAAGTCTCTGGCGCGACTGCGCAAACAAGTGGAACCGGTCGAGCAACATACGTTGGCGCGCATGGCCACGCATTGGCACGGATGTCTGCATCGCCGCGGCGGCCTGGATGCAGTGCTGGACGCAGTCGACCAGTTGCAAGGCGCACCGCTGTCGGCTTCGCTGATAGAGCGCGAGATTTTGCCGGCTCGTGTTGCGAATTACCAGACGAGCGATCTTGATACGTTAATCGGAGCCGGCGAGGTAGTGTGGTGCGGCGTCGAGCCGATCGGAGAAACCGATGGCCGCATTGCGCTGTACCTGGCAGACAAGCTGACGGAGTTGCATACGCCAGTCGGAGGGGAAGCGCAGCAAAAAGAGTTGCAGAGCAGTCTTGTTGGGAAGCAGCAGCAAATTCTCGATCTGTTGACTATGCGCGGAGCGATGTTTTTCTCCACGCTGCATGACGCAGTCGGTGGAGGATTTCCAGGTGAAACGCTCGATGCGTTGTGGGGCCTGGTCTGGGCGGGATTGGTAACGAACGATACGTTTCACGCGCTCCGCGCTTACATGGCTCGCCGGGCGAGCACGCGCTCCTCGTCTCGCAAGCATGTGCAGGCTAATTTTCGCTCGCGACGAACCCTGGCCCCCAGCGCACAGGGTCGGTGGACTTTAGTGGATTCGCCGGGCACCGTTCAGCCAACTACCACGGTCCGCAGCCACGCGATGGCACTGGAACTGCTGAAACGGCATGGAGTTGTAACTCGCGAAACGATGGGTCTGGAGAATATCGCTGGAGGTTTCAGCGCGGTGTATGACGTGTTGAAAGCACTCGAGGAATCTGGCAGAGTGCGGCGAGGATATTTTGTGAATGGACTGGGCGGCGCGCAGTTTGCGTTGCCCTCGGCTATTGACCTGCTGCGTTCTCTGCGCTCGGACCCAACACCGGAAAAATCGGAGATGCTGTGCCTGGCGGCAACCGATCCTGCGAATCTGTATGGGTCGGTTTTGCGGTGGCCATCTTTTTCACCCGCGGCAGGGAGTGGGCCGGAGAGCGATGAGGCGGTTGAGACGGGCTTCACGAGGGAAGCGAACACGCGGATACTGGTGCGTGCGGTGGGCGCGCGGATCATTCTGCGGAATGGCGAGCTGGTCGCCTACATGCGTCGCAACAATCCGAATCTGATTGCGTTTTTGCCTCCGGATGAGCCGGATCGCAGTCATACCGCGCGCGATCTGGCGAATTTCCTTGCCGAGCTTGGACAGCAGGATTTGCAGGCCCGGGGTTCCGCAAGGCCCGCGGGAATATTGTTTTCCACGGTGAACGATGTTCCGATTGTGGAGCATTTTTTGGCCCGTTTCCTGCTGGATGCAGGCTTTCATGCATCACCGATGGGGTTCAATTTACGTCGTGTGCTGATGTCTCCCATTCCCGCAGAAATGAACCCCGCGCACCCGACCAAGGTGCAATAGCGATGCCGGAGGGGATGATGACACGGGGGACCATTCCACCGCTGCGGTAATTCAGTCTAGATGCGTAAGCAAGGGCCGGGCGCGCGAACAACCTTCTGGCGTCCAACCTGCCAGCCGCTCGAGTGAAATCTCTCCAGAGTTGTGATGCAGAACACGTGAGGATCTTCGCCTGCGATCTATAATGCGGTGCGGATAGCGAATGGACTCGGAGCAACTTCGATGAGCACTGTAGCGGAAGCAACAACAAGCCGTGAGCGCCTGGTTACAACCCTCAATCACAAGCAGCCGGATCGCATTCCCATCGACTTTGGCGGTACCTCTGTCACTGGGATGCATGTGAGTTGCGTGGCGGGCCTGCGAGAGTATTACGGGTTGGAGAAGCAGCCAGTCCGCGTGCACGAGCCATTCCAAATGCTGGGGCTGGTGGAAGGCGACCTGGCGGATGCGATGGGCCTCGACGTGGTGGGCATTTTCCCCAGGAACACCATGTTCGGCTTTCCCGCCGAAAACTGGAAGAGCTGGCGATTGAACGGCCTTGAGATACTAGTTCCAGGAAATTTCAACACAACCGTCGATGCCAAGGGCGATACGCTGATGTATCCGGAAGGCGATACGACCGCTCCGCCCAGCGGGCGCATGCCGCAAGGCGGGTATTTCTTTGATGCCATTGTTCGGCAGGAACCATTCGAAGAAGAGACGCTGAATCCAGAAGACAATATGGAGGAGTTTCGCCTCATCACGCCGGAAGAACTCGACCATCTGACGCGTTCGGCGCGGGAGGCGGCGGCCACGGGCCGAGGCGTGATTGCCAGCTTTGGCGGGACTGCATTTGGCGATATCGCGTTGGTGCCGGCGCCATTTCTGAAGCATCCCAAGGGCATTCGGGACATTACGGAGTGGTATGTCTCGACCAGCAGCCGTCAGGATTACGTCCACAAGATTTTTGAGCGTGAGTGTGAAATTGGCATCCAGAATCTCGAGCGTATCCACGCCGCGATTGGTGACCCGGTGCAGGCGATGTTTGTGTGCGGCACTGATTTTGGTACACAGTCGTCAGCCTTTTGTTCTGTGAAAACTTTCCGCAATTTATATTTTCCCTACTATAAGCGGGTGAACGATTGGGTCCATTCGCACACAACGTGGAAGACCTTCAAGCATTCCTGCGGTTCTGTCGTGAAGTTTCTGCCTTCCTTTATTGAAGCGGGATTCGACATTCTCAATCCTGTGCAGTGTTCCGCTGCTGGAATGGAACCGGAGGGACTGAAAGTCAATTTTGGCGACAGTCTCGTCTTCTGGGGCGGAGGGGTGGACACGCAGAAGGTTATGCCCTTCGGGACGCCCGCGGAAGTCCGGGAACAGGTCCTGCGCCGGTGCGAAATCTTCTCTGCAGGCGGTGGATTTGTCTTTAACGGCACGCACAATATCCAGGCAGCAACGCCGATTGAAAATATTGTCGCAATGCTGGATGCGGTGCATGAATTCAATGGACATCACTGAGTGCGGTTCGTTTCAGCGGAACGGCGGGTTCAAATGACACGCCCCGTCTCTGGAAAGTTCATGCAGTTCACAAACTCATCCTGAAAAGCGGGATCGGCGGCGAGCGCTACATGCTCCATATTCGGCAGCGGGGACTCGTTGGCCGACAGCAGCAATATCTTTGCTCCTCGCAGAGCCGTGTTGCCGGAGGGCAGGATGCGCTGCCGGGGAAACTCAAGCAGCCCAATGCCGACGGCGCTCGCTGCCTGAACATAATTACCAAAGGCACCTGCGAGATGGATCCGCTTGAGGTCATCGGCGCTCGCACCCAACGCCTTCAGCAGCAATCTGAATCCGGCGGCGATAGCAGCCTTGGCCAACTGCAATTCGCGAATATCGGCCTGATACAGAACCACCGGGCCGTCGACGGGGAAGAGTTTTGTGCCGTTAGAGATGCGCCCCGAAGCGAGAATCGCGCCAGTTTCCAACCCCGCTGCGACCGCATCGACCAAGCCACTGCCGCAGATTCCTCGCGGCTCCACGTCTCCAATGACGGTGGCGTGCATCGTTCCATGCGAAAACGATACGCGCGAGATGGCGCCCGTGGCGGCTCGCATTCCCATGCGGATGGAGGCGGCCTCAAAGGCCGGCCCAGCCGCCGTGGAGGCATAAAGAATTCGATTGCGATTGCCGATTGCGATTTCGCCGTTGGTGCCCAGATCGACCAGCGCCAGCATGTCTGGAGAAGTCGGCATGCCGACGGCAAGAATTCCGGCCAGAATGTCGGAGCCGACAAAGCCGCCAAGACAACGCGCAAAGCGAATGCAACAGGAGGCGTGCAAAGGCCAGCCCAGTTTTTCGGCAGAGAAGCGTTGCTCGCCGAGATTTGGTGAATGAAACGGCGCGTGCGAAAGCGGCTCCACATCAAGGCCGGCAAACAGATGGTGCATCACAGAATTGCCAACCAGGACCACCTCGACAATTTCCTGTTCGCGACCGCGGGCAAGCCTCTCGATCATGGGCCACATGGCAGCTCGCACAGCCTGGGCTAGATCGGCGCCGGAGAGAGTTGCTCGAATTCTGCTCATTACGTCGGAGCCGAATGGAGCCTGCGGATTCAGTTCGGTCTCCACGCCAAGAACATCGCCCGTCGACAGATCCAACAATTGCGCCGCGATGGTAGTTGTGCCCAGGTCGACGGCAATGCCGAGGCCTTTTTTCTCTTTCCCCGACAAGACAGAATTGTCCGCGAGAACGTCCATGTGCCATTGTTCGCATTCCAGCACCAACGCGGTCTCCGCGTGCGCCTGGCAGGCGAGTCGCCATCCGCTCGCAAGTTCTTCCGAGGGAAAAAATAGACCATCCTGTTCTGTGACGGGAAGCGAGCCGGCAAGAACGCGAACACGGCACCCGCCGCACAGGCCCGTTCCTCCGCAGGGAAACTCGATGCCGTGCAGGGAGAGCGAGGAGGTGAGAGAAGCGCCGCGCGGCACTTCGACAATCGTTCCCGAGGGCTCCAATTGGATCTGTATTTTCTCGACGCTCATGCAAGATCCACAATGGATTGGCCCAGGCTGCCTCGAATGGTCGCCCCGGGAGGAACAATGAGAAAATCGGCAGAATCCCATTCCCCATTCACAAGGCGCTGCAACAGCGACAGAGAGCCTTGGATTTCTTCGAAACGCCAGCCCTCTTTCTTTGCTTCCGCGCGCGCTTGATCGCGAAAAACATCCTCCGATTGGACGCCCGGAGAGATATAGGTCAGTTGGGAATAGTGACGGCGAAATGCATTGAACTGCTCGAAAAGATAGTTGCCATTTTCCTCCCCGTACTGTGCAATGAATTCCTCGCGGCTGCGGCGTTCCCCGAGCATCTTGCCTGTGGAAGCACCGACCTGCTCGAGAATTTGGCCAGGCGTCTGGAATTTCAACCAGCCGGGAGATCGATAATAGACGCCGGAGTGGCTATCGAAATATGCCTGATAGAGATGTCGGTCGCCCATCAGCAATCCAATGCAATCATGCGCACGGGGAAGCACGAGCTGCGTTTTTCCGGCGCGCAAGCCTTCGGTGCCTCGACCACAGAGCGCATATCCCAGAACGATGGCGTCGAATCCTTCGGGATCTGCTGCATCGATGCGTTCCTGCAGCCGCGGACGCATAGACGCACCCAGGTCATGCAGCCCCATGGTCAGGAATTCAACGTCAATGGCGTGCGGGGACGAGGAGACCACTTGCTTCATCTCACGTGTGAGGACCTGGCAACTGATTACTTTCAGGCGCATGGCGTCACCAAGGGAAAGATCTCCGGTTTCTCACGATACCCTCACTGAGAGTCTATAGCTGAGGAGCAAACCAAAATCTGTTCCCAAACTGTTCGTACCGCAATCAAACCCAAGCGACCTCTGGGCGGTTCCTCACGCACGCCAACATCGCGCGAATATTTTCCGAAGGAGTATCGCGTGGTAGCGCGCAACCGCTATTGAGCACAAAGCGCGGACTATCCGCAAACGTGTTCAGAAGTTCTTCTGTTTTGAGCTTGACCAATTCGGGAGTTCCACGGGCGAGAACTCCAGAAGGATCGATGTTGCCCACGAACGTAACCTTATCCTTCAAGGTATCGTGGGCCAGTTGCAGGTTGGTCTTGAAGTCGATCTCCAATGCGTCTGCTCCGATCTTCACCATTTGCTCGATGATTCGGTCGGTTTTCCCGCAGATATGCAGCAGATATGGCAGGCCTAGTTCATGGGAGCACTCGGCGACCCGCTGTTCATACGGCAAGGCATAGATGCAGTAGAAACGCGGTGATAGCATGTCCGGTCCTGCTGGACTATCGCCATTCGAAAGCATGTGTGCACCCGTTCTTGCCATAAGCTTGAGGAGTTGGCAGGTTACACCCGTGCAGTACTCGAGCAGGCTGTGGATGAACTCATCGTTTTCCTGTGATGCGACGTCCATAAGCCATTCATCTAAGCCACGCATCGATCCTGCCAACGAGAAGGGGGATTGATCGCAGTTGCCGCGTATGAAGATTTCGTGTCCATAATCGCGTACCAGGATTGCAACCGCTTCCACCAGGATTTGTATCCTTGGGTCGTTAGAGATGTCGATCGGTTCCAAGTCCCGTACAGCTTCGAGTACAGGCAAGCACGAGCCGTGGGAGCGGGCTGGGTTGTCTTCCGGGAAGTCGAGGGGGACACCAACAGCGCCTGCGAGAGTTACTGTATCGATATCGACCATAACGCCGTCAAGATGATATCGCTCAACTGCCTCTCCGAAGCATCGGGCAATCTGCCTCGGATCTTCTCGAAACTGATGCATCGAAATGCCGGCCTCTCGTGCGGCCATCATAAAATTATGCAGCATCACCGGTGTGCGGTCGGGCCATCTGCCATTCAGCGCTGCGTCGATCCTTTGCCGTCCATTCAATGCGTTGCCGTCCCTTTCCGTGTGAGAACGTGGCAGCTGACCACTTTCGGGCGCATGGTGTTACCAGAGCAAAGGATTCCAGCCGACGATCAAGCGTTAAGCGGCAACTGACGCCAACCCATAGCTCGACTTGTCGTAGAAGCTTTCGTATGCAGCGTCCATCGCATCCGTCAACGCCTCTTCGTCCTCTGGAAAGGCATCTAGCGCTTCGTCGATGCGGGTCAGCCACTGCTGCTCTTTGCGCGATAGATGGAGTTTGCCTGCTTCGATGCCTGCGTTCAGCACGTCGACGGCGGCCCGTCCCGCGGCGATCGTCCGATGATACGGTGTGTCGGCGGTCACGATGGCTGTCGCAATCTTCATGGTGGCGTCCGGCGAAAGGACCGCAGCCTGCGGGCTGAGCCATTGATCGGAGGCGGTCATCCAGTTGCGCATCTGCAGGGCCCCACCGTTACTCACGGCCGCGGCGTTCATTAGCCGGCAGTCATACGTCAGCAATTCTGTAAAGACTTCCGGAGCGTTCCCGGAGAGCAGGCGAACATTCTGCACCGACTCGTTGCTCCACAGATCGCACATGCCGGCGGCAATGTTTCCGAGCGGACTGAAGTGCGCGCAACTGGCCGATTTTCCTTCCATCGAAATTGGGAAGCCGGTGATCGCTTTCAGAACCGGCCCTTCGTAGGCGCAATCCTTCGATGGACCCACGGCGCCCTGCTCAAATGCGGCCAGGCTACGCACGGCGCTCATCGCGCGGACCACAGCGGCTAGAACTTCGGGCAGCATTTTCTGGTGTGCCAGCTGCATGGCGGTGTTGGCAAATCCACAGGCGGAATCTCCGCCTGGAACCACTCCAGGGTACTGGTCGCAGATGTCGCCAATCTGATCCCACAACCACGCCATGTCTCGCGGCGCCAGCACTCCCAGCG
>JBKQVW010000029.1:0-3696 GCA_052142955.1 Acidobacteriaceae bacterium | reverse complement strand
CTTCTGCTTATCTGGTTGACTCAGCAAGCCCCAAATAGGTTGCGATCGAGATCCTTTGCTCCACGAATCAGCTCGTACTCAGTGGCTTCCCGACCAGTTCCGAGGCCAAGGAGAGTCTGAAAAGCGGCCGCGGGTGTCTTGCGGCGGTTGTGCCGGAAGACGAATTCGTCGAGGTAGGCCTGGAGTTGAGGTCTACTCACTCCGTGGTAGGTGCCGATCAGCCATTGCTGGAGATTTCCGATAGCGCGATCGGCAAGTGGCACAGCCGACTTCGCGCCTTTACGGAGTGCGGAGCGCAGCGGTTGAGTGCGGGCGATATGTTTGAATCCAGCTTCCGTGAGACCCTCAAAGCTCTTCAGGCCATCGGTGTAGATGGTCGAACCGGGAGAGACGTTCTGGTGGACGAAGGGGACGATGGTCTTGCCCTTGAAATCCGGAATCACTTTCATTCGGACGCGGCCTGAGCCCCTGCCACGCCTTTCCACCGCGACCAGAACCAGCGCTGCCCGTCGCCCCTTGAGCTGTCGGCTTCCGCGGAGACCGGCTTGCTCGCCGCCAACCCACGTTTCATCAACTTCTACTTCGCCGTGCAGCGGTTCCCGACCTACATTCACCATCGCCCGGCGGAGTTTGTGAAGCATCATCCAGGCGGTCTCGTAACAGGACAGGCCGAGTTGCCGCTGGAGTAGCAAGGCAGAAACCCCGCGCTTATCCGTGGTCATCAGATAGGCGGCCCAGAACCAGTGGGTCAGCGGAATCTTGGTCCGGTGGAGAACCGTCCCGGCTGTCAACGAGACTTGGTGACGGCAACCGGCACACTGCCATCGCCGTTGATTAACCGTGAGAGTCAGAGCAAACCCATCTATCCAAAGCGCGACGACCGTGTTGAAGTGTAGGAATGAACGACAAACCGGGAGTCATGATAGGGCGGCGGCGCGGGCGAGCAGAGATCGAACAAATTGTGGCGGAGTTTGCCGCCAGTGGTGTGCGACGGACTGAGTTTTGCCGGCGCCATGGGATGACGCTGGGGACGCTCCATCGCTATCTGAAGCTGTGCGAGCAACCGGATGGCGGGGCGGCCCAGGGTGGGCTGCTGGCAGTGGAGTTGGCCGGCAGGACGTTGGCGACGGATGGTGATGCCGGCTGCGGTTTGGCAGTGGTGCTATCGCATGGCCGCAGGATTGAGGTGGAAGCAGGATTTGATGCGCCCACTCTGGAGCGTCTGGTGATTCTACTGGAGAAGATGTAGATCGTGTTCGGCTTTGGCCCAGCGACGCGGATCTATCTATCGCCGGGAGCGACCGACATGCGCAAGGGATTTGAAGGTCTTTACGGGTTGGTGCGCGACCGGTTGCAATGCGAGCCGTTAAGCGGGCATGTCTTTCTCTTCTGCAATGGGCGGCGCAATCGGCTGAAACTTCTGGTCTTCGATGGCAGTGGGCTATGGGTCTGTTCCAAGCGGTTGGAGAAGGGAGGCTTCCGCTGGCCCGAACCACGCGCGGGACAAGCCAAGATTGTACTCAATCACGAAGAGCTGGCGATGCTGTTGGGCGGGATGGATCTGGCCGAAGGACGGCGACGGTCATGGTATCGCAAGGGCAACGGTGAAGAATCACACAACGCACGAATAACCGCATAAATACTGGATAAAGTGCTTGTAAGTAATCGTGCACTCTGCTATCAAGTAGCCATCGTGAGTGAGACTTCCAATCCTTCGATGGTTTCCACTCCGAGCCGCACTTCTTCCCACACCGATCTCCTGGAAGAACTGAAAAAGCAACTGGCGGCCCCGCTGTTTACGGCGGTGAGCAGCAAACTGGACTCCTACCAGAATCGGCTGCAGTATGCGGAACTAAAGATCCAGGTGCTGGAGGAACGGCTGCGGTTGCAGCGGATCGCGAAATACGGGCCAGGCAGCGAGAAGCTGACGAACGAACAGTTGGAGTTGCTGGAGCTGGAGCCGGGCGTCAGCAGCGCCGAGGTGGAAGCGGAGAGCCAGCGCGAGCCGCTGCGCTCCAACAAACCAACGCATAAGCATCCTGGGCGCCAGACACTACCGGCGGACCTTCCGCGGGTGGAAAAGATCGTGGCCTGCACGCCGGAACAGTGCGTGTGCGGCGGCTGCGGCGCGGAGACGACGGTGATCGGGTACGAGGAAAGCGAGCAGTTGGGGGTTGATCCGGCGAAGTACTTTGTGCTGGTGACCAAGCGCGAGAAGCGTGCCTGCAGGCACTGCGAAGAGTGGGGTGTGTTTGCGGCGCCACTGCCGGAGCGAATCATCGAGAAGTCTCTGGTCAGCGACCAGGTCGTGATCGATACGATTGTTGCGAAGTACTGTGATTATGTTGGCTTCTCGGTTATGTGACGTTCGGTTTCGGAAAGGGCATAGACAGCGGGTTTTTCGAAACTGAACGTCACATAAGTACGACCTATATTTGATCAAGGAATGACAGTAGGTCGGGGTTATCACGCCAGTGTTTTGCTGCTCGTGTGCCCTTCACTGCGCACAGACCAAGAGCCTTGGCTTTCATCTGAAGGTCAGTTTCCGCGTAGATGTTGGTGGTGTTGATGGAGACATGGCCGAGCCAGGCGCGGATAGTGTTGATGTCAACGCCGGCGCGAAGAAGATGCGTGGCCGTGGTGTGTCGGATGGTATGAGGGCCGATCCGCTTTTTGCGCATCTCCGGCACGCTGCTCATGGCCAAGCGCGCATACCGCGTCACGATGTCATGAATGCCGAAGCGTGTCAGTGGCTCCGATCGACGATTGAGGAACACTCGTTCCTTGCCGCTCCTCCCGGCGACGAGGTCTCTCAATGTCACAGTCGTGGAGGCCCAGAGCGGACAGGTGCGAACCTTGCCGCCTTTGCCGTGAAGGCACACCGAAGACAACGCACCATCTGCGCCGCTGTGCAGGCTGAGATCTTCGATGCACAGTTTTGCTGCCTCTTCCGCCCGTGCTCCCGAGTTGTACAGAAAAAGCAGTAGGGCGCGGTCCCGATTGCCGAGTTTTGTGACTGGCTTGGGAGCATCGAGTAGAGCATCGATCTCCGGCTTTTCAAGATAGCAGACTGGTGTGGGAGCAGAACGCTTGGACTTGACGGTGCGGAGTTGAGCACCCCAGTCCAAATATTCGGGGCAGCGTTCTGCGATGAAGCCGGCGAGCGCATGGATGGCTGCCAGACGCTGATTGCGGCTAGAGATCCTGCATTTCCGCTTTTCTTCGATGTGCTGCAGGAAGGCACGCAACAGGTCCACATCAATGTCGGGGATGAGCAACTCGTCCACCTTCTTATGTCTCTTGGAGGCAGCGAACACAACGAGCAGGCGGACAGCATCGCGATAGCTCTGTTGTGTGTTGCGGGCCAGATTTCGCTCCCCAACGAGGTATTCCATCAGGAAGCGCCTGATCCACGAACCAAGGGTCGGCCTATTGTTCATGACGCCCTCCGTATACATAACCATGGAAGCGGCGGTTGGCTTCTGCCAGCAACTCCGGCGTCATGGTTAGGTAGCACTGCGTCGAGCGCAGGTCGATGTGACCGAGATAGGTGGAAAGTGCTGGTAAAAGCGTTTGAACTAAGCCGCTGGCGCGGCGGACGCTGCGGCATCGGTGGTCCCCCAGCCTTTCAGGTCGTGTAAGGTTTGGGTCACAAGGAGGCTTTTGTGACCCATCTTCGACAGAAGATGCTGGATG
>JBKQVW010000028.1:0-3111 GCA_052142955.1 Acidobacteriaceae bacterium | reverse complement strand
GTCAATGACCTTCGGCAAACCAGTCGACCAGTCTACCGCCATTCGCATGGTGGAGCGAAGCATCGCGGCTGGTATTAATTTTTTGGACAGCGCCAACGCCTATCAGCACGGTGCAGCGGAGAGGCTGCTGGGGAATGCGATTCGCGGTAAGCGTAAAGATCTGGTCCTGGCGACCAAGGTTTACCACAAGATGGGCGATGGTCCCGATGAAGGTGGACTTTCCAAGCGCGCTATTCTTCGCGCGGTTGAAGATAGTCTGCGGCGACTCCAGACAGACTACCTCGACATCTATTACCTGCACCAGCCGGATTACAGCGTTCCCATAGAAGAGTCTCTGGATGCGATGAATACTCTTGTTGGCGAAGGCAAGGTTCGATACGTGGCGACCTCGAACTACGCCGGCTGGCAGGTCTGCGAAATGCATTGGATCGCCGAGAAGCATGGTTATCAGGCTCCGGTCATCGCGCAACCCATGTATAGTCTGATCGCCCGCGGGATCGAGCCGGAATTCCTGCCCATGGCCAAGCGGTTGGGGGTTTCGACGTTTGTGTACAATCCGCTAGCCGGAGGGCTGCTTACCGGAAAACATGATTTTAAGACAGTGACTTCGGGCGGCCGCTTCGATCCCGCATTCTGGGGTGTTTCGGCTTATCAGCAGCGGTACTGGCACGAGCGGACTTTCCATGCCGTCGAGCAGCTTGGAAAGATTGCGGCAGACGCCGGCCGTTGCCTGCCTAGCCTGGCGTTCAACTGGCTGCTGCACCACACCGCCAGCGACGGTATTATCCTGGGCGCATCCCGAATGGAGCAGTTGGAAGAAAACCTTAAAGCCTGTGAGGAAGGACCGCTTTCCCCGGAGACGGTAAAGGCGTGCGATGCGGTTTGGGAAGAGTTCCGCGGGCCGGTTCCAAGTTATAACCGATAGAGACCGTTAAGCATCCGCGCAATAGGCTGCGGCCAAAGCGAGCCGGAAAAAAAGCGAACCGACCACATGTAAACGGACCGGATTCCGCAGAGACAGCGCGGCTTGCAGCTCAGGCCGCGCGAGTCTGTTCGAGCCCCGTCCGAGGCTTTGCGGAAAACTTCACGTGTTCCGGACGGAAGCCCACGCCCAAGACTCGCGCTGTTAGCCGGCGGAGAGCCGGCAACCATTTCAGCAGTCTCATCTCCCACGGTAATGCAAGCGGCTTACTGCTCGTCAGAACGCGCCGGATGACCCTCTTCTAGATTTTGCAATTTACAGACATTCGCGACCGCCGCCCTATTCGGTGAAGGTCAATCGCACCGCGATCTATGTCAAGAGCACCGTGATCTATAATGTGGATTACTGAGATGTTGCGTTTTTTCGGTCCATGCCTGATCGCCCTTCTCCTTTGTCTCGGAACGACAGCTTCCGCGACTGCGCCTTCCCTCCGCCTGGAACAGGGTTACCGGGATATGTACAACCTGGATTTTGCGACTGCGCATGAGATCTTTGTCGGCTGGCAGGTTGCGCATCCTGAAGATCCGTTGGGGTTCGTTTCCGATGCGGCTTGTTACCTGTTTTCTGAATTTGATCGGCTGCACGTCTTGCAGACCGAGCTGTTCACAAACGACAGGAGCTTCGAAAAACGCGGCAAACTTCCTCCCGATCCAACCGCGAAAGCTGCGTTCAACCAGGCACTTGCCAAGGCAGATCAACTGGTCGCGCAGATCCTGGCACGCTCGCCGCAAGATCACAATGCGATGTTCTCTGAAATCCTCGCCAACGGCCTGCGGAGCGATTATGCCGCGCTGATCGAGAAAAGAAATCTCGCAAGCCTTGGCTACATGAAAAATTCACGACGGATTGCCGATCAGTTGGTGGCTCTTGATCCCGCCTACTACGACGCCTATCTTGCGGCGGGAGTAGAGAATTACCTGCTGAGCCAGAATCCCGCTCCCATCCGCTGGATGCTGCGCCTGGACGGCGCGCAAACCGACAAGACGGAGGGCATTAACCGCCTTCGCCTGACCGCCGAGAGGGGACGCTATCTCGGGCCTTTCGCAAGATTGCTGCTTGCGGTTGCCGCGTTGCGCGACAACGACCACGCGACAGCCCGCGCGCTGCTCGCCGGGCTGTCGAAAGAGTTTCCAGGGAATCACCTTTACTCAGAGGAGCTGGCAAGAATTTCGCCCTGACCACCCAACGACGTCAACAATGGGCGTCGCCTGGAACCCCGGCAAACTCGCCAGACACACATGAAGCGCACGGTAGAGAGTGAGTTGTTGGACGGCGATTGCGGGACGCCCGCTGAGATCGCCGGCGCCCTAGCTGATCTGCGACGCGTAAACCGCTGGTTTGGAGGTGTGACCACCAGCGAGCGCCTGCTGGAGCGGGTGGTGAATGAATCCGCGCTGCGGCATTTTCAGCTACTGGACGTTGGCAGCGGCTCAGGCGACGTTCCACTGGCGCTCGTTCGCCGGTTCGAACGCCGAGGTGTGTGCCTGTCTGCCACGCTGCTGGACCAGCAGGGAACGCACTTGCCGCAACTGGCGACTGCGGTCATCGGCGATGCCCTCAGCCTCCCATTCCCGCCCGAATCCTACGACTTGGTGACTTGCTCGCTGCTGGTCCATCACTTTGAACCTCCGATGCTCAAGCGCTTCGTCCAGGAGGCGCTGCGAGTGGCTCGCATCGCCCTGATCATCAATGACTTGCGTCGCAGCCGCCTTCACCTCGCACTGGCGACGGCTGGCCGCCCGCTGTTCCGCAGCAGGATGGCATGGCGCGATGGAATCGTATCCATCCGCCGCGCCTACACCCAGCAGGAGCTGCGCGGATTGCTCACCGGGGCGGGACGCCGCGTCGAGATCAGCCGGCATTATTTGCAGCGGATGGGCGCAATTGTCTGGAAGTGATTGGGCCGCAAGTTGCCCGGCCTTGTTGCTCTGGCGCGACCGCCTGGAGTCGGTTAGCATCTACATAGCAGGGTAGCAATTATGAGAAACACATTTAAGACGGCGTTTCTATTGACCGGGCTCACTTTGTTCCTCATCTTCGTCGGCCAGATTGTGGGAGGTGAACGGGGCGCGGTTTTTGCCTTTGTGCTAGCGGCGGTGATGAACTTCGTTTCCTACTTCTTCTCCGAC
>JBKQVW010000027.1:0-2940 GCA_052142955.1 Acidobacteriaceae bacterium | reverse complement strand
AGCGCAAACCCACAGAAACCCAGCAGTGTGGATTGTACGCGGCATAGCTTGGATGGTTTTTGGCGCGGCCGGTGGCGTGGTCTATGGAATCGTCGGGCAGTCCACGAAGAAAGGAACCTATGGCGTGCTGGGTGGGGCGATAGGCGCCGCCCTCGGCGGGTTTCTCTTCGATCCCATTGCGATGGCGACTCATGTCGGTTCGGTGAGCAGGGCAGTAGGTTTTGGGTTGCTTGGCATGGCGTCAGGAGTCGGGATGGGCCTGGTGGAAAGCGCGCTCAAGGACAGGTGGCTGTATGTGGTAGCCGGTCCACTCGCGGGGAAACAGTTCATCCTTTATAAGTCCGAGACCAGCATTGGAAGCCGGCAGGACTCGGACATTTATCTTTTCAAGGATCCCAACATTCTTCCTCGCCACGCTGTCATCAACGTCACCGGCGCGCGCGTCATGCTCCATGCGATGGGGTTGATGTTGTGGGGCGGTCAGCCTGTTCACGAGCGCGTGCTTCAGGACGGTGACTTGTTGCAGCTCGGGCGCTATGCATTTCGCTATAAGGAGAAGCATCGCGCATGAGAACCGCCTTAAACGTCGAGGTATGTCCCTATTGCAGAACCAGAGTCGTCGCGGAGGACGGCCCGATTATCTGCGAAGGTTGCGGCACAGCGCATCATGCCGATTGCTATGCGGAGAATGGGGGCTGCACGATCTTCGGCTGCAGAAAAGCTCCTGGAGATGAACCCAAATTGAGCGTATCAACTCCGGAACTTGTCGCAATGCCCGCCAGGCAAGCGACCGTGGTGGAGAACCGGTTGCCACCCCCTCCACCGACGGGCGTTATTCTTCCGACGGCCACGACGCAAGAACTGCGGCAGGTGGCAAATCGAGTTGTGCCTTCGATGTTCGGAGGTTTTGCCGACCAAGATCCCGCACCGCCTGCCGAGGAAGCTGAGATCCACGAGCCGAAGAGTCGCACAACCTACATCATGCTGGGGGCCCTGCTCGGCGCTTTTGGAGCGCATAACTTTTACGCCGGATACCACAAGAAGGCAGGCCTACAACTGGCGATTACGTTGCTGACATTGGGTTTTGGCAGTCCGATGAGCTGGATGTGGGCGGTAATCGACATCTGCACCATTAACCGTGACGGCTGGGGAGTGCCATTCGAATCCTAGAAGAGGGAGTATCAATGGAATACTTCGTCAAACGCGGCGAACAAAGGTTCGGTCCCTATGGCCTTGGCGACCTGCAAAAGTTTGTTCAGTCTGGGAACCTGGTCATCGAGGACTTGGCTCAGAGCGAAGGCATGACGGATTGGGTCCCCTTGTCGCAGGTTCTGGGAAACATTCCAGTCCTAGCGGCGAGCGGTGGTGGAGCCTTCCCCGCCGTTGTCGCGGAGCCGCAGTTGGTGCCGCTGCCCCCGAATTGGCACTGGTCCATCGTGCTCATTCTCGGCATACTCACGCGCCAGCTCTTCAACCTGATTTGGGCCCTTGTGCAGGCCAACTGGGCGCGGAACCTGTCCGGCGACAATAAGCCGCTGGTACTGGTTGCGATGTATCCAGCCGGGATGATCGCCGGAATCTTGGCGCGTGCTCTGTATCGAAGCTCGGCGCTCGGGGGATTCTTTATCATTGCGGGAGCAATCGTCTACTTGTTCGGGATGTTCAGCATCAAGGCGGCGATGGAGGAGTATTACAACTCCACCGAGAACATCGGGCTGCAACTGAGTGGCGCGATGACCTTCTTTTTCAGTACCGTGTACATTCAATATCACAGTTCAGTGACCGACAGCTATGCCCAAGACGGCTTTCTGACGGTTGCGCCATCATTTTTTGATCGAATTGAGCGGGGCGTTGAACTAGGCTATGACGCCGCAGACTTACAGAAAGGGATCGCTCTGGCGAGGCAGATTAATCACGCAGACGCTGTAAAGGATATAGGGGCTGCTCTGGGGTACTTGCGGACACACACGGCGAAGAAGTGCGGGGTCATTGGCTACTGCTTTGGCGGAACCATGGCGTGGCTTGCGGCTACACGCTTGAACCCTGATGCAGCCGTGGGATACTACGGCGGATATATTGCTAATTTTGCTCAGGAGAATCCTCGTTGCCCGGTGATGCTGCACTTCGGCACGCTGGACAAGCACATTCCAAAGGCAGACATAGATCGAGTGCACGCGGCTCATCCTGAGGTGGAGATTTTCTGGTACGAAGCAGACCACGGGTTCAATTGCAATGATCGGGCGAGCTACAATGCCTCGGCTGCGAAACAGGCGCTGGAGCGGTCGCTGGAATTCCTGAAAAAGCATCTGGGCAAATGAACGCCGCTCCAAGGTGTTCGACTCGGATGGAGTATTGGGTTCGGATGCCGAAGTCGCTCACTTCTCCGAGTCGCGGATCAGGACTACATCGGATTCCCGGTGGCCGCGGATAATGGCGAGTTGCTTACCGTCGTAGGAGTAGTCGAAATCACGGATGAATTCCGACTTGAAGTCGGTAAGTTGCTTTCCCGGCGAACCGTCGAGGTTTTGCAGCCAGAGATTGTCGGTTTGGCCTTCGCGAACCGGGTAAATGATGCCCGTGCCGTCGCGCTTGAACAGGATCGGACCATCGCCAATCATAACTCCGTACTCGACGCGGGAGCGCTCGAAACCCAGAAACCGGATTGGTTGGCTGAAATCGAGTGACAAGAGCCCCAGCTTCTCCTTGGTATCGCTCGGGCGATTCGTGATGATCGCCGCGAGCTTTCCATCCGGAGAAATTGCGATTCGACCAAAGTTAGGGTAGTCAGGAAACTGTTGGGAGGCACCACCCTCGATCGCAACTTTCTCGAGCTTTGAATCCGCGTCCGCGTAAAGCACAGTCTTGGAGTCCGAAGAGCACACCGGCAAGAAGTCGAATTTCCCGTGCGTTAGTCTTTGACGTTCCCGCCATCCGCATCCG
>JBKQVW010000026.1:0-22839 GCA_052142955.1 Acidobacteriaceae bacterium | reverse complement strand
GAATACGAAAGTCTCCTATGGCTTCAGCAAAATCGCCGGCCCCTTCGAACAATTCACCTTCACTGATCTCTACTATGGCCCCTCGGGAAGCAAACACGGCAAGATCGGTTCCATGCTGGCCATCAGCAATTCGACCATGAATATAATCTATGCTGTGAAGGACCTTCAGGATGCGGGCGGCGGCAATAGCACTAATAGTGTGATACTGTCCTCGAGCACCAAGGGCCTTTCCTGGATAACCAACTCCGGGGCAATCTTTAACCACATCGCCGGGTTTAACGGGGGGTTCGTGCAGTTTGGCGAGAACTATTCCGGCAATACCGACGGTTATGTTTATTTTTGCGGCGGTTTTTGGAACAACCCAACCGCTTTTTCACCCACAACGAATACGACACTCGAAATCTTAATTTTATGGAAGAATTTTCTCGATTAACTCGGCTGCCGGCCTATGTGTTCAACATAACGAACGATTTGAAAGCCGCCGCGCGCCAACGCGGCGAAGACATTATCGACTTCGGGATGGGAAACCCGGATGGCGCGACACCGAAGCACATTGTGGACAAGATGATTGAGGCCGCGCAGAAGACTGCCACGCACCGGTACTCGCTATCAAAAGGCATTCCGCGACTGTGCAAGGCAATCTGCAACTGGTACAAGCGGCGTTACGATGTCGATCTTGATCCGTTGACCGATGCCATCGTGACGATCGGCTCCAAAGAGGGTATTGCACATCTGTGCCTTGCGACCTTGGATCGAGGGGACTCTGTCCTTGTTCCCAATCCAAGCTACCCCATCCATATCTACGGCCCCATTATTGCGGGAGCGGATGTTCGTTACATTGAGATAACCAGCGCAACCGCGTTCCTCGAGGATTTGCGCCGTGTCTTGCCATCTATGTCGCCGCGGCCGAAGATGCTGATTCTCAATTTTCCCTCCAATCCCACAACGCAGTGCGTCGATCTGGCGTTCTTTGAACAGGTTGTCGCTCTCTGCAAAGAATTTGGCGTCTATATCGTGCATGATCTGGCGTATGCGGACTTGGTCTTTGACGGCTATCGCGCACCTTCCATTCTGGAGGTCCCCGGAGCCAAGGACATTGCGGTCGAGTTCTTTACCCTCTCGAAAAGCTACAACATGCCGGGCTGGAGAGTCGGCTTTATGGTCGGCAATCCTACGCTGGTTGCGGCACTGGGCCGGATCAAGAGTTACTTCGATTATGGGACGTTCACACCGATTCAGGTGGCATCCATCCAGGCCCTGGAAGGCCCGCAAGAATGTGTGCGGCAGATTTGCGAAAACTACCGGAAACGGCGCGATGTGCTGGTGCAGGGCATGAAGCAGGCGGGCTGGCAGGTCGAAATGCCGAAGGCAACGATGTTCGTTTGGGCGCCTATTCCAGAAGCTTACCGAGAGCTGGGGTCCTTCGAGTTTTCAAAGAAGCTACTTACTGAGGCCAAAGTAGCCGTAAGCCCAGGGATTGGATTTGGCGAACACGGAGATGGGCATGTCCGCTTTTCTCTGATTGAAAATGAAGAGAGGACGCGTCAAGCCTTGCGCGGTATCAAGCAGATGTTCCAAAAGCGGTAAATCTGGAGAAAGTTGGCAATGCCCGAGTCGGAGAGCCTTGGGAACAATTGCATTGTCCAGTACGGCCTGTACCATGACGTCGGTCTGGGCTTCCTCCGCGCGATAAGTTCTGTGCCGGTGCGACTTGACATAGCACTTTGCTGTGGTAGAGTCAATTACGCAAAAACCTCTTCGTGTTGCCCTGGATGCTATCCATCCTGTTGCGGTTGTAGCCTTCAGGGTTTTGGATCTGCTGATTCAAGAAATTATGCAGACCATTCGCGGATTCGAATGAAATCCGTGAGGGAGCATACATGGGGCACATCGCCAAGTCGATTTTGCTCTCCCCACAATGTAAAGCGGGCGTGGATTGGCTGGAGGAGCGTTTTCCACTGCTGCGAAAGTGGCACAGGTTTGAGTACGATCAGCACTTTGACCGTGTTTACCAATGGCAACGCATGTTTTCCGGAGTCTATCCCTCCTTTGAAGCAGCCGAGAAAGCTATCTCTACAGGAAAGACCGTAGGCTTTGATCATTTGGAGACGGCTGCATTTCTAGGGCAAAAGGCAAGAATACTTCCCTCTGATTATCCAGTTATGTACTGGCTCAGAGAATTGATGGGGCCCAGCACGCGCATCTTTGACTTTGGCGGCTATACCGGTATTACCTATCGAGCCTACGCCCCTTACCTGCACTATCCACAAGCGATGGAGTGGATCGTCTACGACGTGCCCGCAGTGATCGCAGCAGCCAGGAAACATCACAAACAGGCCGCTTTGACGGAGACGCACCTTCGGTTTACCGATAATATGGAGGATGCAAACTGCGCTGATCTATTCCTGGCTTCTGGCTCATTGCATTACTGTAAGAAAAGTTTGTCGGAATATATGGAACCGCTGGTAACACGTCCGCGGTATCTCTTGCTAAGTAAGCTCCCGCTTATTTCAGGCGCGCCTTTTGTCACATTGCAAAACATGGGCCCAGCGATCACGCCATACAGGATCTTCAATGTCGATGAGTTTACTCAAGAGATAAAAGGCCTCGGGTATCGTGTCGTGGATACATGGAGCAACCCGGATGTTGCCTGCTACATACCGTTCCATCCTGATAATACCGTGAAGGAATTTACCGGCATGTTGCTTTGCCTGGAGTAGAGCAGTGCGGAGATCCATGAGAAGTATTGTGCAACTTGAAGCTTCGAATCATGGCGAAAGGCGCCTGTCGCTGGATCGGGAAGTAAGGTCTTGAAATGGTTCTTACTTCGCTGGCAAAGCTTCTGCTGTGCAGGACGCGCGTCGGTAGCGCTTGCAGAAAGCTGCCCGGGGTAGAGCGTGCTTTTGAGAAATACACATTCGCGAGAAAGAATGAGACGGGGATTTTCGCAGGGGTATTCTCAACCTATGAGGAGGCACGAGGCCATATACCGGAATCCTATCGAGTGGGCTGGGACAATAAAGAGTCGTCAAGACTATGGTTGAGCCATTACGATATGATTCAACCTACCGCGTATTCTACCTTTTTCTGGATCCAATCAATTTTGAAGGAAAATGATTGTTTGGTGGACTATGGAGGTAGCATCGGCTTGAGTTACTACGGGTACACCGAGAGGACTGATCTCCCCGAAGGAGTGACGTGGAATATCGTTGAAGTCCCAAGTGTCGCAGAGGCTGGAAGGCAGCTGGCTAAGAAGAACAATGCAACTGGATTGGTGTTCCACGATGATTTGCGAAAGGCCCCACCTTCAACAGTGTTTTTTTCTGCCGGAACGATTCAATATATTCCGGACGGGGTCCCTGGATTCCTAGAGAAGCTAGCGGCTTTTCCTGTACATATTATTCTCAATAAGATCCCTCTGACCGACCGAACAGAATCGTTCTGGACAATACAAAATTTCGGGACTTCAATTTCTCCTTATAGGGTTTACAATCGGGCGGAATTCCTCGGCTATTTTAGGAATTGCGGTTATGAGGTTGTCGACAGTTGGGAAGTGCCAGATTTATCGTGTGATATTCCGTTTCACCCTCAGCACGCAGTTCAAAGGATGACCGGTCTATATCTTCGCCGATGGAAGTTAGGATCGGCAGTGGCCGCAAAATGCTAGGCCGGTACACTGAGGCCATCCTTGTTCGTATCGACGTTGACATTGTGGCGACTTCAGACTGATATCCCCTGGGCTATTCGTGCACGGCCAGCGGTTCTGTTTTAGGGGATGTGTGTCGGAAACTCGCATTCGGTTTGACCATGTGTCCACACCAATTCTCCAGACGAAACAAAAGCCGGAGCCCCTCATTCCAGCCGATTTCTCATTTACGCTAGATAGTGCGTGGAATATGAGACGGATGCCCGTTTGGCCTTTAGAAGACCTCAATAAATCTGTTGACACCCGATCGTTAAGAATGGAGTGAATTGATATGGAAGTATTGACCCCTGTAACGTTGCCGCACTTGAACACGGAATTCTTAAGAAATCACCCTGAGCTGGCACGGGGAGAAATGGCCCATCCTCTCATCGAAAGAGTGCTGCAGTTCGGTGAAGGCGGTTTCCTTCGCGGCTTTGTGGACTGGATGATTGACGGCATGAATCGGAAAGGTCTGTTCAGCGGCAGCGTGGTTGTGGTGCAACCGATCGCGCAGGGGATGGTGGCCAAGCTGAATTCCCAAAACGGCGTCTACACTCATCTTGCCCGCGGGCTGAGAATGGCCAGGTTGTCGAACAGAAAGACGTCATTACCTCGATTCGTCGCGGCATCAATCCATATGCACAGTTCGCCGAATATCTGAAGTGTGCGCACAATCCCGATCTTCGCTTCATCGTGTCCAACACAACGGAAGCCGGCATTGCCTACCGGACCGAAGACAAACAGAGCGATCAGCCTCCCGCCTCGTTTCCAGCGAAGCTGACGCTGCTGCTGATGGAGCGCTGCAAGGCGTTCAGCGGCGACACATCCAAGGGATTTGTTCTTTTGCCGTGCGAGTTGATTGAACGTAACGGCGACAACCTGAAGAAGGCTGTGCTGCAAATTGCGGCAAATTGGAACCTCGATCGAAAAATTGTGGACTGGATCGAAGGGGCCAATGTATTTACCAACACGTTAGTGGACCGCATTGTTACAGGCTTTCCGCGTGACGAGGTTCAGGCATTGTGGCAAAAGTGCGGATACGTCGATGATTTGTTCAATACCTCCGAAGCGTTCCACCTGTGGGTGATCGAAGGGCCGGCTGCGCTGGCCAGAGAACTACCTCTGCAGGAAGCAGGCTTCAATGTCATCTTTGCCGATGACATGACGCTGTATCGTGATCGCAAGGTGCGTATTCTGAACGGCGCTCATACTACTACTGTGCTGGCTGCATACCTGGCGGGAGTGGGGACCTGGTGGGTGAGTGCATGAAGGACCCGGTGATCAGCGGTTTTATGAAGCGCGCGATTTACGAGGAAGTTATCCCCACATTGATGTTGCCGAAGGATGAACTGGAAGCCTTCGCCGCCGCAGTCTTCGAGCGATTCAGCAACCCGTTTATCAGGCACGCGCTGCTCAGTATTTCGCTGAACTCTGTTTCAAAGTACAAAGCACGTGTGCTGCCATCTGTCGAACAGTATCTTGCGATCCAAGGGCAGGTGTCCCCTCGTTTGACCTTCGGGCTTGCCGCGCTGATCACTTTTTATCGCGGGACTGTCATCCAGGAGGGTGCACTGATTGGACATCGCGATAACAAGGAATATCGAATTCAGGATGATCTGCCGGTTCTGGAGACCTTTGCCAGTCTATGGTCGAATTTTGACGGGTCGATGGCGGGTGTCCACAAGCTGACGGACGCAGTGCTGCAACGGGAAGACTGGTGGGGCAAGGATTTGCGGCAATTGCCAGGCATATCCGCCGCCATCAGCGGCCATGTGGAATCAATCTTGAATCGCGGAATGAGAGCTAGCCTTCAGCAGGTGAGTTAGCGCGAGCGCCGACGGAATTGAGAGTAAGCACTGACCCCGGTGTCACGTCGAAACTTTTTTCGCACACGAAGACAATCTGTTTTTCGTGAGTTTCGACACGACAAGCGATGGACTGTTCGCCCACCAGAAGTTTTGCATCGCGGGTAGAGAATATCTCGGCGTCAAGTTTGAGCTGCTGAATATGGACGATTCCCTTATTCACTTCCAGGACCAGAGTCGAGCGGTCATTCGCCGACTGCTGCCGGAAACTTCCCCAGGCTGTCGGCGTAGACCAGAGGCAGCGAAACGCGCGTTTGTGGATCAGGGGGTGTATGTCAAGCTCAGATAAGAGGCCGTTATACCGGAATCCAGAAAGCATCGGAATTGATCCCCAACTCGCCATTGCTCTGGCATAGTGCCTGCCGTACTCCGCTTCATTCCAGGGATTAGCTTTCTCTCCGTCATATCGGGCACGGATATTTGCGATGCATTCCACTCCTTCATTCACCATGCCATGGTTCATCATGAGAATGGCGGCTGCGTACTCGCTGCCCGTAAAGTTTTCGGAGTAGTAAGGGAAGGGGACTTCAGGCCGCTCGCCGCGGCTGTAATCGCACATAATCAGAGCGCTCCCGTCATTCAAAGTAAAGGCGCGCTCAACCGAGGGAGCATTCTGCATTCCCTTTCTGTAGTTGTACCGATAAATGGACGCAAGTGCACTGCACATATTCGATTCATCCAGCATTGGACCCATTCCGGCGAGATCGGCAATGTACTGGCCCAGCAATTGATCAATCAGGCAACCGGAACCCGCTTGAAAATCTGGATGCAGAGTGTCTCGCGTGCCCATGCCCAGGCGAAGACCATCCGCGATTTGATCTGCTGGGATGCCGCGGACCTGCTGAACGTAATACTCGCCGTTGAACAAATTGGCATCCGTCCAGTGACTGCCATGTTCAAAGAGGTGCTTGCACTCCAATGCGAAATCGGTATCGTTGACAACCGTCGCCATTTCAGCGCAGCTCTTGAGCGCAGCCAGATACCAGCTTTCGCATAACGGATTAGGACCGTAGAACTCAATGTCGTAGGTGTTGCTCTGCACGCCTTCCATCACTCCATCTTTGTTGGCATCCCATCCGCCGGACTGCCAGGCATAGGCGAGTGCCCGTTTACATGCTGGCCATAGTTCGCGTAACCAACTTGTATTCGCGGAGAGCTTCCAGTCGAGATAAAGCTTTACGATTTGCCCCATTTGTCCATCGGCCGCGGCTGCACCCCAGTGTTCTTTTCCCAACGGGAGCTTATGACGAAAATCCATGTGACCCTTTTCGTCCGTTGCATATCCGAAATTGATGCTTCGCATGGAACGGGCGAGGGATGGGAACAGAAACTGCGTAGCAACCTCGTAGTTCCAAACGTGGGTGCAGGTGCCAAATCCCCAGCCCGTACCATCTCCGCAGCCTTCGAATCCTTGAAAGCTTCCGTCGGCAATGCGGAAACTGGTATTGGAGACGAGCGTGGACAGGTTTGCAGATGCCGCCTCCACTACGGCTGGAGGCAAGGTCGATGCTTGCAAAGCCTGAGCGAACTGCCGCGTGCTCGCTTCAATTTCCGGAAGATTCTGCTGCATATAGGAGAGTGCCGCCCATGCGTCCGCAAAACGAGTGCAGTAATAATTGCCGAGAGCTGCATTTTCCTCGCCTTTCGGAGCTTCCCAACCGCAGCCGGCTGGCGTGCGGTTCGGCAGATGCCAGGACAGAAGGAAGCGATAGGTACGCTTTTCGCCGGCAGGAATAGTTCGCCGAATGGAAACGGAGCCGATCGGAGAACGCGATTCGGGTTCTTGCCCAAGATCTCCCGTCTTCGAAAATGAATCAAACCAGAAAGATTGGGCACCCATGTTCCAGGCGTTGGCCTTCCAGTATGGGTGTACAGCGATCTGGCCACTCTGGTCCTCCAGAGCCGCAAGTGCGACGGTACCTCGCAGGGGATCGTTTTGTTCGAGCGAAGGATCGTCCATCAAGATGCCTTGCGCGCCTCGATAGCTTCTTCTCTCGTTTCTACGATGGCTCCCGTTGCCGAGCGGGTTTTCCAGCGACCACGCAATCACCACCTCTGCGGATTCGCGGCTTGGATTTTGCACGTCGTAGCTCAAAAGCGCGCACGGAAGGCCTGACATATCCGCGTCGATTGGCTGAAAGGAAGAAAAAGCGTCCAGCGATAGAAGAACAGGCAGTGTATCGTCATGGAACTCAACATGTGCCGTCGGGAATGATCCGTAGAACGTCGCTTCCGCAAGGCGCGGCAGACCGGGGACATTTGCGGTTCCCATATTGTCGGGTTTCAAATCGTACGGCGGCAGAAGGCGTCGTTCGAGCACACGGCTTACCGGGGCGCTGTCTCCAACCTTCACCCAAACCGCAGGAAACGCATACGCCGGACAGTTGCCGAAATCCGGACGATTGAAAATTTCCCAATCCGTCAGATTTCCACGCCCGCCAAGGCCAATTCCACCCGTGCCAATACCTCCTAAGGGGAACGAGATTCGAGATAGCCGTGCGCCGCTGAACACCCGCGGATAATGGATGTCCGACGAGGAAGTGAGGGCTGCAGGATTCTGCTTTTGCTTTGCGCGGTTGGAGTCTTCTGGGCTTCCACTCTGACCCTCTGTGTCCGCCATGGACGATCCCGTCAGGCATGGGGTCGCCATAGCTGCGGTCGCAGTTCCGGCGACCCTCAAAAACTCTCTTCGTGTTGTCAGGACTTCTCTCTTCTTATCCAATGTGATTGGAACCTCTGGAGTCGTTGTGTCGGAATGTACCATCCACCAGTCTCGACCTTGTGGAAGCCCTCCGTATGTTACTTCCACTCATTGCAATCTCGCTTCAGAATAGTGCTTCTTCGGTTTGAATTGACAGATAAAGGCGAAATTAGCCTACTGAAGTATCGGGTCCGGCAGGGCGGCGGTATCGTGCCAGAAGCAGGGCGCAACGAAACTATGACAGGATAGAAAGAATGTCGATCCCGCATGACCCCCATCGAGCCGCAGCCGCATTTGCTTCCCGCGACTTTCGCCGATATCAACTGGCGCGGTTGCTGGTGATCATTGGCGCCGAAGCGCAGGCCGTTGCGGTAGCATGGCAAATCTATGCGATTACCCATCGAGCCATTGACCTTGGTTACGCTGGACTCGCCCTGTTTCTGCCCGGCATTTTGTTTTTGCTGGTCAGTGGGCATACGGCAGACCGCTACGACAGAAGACACGTCATCCTGGTTTGCTATGGGCTGCAGTGTCTTTGCACAGGGACGCTGTTCTACCTGTCATGGGTCGGAACCCAACATGTCGCAGCTCTATTTGCCGTGCTGTTCCTTGTTGGTACAGGTCGATCGTTTAGCGGGCCGGCGAGCTCAGCGCTGCTGCCGCATCTGGTGCCAAAGGGCGATTTTGTCAACGCCGTTTCCTGGGGAGCGTCCATCTTTCAGCTGGCCAATTTTGTCGGTCCGGCGCTGGGGGGCTGTTATTTACTTTGCCGCTTGGGCGGTGGTTTCCAAGTCCGGCGGGTAAGCATTTGGCCGGCGGTGCTATCGTGTACGCGTTTGCTCTATGCACTCTGTTTGTCTTTCTGTTCCTTCTCGCTTCGTTGTCCGTACGTCCGGGCCGTCAAGAACAACGAGCTATCTCCGCTGAAACGCTTTTAGCGGGATTTCGGTACATGTGGCACAAAAAGCTGCTTCTTGGCGTTACCACGTTGGATCTGTTTGCAGTACTGCTGGGCGGGGCAGTTGCTCTGCTGCCGATTTTTGCTGAAAACATCCTGCATTCCGGTCCAAGTGGTTTAGGAATATTGCGAGCCGCTCCTGCGCTGGGGGCCCTTTGCATCTCAATTTTGATGACTTGGCGGCCGATGAGTCACCATGCTGGGGTTCGCATGTTGTTCTCTGTCGTGGTGTTTGGCGCGGCTACGGTGGTATTTGGTCTGTCGCGCAACATGATGCTTTCTCTGGCCGCATTGTTTATTGTCGGAGCGGCGGATATGGTCAGCATTATCGTACGATCGTCCATGCTGCAATTAGCAACCCCGCAGGCGATGCGGGGGCGGGTGAGTGCCGTGAATGCCTTGTTCGTTGGAGCGAGCAATGAGTTTGGAAGTTTTGAAAGCGGAGTGACTGCGCAGTGGTGGGGTGTAGTGCCGGCGGTGGTCATTGGAGGCGTAGGCGCCATCGCAGTCACTTGTGCGTGGACGCTGTTGTTTCCTTCCCTGCGTAATGTCGATCAGTTGAGCGAGCACGAACTGCTAGGGGCCGAGCAGGAAGCCGCAACGGCAGAACCGCAGAATTGAGCCTACAGCGGTTTCGCTTCTACTGATTACAGAAACCACGCAGCCGAGTGGCTTATTCCTCAAGAAAAAGCCGCCTTGCACGCTGTCCCGGTGTTGATATGTGAAGCGAAACCGCTCTAGCGAAGCCCGGCGGCCAGCAGAGACATGCTTCTATGGCGGTGGTGACGACGGACGGAGGCCCGCCGCACATGATGGACATAGGCGCTATGTGTGCGCTGGGAGCGAACCGAATGTCTCACCGGGAGACTGACAGGTTCCGCGGTACCGCCGATGGCCGCACCAGTAGAGGTGTTTGTTTCTGGCGAGGACGCATCATCGCTTGCAACCAGTTGCGCAGGCGGAGCGCTATGGGGCGCGTACGTTTTATAAACAGAGATGTGGAAACACGCCTGCTCGAACTCTTCTTCGACATCGAGCTTGCCACTTGCTTGAAGCTTGCCTAAAACAGCCCGCATCCAGGCAATCTCTTTCAGCGACATCCCCTTTTTCCCCAGGTCGATAGCCTCACCGGTCAGATGTGGGGAGGCGGTGTCGCCAGATGTTGGCGCGGCGTTGCCGTTGTAGTGAGCCAGGTGCCGTTGAAAGCTTACGGTGCGAACTGCTGAGGTGAGCTGCAAGGGCCGGCCAAATATGTCCTGATGGGCGCGCGCAAGATTCCTGAGAAATATTGCCGTCCAGGGTCGGCAATACCGGCGGTTGAGAGGTAGACGGGGATCGATCTCCAGAGCAGGGGAAGCAGGCAACGCCACCAGATCTCCGGAACGTACCATAGCGTTCAACTGGGCATCGTCCTGAATACGGCCGAGGCCTTCAACGTCGGCAATGATGTTTTGGTGAATCAGTACTTCCCTAGAGCCGCGCAGTGGTACGGGCATATAACGCGGAACGGAAATATCAAAGAGAGGCATATTCCTTGTGCTCTGGATACCGGACGCGTTTTCTTCATCGGGGGAGGAAGTAATCAGTGTGGGTAACGGCTCAACGAGTGGAGCGGACCCTTCTGCAAGCGGAGTTGTTTGCGCGTGGACCTGATCCAGTGTTTCGGATAGACGTTCGGCGCGGGCATACGTTCTGCTCCTGCGATGAGATCTCATTCTGCGTCGACGCGTGAATGAGACGCGGTGCAGTTCGGCCCTACGATTCGACCCTGCGGAACGAGCAGTCCTGTTCCGGCGAACGGAAACGGAACGCGCACTGTGGTGGCGGCGTGAAACGGCAGTCCGATGTCGGTTTCTGTGCACCGAGGAATCGCGGCGTCCCGCGTGTTGCCGCGAGGTGACGGTCGCCTGAGTGGTATGCGCGAAGGCGATGGATGGAGCGAACAAGGCTGTGGCCAGGCAAAAAACCAGAACAACTTGGTTGACGAGGCAGGATCTGCCTTCGAACTGGAGGAGATATTTTCGCATTTCAACCTGAGTTAAAGATTACGTGATTCGTGCTATGAATGGTAGTGACCAGAGGGGTACAGCGCGGTGGAGAACAAGAACCGGACCTATCCACAAGAATCCAGAACCTGGATGACGTTTCGGGAAAAGTAGCGCAACCTCATTGCAATTTTGGTGTTGTAACGTGAAGGTGAAGATCATTGACGTGGCTAACGAAATGGTGGATCGAGACTCTAATAAAGGATGCCGGGAATAGGCGTTAGCGGTCGTCCAGGCTGGAATCTCCGGCATTTGAAGTGAACGTGAAAGAAGGATTATTGCGATGCTGACGAAGATATTTCATTCAACGATTCGCTCAGGAGTGGTTCTGGCTGTTGGCGCGAGCCTGGCCATTGGATTGCCGTTAGCGGCATCGGCGCAGCAGGTCCGCGCGAACTGGAGCAAAGACGCGCCCTTCGCTCAATACAAAACCTACGAATGGGTACCGAGTGAAGCAACGAACCATCCCTTCTATCGGCAGTATGTCGGGGAGTATGTGAACTACGCCTTGACCAAAAAAAAGGGCCTGCAACAGGTTTCCGCTTCCCAGAACCCTGATCTCTACGTTACGTATCACTTCACCACCCGAGATGTGATGGATTGGGACACGTATGGGTATGGATTTGGTCCGGGTTGGGGCGGATGGGGCTGGGGTGGTTGGGGTTGGGGCGGCATGGGCTATTACCAAACCCGCGCGGCCCCGCGCGTTATGGGGTTCCTGACGATTGACTTGATCGACGCCCATACCCGGAAGATTGTTTGGCGCGGCGAGGCAATCCAGGACGACGTGACGAAAAGCGGGAATGCAGAAGAGAAGCAAATTGCCCATTCCGTCTATAAGATGTTAGATCGCTACCCGCCAAAGATGAAACATTATTAAGGACGGCAGCTCTCATCTTTTCCATTATTCGCAAATCTGCGCCGACGGCGTGAACTGTTCAAGGTTCACGTCGTTAGTTTTTAGGTGCAGCCTACCAGAGGCGAAGGTTCAGTTTCCCAGCCCGTTGCCAAGTGTTGGCACAGCGTGATCAATATTGATCGGTTTGTGAGAGGGGAGTTCTTGGAACGTAGGATTTATAACGCGCGCCTGCTCGATAAGAAAGTTCTGTCTGAGAGTGCCCAGTGCTATCACTTGGAGTTCGACGTGCCAGAACTGGAGACCTTTGTCTACGAGGCTGGTCAGTTCGTTTCCATGGTCGCCGAGGACGACCGCGGGAAGCTCCAGACACGCGCATATTCCATTGCGTCGGCGACGCGCGGCAATCGGTTCGACCTCTGCCTGGATCGCGTGGAGGGAGGTTTTTTTTCGAACCAGCTTTCTGATATGGAGCCTGGGGCCACGGTCAATTTCCATGGGCCGTATGGATTTTTTGTCTTGCGTCCGCCGCTGGTGGACACATTGCTGATCGCCACCGGTACTGGGATAGCGCCCATGCGAGGTTTTGTGGAATCCCTGTTCCCCAACGAAGCGGAAGACCGAAGCGATGGGAAACATTTCTGGCTCATCTATGGCACACGACATGAGTCGGAGATCTATTATCAGCATTACTTTGAGAAGACAGCGGCTGAGCATCCCAATTTCCACTATCTGCCGACACTGAGCCATCCCCATGAGGGCTGGGTGGGTCTGCGCGGCTACGTGCAGACCCAGATAAAACGACTGCTTCAGGAGCATCCGGCGATTTGCTCGCGGAGTAGCGACGCACCGCCAATGCACGCCTACATTTGCGGGTTGAACGAAATGGTAGCGGCCAACCGGGGACAGTTGAAGGAATTGGGCTGGGACCGAAAGCAAATCCACTTTGAGCGCTACGACTGAATCTGCGTCAAAGGTTGAACAATTCACGCAGACGCTTCGTTTGACCGCGACTGACGGGAATCTCTGTGTGGCGCCTATCATCCATGCGTAATTGATAGCTGGACTTGAACCACGGCACCACTTCCTGAATGCGATGGATATTGACGACAAAGGAGCGATGGGCACGCCAAAAAAGTGTTGGATCCAGCAGTTCGAGAAGGTCTTCCAGAGTACGGCAGTTCGAATGGCCTTCGATGGAGTGTGTGGCGACGCTGATGGTACCTTCTTCAATTGAAGCGAAGCAGATATCGCGCTGCTCCACTAACAGAAGGCGGCCGCCGACCCTGAGAACAATTTTCGCAGCTGTGCTTTTGGCGGGCGCTTGCTGCTGCTCCAAGAGACGAACCAGAGCGTCCAGTCGATCGTCAACCGCATTGACGCTATGAACATTTTCGTTGGAGATCCCTTTTACCGCCGATGACTTGGTCGAATTGACAGCTCCAGAACCTGCAGCGGCCTCTGCCAGCCTGGTTCTGACTCGATCGAGGGTGTGCTGGACGCGCTTTTCATCGAAAGGTTTCAGCAGATAGTCGACCGCATTCACCTCAAAAGCGCGAACCGCATATCGATCGAACGCAGTAGCAAATACGATGTTTGGGAGCGGCGATTTCCGGCCCTTTTCAAGCAGTTTCTTGAGCACCGCAAAGCCGTCGAGTCCCGGCATCTGCACGTCGAGAAAAACCACGTCCGGCTGATGCGCCCGCACCAGTTCTACTGCTTCTACGCCGTTGTTGCCCTGGGCGACGATTTCCACATCGTCTGCTTTACGCAGCAGGTACTCCAACTCCTGGCGTGCCAGTTGTTCGTCATCGACAATCACGGCGCGGATCGTCATAGCTTACGACCACTCTACATCAGGAAAAGATATTTCGAGTAACTCCACTTAGGGTGTAGACCTGCACGCACAAGCGAGACGAATGGGAACAATGTTGAAGTGATAGGGAGGGAGCCGGGCTCAAGTACGATAGGCGCTGAGACGCGCCGGCGTATTGTCGTCGGCGAGATCGTGTCCGCAGTGGGTACAGTGCAGGTCGGTGATGCGGACGCTTTCGTGGCAAATGCCGCAATTCGGCGAAACCTGATGAGCGCACTGTGGGCAGTAATTGAAATTGCTGTCGACATGGGTGCCGCAGCAAGGGCAATGCGATAGCACTGGTTGCCGCAGCAGAAAATACAGCACCGGGCCGATACCGCCCTGCAAGACGATACAGAGCAGAATCCAGAGCCATTTGCCCATATTTCGGCGGGGCGCGTCCTCGCTGATGTATCCAATCATCAGCATGTACACAGCCACGAGAGCGCCCCACGAAGTGCCGAAATATACGTGCACTGGAAGCGGGCTGCTGTGATGCCGATGCAAGACGAAGTAGAAAAGATACTGGATACCGATGAAGGCAACAAAGGCGAGGACGATGGACCAGCGGGGAATCAGCGTGAGTTCTTCACTGACGGAGAAAGACGAATTGGAATCGCTGCGGGCCATTTCAATGAAAACGCTTGTACCTGGTGTGACATCGATGCTGCGTTACTAAAATTACTCCATCTCGAAACTCAAGAACAGTCGTCGAGCGAAGTTACCAGAAAATCCTGCGCAAGTCTTCCTATCGGACCATGGAATCCAAACGCGAAGTTACACGATGATCGATCCGCCTCGCTCCGCCGCTTGCGCGCGTCCGCAAGAAAACGAGGAATAAGGTCACCAGCGTGACAGGGAACAGCCAAGCAATCACATACACAAACTGTAGCTCTGAAGCCGGAAAAGTCTGCGGGTCGACCAGCATTTGGACTCCGCTCCAAAAGACAGGCGTCAACACCAGGAACAGCAGGGAAAATCCGAGGATTGTGAGGCCAATGCCGTGGCGCGTACGCCGACGCCGTTCGGCAATCTCAATGGCCTGTTCGCGGACGAGGCGCTGGGCACGACATACCATGGTGCGGTCGGCCACCCCTCCAACAGCCAGCAGCGCGGTGGCGAATTCCTGTTCCTCCACAGAAAAGACCGTCGATATCGTTCTGCGGTTGTTCTCAGATTGCGTTCTGTTCGAGTTGGCGCTCGCCAGATGATTTTTCATGGCCGCACCTCACGATTTGGCTCCCGGTGCAGTTCCAGAACAGGTTTCAGGGCAGCCATTCCGCGATACAGGCGCGACTTGACGGTTGAAAGCGGAGCACTGCTGACCTGGGCGATCTCTTCCAGTGACATCTCCTCATGAAAGCGCAGGACCAATACTTCGCGATACAGTGGGTGCAAGGTGAGGAGCGCTTGGCCGATACGAGCGGACTGCTCTCCCGATTGAAAGTGATCGAACGGCGAAGGCAGATCAGCGGCAAGCTCGAAAGGGCGATCATTCTGGGGGTCTGTCGCTTCGTCCAGACTGACCGCAACGCGCCTTCGGGTGTGGTCGATCATCAGATTGCGGGCGATAGCAAACATCCATGTTTCGAAACGGGAGCGTCCGCTGTACTGGGACCCACGTTCCAACACACGTAGCCAAGTCTCTTGAAATAAATCCTGCGCCAAGTCACGATTGCCAACAAGAAACAGTAGATAGCGGAAGAGTCGGTGTTGATAGAGCTCAATCAACTGCTCGATCATCTCCGGATCGTGACGACGCAGTGCGGCAACAATTTCCGCATTCTCAGCGTGTATCTGCTGAGTGCCAATGAGCGTCGCTGGGTGAGTGGCTGCCATGGTCTCCTTAGAAGAGACGGCGCTCCGGGGCAGAAAGACGCGCCACGGAATGAGATTTTCTTTGAATCGCAGAATGGCCATCGCTGTCATTTTTTCACGAGGTGGGGTGAAAGCGTGAGAAATACCGTCGAGAGGGCTTTACTTGGGCGAAGCCAAGGCGAATCATCCCCGAGTTGGCAAGGGTACACTAGTCATTATGCAACTGTTGTACGGATTGCATGCTGTAGAAGAGGCAATTCGCTCGGGCAACCGCCGTCTGGAATCAGTGGTGATTTCGCGTCAGCGTCTAGATGCGCGGCTAAAAAGTATTGCAGATGCCTGCCAAGCCGCAGGCATTCCGGTGCGGCTGGAACCGAAGGAACAGCTTACACGGCTCGCACGCACGGATGCTCATCAGGGCGTGGTTGCGGTGGTGGCCGAACGGGGATATTCCTCGCTGCAGGAGCTTTCGCAGCCCCGCGGGCAGCATCTATTCTTATTGGCGCTGGACGGGATCGAAGATCCTCACAACCTTGGTGCCCTGCTGAGAACCGCTGACGGCGCAGGGGTAGATGGAGTGATTCTGCCAGAGCGGCGAGCAGTTGGAGTGAATGCCACCGTAGTGAAGATCTCGGCGGGGGCTGCCGAGTATGTACGCATTGCGCGCATTACCAATCTGGTGCGCGCTTTAGAGGAGTTGAAACGAGAAAACGTCTGGTGCGTGGGATTGGACGAACGGGGCACCATGAATTACGACGCTTTTGATTTTCGCTGCAATTGTGTGCTGGTGCTGGGCGGGGAAGGTAGCGGGTTGCATGAGCTGACTCGACGCACGTGCGATTATCTGCTGCGAATTCCCATGGCGGGCCAGGTTTCGTCGCTGAATGTATCGGTTGCCGGGGCCATCGTAATGTATGAGGCGGCGCGACAACGCCATGCAATGCCTGGGATGCCTGCGACGGAGGAAGCGACTTCCGCATCGCCCCAGCACCGGCGACCACTCAAGGGTCTTGGTTCATGAATCCTAAGCTGTATTCGTCTGTTTTGTTTCTCTTGGCGTTAGCTATCGGCAGTGCGTTAGGGCAGCAGACCATTCCGCCCAAGCAGAACAAAACTTCCTCAAGTTACGGCAAGGTGATATTTTCCCGGGGTGAAAATAGTCCAAATGCGACTGAAAACGCTGTCGGGCATTCTGCTTCTCACCAGTCTGAGCCTTCATCGACAGCGTCCCCAGCGCCGCCAAATACGACGCTTGTTACCGATGCCGAACGAACCGCGCTCACCTACAGTTCGTATGATTTCCAAGTGCATCTGGAACCGACCCAGCATTCGATTGCGGTCCAAGCACGTCTGACCGCCCGAAACAGCAGCGATCAGCCTCTGGACCGAATCGCGCTGCAGCTTTCCTCTTCGCTCCATTGGTATTCCATTCAGGTGGATGGCAGGGCGGTGAAGTTCCAGACCGAGACGGTCGATAGCGACATTGACCACACGGGCGAGCTGACGGAGGCCGTTGTCACGCTGGTTACGCCGCTTGCGCCCGGAGCCACGATCCGGATAAATGTCATTTACTCCGGCACAATTCAGAGATCGGCGGAGCGACTGCTGCGGCTGGGTGCGCCAACTAAGATTGCCGAATCCTCCGAATGGGATAACATCGGGACCGACTTTACCGCGCTGCGTGGGTTCGGCAATGTGATCTGGTTCCCGGTCTCAACAGCGCCGGTATTGCTTGGCCAGGGATCGGAGATGTTCGATTCTGTGGGCAAATGGAAATTGCGGGAATCCAATGCTACCGTCTCGATGCATGTACTAGTGGAATATCTCGATGTGAAACCGACCATCGCTTTCCTCAACGGTACCGTGGTGCAGCCGGATGGCAGGACCTCAAACGGGCCATCGGCGGCTAAACAAGGCTCTGCTTTTGTCCCTCCGCCTGAAACCACGGCAGGCAATCAAATTTTGCAGGTGGTGTCGTTTACTTTGCCGTCGACCCGGCTCGGTTTCTCTCCGCTCAGCTTTTTTGTGATGTATGCAGGCCACGAGGAAATACCGGGACTGGACATTTACTCGCGGATTGGCAATGAGACGGCTGCTGCAACGTATGAGAGGGTGTTTCAGGATACTCAGCCCTGGATCCAACAATGGCTAGGTCCGCATTCCAAGCGACCGGTCGTGCTGGTGGATCTGCCAAACAGTGATGACCTGCCCTTCGAGGAACGGAACATACTTTTTCTTCCGCTAAAAACCGGCGCGGCCAGCGATGCTGTAGGTCCGGTGATGGCGCACATGTTAGGCCATGCCTATTTTGTGTCGCCGCGAGTCTGGTTGAACGAAGGTGTTGCCCAGTTCATGACGCTGTTATGGATCGAGCAGCGTGCGGGTCTCGATACGGCAATTGAGCAGATGGACTCTCATCGCGCCGCGCTCGCGATTGCCGAAACCACGGATCCTGGAGTCAATCCCGGGCAAAGCCTGGTTGAGGCATGGAGCGACATTTACTACCGCGACAAGGCCGCGGATGTGCTTTGGATGCTGCGCAACATTGTTGGCGATGAAGCGCTAGGAAAAGCGCTTCAGGCTTACATTCCGGCGGACGATCATGAGTCGAGTTATCTGCAAACGCTTCTGCAGAAGGCCTCGAACAAGGACTTGGAATGGTTTTTTGATGACTGGGTATATCGTGACCGTGGATTGCCCGACCTGCACATACTCAGCGCCTATTGGCGGCCGATTCTGAGTAGGAACACGAACGGCAAGAACTATCTGGTTTCGGTCGAGGTGCAAAACGACAGCTTTTGCGCCGCGGAAGTGCCTGTAACAGTGTCGTCCGCGTTCAGCAGTCAGACTCGGGAGCTACTGATACCCGCTCATACGCGTGCGGCATTACGCATGCTGCTCGGTAGCAAACCGTCGCAAGTGGTTGTGAACGACGGCAGTGTGCCGGAAGCAGAAAGTAGCCATCATGAGCAAGCAATGATTCCTGCCCAGTAGCCGCTGCAATTCCACCCTTGGCTTGGACAAGTGGGGGTAAACGCGAACCTGGCAGAACTTTACTAGGCGGCTTTTGGACCGCTCGCGTTGTTCAAGTTCCGGCGTTGCCATTCTTCCACCAGATGGCGCGCCAGCACAGGCAGGCCGAAGACGGCGCTGGTGAGCAGCGTGGTGGCCAGAACATCGTTGCGATAGAAGGGAAGTCCGGCGAGATAGCACGTCGCCAAGCCACCCACGGTATGCGGGTAGACCAAGGAGCCAGCCCAGACGGCGAAGTTGCTGGCCAGGAAAAAGGATGTTGAGGAGGCAAGCGCCGCGCCGACGACACGTCCTGCATTCGCCCGTTTGCGGAGAAATGTATAGCCCATCCAGCAGGCGCCCATATACCACGCCCACGTGACCAGATAATCCTGCAGATGGAAGGCGTAGTTATAGGCAAAAACAGTCAAATAGTAATCCACGGCGGCGAGCGCCAGAACGGGAAGAATGAACAACTTGGGCGAGCGTCGCGCGCCAAAGACAAGCAGCGACGCTCCAACCGCCGTGAAGCCGAACCATGGATGTGGCAGGATCCGAGTGAGGGCGGCCGCTAAAACGAAGAAATAACTGAACATTCGATCCTCTTTATGACGGAAATGTGGAAAGCCCTTAAGGTTTTCCGTCTGAAGCTTTCATTGTTTCTGGTGGAGCGAGATGCGGTCAAGGTAATTTTGGCACGGTCAAAACAACTTTCTATAGCGTAACAAAATTTTGGGGGAGCGAAATCGCTCGGAGGTGTCGAGCATCATTTTTGCACCCGGCCGTCCATCTCCATCTGATCGACTTCGCCATTGGGGGCAATGGTGACGATCCCGCCTAGTGGATTGTCAGTGCGTCCATGAAGGAACAGCACGTTGTAGGCAAAGCGCAGATCCTGAAATTGCACTTGGGTGTAGTGCGCGCCATTTCGGAGGGTGCCGAAGGTGCCAGCTTCGTCGACATAAGGAAATTTTGACCAGTCGAGAAACACCCGCCCTGGCCAGGAGCGTTTCGCTGCGAGAATTGTGGCGGTCTGCGGCTGCTTGTAGTAGAGATTGTCCGGCGCCTGGCTGGTGAAGCTGTCGGTCCGCGTGTCCAGGAGGGCGGTCTGATAGAAATCCCTGGTTTCGACCACGCCAAACCATTGGAAGACGTTCCCCGGGTAGGGGCTGACCGTCATCTTCAGCACGGGCTCATTCTGGTAATTCTGCTGGGCCAGCAGGTGGAGTGCGCGCTTATGCTCCGCCCATCTCCAGCAGCCTAAGACAACGGTCAAGCTGAGGGCAAAAATCGCCCAGCCGCGGCCGTGAAACATGGGTCGCCGAACCCCGATCTCGCGGTCCGCCAGTCCCAGAATCGCCGGCATGACCAACGCGAGTAGCAGTACTCCAAACAGTACAGGATCGAAGATGAAAAAGATGTTGCCCGCGTACCAATGCGGATCAAAGGGAAAGAACGGCCGGAGGCCGTAATTATTCGTCCAGTCGAGCAGCAGATGGCTCAGGTCGGCAAGGAGGGCCAGGAACCAGATCCAGCCCCAGCGCACGGGCGGCCCATGTTTCTTGCGATTCTGCTGAGCGCCTGCAGTGTCGCCGGCTTGTTTGTTCGAGCGATGCATTCGCCAGCGATGCCAAAGCCAGATGACACCCGTCACCCCAAGGGCCATGAATGGTGCACCCAGAAAGGTATGGGTCATGCCACGATGATGTTGAAGCTCGGCTACCGGGCCGCGAAGGCCCCAAAACATGTCGATGTCCGGTGCTTCCGCAGCCACTACCATGGTCAATGTTGCGTAGGCGGTGATGCGATTGAATCCAGATCGCCCGAGGCACGCGCCTGTTAGAAGATGTGTAACCGGCTCCATTCAATTTCTGAGCATACACGGCAATGAAGCAACGCCGCAGCCACTGCCGTTTGCACATCTTTATAATTCCATTGATGGCGAAGCATGCAACAAGCGATGGAGTTGAGAAGCAGATCAGCGCTTTGCGCGAGACCTTGCGGCACCATGAATATCTCTATTATGTGTTGGATTCTCCGGAGGTTTCGGATGCGAAGTATGACGTGTGGATGCGCGAGTTGCGCGCGCTGGAAGAGGCGCATCCGGAGTTGCGAACGCCGGATTCTCCCACGCAGCGGGTGGGCGGAAAACCGAAGGAAGGCTTTGCCAAAGTGGCGCATTCGCGGCCGATGCTTTCACTCGACAACGCCTACGACGAAGGCGAATTGCGCGAATGGGACCGTCGCGTCCACGAGTTGGCAGCTGGTGAGGACATTGCTTATACCTGCGAGTTGAAGCTGGATGGATTGTCGCTGGCGCTGACGTACGAGGGCGGGATGCTGGTGCGAGGGGTGACGCGCGGAGACGGCGCAATCGGCGAAGATGTGACGAGCAATGTCCGCACCATTCGCTCTGTGCCTCTCAGCATCTCTGCCGCGAAGTTGCACGATTCCGGGCTGCCGGAAAATTTTGAAATTCGCGGCGAGGTGGTTTTGCCAATCGCGGCGTTTCAAAAGCTGAATGCGGAGCGCGAAGAACAAGGGTTGGCACCGGCTGCAAATCCGCGCAACGCCGCTGCAGGAACGCTGCGTACCTTGGAGCCAAATATTGTGGCGCAGCGCCGCCTGGACTTTTATGCGTACTTCGCGTTGGATGAACGCGGCTTCATATTTTCGCGTCAGAGCGAATCGTTAGATGCACTGGCCACAGCAGGATTTCGCGTGAATCCAAAACGCAGACTAGTGCACACTCTCGATGAAGCGTGGCAGTTTATCTCTCAGGCGGACGGGATGCGTGACACATTGCCCTATGAAATTGACGGCGTGGTGTTGAAAGTAGACAGCACGGCGCTACAGGGTCGATTGGGATTTACCGGTCGTGCTCCGCGCTGGGCCATTGCCTACAAGTTTGCCGCTCGGGCCGGAACCACCCAGGTAGAAAACATTGTGGTGCAGGTAGGAAGGACCGGCAAGCTGACACCGGTGGCGGAATTGACGCCGGTGGCGATTGGCGGCACGACGGTGAGCCGGGCAACGCTACACAATGCGGATGAGATTGAGCGCCTGGGGCTGAAGATTGGTGATTTTGTTACGGTCGAACGCGGGGGCGACGTAATTCCGAAAGTCGTTGAAGTGTTGCGCGAAAAGCGGCCGGCAGACGCGCGCGATTTTTCTTTTCCCAGCCATTGCCCCGAATGCGGCAGTGCGGTTGTTCGTGAAGAAGGCGAAGTGGACTGGCGGTGCATCAATGTCAATTGCCCGGCGCGGCTGCGGGAAAGCTTGCTGCATTTTGCAGCGCGCGGGGTAATGAACATCGAAGGGCTGGGCGAGGCGGTGGTGAACCAGTTGACGGAGCGCGGCATGGTGCGCAATCTGGCCGATATTTATCGGCTCGATGAGGCGGCGTTGCTATCGCTCGATCTGGTGAAACACAAAAAGGCGCACGCATTGCTGCAGCAGATCGAACGATCGAAGCAGGCGCCACTGGATCGCGTTTTGCTGGGTCTGGGGATTCGATTTGTGGGCGAGCGGACAGCACAGTTTCTGGCCGATGCATTTGGAACCATGGATCGTGTTATGGAAGCCAGTGAGGAAGAGCTGGAACGCGTTCAGGAGATTGGCCCTCGGATTTCCATGGCAATTCTCGAGTTTTTTGCACTGCCCGGAAATCGAGAGCTGGTGGAAAAACTGCGCGTCGCGGGATTGAATTTTGCCGCCGAGCAAAAAGAAACGTCCTCCAAGCTGAACGGGCTGACTTTTGTGTTGACCGGCACGCTGCCTACCTTGACGCGGGAAGAGGCGAAGAAGCGCATTGAGGGCGAAGGAGGCAATGTCACCGGATCGGTGAGCAAAAAAACGAACTACGTAGTTGCGGGAATGGATCCGGGCTCGAAGCTGGATACTGCGCGCAAGTTGAATGTTCCAGTTCTCGACGAGTCAGGGCTGTTGATGTTATTGGAGCATGGAAGACATTAGGACTAGAGCATTTTCCTTAATAGTGTAGACTCATCGTGGCGAGACTCTGCGGCGAGTGAATCGATGGCG
>JBKQVW010000025.1:0-43962 GCA_052142955.1 Acidobacteriaceae bacterium | reverse complement strand
AGACGCTTCCCTTCAACCCTGGACCGACTACTACAACCACCAAAGACCTCATGGTAGCCTCAACTACAAGCCGCCCATCAGCCGCTCCGACACCGGAACAACCTCTTGACCTTCTACAGCCACCCGCCTGGACAGTATTCAAAAAGAAGTAAGAAGTCTTAGTAGTTACAAATAGGTTGTTGCAGTATTCTCTTTCAGAAGGCGACCATACGATGGCTCCGGTACCCGAACGTCTTGCAACCATAGAGACAACGTTGCATCACATCAAGCGAATCCTGTGGATATCCCTGCTTCCAATCTTGGGCTGGGGCGGATATATCACAGTGAACGTTATTACCCTGAGACAGGCAGTCGCGGATAGCGGTACAAAGCTCGTAGCTGAACTTAAGGCTCCAAAATCTACCCAGCAGCTTCAGGCAAATTTGATTGCTGTCACCGCCCAAATCCAGACAGCCCGCGTTGAGGGGAAAAAGCCTAATCCCCAAAAAATAAAAGCCCTTTCAGGGGCCGTAGCGACGGCAGTTCAAGAAAATCCAGAACTAGATGAAGGGTGGAGAGCGGCTGCATTGCTCGCGTCCTATCGAACATCCGACCTTTTAAAAAACCCCTCAGCGCTGCCAGATTGCGATATTAACCAGAAGGCCCACGCAGTCTTAGCCAGTGAAGTACGGGAGATTCCCGGCGCTGGAGGTGGCATGGGATACCTCTTCAAGAATTGCAGGCTCTATTTGGATAAGCTTCCACCTGGCAAACCAATAAAGACTTCCTTCGGTCCGGGGCATACCGATTACATCGGAAACTATGCGTTTGTTATCAACTGCGAGATCGTATTGACCGATTCTGGAATTGCGGAAAGTTCTATCGTGACTTTCGTGACGTTCAACTGTCGGTTTGACTATCAAATTGAACATAAGCCCCCACCCTTTAGCCAACAATTTCTCCTAACTTCGTTAGAAGCGCGCGATCCCGGACAAATCTCACTATCTCTGCGTACCCAAAATTCAAGCGGCTGAGAGGCCCAATCATGTCACGGGATTTTTCGGGGTGGCAAATCGCTAGCCGTGGACGTGGGCGTGTTCCTGATAGCACTTGAGGACGTCGGCCTGAGAGACGACGCCTTCGAGCAGGCCGGAAACGGCGCGGTTGACGACGGGCAGGATGGGCCAGCGATGGAAGTGGGCCAGGGTCTCGTTCAGCGGCAGGTCGGGATAGAGGAACGGGGCGCGATCCTCGGGGAGCAGATCCTCAATGGGCTGGTCGACGCGGGTGGATGCCTGCACCAGCCTGGGCAGGTCGGCGGCGGGCAACACATACCAGCGATTGTGGGCGCAGCGGATGAGGGCGACGTCCTCCTTTTCCTCCTGCATTCTTTGGGCAATGGCGGCGGCGGGATCGGAGCCGGCGAAGACCTCGCCGTCGAGCGGATACAGTGCGTCCTCAATGCGCAACGCGGTCTCTTCTCGGGCCTCTTCCATGGAGGGAAGGTTGAGGCCGTCCTGCAGGGTGAAGGTCTCAAAGATGGGAACGGGCTGCATACTGCGCGCGATGAGATAGGCGATGGTATTGGCGAGAATGACGGGCAGAACAATGGAGTAATTTCCGCTGAGCTCAAAGACCATGAAGACGCTGGTGAGCGGGACGCGCAGGAAACCCGCAAACAAAACTCCCATGCCGACCAACGCGTACGACCCGACCGAACCGGCAAGGTAGGGGAAGAAGTGTTTTTCAAAACTGCCAACCGAAGCGCCCAGCATTGCCCCGATGAAGAGGGTGGGAGCAAACATGCCGCCGGGCGTGCCGCTGGAGAAGGAAATGGTGGTGGCCAGGATCTTGAGAATGGCGAGGGCGAGCAGGACATGCCAGAGATATTCTCCGTGCATGGCATGGTCGATGGTGTCGTATCCGGCGCCCATGACCTGGGGAAATCCGAAAAAGCCAACACAGCCGACCAAGAGTCCGGCAGCGCCCGGCTGCAACACCTGGGACCAGGCTGGCAGGGAACGAAGCCAGGGACGCAGAGTGGCCAGCAAACGGGAAAACAGGACGGCGGCGAATCCGCCTAAAATACCCAGCACGGCGTAGGCCAGCAGCTCCCGATTGTCGCGCATGGTGACCGCCGGGATGTGAAACATGGGTTGCGAACCCCAGAAGTAGCGGGCGACGACGACGCTGGAAACGGCGGCCAACACGATGGAGCCGAGGACGGCGGCGCTCCAGGCGCCGATGACTTCCTCAATGACAAACAGGATGGCCGAGATGGGGGCGTTGAAGGCGGCGGCCAGACCGGCGGCGGCGCCGACGGGGGCAAACAGGCGCAGGCGCTCGCGGGACAAATGCAGGCGTCGGCCGATGAGGGAGGCGATTCCGGCGCCAATCTGCAGGGCTGGGTCTTCCGGTCCCAGCGAATGCCCGGAACCGATGGCCAGCGCCGAGGTGATGAATTTCCCGATCATGGTGCGGACGGAAATATACCCGTTGTAGATATAGAGCGCGGCCTTGGTCTGATTGATGCCGCTGCCTCTGGCCTGGGGAAACAGGTATTTCACCATGAGACCGAGGAGCAGGCCGATGAACATGGGAGCGAGCAACAGCCGGTATTGGCCGGGGTGAGGCACCGAGCCCAGCAGCAGGACTCGCAGCCATTCAATGGCCATGCGGAAGCAAACCACCAGCGAGCCCGACAGCACGCCGATGAAGATGGAAAGAACAAGAAACAGACGGTCGCCACGCGTGGGCGCGATGTGCTGGATTTCGGCATCGGTCAACGGGAAGTTGCCGGTGGACGCGGGCGCTGCCGCGAGCGGAATGCGGGCGGAGCCGGTGGAGGTCGAACTTGCGGTGAATTCACTCATTCTGTCTTGTCCGGGACCTCGGCCAGTTGCAGCAGCAGGGCGTCATCGCCGGTGGGAGGGCCGCAGAGTTTGGCGGTGAGAAGCTCGCTTTGGTTGGTCCAGTCCATCACACTTTGTTGTAACGGCACTTTGCCGGCAAGCGCGCGCGCATTCAGCGATCCCAATTGCGTCCACTGGGTCCCCAGTGCCAGCAGATCGGGTGCGGCGGCATGGGGATCGTTGCGCGATTGCAGATCCTCGAGACAGCCTTGATAGCGTTGGTGGGCAATCTCCGCCGCCTGGAGCACTCGGGCCACATGCTGCTTGGGCGGCAAGCTATAGAGAGGGACCAACTGCAGCATTCGTTGATAGGTATCCAACTGCTGTTCGACCGCCTGTTTCTGATCCGATGTCGCGGCGGCGGGGAATTGCCGCGCTTTCTCCATATAGCGGTTGAGCGCCTGGGTCGCGCGTTTATATTGGCCCATCGCGGCCGCGATCTGGGATTCGGCATCGAGGGACGCAAGTACCTGGGAAGGAGCCGCGCTGCGGTGCCGCTCCACACGCTGATAGGCGGTCATGGCGTCGGTAGGATCGTCGGCCTGGCGCAGGAGATTGGCAATGGTAAACAGGGCCGAGGGATTGTCGAGGGAATTGCCTTCCGCGGAGAGCAGTTGCCCCTGAGCCTCATTCGTCCTGCCGAGCGACAACAAATATTTGGCCAACTCCAGGCGGATTTGCAGGCGCCGTTCCGTGCCCTGCCCGCGCCACAGACCGTTCAGTGCAGCCTGATAATATTCGATGGCCTGCTGGGGATTGCGGCGGCGCACGGCAAGGCGCGCCAATTGCAGATTCAGGTATCCATCTCCGGGTTCGGCTTCTTGAAGAGCGGAAAAATATACAGAGGCTTCCTCGGTCCGCCCCGACGCAGCCAGAGCTTCGGCCAGCGCCATTTGATAGTCGGTGTCGGTGGAGGAGAAGGACAGCGCCGAGCGAAAGTCCTCGACCGCTTCGGCGGGATGGCCGGATGACAGCGCAATCTGTCCGCGCTGAAACCAACGTTTCTCCAACACGCTGCGATGTTCGACAAACGAGTGAAAGAAAAAATAGGTCAGTACGCCAATGCCGATGGTAATCAGCGTCAAGCTGACCAGCGCCAGAGTGTCCTGAACGATGAGCCGACGGCGCTGGATTCGCTCTGCGGGTGTGAGGTGAAGTTGGCTATCTGCAGTTCTGACAGTCGGCATAGGGTTCGAAGGTGGACATACTTATTATCTCTAAACTTTCGACGGAATCGCACGACGACGACGTTTCAATTTGATTTGTGCCCATGACCTTTTCGTTTCCCTGCCGTCCAAGCAGGAGCGGGCCAAGTCTTGTTAGATGCTGCAAATGTCCCGCAGTGCAACAATCTAGAACTGGTTGCATAAATCCAATTTTTGGAATTCTGAAACATCCCTCAGGGGCTAAAGCCCCGGAAAATTGTGGTTTTGCGGCATGGCTAAAGCCATGCCCTGATACAAAACATTTATGCAACAATCTAGCCATTTTCCCCGAAGGCTCCGGCAAGGTATCGTTGATTTGCGGATGACAGGCACGCGGTACAATCAGGCCGTGGCTGCAGTTCAGCTCTGTTGAATCGAGCTGCTAACGATCTTTGGCGGAGCCGCATCGGAAGATGGGATGGTTTTCAAGACGCACATGAGCGACAACCAGACAGCGCGTGGACCACTGGCTGCGATGATGCCTCCCGGACGGCACGGGGTCCGGGGCAGATTCAGCGCGTGTTTAATTATCGTGGTGCTGGCCGTCTGCGGCTGGATGATGCATCGCCGTCTGTCGCAATACGACGCGCCCCAGCAGGCCGTTCATCAGTCGGCCGCCATCAAGGCGTGCCTGACCAGGCGCAATCCGATTTCCGTACCGTCGATGCGCGGGACCGAGGCCTTCGCCGTATTTTTCCGCACCTTTGCCCTGGCGGCGACGCCCGGCTCGCTGGACAATTCCGAAGCCTCCCTGGCTTTGTGGGTGCAACGCAACCGGTGGGACAGGTTCTCCGCGGCGCGAATCTTACCCAGTCTGGCCCACTTCTTCTTTTTACCCCCGCCCTCGCTCTTGCCTGTGTTGTAGAAGCCTTGCCATTGCAGCCCGGTTGACCCTTGAGGCTTCGGTCGCGGTTGCCGCGTAACAGGAACTATTTCCGCTGTTCAGAGCTATGCCTTTGGCATAGGCAGGAACGTTGACTCATGCATATTTCGAAACGCACTGCTGTTTTGGTTGTGGTGGTCCTGGTTGCGCTGGTTGCGCTGTGGGTTAGATCCAGGCGGCGCGGGGGCGAAGGCGAGAATGCGGTAACGTCCTCGACCGATCGACCTTCCGCCGCCGCTGTCGCGACGGTCCAGCTGCAGCAGGCGGAGTCTTCCATCACGGTCCCGGGAGTTTTCCAGGCGTATCAGGATGTTCTGGTGCACGCCAAGGTTTCCGGCTATGTGAAGCAGATTTTTGTCGACATCGGCGACCGGGTCCACACGGGAGAGGTGCTGGCGGTCCTGGAAATTCCGGAATTGAATGCGCAGGTGGACGCGGCACAGGCGGCGGTGGTTCGCGACCAATCGGAGATCCAGCGGACGCGCCATGATGTGGCGCGGGCGATGGCGATCCACGCCGCGCAGCACTCCGAATATGCCCGGTTGCGACTGGCCGCCGACAAGCTGCCGGGGCTGGTGGCGCAGCAGGAACTGGACGACAAGCAGGCGCAGGACCTTTCGTCGGAGGCGCAGGTGGACGCGGCGAAGTCGGCCTATGCGGCGGCGCAGGCAAGAGTGAGCGAAGATGTGGCCACACTGGAACATTACAAGGCGCTGCAGGCCTATTCCTACGTGCGCGCGCCTTTCGACGGAGTCATTACCTTTCGCTATGCGGACACGGGCGCCTTGATTGCGGCGGGCACGGATGAAAGCACCAATGCGATGCCAATTGTGCGGCTGGCCCAGAGCCAGCTGCTGCGGCTGCGCATGCCGGTGCCTGGGTCGGACGTGGATTACATGCACGTTGGCGGGCCCGCGATCGTGCGGGTGCAGGCCACGGGCGACAGAATCGCGACGAAAATTGTCCGCTTCACCCGCTCACTGAACCAAAGTACGCGCACCATGCTGACGGAAGTCGACATCCCCAATAAGGACCTGCATCTTGCGCCGGGAATGTACGCCGATACGACCTTTCCCTTGAAGCTCGACCACCAAGCCATGATGGCGCCGATCGACGCCATTGTGGAGGGCGACCAGCCGTACGTGCTGATTGTGGACAACACGAACCACGTGGTGAAGAGTCCGGTAGTGCTGGGGATCCAAGGGCCGAATTTCTACCAGATAGTCAGCGGCGTGCAGGTTGGCGACCGGGTCATCGTCGGCAACCAGTCCGACTATCAGCCGGGACAATTGGTGACGCCCAGCCCGGTCGATATGAATCTAGCTGCGTTTCGCCAGACCTCTACCCCGAACCGTGGAGCGCAGAATGCTCCAGCCGCGACAACGGTCGAGCAAGGCGAGAAGGTCCGGGGAGGGCAGAAGTAGATGTCTTCCTTTGCCATTCGATATCCATTTTTCATTTTGATGGCGTGTCTTGCGATTGTGGTGATTGGGACCGTCAATCTGCTGAGCATGCCGGTGGACCTGTTTCCGGAGGTCAAGATCCCGGTGGTGGTGGTGGCAACGTTTTACTCCGGCATGCCGCCGCAGCAGGTGGAAGCGGACATCACCGATACGTTCGAGCGATTTTTCACCCTGGGCAGCGGCATCGACCACATTGAATCGCGTTCGATGACGGGGGTGAGCCTGATCAAGGTGTATTTCCACGCGGGAACCGATCCGAACGCCGACGTCAGCAATATATCGAACCTGGCCATGGCCGATCTGCGGCGCCTTCCGCCGGGAACCTTGCCGCCTGTGGTGTTGAGCTTCGATGCCTCCAACCTGCCTGTATGTCTGATTACGGTGGAAGGAAAAGGGCTGAACCAGACCCAGCTGAAGGACTACGCGCAGTTTGACATCCGCAACCAGGTGGCCAGCGTGAAAGGGGCCTCGGTACCGCAGCCCTATGGCGGGACCTATCGCCAGGTGATGATCTACGTCGATCCGATGAAGCTGGAAGCCAACGGGCTGAGCATCAACGACGTGTACAAGGCGGTGAACAACTCCAACCTGATTCTGCCGGCCGGCGATGTGCGCATTGGGCCGAAGGACTACAACATCTACGCCAACAGCCAGGTGCTGAAGCCGTCGGACGCAAATTCCATTCCGCTGAAGACGGTGGGCAATTCCTCGGTGCTGGTGGGCGATGTGGGCCATGCCGAGGATTCCGGACAACTGCAATACAACATTGTGCGGGTGAACGGAGAGCACTCGGTGTATCTGCCGATCTTCAAGCAGGGCGGCGGCAGCAACACGATTTCGATTGTGAACGGCGTTCGCGAGCGGGTGAAACATCTGCTGGATGTTCCGCCGCAGTTGAAGGCGCGGGTGGTGTTCGACCAGTCGATCTTTGTGAAGATGGCGGTGGACAACGTGATCCGCGAAGGCGGCATTGGCCTGCTGCTGACGGCACTGATGATTCTTCTGTTTCTGGGCAATCTGCGGGCGACGGTAGCGGTGATGCTTTCGATTCCGCTTTCAACCCTGGCGGGATTTCTGCTGCTGAATGCCACGGGAAATACCGTCAATACGATGGTACTGGGCGGCTTGGCGCTGGCCCTGTCGCGTCTGATCGACAATTCCGTGATCGTGCTGGAAAACATCTTCCGCCATATGGAGATGGGCGAAGAGCCGATGGTCGCCGCAGAACAGGGCGGCAAGGAAGTGGACCTGGCAGTGCTGGCGGCCACGGTGGCCACGTCGATCGTGTTTTTCCCGGTGGTGTTGCTGACCGGGGTAAGCAAATATCTATTTACCGCGCTGGCGCTGGGCGTGGTGCTGGCGATGTTCGCGTCGTACATTGTCGCAATGACGGTGATTCCGCTGTTTTGCGCGAAATTCATTCGTCTGGAAGGACACGGCGGCCAACAAGCCGAGGCGGAATCGGACGGATGGGAACCGTCCGAGCTTTTGATTGAGGAAAGTGAAAGCAAGCGGCTGCACGAACACAAGCGCGCAACGATTTTCCAGAAAATTGTGGGTGGATTCAACCACTACTATCACCGGCTGGAGAACCACTACGACCGCGGCGTGGATTATTGCTTGCGCCGTCCTGGATTTGTAACTGTTATTGTGGCAATCTTCGTACTGGTGAGCCTGGCGCTGTATCCGTTCTTAAATCTGGCGTTCTTTCCGCGGACGGACCCGGGCCAATTTGTGATCAACATGAAGGCGCCGCCGGGCACGCGGCTGGAGCTGACCGACCAATACTGCGCCCGCATCGAAAACATCATCCGGCAGGTGGTACCGCCTTCGGAATTGAATATGATCGTCTCGAACATTGGCGTCTATCCCGACCTGTCGGCGATTTACACCACCAACACGGCGATGGACAACGCCTTCATCCAGGTCAGCCTGAAAAAGGATCACAAGGTGGGCAGCTACGTGTACATGTCCAGGGTGCGGCGACTGCTGCATCGGGACATTCCCGACGTTCAGGCGTACTTTCAGACCGGCGGGCTGGTGGACTCGGTGGTGAACCAGGGCAAGCCGGCGCCGTTCGATATCCGGATCAGCACGATGAGCTTGAAGCAAGGCTTCGCCGTCGCGCAGCAGATTGCCACGAAGGCGCGCCGACTGAGCCTGGTGAGCGACACGATGATTCCGCAGGACATCGATTACCCGAGCCTACAGCTGAACGTGAATCGCCAGCAGGCGGCGATCCTGGGACTGACGGAGAAAGATGTGGTGGACGGCGTGATTACGGCACTGACCTCAAACGGCATGATCGCGCCTTCGTTCTGGGTCGATCCCAAGACAGGCAACAACTATATGCTGACCGTGCAGTACTACAACAGCCAGATCCAGAGCCTGAAGGACTTCAAGGAAATTCCCTTGCGAGCGGATCACCCGGTGGGACCCGCGAGCCAGTACTCTTCCGGATCCGGAGTGCAGACCAACATCGTTCCCCTGGAAGCAGTGGCGAACGTGAAGTACATCAACTCGCCGACGGTGGTCGATCACTACCAGTTGCGGCGGGTGTTCGATGTCTACATCATGCCCAAGACCGAAGACCTGGGACGCGTCGGCAAGCAGATCCAACAGATCGTGAACGGGATTCATCCGCCCCCAGGCACGCTCATTACGATTGGCGGCTCGGTCACGGACATGCACGCGGCGTTCCGGAGTTTTGCCGAGGGCCTGGCGCTGGCGGTGGTGCTGATTTACCTGGTCCTGATGGCGCAGTTCGCGTCGTTTACCGATCCTTTCGTGATTCTGCTGGCGGTGCCGCCGGGGATCGCAGGGGTGGTGTGGACGCTGTTGATCACCGGATCGTCGTTGAACATCATGTCGTTGATGGGCCTGTTGATGATGACCGGAATGGCCGTGTCGAACAGCATTCTGATCGTCGAATTCGTCGGCAAGCAGCGCAAGGAAGGCAAACCGCTGAAGATTGCACTGGCGGAAGCATGCCGGTTCCGATTGCGACCGATCATCATGACCACGATGGCGACGGTGCTGGGAATCATCCCCATGTCGCTGGGTCTGGAAGCGGGCAGCGAGCAGTATGCTCCGCTGGCACGGGCGCTGCTGGGCGGGGTGTTGATCTCCGCAGCGGTGACCATCTTTCTGGTTCCGGCCGTGTATTTCCTGCTTCACCGCAACGATGACGACGCTGGAACGGAACCGAACCAGCCCGCACCCGATCTGGAGGTACAGCCATGAGGAACGATGGTACGATCTGGGCTGCCGCCGGTATTCTCGCATGTCTCTTTGGAAATTGTTCTCCGGCTGTGGAAGCGCAGAAACTGGCCAATGCCCCTTCGGCGGTGATGTTGGCCGCCAACATCCGGCAGCAAGATGCGGAAACGTCTCCGGTCGCTCCCCATGCGGCGGCGATGCCGGGCGATACGCTTATCGAAACCTCGCCTGCGATGAAACCGAGTGAGTCGACAACCGCAGGGCCCGTGGCTTCGATCCCTTCGCAGCTGACGCTGGCGGAAGCCGAACAGATAGCGACCCGCAACAACCCGCGCATCCACGTCAGCCAGTTGCTGGCGCGCGCGCAGCATCAGGTGGTGCGGGAAACGCGGTCGGCCTATCTGCCGCAGCTGGAGGGCGGCGCGGTGGCCGCCGATGCCAATACAGGCAGCCGATTCACGTTTGACGGCTTGCGCTCCACACGACTGCTGACCCACGCCGGCGGAGGGTTGGACTTCCACCAATTGATCACGGATTTTGGCCACACCTCCAACCTGATTGCGTCTTCCAAGCTCTACGAGAAAGCGCAAAATGCGCAGGCGATGGCGAGCACGCTGGATGTGGTGCTGGTGACCGATCAGGTGTTCTACAACACATTGGAAGCGCAGGCCCTGGTGCAGGTGGCGGAGCAGACCGTGGCTACGCGACAGACCACCGATCAGCAGATCACCGAATTGACCCGGAACAAACTGCGCTCCACAATCGACCTGGCGTTTGCCGAGGAAAATCTGGCGCAGGCAAGACTGCTGCTGCTGGACGCGCAGACGCAATACAACGGCGATCTGAACGCCCTGACGTCGGTGCTGGGGTTCGACCGGCCGATGACGTACACGCTGGTCGAGACCGGGGGTCCCGTCTCTTCGCCACCGCCCGATCAAGACCAACTGGTGCAGATGGCGCTGAAGCAGCGGCCGGACCTGATGGCGCTGGACTACGACCAGCAGGCGGCGAAAAAATATAGCCGCGCCGAGCGGGAACAATTGCTGCCCACCCTGAGCACGATGGGGGTGGTGGGCGGCACGCCGATTCGCGACGACCAGTATTTCACCGGCAATTGGTTTGGGGCGGTGGGCGTGAATCTGGAGGTGCCGCTGTTCAGCGGATTTCGCTATGTGGCGGAAGCGGATGAAGCGGACGAGCGCGCGAAAGCGGCGCAGGAAAATCTGCGCGATCTGCGCGACCGCGTGGTGCGCGATGTTCGAGACGCGTGGCTGCAGTGCAATACCTCCTATCAGAAAATTGCCGTGACCCAGCAGTTGGTCCAGGCTTCGAACATGGGGTTGCAGCTGGCGCAGGCGCGGTACAAACTCGGGCTCAGCTCCATCGTCGAACTGAGCGAATCGCAATTGGAGCAGACGCAGGCGTCGATTGAAAACGTGAATGCGCGCTATGAGTACCAGCTTTCGCTGGCGGCGCTGCATTATCAATTGGGCACGTTGCCGTAAAGCGAATTTCCAGTGGGTACGGTTATTTGAAGCGCCGAGCCATTCTGAACCCTTGGGCTACGCTCAGGGCGGGTTCCGCGCAGCGGCCCGAGTGAAGAGTCTAGACGATAGGCACACCCTGAACTCTGCCATCTCCCTCTGGATTCTCCGGTCGCCGCGGCGACCTCAGAATGACTCATCTCGGTGTCGTATTCCACCCATACTTAACCTGTTTCGACCCAGGCTTCCCAGCCGCATGCCCGCGGAGAAACAACGGTCGTCCACAAGGATGGCCGTCCCATCGAATCGTTCCCAATTCCACAAATGAAGTGGGAATTCATCTGCCATTCATCTTCTGTTTTCAGGATATTCACGCGGCGCTGTAAGACTACTCGTGGTGCAACTCAGGATCCCCGCCTGAGATGTTTGGTTACCAGAGGCACTACAAGATGCGCCATGGATCGATGCCGGGTACGGCGGGCATCGGAGCTTCATGGATCTTCCATAAACCACGAGTGAGAGGCCGAATGAAACACGGATCGAACAAGGTACGAGCCCTGATTCTTGCGTCCTGTGTGGCGATTGTGCCGATGGCGGGCACGACGGTGTTTGCGCAATCGAGCGCAGACACGACCCCACCGGCAGTTCGCAAGAGACATGCGAGCAAAAAGCCATCGAGCATCGAGTCGCAGTTAGAACAGATGCGCCAGCAATTCCAACAGCAGCAGGACGAGATCGACCAGTTGAAGCAGCAGTTGCAAAGCCGCGACCAGCAACTACAGCAGGCGCAGGACACCGCGCAGCAGGCACAACAAGCTGCCCAGCAGGCGCAGGCACAGGCACAGGCCGTACAGCAGAGCTCCAGCCAGAGCAACGAGGCCTATACCAATCTGCACCAGGCGGTCGAAAACGTTCAGGCTCAGTCTGAACAGGCGCAGCAGGCTGCCTCGATGGCGGAAGAGGACCAGAAGAAATTGAAGAACGCTGTGCTGCACCCGGATGACATCTATTACAAGGGTGTCACGATTTCGCCGAAGGGCAGCTTTATAGAAGCGGCGACGGTATGGCGCAGCGCTGCCACCGGCGGCGGCATCAATACTCCCTTCACCGGCGTTCCGCTACAGTATGCCGATGCGGCCAAGATGAGCGAGTTCTACGGTTCCGGCCGTCAGTCCCGTATCGCGTTGAAAGCCACCGGCAAGCTGGACAACATGACGCTGACCGGCTACTACGAGATGGACTGGCTGGGTACCGGCATCACGTCCAACAACAACCAATCGAACAGCTACGTGGTGCGTCAACGTCAGATCTGGTTGCGGGCCGCACTGAACGATGGCTGGGCTGTTTCGGCCGGCCAGATGTGGTCGCTGGTAACGGAAACCACGAAGGGGGAGGAGAACGGCACGGAAGTTCTGCCGGGCACCATCGATCCGCAATATACCGCGGGCTTCAATTGGACGCGGCAGTACGGTTTCCGCGTGGTGAAAGGCTTCAACAAGAAATTCTGGCTGGGCGCTTCGGCGGAAAATGCCGAGACGCTGAATCCGGCCGGCAGCGGACTGCCCACCAATCTTTTGATCGGTTCGGGTGGAAGCGGCGGCGGACTGTACAACTCGACGGCCAACTATTCCTTCAACCTGGCGCCGGACATGGTTGCCAAAGCGGTGCTGGAACCGGGCTGGGGACATTATGAGGTCTACGGACTTGCACGATTCTTCCGCGACCGCATCTATCCCACGACCGGGTCTCCGTATAACGACACGGCGGTGGGCGGCGGGATTGGCGGCGGCTTCCGCGTGCCCCTGGCCGACAAGAAAATCACCCTGGGTCTGAAGGGGCTATGGGGCCAGGGAGTCGGGCGGTACGGCGATTCCACCATCGCGGACGTGACGCTGCGTCCGGACGGCTCGATTTCTCCGCTGCATGCCTTTTCCGCGCTCGGGACCCTGGAGTTCAATCCCAGCAAACGGTTGAACATCTGGTCCAACTACGGCGGAGATTACGTGGGCCGCGACTGGACGCTGAACAGCGCGGGTACTGAGGTCGGCTACGGCACCGATACTACCGACATGTCGGGCTGCAATGTCGAGCCGGCTCCCGGCGGATCGTTCAGTCCCAGCACCCCGAGCCATTGCGGCGGCAACAACAAGGACGTGCAGGAGTTCAGCGTCGGATACTGGTTCAACTTCTATGACGGCGGCAAAGGACGGCTTCGTCAAGGGATCCAGTACAGCCACTTCCGGCGCGACCTGTGGTCCGGGAACGGCGGCACGACGAATCCCGGCGGCGGCGCATACGGCACCGACAACGGATTCTGGACCTCCTTCCGTTATTACCTGCCGTAAAAACAGACGGCTGCATGCAAGCGAGAGGCGTGGAGAAATTCCACGCCTCTTCTTTTTGCTGCGACCTGTTTAGAGCGGATTTCCTATTCCTATAGTCATCCAAGTTCGACGATGAGCGGCTTTTCTTGGGAAAAAGCCGCGCGGAGATTGAACGCTTCAACTACACCTATAGGAAATCCGCTCTAGCTGATCTTGGCGAGCTGTTCCGCGTAGAGCGGGTTGTTCGGAAACTCCATGGCGAGGGACGACAGCAACTCTCGCGCTTTGGCTTTGTCCTTGTCTCGCATGGCAGCGACGGCCAGTAATAATTTTGCCAAGGGCTTGAGGTAATGTCCCTGGGCCGCCGTCAACTCCAGATCGTGTTCGCCGAGGGACTTGTCAGTTTCCCCCCCCGCCAACTGCAGCAGCCAGCGGACAGGCGCGGGCTTCAACCCGAGGATGTAATTTTCCATGCCGACCGCCAAGTAGGCATCGTAGGCATTGGGGTCGACCGTCAATAGACGGTGGGCAAAGGCGCTTCCAGACTTCGTGAACTGAAACCCGGCAAGATCTCGACGTTCCAGCAACGACGCATAATCGGCGCGGAGACCGAAGGTGAGAGTTTTGGCGAAAAGTGCAGTCGCATCGTCCGGATGCTGGCTCAAGATGGCATCGGACAACTGGTCCGCTTTATCGAGCGCCGCGTTGAACGATTTTTTTACCTCGGGATCGGGGACGTCTTTTTGGTGATGCATATAGTTTGCATCGTTGGTGAACAGCTGCATGTCCAGGACCCCGGTACGGTGGAACTCCGAGAAAAGATACGCTGCGGCGTCGGAGACCGGCCCCATGGGATCTTCAGGATGTTCCTCCATGTACTTGGCGAAGACAGCATGCGCCTCCGGGAAGTGGAGGTTGTACATTTCGTGGAAACCCTCATCCAGCATCGGAGGGGTTTCGACGGTCTGACTCTGCGCCCGTACGGGGTGGAAAGCAGCGAAGCAAAGGCCTAATGCCAGAGCAGGGATGAGAAATTTCGCCTTCATACAGTTCCCTTTAGATTCGGGATTTCACTCCCGAGTGGTACAACACTCGTCCGCTGGAAGTATCTCTACGTTTCTTCGTTCATTCTTTCATCGGTCGTAGAGGCCGCCTCAAGTGTACCCCCGGTGCGCCCGGAGGATTGCAGATCGGGTTTGCTCCACGAAACCCGACTGGTTATTATCAGGCCATGCTGAAAATTGGCCTTCCCGAGAATATTTCCGCGGATTTCCTGCAAGACTTTCCTACGGACAATGTCGAAATTGTACGTCTCCCTGACACTCTGGATTATGAAGTGGAGGTTGACTTCTGGATTCCCCCCATGTTCAGCCGGCTGGCCACGCCGATGTTTTCGCACTTGAAGGGCGTGAAAGTCCTCCAGTGCCTGCTGGCGGGCGTGGACTGGATTCTGCCGTGGCTGCCGAAGGGGGTCATTCTGTGCGATGGACAGGGTCTGCACGATATTCCGGTTTCAGAGTGGATCGTCGGGGCCATCCTGGGAACGCTGAAGCGTTTCCCGGAGTATCGCGATCGCCAGCGCGAACAGTTCTGGGATGGGCAGGTGAGGACGCGCGATGCGGCGCGGGCGGAGCCGGTTCCAGAGGTGTCGCAGCCGAATCTCCACTCCTATCGCATCCTGGGAGATGAGCTGCATGAGAAGAAAGTGGTGATCGTCGGCTACGGCGGCATTGGCGCGGAAACGGAACGTTTATTGCGCGTGTTCGATGTCGAGGTGGTTCGCGTGGCGCGTACGGCGAAGCCGGGTGTTTCGGCGATCGGCGATCTTGCCGGATTGCTGCCTGCGGCCGACGTGGTGGTGCTGCTGGTCCCGCTGACGGATGGGACCCGCGGACTGATGAATGCCGATATGCTGGGGCGCATGAAACCGGGAGCGTTGCTGGTAAACGCCGCGCGCGGACCCGTCGTCGATACGGATGCGCTGGTACAGCAATTGCAGGCACGGCGCATCCACGCTGTGCTGGATGTTACGGACCCGGAGCCGCTGCCCACGGGCCATCCGCTGTGGTCGGCGCCGAACTGCTTTCTTACGCCGCACGTCGCCGGCTCGGTGGTCGGCTTTTCGATCCGCGGATACAAATTTGCCGCCGAGCAGGTCCGCCGCTACCTGGCCGGGGAGCCGCTGCGCAACCGCGTGAACGATGCGGGCTATTGATCGCGGCGGGCCAGCACCTGGGAGAGATGAACGGCGCGACGGTCGGAGAGTTGCGCAATCTGTTCGCGGCAACTGAAGCCATTTGTAACAATGAGTGTTTCTTTTTCGGCGCGCTCCACGGCGGGCAGTAAAACTCGGTTGGCCAGCGCGGCGGAGATGGAGTATTTGTCCTTCTCAAAGCCGAAGGGGCCGGCCATGCCGCAACAGCCGGAGTCGAGCAGCTCAACCTGAGCGCCGGATGCGCGCAGTAGCTGGACCTCTTCCGTCATCAACGGTTTTTGGTGGCAATGGCCATGCAATAGAATGCGCTGCTTGCTGCAATCGGGCGGAGTGTAGTGCTCCGCTTTGCGGACAAGGAATTCGCTGAGCAGATAGGTCTGGTCGGCAAGTTTTTTTGCCGGCCCGGCGTAGCGGGAATCGTTGGCCAGCAGACTCAGCGACTCCTCGCGGAAGACGCTGGCGCAACTGGGCTCGAGGACCACGATGGGCGTGCCGGCTTGCAACTGCGGCTCCAGCGCATCGAGCACGCGCACTAGATACCGTTTGGCGCGGTCCAACATGCCGAAATCGTACAGCGGCCTCCCGCAGCAGAGATGGCCGCGCGGCACCTGCACGGCAAAGCCGGCGTCGCCCAACACCTGCGATGCGGCCTGCGCGGCTTGCGGATAGAAATAGTTGTTCCAGGTATCGGGCCAGAGCAGGACCGTGGGGCGCGCATCGTCTTTTCTTGAAGTGCGCGCTGAAGCGCGAGAATGGAAACCGCGCTGAAAGGTTTGCGGAGCAAAGGCGGGAATCGATCGCTGAGGCGCCATGCCGATGGCCGCCTTCAAAATGTCTCGCACGATGGGAATTTGGCCGGGCAGATTGGCGAGGCGCGGAACGGCCGAGGAAAGATGGGCCCACTGGTCCATCATGCCGAAGGCATAGGCATGGATGGGACGGCGGCGATGTTCGTAGTAGTGCGACAGAAATTCCGCCTTATAGGTTGCGACATCGACGTTCACCGGACACTCATACTTGCAGGCTTTGCAGGAGAGACACAGCTCGAGGGCGTCCTTGACGGCCTCGCTCTGCCAGCCCTTGAGACGCAGCTCGCCCTGCAACATTTCCCAGAGAAGGTGGGTGCGCCCGCGGGTCGAGTGCTGCTCTTCGCGCGTCGCCATGTAGCTGGGGCACATGGTCCCGGCAGCTTCTTTACGGCAGGCTCCGACGCCGACGCAACGCAAGGTCGCGTTTGAAAATGAACCGCCGTCGTCGGGAAATTGGAAATGGGTCTTCACTTCGTTGGTTTTGTAGCCCGCGCCGAGGCGAAGATTTTCCTGGGGCTGGTAGACGGCGATGGGATCGGCCAGCTTGCCGGGATTCATCTTGTTGGTGGGGTCCCAGATGGATTTGAATTCGCGGAAGGCCTGCACCAGTTCCGGGCCGAACATTTTGTGCAGCAGCGCCGCTCTCGACTGGCCGTCCCCGTGTTCGCCGGAGAGCGAACCGCCGTGCGCGATTACGATGTCCGCAGCTTCGTCGATGAACTTGAGATATTTGGCGATGCCCGGTTCACTTTCCAGATCGAAGTTGAAGCGCATGTGGACGCAGCCCTGGCCGAAGTGCCCGTACATCGGCGAGCGATAGCCGTAGCGCCGCGCGGCACCCATGAGATCGCGGAGATAGCCGCCAAGTTTTTCTGGAGGAACGGCGGAGTCCTCCCAGCCTTCCCAGCCGGTCGGTTCGCCGGGGACGAAGACGGTGGCGCCGAGGCCTGATTCGCGCACCTTCCAGACACGCGCGGCCTCCGATTGGGAATATTGGCGGGTATGGGGAGCGGGAGAGATTTTCTTGCTGGCTTCGATCATGGCCGCGGCCTGGGCCTGGGCATCCTCGATGGTATCGCCGCCAAACTCCACCAATAAGTGGCCACCGCCCGGCGGCAACAATTCCACGTCCTTTTCGGCGAGATGTTTCCGCCGCATAAATTCGACCAACAGGCCGTCGAATCCTTCCAGGCCGATGGGCTTATGTTCGAGAACGAAGGGCACGTAATCCGCTGCGAGGAACGCATCCGCAAATCCGAGGCCTACCAGAATGCGGCAAGGCGGGCTGGGCATGAGGTGCAGCGTCGCGTCCAACACGGTGACGCATGTGCCTTCGCTGCCGACCAGCGCACGGGCAACGTGAAAGCCCCTTTCGGGAAGCAGATCGTCGAGATTGTAGCCGGAGACGCGGCGGGGAATTTTTGGGAAGCGCTCACGAATCAACGGAGCGTAGCGGTCGCGCAGATTTCGCAGGGCAGCGTAGATTTCGCCGCGGCGTCCACCGGCCCGAACGATGGCTTGCAGTTCGTCTTCGCTGGTGGCGCCGACCTCTAAGATGACGCCGTCGTAGAGCAGGACACGCATGGACTCGATATTGTCGACGGTCTTGCCGCCCATGAGCGCATGCACGCCGCAGGAGTTGTTGCCGATCATGCCGCCCAGGGTGCAGCGGCTGTGGGTGGCGGGATCGGGGGCAAAGGTCAGATGATGCTGCTCGGCGGCCTCGCGCACGCGGTCGAGCACGATGCCGGGCTCGACGCGAGACTGCCTGCGATCGAAGTCGAGCTGCAGGATGCGATGGACATACTTGGAGAAGTCCAACACGACGGCCACGTTGCAACACTGACCGGCAAGACTGGTACCCGCGCCGCGAGAGAGGATGGGGGCGTCGAACTTGCGGCAGGCGGCCACGGCGGCTTCGACATCGGCGGTGTCCAACGGAAGCACGAGGCCGATGGGAAGCTGGCGATAGTTGGAGGCGTCGGTGGCGTAGAGGGCGCGGCTGCCGGAGTCGAAGCGGACCTCTCCGCGAACGGAGTTGCGCAAGGCGGCTTCCAGCTCGCGATGAGCGGAGAAATGTTCATGCGGATGCGCCTGTTTTTCTTCGACCAGAATTGGGAATTGCGACCCTTCCATTGCATCCTCTTTCTTTGTTGGATGCTTTTGCGGCATCCGCGCCCCGCTGCTTCAGTCGTTTCGGTTTAGGGCATCAGGACCGGATGGTTCCAGTCGTCCACGACGACGCCCATGTCTTGAAGAGCGCGGACGGTAATTTCCAGATGATTCGAAAACCATGCGCGATTTTGCGGGGTCTCGGGATCCCGGCCGATGGCGACGACACGGCCGTAGGGCCAGGCGTCATCCGGCAGCGAGGAAAGGGCCTGGGGCAAATCCGCTAGCCGAACATTCACCACCTGCTTGCGGGCGGCGCGCAGGCGCGTGATGCCGCCGCGATCGATGGGACTTGTGTTTTCATCCGGCAAATAGATGCGCAACTGAATCATATTCCGCCGAATGCTGAGATAGGGATTTTGCCACTGCGATTCCTGATCGATGGTCAGGTAGGCGCTTTTCAAAGGCGGAGGAATGGCGACCAGTTCCCGACGCGCTGCGGTTTTCGCGGCTGCCCAGCGGGCGGCATGGGCGGACATATCGAAGGTGTTTGCGGAATTTCTGCATCCGACGACGAGAAACGAGGCGGAAAAAGCGAGCGCGGCCAGACAAGCGAATCGAAGGCAAGCGAAGCGAACGATGGAGCGGTGCATTGTTTTCAGGATATCAGCGGAGCCTACAGGAAGAGGCCGCTCGAGCAGTTCGCCTGATACTGTGGCGTTTCAGAAGATGTACAGGTTGGCCTTTTCTTGGGGAAAAGGCCAGTCCAGATCATCCCTTCGGTCTACACCTGGAGGCGAACTGCTCTAGCGACCCTGCCAGACGGCGGGCCGCTTGGCGAGAAACGCCGCGGTTCCCTCGGCCTTGTCTGCCGTGCCGCAACTGATGCCGAACAAGGCTGCCTCGAGAAACAAGGCCTCTTGCAAGGGAAGATCGTAGCCGCGATCGACGGCTTCGAGGGCGTAACGCACGGCCAGGGGCGCCATGTCGGCGATGGTGCGGGCAATGGCTTCGCCGCGCGGGAGAAGCTGGTCGGGTGAGACGACCTCATTCACCAGACCAACGCGGAGCGCGTCCGCGGCCGACAAAATTTCCGCGGTGAGAATCATTTGCAGGGCAACACCTTTGCCGACCAGCCGCGCCAGCCGCTGGGTTCCGCCATAGCCGGGAATCAGGCCGAGTTTTACTTCCGGCTGGCCGAGCTTGGCATGCTCGCTGGCGATGCGCAGCGTGCAGGCGAGCGCCAGTTCGCAGCCGCCGCCGAGCGCAAATCCGTTGATGCAGGCGATGACGGGCTTGCCGCAGGTTTCAATGGCGCGCAGGACCGCCTGCCCGCGCAGCGCAAGCTCGCGGCCTTCGGTGCTGTTGACCTGGGCCAGCTCCTGAATGTCGGCCCCGGCGGCAAATGCTTTTTCGCCAGAACCGGTGAGAACGGCAACGCGAATGGAATCGTCCGCCTTGATGGTGTCGATGACGGATTGCAGTTCCCGCAGGGTAGCGGCGTTCAGCGCATTCAAGACATTAGGCCGGTTGAGGGTGAGAAAAGCGATGCCGTCGCGGATTTCGAGCTGAATATTTTCGAATGTTTTTTCCGGCGTCATGGCGGGCAGCCCCTTTCAATGCAGCATTCACATAACGATTTTTGGAAGACTGCTGAGTCTATCAAGTCCGGGTGGGCGTGGCAAAGGAAAGGGAGACGGCCGGAACAATTATCGTTTGCCAGGAATATGCTTCTGGGCATAAGAATACAAAGTATTTATATTCTTACGCAGAAAACACATGCAATCAGAAATTCCGGATTCGGTCGTCGAGCGTCTTGCGGCCGACACGCAATTGCCGTTTCCAGGTTGAGGAGATCTCCATTGAAAATTCCTGCTGCTGTTCGCCGGTTTGCGATCGTCCTGCTCGTTCTCAGTGCAGTCACGTCAACCGTTTATGGTCAAGGCATTGACTCCCATGAGCTCCGGGCAACTGCATACAATTCCCATTTTCCAGATGCCGCAAAGCCCGGGGAATCCTACAACGGGATGGGCGTGGCAAGCAACGGAACCATTTATTACGTGCTTTCTTCAGCGAAGTACGACATTCCGGGACAGATGTATTCCTTTGATCCGAAGACGAAGACAATTACGCACATCGCCAATTTGAACGACGCTGTGGGGCAAGGCAGCATCAAGGCGGTCGCCCAGGGGAAAAGTCACGTAAACTTCGTTCAATCCCGCGATAAACTCTACTTTTCCACGCACCTGGGTTACTACAACCAGACAAGCGGGGTTGAACGGACGGCGGCAGTTCCCCACGGTTATCTGCCCTATCCGGGTGGACATTTTGTCTCGTATGACATGACTACGGGAAAGTTTACGAACCTTGCGATTGCACCGGACGGGCAAGGAATTATCGCCATGAATATGGATGTGCGGCGTGGTCGCTTGTACGGCATCACGTGGCCAGCCGGTGACTTCCTGCGCTATGGCTTGAAAACGAAAAAATTGAAGGATCTTGGAACAGTGTTTCATGGCGGAGAGCTTGGCACTTTGGGGAGCACCTACAGAGCAATTTGCCGCAGGATCGTCATCGATCCGCGGGACGGCTCGGCTTACTTCACTACGGGAGATGGAACGATCCATCGCTACAACTACGACACAGACAAAATCGATACGGTCGCGGGCGTCAATCTCAAGAAAGATTATTTCGGTTCGTATAACCCTGCGATGCATGGTATGGCCTACAACTGGCGAGCAGCGGTTTGGGTCCCATCCGAGCACGCTATCTATGGTGTGAATGGACGATCAGGCTATTTGTTTCGCTTCGATCCCATAAAGCCTTCTGTTGAGGTACTGAAGCGGCTAACGTCCGAAGCATCGAAGAGAACCGGAATGTTCGATGGACCCGAATATGGATACCTGGGCCTTGCTCTCGGAGCGGACGGACACACGCTCTACTACCTGACCGGAGCTCCACTTTCGGGCAATCACAAGGGCTTCAAAACAACGCCCGACCAAAAAGAAGGGACCGACCTTATCACCTACGACATTTCCAATGGCAAGTATGTGGACCATGGCAGGATTTTGCTCAACAATGGCGACTCCATCAGCCCTCCACAAAGCCTCGTCCTTGGTTTGGACGGAACTCTGTATGCATTGTCGTATGTTGTCCGCAATGGAAAAAGCGGGATCGAACTGATCAGCTTTCATCCGTAGAAATTGATTTTTCCAGGCCTCGGGTTTGCACCCGTTTCCAATCTACGGCCGGGGACGGTGGACGAGAGGGCAACGTTGTACCATCGAAGCATGATTAAAGGAATCACGCTGGTACGAGCCGCACGGACGCCGGAAGAATTTGCCACGCTGGAGAGTTTTTTCACGGCGCTCGGCTTCGAGCCGGGCAAGGGATCGGAGGGCAAGCAGTTTCGCACCGCTCCTTTCCTGGCACCGCTGGGCAATCTGGAATTTGCGACGGGAAAACTGTCGGCCGCGCCCGAGGTCCTGATCGAAGTGACAGGGCTGGAGACGGTACACACGGTGGCGGAGAACTGGGCGAAAAAGAATTCCGCGGCCTCCGAAGGCGGGCAAAGAATTACGGCGATCGCGCCTACGCATTGGAATTCCCGGTTGTTTACGGCAGAGCCGGTGCCGGGAATGATTTTCGGTTTCTGGGAGTCGGAGAATGTGCACCATGGCAAACCGGTGGCGGTGGAAGGGGATTTGAGCGCCGCCGGGCTGCGGTTCGGGATTGTGGTGGCGCGCTGGAATGCGGTGATTACCGATCGGCTGCTGCAGGGCGCGCTGGATGCGTTGCTGCGCAGCGGAGCGAAGAAGGATGCGATCACCGTGGTGCGCGTTCCCGGGGCGTGGGAGATTCCGGCGGCGGCGCGTCAACTGGCGGAAAGCAAGAACGTGGACGCCATCGTGACGCTGGGAGTGCTGCTGCGGGGGGAGACCGCACACTATGAGGCGATTTACACGGAAGTGTCGCGCGGCATTGGGCAGTCGCAGCAGGAGACGGGCGTGCCCCATGCGTTTGGCGTGCTGACCTGCGAAACGCTGGAACAGGCGCTGGACCGCGCCGGATTGAAGATGGGCAACAAGGGATTTGAAGCGGCGCTGGCGGCGATTGAAATGGCGGCGCTGAAGAAGAAGATTGCAACCGCTTCTGTTACAGATATGGCCGCGGGCGCATAATCATGGGCAAACGCCGCAAATCCCGTGAAATCGCGATGCAGATGCTGTTTCAGGCGGACCTGGGCCGACAGAACGCCGAAGAAGTGCAGCGCACGTTTTGGCAGGCGCGGGAAAAAGTCGACCCCGATACCCAGGGCTTTGCCGAGGACCTATTTCGCGTTGCGATTGCCAGGCAGGAAGAGATTGACACCTACATCGCGACTGCCAGTGAGCATTGGCGGCTGGAGCGAATGGCTGCGGTCGATCGCAATCTGCTGCGGGCCGCGATCGCGGAGATGCTGGGCTACCCGGGGACGCCGTTGCCGATCATCATCAATGAGGCGCTGGAAATTGCGCGGCTTTATGCGGCGCCCGAATCCGTTCACTTTCTGAATGGAATTCTGGATGCGGTGGCCCGCGCTTTGCCGAGGACCGCGAAGCAACTGACGCCTCGCTCGGTGAAAGAACCCCAGGCCTAGAGCGGGACCGCAGAAATTCGCACCATCCACCCAGTGAGGCGCGAGAAGATGGCATCACAGTTCGGGCGACTGCGGTTGCCGCGGCGACTTCCGGTCTGGAAGACAAACTTATTCAGAGCAGGCCGCTCCACTGCGGGCGGAATGACAAATTCTCCATCCTCAGCCAAACGTCAGTTCTTCTTGGCTGAGGAGGTGGTGGAACCCTGGGTGGGACGTGGTCGCGCGGCAAGGAACAGGGCCGGCACCGCTTGTCCCGCAGTACAGGCCAGAAACGGCCTGGCCGGCGCGGTGGTGGTGGTGGCGCAGGTCAACCCCGGGTCCAGCTGCTTGGTATCCGTCAACGTGGTTGTGTCGATCAAGTGCAGCAGATCGTCGCCGCTGGTAGACACATAAAACGTGCTTGAATCGGGACTGAAGACGCCGCCGACCGGGGCACCCGCCTGGCCGGTGAGCGCAACACTCACCACGCTGCCGGTTCCCGTCTGCCCAGCATGGCAGTTGCCGGCCACGGACTGCGCCGACGTGCATGGAATCTTGTAGGCGGGCAAGGTGCTGTTGCTTCCCGAGGAATTTGCCGGATCGAAGGTCACGAAAGCCAGTTGCGAGTTGGGCGCAACCAGCACCTGGTTGATCGAGCCGACGTTCGGCGTGGCCAGGCTGAACTGCGTGGGCGTACTGGGAAACTGCAACTGCGTCTTCAACGGACATTGGCTGATGGGAATGTTCACGGCAATATCGTTGAGCTGCCCACCACTCGATGCCGTTGCGCCAATGATGTGATATCCATCCGTGGTTGCAGCCAGCTCATCGGTCGTGGCCGACACGGTCGCCGCGAGCGGATAGTATTCCGTCGGGTTCATGGCCTTGGTTGGATCGGCCAAACCGGTCGGCGGCGGACCGGCGCTCTGCGATGCATTGTTCGGTCCAAGCGCGCAGTATCCGAAGGCGGTGGTCGGAGAGCCACCCGCGTAGGCGCCTACGCCAGGGATGGTAGCGGCGACGCTGGTGGAGTTGAAGGGGCAATTGCCGCTTTGTCCATTTTCCGTGCAAACGTGCCAGCCGGTGAAGGTGTTATAGGTGTACAGCGTATTTTCGCCCACGATGTAGAGCGTCTGGCTGTCCTGGGTAAATGCGGCGGCATAGGGCGGATGGACCTCGACTGACGGATCGATGGGCTGGCTGTTCACATCGCAGGCGATGGTGGGTCCGGGGGCCGCGAAAGAGAGCGCCGAGGCGGAGAGACCGCTTACAGGCGGGGTGTAGAGATAGAAAAGTTGCCGACATGGATCGTGGATGACGACGATCGTGTCATTGGGCGCTACTGCAAGCACGGTGCCCGGAACGCCGGGGGCCTGTGCCGTCAGGCTGGTGCCCGAAGTGGCGGAAATGGAAGCAACCATCAGTTCGGCGCTGCTGCCGAAAAATAGATAGTTGCCGTTTTCGTCCATGACCATCGAATTCGGCTGATAGGGCAAGCGTATCGGAGTGCCCACATTCCCGCTCTGGAAGTCCACCGGCACAAAGTTCAACGATTGCGGGCTGGACATGTAGAGGAGGTTGGAGCTGGGACCGGGCGTGTGCACCTGCACCGGGTTGCTGGAAATAGGCAGGCCGGTGCTGAGGTTCGCAATCTCATTTTGCGGCGCCGGATTGCAGACCGAAGGCAGACACTTGGCGACGATGGCCGCATCGCCGGGAAAGGCGGGAGTCACAGCGCCGGAGTTGTTGACCGGAATGTCAATGGGATCGTTGGACGAATACAGAAGAGACAAGCCGGTGATGGGGTTGCCTTGCGTGTCCAGGATGGTTGTGGTCAACGGTTGGGTGTTGCTGGTGTTGACGGTGACGCTTGTCTGGTTTGTGGTGCCCACGGTCAATTGAATGCTTTTGGCCGGACAGGTAAAGAAATATCCCGCGGTACTGGTGGCCTGGGCAATGGTTGCGTTGATGACGGTCGACCCGGGTTGATGCGCGGTCGCGACGCCGTTCTGGTCGATGGAGACAACGTTCGTATTTTGCGGAACAAAGTTGAGATGGCCCGCATTGCAGGTAATGTCCTGGGTCCCGCTGTAGACGGTGGCGGCCAGCTGGGCGGTCTGGTTCTGGGAAAGGCAGCTGTTGAGCGCATAGACAGGAGCGTTCTCGGGCGATCCGGTGCTGGGGTTGTTGGGGCATGTATGCACAGCACTGGCGCCGCCCAGCAGCACGCTGGTGACCGGAGGATGGACAAAGACAGGCACCGGATTGCTAGTGGCCCCGCCGCCGCTGGCAGTGACGTAGGCAACGCCGCCGCCGGCCTGGTAAATCTGGCTGTCCGGCAACGGTGGAATGCACGTGGTATAGTTCGCGATTCCATTGCCGGAATTGCGGTTCCAGGTACCGCCGCACACCTTCCCCGAAGGAGAGACGTCGGCCAGGTAAAGGCTGCCCGGATAGGGATTCTTGACTCCATAGGTATACGTCTTGACGGTGACCGCCGTGCCCTTGCAGTTGGTTGCGATCGGGTTCGACAGGCTCGCAACTTGTCCGTAGCTGAGGGAGAGGCCATAGACTGAGGGTTCCAGGTCGATCTTGGCGGCAGCGGTGAGCAGCGGGCCGCTCTGGAAACCGCTGCAGTAGTTCTGACCATAGTCATGGGCACAGCCAGTGGTTGACAACCCTACAGGTAGGGACAGAGCCAGGAGAACTGCAAAAAATACGAACCGCCGCATTGAACCTCCCCGCCGCCGCTTGGCGCGGACTGGCGGTTACTAAGAACAGCTATCGTGACGTGTGTCAGCTAATTCATTTTAGGGCCCCGCTGCTGCTTCGGCAACCGAGCGGGGACGAAGACGCGACTTTCCGGGGCAACGGAGCGGAACATTGGGTCGGATGTGCAGGTTGGGAGCGACGCTGCCGGCGGCGGCTTTGGATTTGAGATTCGGGCGGAGCCGTCTACCGCGACGCGGGAATCCGGATGAAGTTGGCGTTGTAATCTGGCACGGCCGGGCACGCGGTGGGCCGCAAACTTTTGCCGAGACAGAATTCGACAGCGGAGAGAGCTGGAACCGATCGATGGCCATCGACCGTTGTTGAACTGCGGCCACAGACCATGGACGAGGAATTTGCGCCGATTCGCCGGATAGCCGGATAGAAGGTTGCGCGGGAATCGCCTAGTTCAAAAACATCGTCCGATAGAGAGTGTCGCGCTGCACCGGCTTGAAGCCTGCATCGCGGATCACGCGGCGCAGTTCTTCTTCCGTGGTGTGATTGGCCGTTCCCGCCGCCTTCACCACGTTTTCTTCGAGCATCACGGAGCCAACATCGTTGCCGCCGAAGCGCAGGCCCATCTGCAGCACTTTCAGACCCTGCGTCACCCAGCTCGACTGCACATTTTCGATGTTGTCCAGATACAGTCGCGAAATCGCCAGCACCTTCAGGTATTCGACCGAGGTGGCTTCGTCCCAGCCGCGCCCGCCCAGCGCCGTGTTGTGCGGTTGAAAACTCCACGGAATAAACGCCGTGAATCCGCCCGTCTCTTCTTGCAGCTGGCGCAGCACCTCAAAGTGATTCACGCGCTGCTCGAAGGTCTCGCCCACGCCGAACATCATGGTCGCGGTCGTCCGCATGCCCAGCTGATGCGCCGTGCGATGCACCAGCACCCACTCCTCTGTGCCGCACTTCAACCGCGCAATGCGATGCCGCACCACATCGTCCAGAATCTCCGCCCCTCCGCCGGGAATAGAATCCAGACCCGCATCGCGCAACCGCGCAATCGTGTCGCGCACCGACAGCTCGCTATATTCCGCAATCGCCAGGATCTCCGACGCGGAAAAACAATGCAGCCAGATGGAAGGAAACCGCTGCTTGATCCCGGTCAGCAATCGCTCAAACCAGTCGATCTTCAAATCAGGATGCAGACCGCCCTGCATCAGCACGCCCGTTCCGCCCATCTCCACGGTTTCGCGAATCTTGTCGTAAATCGTGTCGAAGTCGAGAATGTATCCCTCCGCCGCAAGTTTTCCCTTCAGTGGGCGATAGAAGGCGCAGAACGTGCAATACTCCGTGCAGAAATTTGTGTAGTTGATGTTGCGATCGATGATGTAGGTGACAACGCCCTCCGGATGCAGCTTGCGCCGCACCGCGTTCGCTTCCATGCCCAGTCCGATCAAATCGTCGGACTCGAAAGCGTCGAGAGCCTGCTGTCGCGTAATCCCCATGCCCCTAGTTTACCCGTTGCGCCTGGAATCTTGCAGCCCATAACGTCGGCATGCCGGCATTTAGCCGACGACCAGCGTCTCTCCCAACCGCTCGCAGTCGAACTATTCTTCTTTCCCTTCCTTTTCCTGCGGCGGACCATCGCCTGCCGGTGTTGCATCAGGCCCCGTCTGCGCGGGCTTCGCCGGACCCGGTGGAATTTTCCTGGCTTGCATCCTGCGCACATCGTCTGGACTGGAGACGCCGAAAATGGAAAGCGCGCGGCCTATTTTGCTGAAGATTCCGTTGGACATTTCACGCCCTCTCTCGTTTGATAGTGTAGTACGGGCGTGGATTCTTGTGCTGCCTGACCAACGCCCGGCCCACATTGCTGCATCGAAACTTTCAGGAAAACCCCAAACTATGCGACTTCAAGCGAAAGACTCCGGTCCTGTTTTCAAGCTAGCCGCAATTTTTCCCGCTCTTCTGCTGGCCGCCTGCTCGTTTCCGGCGTCTCCCGCACGCGCGGCCGATACGCTCGCAAAGCCCCAGCCCGATCTGCTGGTGTTTACCAACGGCGACAAGCTCACCGGAAAACTGGACCACGAAATCGGCGGCAAGGTCTTCTTTGCCAGTGACAACGCGGGCATGGTTCAGGTTCCGTGGAGCAAGCTGAAAGAGCTTCATACCGAGAAGCAGTTTGCCGTCATTGAAACCGGCGCCCTGGTTGGACGCAAGAAAGCCAACCTCGACATTCCCATCGGGACCATCTCCATCCATGGGGACATGCTGACCGTGAACACGCTGCACGGCACTCAGCAGATTCCGGTAAAGAACATCGCCTACATTGTCGATCAGGCTACATTCGAAAAAATTGTCTTCAAAAAACAAGGCTTCGCGCAGGGAATTACAGGCACGATCGGCGCCGGCGCCAGCACGGTGAGTTCCACCCAAAACAGCATCAGCATCAACACTGCCGTCGCTCTGTCGCGAGTGGTGCCGCCGGTCGCCTGGATGCCGGCCAGAGACCGCACCCTGTTGAATTTCAGCAGCAACTACGGCAAGGTCACACAGCCGAACACTCCCACCGTAAAGACCAACATCCTGCATGGCGGTTTGGAAGAAGACGAGTATTTCAGCCCGCGTTTCTACCTGCTGGAACAGGCAATCTTCGACCATAACTTTTCCCAGGGTCTGGATTTGCAGCAGCTCTACGGTCTCGGCGCCGGGTATACCGCTATCAAAGACGCCAAACAGGAACTCGACCTGACCGCGGTCATGGACTATACGCGGCAGGCATTTTCCGCCTCCGACGTGGTGCCGGCCACCAGCCACGACCTCATCGGCTCCAGCATCGGCGACAATTACGTGCGCAAATTCCCCAGGAAAATCGTGTTGACAGAGGTCGCCTTATTCAATCCGGCATGGAACAGTCCGTCGGACTATTCCGGCAATGTTTCCGTGGGCGCAGCCTTTCCTGTGTTCAAGGACTTTGGGTTTTCCGTGGGAGTCATCGACAGCTATTTGAACGATCCCCCGGCAGGCTTCAAGGGGAACTCGGTGCAATTCAATACCGGCCTGACGTACACCATGCAGCATTAGGAGGGCAAGCTATCCGACGCGCGGTCCACATTCAAGCTCTGTTTTAAAGCATTTCTCCTGATGCTATGGTGTGGTTGGATTCCTTCGGAGTGACCGTTCTTCGAGGAACGGCCACGTCAGCCACATTTTTTCGCTCTACACCTTCAGGAGAAATGCTATAGCTTGAGCGGGAAGGAAAGAATTGTCATCCCCGGTCGCGTGGGCGACCCTACCGCTGCGCAGCGAGCGGCGGAACCTGCGTCTTCTTGGGTCGCCAGGCGAACCCATGCAGACACTCACTGCGATGCGTTTCCGATTCATCCTTACTTCGGAGTTGGCGGTTGCGACATCGGCGGCGGCGACGTCTGCGGTTGCGCTGCCGGCAATGCGAACGTCAGCGGTTGTGCCAAAATATCCATGGCCGGCTGCGGCAACGGTTTGTTTGCATTCGCCAGCAGCAGGCTCACTTGCCACATTTGCGTCGAAGAAAGAACCTGGTCAAACGACGGCATCGCGCTCAGGCGAATTCCATTGGAAACCTTCCAATACGTTTTTCCCGGCGGATCGTCGCTGACGCCCACAACGCTCTGGGGTCCATGCGCGTGCCACAATTGCGGGGCGTGGGGATACATATGCGGCGCCACCGTGGAATTCTGGGCGTTCAATCCATGGCAAAATGCACAATTCTGGCGATAGATTTGCGCTCCCGCCGTCAGATTGTCCGCCGTTGCCTGGATGGGCACAGACTTCGGCATGTCTTTCGCAATGCGGGCATGGAGCGGCGCATGCACAATCTGTTTTTCAAACGGGAAGGGAGGATCGGCGACCGCGACCGGAGGGTTGCCGAAGTGAAGATAGCACAGTGCGCCGATCGGTACGATCACCAGGCCGATCAGCAGACCAATGAAAAACTTCATATACGCCCCCAAAAAACGTCGATTTTTTCATCCGGGAAACAGGGGCCAAGCTCGCCTCTCCGCTCCGGATACAGATAGACTACCTAGGTCGCGCAACCCTCGTAAATGATTTAGATGATTTAATGGAGACTTAGGAGAAAAAAGTGCTGTCTCAGTCCACCCAGGGAGCCCAGACCTATCCCTTGCCCATTTTGCAGTCCCTGTCACCGCGCCGCGACATTCTTTTACGCTCTCGCTGGCGCAGGTTCAGCGCCGCATCCTTCGCCCTCGTGTTGTGGCTCGGTTGCATGGTTCTTCCATTGCAGGCGCAGGACTCGACCCCGCAGCTTCAGCCTCCATCCTCTTCGTCGTCCACCTCGACTCCGGAGCAGACGCCGTTCTCGCGGCGCGGTCTAGAGAACCGCCGGCTGGAGACGAAGCGACGCCGCGAGGCGCAGATCGTCACCGATACCTATACCCATCGCTGGGAAGTGTATGTGGGCGGCGAGTACATGCGCTTTCGCCCCGGACCGCTCCTCCACAACTCCGGCATGGGCGGCTGGGTCCTGGGAGCGACTCGTTACTTCTCGCCTCGATGGGGCATCACCGCCGACGCACGCGGCGATTATGGGAACAACTCCCTCGGCGCCGTCCAGGGGGGAGGCAACAACACCTACAACGCCAAGTTCGCCGTGTTCCCCTTTACCATTGGCCCGCAATACCGCTTTTACGGCAGCCCGAAACTTTCCGTCAGCGTGGCCGTCCAGGTGGGCGATATCTATGGATATTTCGACAAGGACACTGGCCCGTTTCCGCCCGCGTCGGTCGGCTTTTATCCTGCCAGCAATGTGGGCGCCGCCATTGCCAGCCTCCATTTGGACTACAACCTGAGCCCCGGCCTCGCCATCCGGCTTTCGCCGCGCGTGCTGCTGGACCATTTTGGCGGCAACCTCGATCATAACCAGGGGTTCATGGTGGGCATGGTCTATCGCTTCGGACGGCAGTAGGCCCGTGAACGTACTGGCACGGTTCCTAGGCCCAACAACGGAAGACCGCGCCCGCCGCGGTCTTCTTTTCGCTGGGGGCGGTGTCATGCTCCGCTCCACCCGATAACGCCAATGGCCGGACCTTCCTCGAACCGGGCGATGCGTACAGGGAGGGCGGCGATTGCCGTCGTGGCCTGGTTCGGGCTGGCTCTGCTCGTGGTCGCCAATGGCCGGTTTACGGCGCGGTTTTCCTCCGCCGCGGCATCGAGGACCCAGAGGTTGCATCACAATCCGGGAGAGAGCGTTTGATGTATTCTCTACCGGGCGAAAAGCATTTCAGAAAAAAAGAAAGCTGAGGCAACAGAATGGCAGTCGCAAAACACGCAACCAGGCAATACAAGAATTTGATCGGCGGCAAATGGGTCTCTGCCCATACCCGCAAGACGTTTGAGAACCGTAATCCCGCCGATACCAGCGATCTGGTCGGCACCTTCCCCGCATCCGACGCAAGAGATGTGGCCGATGCCGTGGCCGCGGCCAAAGAGGCATTCCAGACCTGGCGTCTGGCGCCGGCGCCGAAACGCGCCGAGGTCCTGTTCCGCGCCGGCGAACTCCTGACCGAGCGCAAGGAGCAGTACGCGCGCGACATGACCCGCGAAATGGGCAAGGTGCTGGAAGAAACGCGCGGCGACGTGCAGGAAGCCATCGACACCGCCTTCTACATGGCCGGAGAAGGACGCCGTCTGTTCGGCCAGACCACGCCATCGGAGTTGCCGAGCAAGTTCGCCATGAGCGTGCGTATGCCGGTCGGGGTCTGCGGCATGATTACACCCTGGAATTTTCCCATGGCCATCCCTTCCTGGAAGCTGTTGCCGGCCATCGTCTGCGGCAACACCTGTGTCATCAAACCGGCCCAGGCCACGCCGCTTTCCACCTACAACCTGGTGCAGGCGCTGCTCGATGCCGGCCTGCCGAAAGGCGTGGTCAACATCGTCGCCGGCTCCGGCACGCAGGTGGGCATGCCGCTGGTGGAACATCCGGATGTGGACGCCATCAGCCTGACCGGATCGAGCGAAGTGGGACGCACGGTCGGCATGGCGGCAGCGGCCGGATTCAAACCCTGCTCGCTCGAATTGGGCGGCAAGAACGCCATGATCGTCATGGACGACGCCAATCTCGATCTGGCCGTGGAAGGCGCGCTCTGGGGTGCCTTCGGCACCACCGGCCAGCGCTGTACCGCCACCAGCCGCATCCTGCTGCACAAGAAAATCTCCCGCAAATTTACCGAGCGCCTGGTGGAGCGCGCCCGCAAACTGCGCATCGGCAACGGTCTGGAAAAAGGCGTGCAGGTGGGTCCGTTGGTCAATCAACAGCAGGTGGAAACCAGCGCCATGTATGTGAAGATCGCGCTCGACGAGGGCGCCAAGCTGCTGACCGGCGGCAAGCGTCTGCAGGGAAAAGCGTATTCTGGAGGGTATTTCTTTGCGCCCACAATTTTTGGCGGAGTGAAACCCGCGATGCGGATCGCGCAGGAGGAGGTTTTCGGCCCGGTCCTCAGTCTGCTGGAGTTTGCCAGCTTCGAGCAGGCGATGGAGACCGCCAACGGCGTCTCCTATGGTCTCTCGGCCGCGTTCTATACGCGCGACGTCAACCTGGCCTATCGCGCCATACGCGACATCGAGACCGGCATTGTCTACATCAACGCGCCCACCATCGGCGCGGAGGTGCATCTGCCGTTTGGCGGCGTCAAGCAGACCGGCAACGGTCATCGCGAGGGCGGTACGGGTGCGTTGGATTTCTACACCACGTGGAAGTCGGTCTACGTGGATTATTCCGATCGGTTGCAGCGAGCGCAGATCGACACGGGCGAATAGCACCATCCCAGGTTGCGTGAATCCGTGAAAAAACGCCGGGTGCCTTGCACGCGCTTCTGTTCCGTCGAGGTATGTGCCTGTTCTATGCTCCCAGCCCGGCGTTGCAGGTTGTCGGCGATTTTCTTGCGGAAGGTTCATCAAATTTCCGTGCGCCGTCACGAAAAGCGAAGTTCCCTCGACTGCGGTTGTCATGGCGAGCTTGCCTGACAATTCAAATGTTTTTTGTCGTGAGCCGAGGACCACTCGCCGCAGCCAGCGAAAGTCTCTGGTCTAGACTAGAATGGAACGTTAGCCGGATGATAATCGTTCTGTTGCGAGCTGATCATAGGAGAGCCAATATGGTCCTTGGAGTACCGAAGGAAGTCAAAGATCACGAAAGCCGCGTCGGCATCACCCCGGCCGGCGTCAAAGCACTGGTGGAAGCCGGCCACACGGTCCTGGTCGAAACCAAAGCGGGAGATTTGTCGTCGCTCCCCGATGATGAATTTCAATCGGCTGGAGCGGAAATTGTCGGCTCCGCACACGACGTGTGGCGGCTGGCCGACATGATCGTCAAGGTCAAGGAGCCGGTGGAGAAAGAATACGGCCATTTCCGCGAGGGATTGATCCTGTTCACCTATCTGCATCTGGCGCCCGTGCCGGCGTTGACCGCCAAGCTGCTGGAGAAGAAAGTGATTGGCATCGCCTATGAGACCATCCGCGACAAGGCGGGCACGCTGCCGCTGTTGACGCCCATGTCGGAAGTGGCGGGTCGCATGTCGGTGCAGGTGGGCGCGGCGCATTTGGAAAAAGAAAAAGGCGGGCGCGGCGTGCTGCTTGGCGGCGTGCCGGGCGTGCCGCCGGGAAATGTCTGCATCATCGGCGGCGGCATTGTCGGCGTCAACGCGGCCAAGGTTGCGATGGGCATGGGCGCGAAGGTGACCATCATCGACCTGAACCTGAACCGCTTGCGCGAACTCGACGACATCTTCAATGGCCGCGTGTATACGCTGGCGTCGAACTCCTACAACGTCAGTCGTGCCGTGCGCGAGGCGGACCTGGTCATCGGCGGGGTGTTGATCCCGGGCGCTGCCGCTCCCAAGATCGTGACCAAGGCGATGATTTCGACCATGAAGAAAGGCGCGGTCGTCGTCGACGTGGCCATCGATCAGGGCGGATGCATCGAGACCGCCCGCCCCACCACGCATAGCGATCCGTCCTATGTGCTGGAGGGCGTCGTGCATTATTGCGTGACTAACATGCCCGCGGCGGTGCCGCATACCTCGACGCTGGCGCTGACCAACGCGACCTTCCCCTACGTGATGCGGCTGGCGACGATGGGCGCGAAGGCCGCCATTCAAGACGACGCCGGCCTGCAGGATGGCGTGAATACCTACGACGGCGCGCTGACGTGCAAGCCCGTGGCGGAATCGCAGGGCAGACCCTGGAAGTCCGTGGCGGAGCTGGTGCATTAGAGCATTTTTGCTTTCGGCGATTGTCAACGCAGCAGTGGAGTGGAGCTTTTCCGAGTAGAAGAGCTGCACTCCATCGCTCTTGAAACCGACGGAAAAAAGAAATTGCTCTGGATTTCCTCCCATCGTCGCCGCGGCGACCTCAGAATGACTCGTCTCAGATTTGCATTACACTAACTCTCATTCCCCTTAGATGGTTTGGATGCGGGACCAGATGCGGTGAAGGGCTTTCACGACCGATCGCGTCATCAGGACGGCAATCACGGTGAAGGCGATGGCAATGCCGGCGGCGGTCCACGGATGCTGGGTCGCCAGCCAGGTAAGGCCGATGGCGATTCCGTCTTCGCTCGTGCTTAAGGCGATGTTCGACACAGGTTCCGGGCTGGGAGTGACCACGGCGCGGACGGCAGTTTTTGAACTGTGCGCGACCATGGCGATGGCAGCGCCAGCCACGGTGGCCAGCAATTGCATTTCCGGCGAGAGATGAGAGCTGGCGCGATAGGCCAGCAGGCCCGCGACCGGCACGCGAATGAAGGTGTGCAGCGCGTTCCAGACCATGTCGAGACCGGGAATTTTGTCGGCGACAAACTCGGCGGCGAACAAAGTGCCGCTGACCGCGATCACAACCCAGCTGCCAAGAATTTCCAGACCGGGCGGCAAGACCACCCAATGGGCATGTGCCAGCAGGCCCAGCGTCAGCACAGTCGCGTAGACGTTGAGTCCGGCGGCAAAACTGGCCGCGATGACGATGGCGGCAATGGTACTGAGCGTGAAGGCTGTCACTTGCTGCGAATTCTAGAGCGGATTTCCTATTCCTAAGGCCATCCTAGTTCAACGAGGAGCGGCTTTTCTTGGGAAAAAGCCGCGCGGAGATTGAACGCTTCCACGACACCTATAGGAAATCCGCTCTATCCATTCCCGGCGCGAGTCGTCACGGGCCCATGAGGCCGAGGCTTCAGCCGGCGTTTTTTTCTCACGTACAATTAGGCCAACAACATACTTCTGTGGAGGCCCATGTTGGGGCGGCGCCGTTGATTTTCCTTGCTTCAGTCTGGAACCATGGATGGATCTCCGGTCCGGCGCCGGCGGGTCGTGGAGACCTCTGCGCGATGCTGTTCTCGCAACCCCACGGATTGCTGCATTACCTGCATGAACAGCAGGTGGCGAACCAGACCTTTGGCCATCTGTACGTGTGGAACTGGTTCGATGCGTCGCTGCTGATTCCCTATTTTGTGCTGATGACGATTCTGGCGTTCTACGGGTTGCATCGCTACCAGCTGGTTTGGCTGTATTACAGGTACAAAAAGAACAAGACGCTGGAAGCGCCCGAGCAGTTCACGGAATTGCCGTTCATCACCATTCAGCTCCCCATTTTCAACGAACAGTTTGTGATTGACCGGCTGGTGGATGCCTGCTGCGGACTCGAGTATCCTCGCGACCGCCTGGAAATTCAGGTGCTCGACGACTCGACGGACGAGACGCAGCAGGTGGCGGCGGCGGTGGTGGAGCGCTATCGAAGCGGGTTGCATGGCGATCCGCAGCCGATCGTCTACATCCATCGCACCAATCGGCACGGGTACAAGGCGGGCGCGCTCGACGCCGGATTGAAGACGGCGAAGGGCAACCTGATCGCGATGTTCGATGCCGACTTTGTGCCTCCGCCCGACTGGCTGATGCGGGTGGTGCATCATTTTTCCGATCCGAAGATTGGCATGGTGCAGACGCGCTGGACCCACCTGAATCGCGACTACAGTTTTTTGACCCAGGTGGAAGCGATCCTGTTGGACGGGCATTTTGTGCTGGAGCATGGCGGGCGCTCACGCTGCGGCGTGTTTTTCAATTTCAACGGAACCGCAGGCATGTGGCGCAGGGAGGCCATTGACGAAGCCGGCGGCTGGCAGCACGATACGCTGACAGAAGATACCGACCTGAGTTATCGGGCGCAGTTGAAAGGATGGCGTTTCAAGTATCTGCAGGATGTGGAATGCCCGGCGGAGCTGCCGATTGAGATGACCGCGTTCAAGACGCAGCAGGCGCGGTGGTCGAAGGGGCTGATCCAGACTTCCAAGAAGATTCTGCCGCACGTATTTCGGGCCAAGGTTTCCTTTCATGTGAAGCTGGAGACCTTTTACCATCTGACGGCCAACATCAGCTATCCGTTGATGGTGCTGCTGTCGATTCTGCTGATGCCGGCAATGATTATCCGCTTCTATCAGGGATGGTTTCAGATGCTCTATATCGATCTGCCGCTGTTTCTGGCATCGACCTGCTCGGTCTCTTCGTTCTACCTGATCTCGCAGAAGGAACTGTATCCGGGGAAATGGTATCGCTCGCTGCTGTACCTGCCGTTTGTTTTGGCACTGGGTGGGATTGGGCTGACGCTGACCAATGCGCGGGCGGTGATGGAGGCGTTGTTCGGGATCAAGAGCCCGTTCAAACGCACGCCGAAATATCGCGTGGAAAAGCGCGGAGAAAAATCGCAGGCGGCGAAATATCGCAAGCGGCTGGGCGTGCTGCCGGTAGTGGAGTTGCTGATCAGCGCGTACTTTGCGTTGACCATCTGGTATGCGTTCTCCAACGCGAACTACATTACCATTCCATTCCTGTTTCTGTTCATGTTCGGCTATGGCTATACCGCGGTGTTGAGCGTGACGCAGGGAATGTTCGACCGCTTCCGCGGGGTTGCGAATGCGGACGAGTCTTCGCCGAAGCCGTTTCCGGTGGGTGTGTGAGTCAAGAAAAAACGCGCCCCTGGAGCATTTTCTGTTTTACTGTAGACCGTTGATGACGAGTCTGAACCAAGCTCGAGCATTGGCGGGAGTGATGCATGGCAGAGCTTTGGTGGTGGCCTGATCGAGTGTTGGTTTGGTTCGAGCCTGGGCCGCGCGAAGCAGTTGCTTGAGTTCTGCCCAAGCCTTCTCGATCGGGTTCAAATCGGGAGAATAGGGCGGCAGATAGAGCACCTCCGCACCGGCCTTTTCGATCCATTGGCGCACCGCCGGCGCCTTATGCGCGCTCAGGTTGTCCATCACCACCACGTCGCCGGGCTTCAGGACCGGGACCAGCAGATGTTCGACGTAGGCCAGGAAAATATCGGTGTCGGTGGGCTCTTCGATGGTCATGGTTGCGACCATGCCGCAGAGGCTCATGGCGCCGAGAATGGTCATAATTTTCCAGTGGCCGCCAGGCGTCGCCTCATGGATGCGTCCGCCTCCCGTGCCGCGCGCGTAGAGCCGCGTCATCGAGGTGGTGACACCGCTTTCGTCCAAGAAAATCAGCCGCTCCGGTGAGATCGACTGGATGCGCGCCGCGAATTCCTGGCGGCGCTCGCGGTTGGCTTCGGTGTCCCGCTCGACTGCGTGGAGCGACTTTTTTTCAGCCGCAGGCCCAGCTTCTTCAACAGATGCCAGATCCGTCCCAGGCTGAGCGAAACGCCAGCCTCGCCCTGCAACTTGGCCTGCAGTTGAGCCAGCGTCAGATCAGGCTTCGACGCCACCCAATCCATCACCTGACGTTGCGCCTCGGCTCCGGCCCGCCACTTACGCCCGGGCTGGTGCGGCACCCGCTCGGCCTGCCCGGTGCGGTTTCGTTGCGCGGAAATCTTCTTCGCCCAGCCCACACTCACCAGAAAGCGGTTCGCCAGCTCCTCCAGCGTCTCCTCGCCTTGATCGTAGGCCCACAGAAACTTTCGGCGCAAATCATCCCCATATGGCTTCGCCATCGATTCACTCGCCGCAGAGTCTCGCCACGATGAGTCTACACTATTAAGGAAAATGCTCTAAGAGCGCGCTTTTGTTGAATGCGGAGTTGAAGCTTACCAGCGATAGCCGACTGTGACCGGCACCAGGGTCGCGTCGGGTCCCGGCGGAAGAGCGCTCTGCGGGCTGAAGAGTTTCTGGTAGCGCGCTTCGAGGAATATCTTTCCGCGGTCATAGGGCGACACGCGCCACTCGGCGCCCACTCCGATATCGACATTGCCCTGATTGGTGGAAGTCTGGGCAACGGTGACGTCGCCAGTGCAGCCGCCGCCGTAGAAATAGTAATAGCCGCAGGGGACGTAAACCGGATAGGTAAACGAGGTGAGGGCGCGGGAAAATCCGCCGCCGCCGATCACATATCCATCGGTCCTGGCGGCATGAATCACGTTGAATTTCGGATTCAGGTCGAGGGTCCAGATATGTTCGTTGCCGTCGGGTACCTGAGCCTGCTGGAACGCCAGGCTGTGGGGAACGCCCATGCGGTTAAAGTTCCACTCCGCGAGAAGACTGAGGCGGTCGTTGAACTTGTATCCAACGCCCAGCAGCACGTTGTATCCGGTGTTGGCGTAGTTCTGGGTGTCGCCCGCGGACGGCGTAACTCCACCGCCGCCCTCGAATACAAAATGGCTGCCCCAACCTTCGCCGGTATAGCGCGGAGTCCGATGGTACGGAGAGGGGTTATTGTATTGCGAGTTGTATTGGGAGTTGTAGGAGTTATTGCCCTGAAAGTTATAGCTGACGTTCGAGCTGGAATAGGTTTGCGCGTGCAGGCCGACCGCCAGGGAAAGTCCGCATGCCAAAGCCAGACAGGCTGCTCGTTGCAAGGTCGTGCGCACAACTGATTTCGCAATGCTCATGATGGTTTGGTTACTCCTCCAAAGAATTTGCCGCCTTTTGTATGGACCGACAGCAACGCCGATTTTTTCTTAACCTCTATCGGATGCGAAGCGCGCAGGCTGAGATGTAACTTTCGATGCAGGCCTTGCGACGGAACTGCCCGCGATTTTCGCGCCGTCTAATTCCAATTAGACGCGAACCGGTAAAATTTGTTGCGATCGTTTCGGGTCTGGCCGGACGCCACTTTGACTGGAGCAAAAGACCTTGCGGCTTCCGATCAGCCACAAGGTCTTTCGCTTCCTGCGCTACTGGATATCGAACTGCTCAGGATGCAGGGTGGGATCGCTTTTCACGATGACGGTCTTGCCGGACATTTCTTCCATCTCGCTCAGCCAGCGGCCATTCGATGTCTTCAATTGCTTGACGACCTCGGGATTCACGCGCAGCAGAACATCGCCGCGATCGATCTGACGATACATCTTGCGCAACTCGACATAGATCTCATTGCAGACCGTGAGCGGACCCTTGACCATGCCGGTCCCCGAGCAAACCGAGCAAGGAACCGACAAGGTACGCTCCAGCGATTGCTTGACACGTTTGCGTGTAATCGCCACCAGGCCAAAATCGTTGAACTGGAGAACCTTCGACGGAGCGCGATCGGACTTCAATGCGTCTTCCAGCGCCGCCATGACGCGATTGCGGTTCTTGCGTTCATCCATATCGATGAAGTCGATGACGATGATGCCGCCCAGATCGCGCAGACGAATCTGACGGACGATTTCCGGAATGGCATCGAGGTTGGTCTTGACAATGGTGTCTTCCAGGCGCGCGGTTTTGCCGACGTATTTTCCGGTGTTGATGTCGATGGCCACCAGCGCTTCGGTCTGGTTGATGACGATGGAGCCGCCGGACTAGAGCCACACCTTGGAGTGCAACGCATTGTTGATTTCTTCCTGAATGCCGAACTGCTCAAACAGCGGCGTTTCCTTGGTGTAGAGCTTGACGCGCCGCACCAGCGCAGGCTCGAAGCGACCGAGGAAGCGCAGCACGCGCTCATAGTCGGCTTCGGTGTCGACCCAGATGGAGGAGAAGTTGTCTGTCACCTGATCGCGCAGCACGCGTTCCACCAGGCTGAGGTCGTGATAGATGAGAGCCGGAGGCTTGGCATTGTCGGTGCGCTGGCGAATCTCTGCCCAGAGTGTCAACAGAAAGCGAATGTCGGCGCGAAGATCTTCCTCGCTGGCGGTAGCGGCGGCGATGCGAACGATAAATCCGCCGGAGGCCGTTCCCTTCTCGCTGAGCAAAATATGCTTGAGGCGCTGACGTTCTTCATCGGAAGAAATTTTGCGCGAGACGCCGACATGATTCACCGTGGGCATAAAGACCAGGAAGCGGCCGGGCAAGGCGATATGACTGGTGATGCGCGCGCCTTTGCGCGCGATGGGTTCTTTGGCGATCTGGACCAGGATTTCCTGATTCGGCTTCAACAGGTCGGTGATGGCGGGCAGGTTGGTGGTTTGCGCGGTGGCGCGACGCATGCGGCCATCTCCGCGGCCATCTCCGCGGCCACCGCCGTGGCGCTGCTGGCCGCGATTTCCGCGCCGGCCGCTGCGGCCTCCGCCGGGGCGATTGCGCGCGGCATCCGCATTCGCGGGCTCATTCTCTTCGGCTTCGTCTTCCGCGGAATCCGTCGCATCTTCCAGTTCAATCTCGCCCAGCTCGGGCCCAGAGTCTTCTTCTTCGCTGAAGTCCTCCTCGATTTCCAGTCCCTCAGCCGACGCATCGGCGTTCTCATCGGCAAAACGCGTGCGCTGGTCGATATGCCGATCGCGCACCAGCTCGCTGAGCAGGCCGCTATCCATCTGGACATCGAGCGTCTCTTCGATCAGATCGTCATATTCCGCTTCGTCCTGCACGCTCTGCGCCGCGTATGCTTCCGGCTCTTCTTCGTCAATGGTCTCCTCTTCGAGATTTCCATGGCCGGGGTCGAAGATGTGCTCGTCGCGATCCGAAGCTTCGTCCTCTTCCTGCTCGGTCGAGATGTCTTCGGTCACTGAGAACGCGCCGTTTGCATGGACAGAGTCAATTTCTTCGGTGGGGGGTGCAACGGCCGCCTTGACTGGATGCACCGGCTGGACGATGGAAACGGCCTCGCCCAGGAAAGGATCTGGCGGCTGAGTGCTGGGTTCTTGTGATGTCTCTGCGACGGGTTCAGGGCGGAAATCTTCCTGCGTGGGCGTCGACTCGATTTCTGCAATCGATTCCTCCGCAGGCGGTTCGGCGACGCTGCTCTGACGGTAGGCGCTGGGAGTGGAGGGATCGAAGCGGTAGGACGCGGAAGCTTCTGACGGCTCAAATTCCGGCGATTCCAATTCGGCGACGTCCGTTACAAGCTCGGCGGATGGGTCGTGCCGCACCAACGAAGGCTCTTCAAGAGCAATGGCGTGCTGCACCAGCGAGGGTTCCTCGGGGACTGTCTCGTGCTGCACGAGTGAGGGCTCCTCATGCTCAAACACGGGCAACGGTATTTCTTCGACGTGGCCGCGCGCTTCGATTTCAGGGTGCGCAGGCGGGGTCTGGTCTGCAACCGGACCTACTTCCGCCGCCGGTGAGGAAAAGTCCTCAGCCGCCGAGGAGGATACCACTCGCGGATGCTTGTGGCGGGAAAGGGACTCGCCGGGCAACACGTCGCTGCCATCCCATGGCAACGACCCAACGACCATGGTGGAAGGCTGGAAGGTCGGCTTGGGGGCCGGCGCGGGTGCTTCTTTTTCCTGCGTTGGCGAGGATGCAGAGGGCGCCTCGCCGCGACGATACTTGGAGAGCGACTCGCCGGGAAGGACCACGGGCGCCTGTTCCGGCCGGAACTGCGAAGACCGGGGATGCTCCTGCTGGGGCGCGGGCGGAGCAGGCTGCGCCTCGAACTCCTCGCGCGCATTTTGCAAATCGGAGTCGGCGGGAATCGGCTCGGTTTGCAATTCGGCTGCTTCGGAGCTTTCGGTCCGCTGTGGCTCGCTGGATCCGCCGGCAGTGTCGGAGGCAGACCTGTCTTGCCCGGCAGATCCGCCGCGACCACGGCGGCGACCACGGCGACCGCGCCAACGCCGTCCGCCCGGACCTTCTTCGTCGCCGGTCGGGTTCGATGCTTCGCGGGAGGGCGGATTCCCCGCCGGTTTTCTGTCGCTGACGGAACGCGCCGCGGAATCGTCCGCGCCTGGTTGCGATTCGGAATCGTTGGCGCCACGACCGCCATTGGCGTGGCCGTTTTGCGAACGCGCCTGGCCGCGCGAACCGGGAACGAGGGACACATATTCTTCGCCGTCTTCCTGTTCCTCGGCAAAGTCGGTGACATAGAGGAACGCGTCGCGCTCCAGGCCAATATCGACAAACGCCGACTGCATGCCGGGGAGGACGCGGGTGACTTTGCCTTTGTAAATGGAACCTGCGAGGGTGTATTCGTTCTCGCGTTCGTAGTAGATTTCCGCAAGCTGGTCGTCTTCCACAACTGCCAGCCGGGTTTCGTGCGGGGTGCTGGAGATATAAATTTCTTTTGTCATGCTGCCTCATTCCGGTCCGAAGCCATGGAGGCGTCGGACCCAGGGGTATGGCGAGGCAGATTTCTTGCGCGCTAGGGAGTTCCGAGCGCGGCGACCGTGACCAGAGCGGTTGAATCGATGGATTGTTCTGAAGACGCTGCGGACGTGAAACTTGCTTTAGGCCAGAATGAAAATCTCCCGCCGTAGCGGGATGGCGGTGGAAGCGAAGAATCTTGACTGCGACGTGAAAGAACGGCACGCAAGGACTTTGTGGCCACTGCTTCCCCGATGAAGGGTGGGGCCGTTTCCAGTCCAGCTATCTTGCTCAATGCGTGCATTCGATCGAACCTGCCTGATCTCGGTTGGAATCTGCCTGACCGAGAAAAACTTCTTGTCGCATCCCTGCCAACGGACGTTCCGGTACGGCGGGCGGATGCGCGAATCTGAACAATCTGACGCGGCCTGCTGGTGCGCCAGAGGTGGTGCCAGAGCCTTTCCCTGTTACCGGTTTGCTTTCACTCCCAAGTCAGTCCGCCACGGCGGACGAGCCTGGGGCACCCGATGACAGAGGCGGTGCTAATTGACGAAGCGGCTCATACGGATGTTCATGACGATGCCAAGGGCCAGGAACGTAAACAATACCGACGAGCCACCATAACTCATTAAGGGCAGGGGAATTCCGGTGACCGGCATCAAGCCGATGACCATGCCCACATTGACCGCGATCTGAAAAATCAGGACGGCCACGACCCCCATGACGATCAACGTGCCGGGCAGGTCAGCGGCGGTTTGAGCGTTTTGGACCAAACGCATCAACAACAAGAAGTATAGCAGCAGGACGAAGATAGCTCCCGCCAAACCGTGCTCCTCGCAAAACGCGGCGAAGATGAAATCGGTGTAGGGGATGGGCAGAAAATCGCCCTGGGTCTGGCTTCCCTTCTCCGCACCCTGCCCCCAGATGCCGCCGGAGCCGACGGCGATCAACGATTGCCGGATTTGATAGCCGCTGCCGCGAGGATCGGTGTCGGGCGAGAGAAAACTGGTAAGTCGCTGCTTTTGATACGGCTTCAGCACCTTGTACCAGGCGGGAACCAGGGCCAGCGAAGCGGCGATGCAAAGAATCGCCGCGTGCTTGAAGCGAATTCCGCCGAGAAACAAGCCGCATAACAGTACCGGCGCGTAGGTCAGGGCGGTTCCCAGGTCGGGCTGCTTGAGCACCAGCAGCATGGGAATAGCGACAATGGCCATGGCCTTGAAGATGTCTTTCCAGGTGAGGTCGCGGCCGCTGCGATTGGTGAAGAAGCGGGCCAGCAAGACAATCAGAACCAGCTTGACCCACTCCGAAGGCTGAAAATGAATGCCGCCCGGCAGTTGGATCCAGCGTCGCGCGCCTAATACCTTGTGGCCGACGGCCAGAACCGCTACCAGCGACACCAGACAGATTCCGTAGGCCCAGACGGCGATCTCAAGCAGGATGTGGTAATCGATCAGCGACAGGATAAACATGCTGACGAAGCCGGCCGCCAGCCAGAGTATTTGCTTTTCATCGAAGTGGAGAAATTTTGTGTGCAGGGTCGCGCTATAAATTTCCAGCACGCTGATCACCGACAGGGCCACCACAAA
>JBKQVW010000024.1:0-3822 GCA_052142955.1 Acidobacteriaceae bacterium | reverse complement strand
TGACCACGGCGCGGTACTGGCGGGAGCATATGCGGGGAACCGTGCAATTCGATGCGGGGCTGAAGACCGCGCTCGCAAGCGGCTGCCAGACCCTGCTTGAAATTGGACCCCAACCGCATCTGAAGGCCCTGGCGGTCCGCTCCGATTCGTCTCTGGAAACGAAGGTCAAAATCTCGTTGCGACGACAACGAAATGACTGGGACCAAATGCTGGAGACGCTTGCGATGTTGTACGTCGAGGGGCAAACGGTCGATTGGAGAGCCTTCGATCAGGGTAACCGGCGCATGCGAATGGCACTCCCCACCTATCCCTTTGAGCGCCAGCGATACTGGCTTGTCAGCGAGGACCAGGATATTTCCCGACGGAGATGGCAGCGCGCCACAGGGGCAGCATTGTCACAGTCGAGACTCGTGCCGATTGGATTGAACGTCGAATCGTTCGCCGCCAAATGGGAGGCTCTTGAACGATTGACAATTGCAGAGATCCTCCGAACACTCGGCGGCCTCGGTGCTTTTACTAAGGCTGGCGTCTCCTATGACGCGAAATCGCTTGCCGACAGCTGCGGAATTCTGCCGGCGCACGTGAAACTGATGGGCCGTTGGTTGCGGTTGTTGTGCGAAGCGGGGTATCTGGAACGGGATGGCTCGCGTTTCTTTACTCCTGCCGTGCTGCCCGATGCGGACATTGACCAAGCCTGGCGGGATGCAGAGCAATGCCTGGGTGACGATCCGTTTCTGCTGGAGTATCTTCGCAATTGCTCGAAGAATCTTCGCGGCGTTTTGCTTGGCACAACCAGTCCGCTCGAAACTCTATTTCCCGGCGGAACTCCTGACCTGGCGAGGAACCTCTACGAGAATTCCGGTGCGGCGCGGTATGCCAACTTGATCGTCGCGGCGGCGGTGCGGGCTGTCGCCACCGCTACTTCCGCAAAGCGCCGAATGCAAATACTGGAGCTGGGCGGGGGCACGGGAGCCACCACCGCGGCTATTCTTCCAATGCTGACCGCCGATCGCGTCTCCTACCATTTCACGGATGTCTCCGAGGTCTTTCTGCAACGCGCCGGCGCACGGTTTGCTTCGTATCCATTTGTCCGTTACGGGCTGCTGGACATCGAAAACGAAGCGCACCTCGCCCCGCGTCGTGGTGCGTTTGATGTGGTGATCGCCGCCAACGTTGTTCACGCCACCCGGGACCTGCAGGTCACGCTGTCTGGAATTGCGAGTCTGCTAGCGCCCGGCGGAGTCATGGTGCTGCTGGAAACGACACAGCAATTCGCTTGGCATGACATCACCACTGGATTGATTGAAGGCTGGCAAAAATCGGAAGATGATCTGCGCGCGGGTGCACCATTGCTCGGAGTGGCCGAATGGACGTCCGCATTGCAGGCGGCTGGATTGGACGAGATCGTTTCCGCGCCGGAACCAGAATCTTCCGCCGCGATCATTGGACTGCATGTGATTTTAGCCAGGAGATCCGTGACGAGCGGCGCGACAGTTACAGAAACCACTGGGACATTGAATGCAGCGTACTGGCCGCAGGAAAGCGCGGGGGCTTATAAATCCACCGTAGACGCAGCGCTACCGAACCCGAGTGGGGCCCCAGCCATCGCTGCATTGTTGCAAGAAGTGCCGCAGTCGGAACGGCACGCTCTGCTGCTCGACATTGTTTTGAAGGAGATTTCGCAGGTGCTGCGTCTCGGAGCAGGTACTACTCCCAAAAAACGGGACAGACTCATGGACCTGGGCATGGATTCGTTGATGGCGGTCGAATTTCGAAACCGGCTATCTAATTTGCTGGGCGTGGACGGTCTTCCCGCGACATTGATTTTTGATTATCCCACCCCGGATGCGGTTGTGAGCTATCTCCTGAACCGAATGCAAGACGAGACCATATTGGGATCGGGCGGCGAGATATCTTCGTCGCTGCCGGTCGCCCGAGAAAAACTTCTGACGGCGGAAGAAGTTGCCGATCTGTCGGAAGAGGATGTTTCGGCACTGTTGCGTAGCCGGTTGGCAAGATGAAAGTTTGTTTGCGCCATGGATGAGACAAAGAATTCGACGGAAGGATCGACGCTCCTCAAGCAGGCGTTTCTTGCGGTCCAGGAGATGCAGGCGAAGCTGGAAGTCGCAGAGCTGCGTTCTCGCGAGCCGATTGCGATCGTCGGCCTGGGATGCAGATTTCCAGGAGGGGCGGTTGGTGCCGACAGCTTTTGGGATTTGCTTCGGGACGGTCGCGATGCAATTTCGCTAGTTCCCCCCGATCGGTGGGATGCGGACGCATATTATGATCCCGATCCCGACCAGCCCGGCAAGATGGTGACGCGCTGGGGTGGATTTCTCGATCAAATTGACCAGTTCGATGCAACGTTTTTTGAGATTGCACCCCGAGAAGCAGCCAGCATGGATCCGCAACAGCGACTCGCGTTGGAAGTCGCCTGGGAAACGTTGGAGAACGCCGGAGTTGCTCCCATGGATTTGCGCGGCACAAAAACCGGTATTTTCCTGGGTATTGCCAGCAACGACTATAGCCAACTCCATGCGCAGACTGGTGATCCCGAAGCCATGGATGCGCATTACGCATCGGGCATTGCGCACAGCATTGCGTCGGGGCGCATTTCCTATCTCCTCGGATTAGAGGGGCCGAGTATTTCTCTCGACACAGCTTGCTCCTCGTCCCTGGTCGCGGTTCATCTCGCTTGTGAAAGCCTGCGCGCTGGGGACTGCAGCCTTGCGCTGGCGGGCGGCGTGAATGCCATGCTGGCTCCCGAAACAACCACGTTGCTGTCGCGTGTCCGCATGCTCTCCCCGGATGGTCGCTGCAAAGCGTTTGATGAAAGCGCAGACGGTTTTGTTCGCGGCGAAGGCTGCGGTTTCGTGGCGTTGAGAACCTTGTCTCAGGCTCAGTCCGACGGGAATCGCATCTTGGCGGCGATTCGCGGAACGGCCGTCAATCAAGACGGCGCGAGCAGCAGCCTGACCGCTCCCAATGGCCCTTCGCAGGTGAGCCTGATGCGGCAGGCCCTTGCCATGGCTGGAGTCCGGCCGGGTGACGTCTCCTATGTTGAAGCCCACGGGACAGGAACTCCATTGGGAGATCCGATCGAGCTGCAAGCCCTGGGCGCTGTCTATGGCGCCGGCCGTCCGCAGCCGCTTCATGTCGGTTCGCTCAAAACGAATATCGGCCATCTGGAAGCAGCGGCAGGGGTCGCTGGACTGATCAAGACTGTCCTTGCTCTCGATCATCGCCAGATTCCTCCGCACCTTCATCTCAAGCAGCCAACCTCGCACGTACGTTGGGACGAATTGAAGCTGACCGTTCCACAGCAATTGATCGACTGGGAAGCGGGCGGACACGAGCGAATCGCAGCCGTCAGTTCCTTCGGATTCAGCGGCACCAATGCGCACATTGTCGTTGCTGAGGCTTTGCCAAAGAATGTTCCACGCGGCGAAAGCGACTGGCCCATGCAGATGCTCGCGCTGTCGGCCAAGAGCAATGCGTCGCTCAAGCGGCTGACGGAACAGTATCGCGAAGTTCTTGAACAGACGCCTCCAATCGACCTGCGCGACGTTTGTTATACCGCGAATACTGGCCGGTCACACTTTTCCCATCGCGCATGTTTCCTCGCCGCGGATGCTGAGCAGATGAAGCAACAGCTCGCAGCTTTTGAGAGTCCGGCCACACCGGTCGCCTCAGCAGCGGAGCGGATCTGTTTTTTATGTACGGGGCAGGGGAGCCAGTATGTGGGGATGGGGCGAGAGCTGTATGAAAGGTCACCGGTATTTCGGGCGGCGATGGAGCGATGCGGGGCGGCATGGAAAGAGG
>JBKQVW010000023.1:0-10231 GCA_052142955.1 Acidobacteriaceae bacterium | reverse complement strand
GGAAAAATCCGCCAACGAAGTCGATCTTCAGGTCTCTTCGCTAGGCGGCGAAGCCTGCGCCCTCGGAGCCTCGCGATTGATTGCGGAAAAAATTCTCGACGATCTCTACCTCGGCTGGCGCGCGGATACCGCATAAACATCTGCCCAGAGATATGTAGAAAGTTGCACTCGCTGTAGCCGGTCTTGGTGGCGGAGAACACCTCCGTAACGGAAGATGAGCCGGTCCCTGTTCGCGATCATGCAACGTGTTCGAGGAATCGCTGCTTAATCAGTTCCAGCGTTCCATCGTTGGCACTCTTCCACAGCTCGTCGTTGAATATCTCCACCTCGATCGGACCATCGTACCCGGTTGCATCGACAGCCTTGCGCAGCCGCCGCAACTCGATGACCCCATGCCCCATCATGGCTCGGCCCATCAGGATGCCGGGCAGAGGCACCGGCCAGTCCGACACATGAAAACCCGCAATTTTTCCGCGCGCACGCTCGATCTGGGCCATCACCTCCGGGTCCCACCATACATGGAATGCATCAATGACCACTCCGGCCGCCGCGCTTGCGAGTTGCTCAACCAGATCGTTGGCCTGTTTCAAGGTCACCACGACGGAGCGCTCTGCGGCATACATCGGATGCAACGGTTCAATGCCAAGAATGACGCCGGCGTTCTCCGCATCCGGCAACACTTCCAACAATCCATCCAGCACCGTGGCCCGCGCGTCGTCCAGCGTCTGCCCATTCGCGGGTCCGGAGACGATCACCAACACCGGCGCGCCGAGGATCGCCGCCTCCTCAATGGCAACACGGTTATCCGCAACACGTTCTCGACGCTCCTTCGCAGTGGGCGCCGAAAACCATCCTCCGCGACATAGGCTGGAGACGCGCAAGTCTTCGCTGCGAATCATCGCCGATGCCTTCGCGGCGTTGCCGTCAAGTTTATGTCGCCACACGGCGATGTACGGAATGCCGCTTCGAGAGCAATTGCGCACCACCTGTTCCAGCGACCACGGATCGGCGGTGATCTGATTGAAGCTGAGACGTTCCAGTAGGCTCATGCGACACCTGCCAGCAGCAGGAAGTTTCGCATCCGCTGCACCGCCAGATCCGGATCGCGCAACACTCCAGCCTTGTCCGCAAGCACGAACAGCTCGCACAGGTGCGCCGTGGATCGCGCGCTCTCCAGGCCGCCCACCATGTGGAAGTGAGACTGAAATCCATTCAGAAACGCCAGAAACACCACCCCGGTTTTATAGTGTTGGGTCGGCGACGCGAAGATATGCCGGGAAAGGGGCACAGTCGGCGAAAGCAGTTGCTGATAGCGGGAGACATCGCCCGCGTCGAGTGCAGCCAACGCCAGCGATGCGGCTGGAGCAATCGCGTCGAAGATCCCCAGCAACGCGTCGCTGTGACCCTGCTCGTCTCCCAGAATCAGACGATCGTAATTGAAGTCATCTCCCGTATACATGCGTACGCCGGCGGGAAGATCGCGGCGCATGAAAACTTCCAGTTCCGCATCGAGCAGAGAAATCTTGATGCCGTCGATTTTTTCCTTGTGGGCGCGAATCACTTCCAGGCAATTCTCCATGGCCGTGGCAATCGCACCTTCGCCCCAGTAGCCCTCCAGTGCCGGGTCGAACATCGGCCCCAGCCAATGCAGGATGACTGGCTGCCGTATCTGTCGAAGCACGTTCTCATAGACCGATGCGTAATCGTCGGCATGGCGGGCAACCGCGGTCAGGGCCCGGCTCGCCATCAGAATAATGCGTCCGCCCACGGCTTCAATCGCTTCGCATTGCTCCAGGTAGGCGTTCGTCACATCTTGCAAGCTGAGAGCTTTGCTTGCGGGCAAATGATCGGTGCCTGCGCCACTGGCAACTACAGCTCCGCGCACCTTCGCAGCCGCCGTACTGCGCCGGATCAACTCCAGCGCCAGCGGCCAATCCAGTCCCATTCCGCGCTGCGCTGTGTCCATCGCCTCGGCCACGCCAAAACCAAGCGACCAGAGATGGTCGCGGTACGCAAGGGTCGCCTCCCAATCCACCGCCGGTCGCGTCAACGGTTCGGCAGTGCGCAAAGGGTCTACCACGACATGGGCTGCCGCATACGCAATGCGCGTTTTGAACGACGCTCGCGAGGCCGGTGCCTGCGGCTCACCGGAAGGGGTGTAGTTGTAGGCGGACCCATCGGGCCGCACCAGCTTGACAAAGTTCTCCAACGTCATGCCCTCAGTTCCGGCACATCGACCCAGCGACGTTCATGCCAGGATTTCAGGCCAAGCTCCGCCAATTGCACGCCTCGGGCGCCTTCCACAAAATCATGCGGGAAAGGCGCATCTTCCGCAACATGCTTCAGGAACAGCTCCCATTGCACTTTGAACCCGTTATCGAACACCTGATTGTCCGGGACGTCCTGCCACTGGTCGCGAAAACGAAAGGGGTTCTCGATGTCCGGGTTCCACACCGGGCGTGGCGTATTGACGCGGTGCTGCGTCCGGCATTCACGCAGACCGGCGACCGCGCTGCCCAGCGTGCCGTCGACCTGCATGCTGAACAATTCATCGCGGTATACACGAAATGACCAGGAAGAGTTGATCTGCGCGACGATTCCGCCGTCCAGCTCAAACGTCCCATACGCCGTGTCGTCCGCCGTGCACTGGTAGCGATTTCCTTGCTCATCCACGCGCTCGGGAATCGTAGTGCCGCCCAGGCACTGCACCGCGCGCACTCGCCCGAACGTATGGTCCAGAACATAGCGCCAATGGCAGAACATGTCTACGATGATGCCGCCGTCGTCTTCCTTACGATAGTTCCAGGAGGGTCGCTGCGCGGGCTGCCAGTCGCCTTCGAAGACCCAATAACCGAACTCGCCGCGTACGGAAAGAATTCTGCCGAAGAAGCCGCTGTCCACCAGCCGTTTCAGCTTGCGGATGCCGGGCAGAAACAATTTGTCCTGGACGACTCCGTGCTTCACACCCGCGGTCCTGGCTTTGGCCGCCAGTTGGAGCGCCACGGCTGAATCGACGGCGAGCGGCTTCTCGCAATACACGTGCTTCCCGGCGGCAATGGCGGCCTCGACGCTGGGGGCGCGCAGCGCGGTCACCTGTGCGTCGAAGTAAACTACGTCGTCTGGGTTGGCGAGTGCGCCGCGCAGGTCTGTCGTCCAGCGAGCCACTCCATGCTCCTTGGCGATCTGCTCCAGCTTCGCGGCATTACGCCCCACCAAAATCGGATCGGGAACCAAGTACGAACCGTCCGCCAGCACGACCCCGCCTTGCTTCCGAATCGCCAGAACAGAACGAACCAGATGCTGGTTCAGCCCCATGCGTCCGGTGACGCCGTTCATGATAATGCCGATCCGTCTCTCGTTCATTCCTGTCTCCCCGACGTCAAGTCCGCTGTAACTTTCGTATCTTTCCCGGAAACGCGACCATTGCAACCCGCCCGTTGACATATTGCAGCTGTTGGCGCTTTCAGCCCCCGGCATGGAAATTTACTTTTCATGTCACTCCGCCAGGACAGAAGCTGGCTTGATTTCCGTCTCCCGCAAAAAGCTGCGATTGTGCGCTTCCGGTCCAAGCCAAAAGATCACGATCATCACAACCGTCACGCCGCCCCCAAACACAGTCAACGCCCAAGGATAGCCAAGGTGATCACGCAAAATGAATTCTACTGCCGTCGCCGGCGCCGCCAAAAGCACTCCAAGCTGATACACAATCCCTGGGAACAGGCTTCGAACTACGTCCGGCGAAAGTTCCGTCAAGTGCGCCGGAATGACGCCGAACGCGCCCTGCACCCCGGCCTGCATCACGAACGAGCCAGTCACCAGTACACCCAGCGTGGTCCCGAAGGCCCATGCCGGAATGGACAGCAGCGACAGCACCAGCGCCAGCATGATGGCGTTACGTCTGCCCATCCTTTGCGAGAGATGACCGAAGAAAAGCGCGCCGACGATTGCGCCAATGTTGTACAGAATCGGGATCCCATACAGCGCCTTCATCCCGATGACAGACTTCGCCGCGATCCCTGGGACCGCCTTCAGAAAGTCGGGATACAGGTCCTGCGTTCCGTGCGACAGACACAACAGTACGCTCATCATCATCAGCAGGTAAAAGAACATCGCTTTGTGGTGCAACAGGGAACCGAAGATCTGTTTCATGGAAGCCGGTCGGTGCTGCTTCCACGCTTCGGACTCCGGTGCGAACAGCGTCAGCACCACCACCAGCAACGCCACCGGCGCACCGACAAAGAACACAGACCTCCATCCAAAGGCGGGGGCCAGCGTTTGCATCGCCACCGATGCCAGCAGATAACCCATCGGATACCCGGATTGGATCATGCCGGAAAGCACGCCTCGAAACCGGCGCGGCAAACTCTCCATTGCATAGGAAGCGCCAATGCCCCAATATCCGCCCATGCCGATGCCGTACAGTGCACGAAAGAGCACAAAGACGAAAAAGTTGGGCGAAAGCCCAGTCAGTACCGTGCAAAGGGAGAAATACAGCACGCAAAAAATCAGTGGACGCTTGCGCCCGAACCTGTCCGCAAGAGCGCCAAAAAACAATGCGCCCAGCGGTCGCATCGCCAGCGTCAAGGTCAGCGTGTACACGACCGACGCCTTCGAGACATGGAAGCGCGCCGCCAGCGTGTCGAACAAAAACACCACGACAAAGAAGTCGAACGCGTCCAGCACCCAACCCAGCACCCCTGAGCCGACGGCGAACTTCCAGCCTTTCGTTTCCCGCTCGATTCCTGTGTTCGTTCCAGTTACAAACGCCATGCTCAGTTTGCCATTTCCGCGACCGTCTCCAGCCCGCTGGGGGTGAATGCAACTGTCTGCTCAGGGGAAGATTCTATCCCGCCGATCCATCTATGCGGAAAAGCGCGAAAAGATCTCACCGCTTCTTACACAGCGGTATTGATCTCTTCGCGATTCCCAGCTTGCGTTGGTACCGTGTAGGTAGTTTGTCGTTTACACAATTCAAATGGATTGTGAAGCGACTTTATGGCGAAGGAGGAAGTGATTTCCAATTCGTATTGGGTTCGTCGGGCAAGCGGCCCAGCATGCGGTCAATCTCGATCACGCCGTGATTCACCATCTGCTCGCCGGCGCCCACCTGGACCCAGGTGGTGGCACTCTGAGCGCCGTAACCGCCTTCCGTTGCGGCCTGAATCGTCGGGAAATAGCCGTAGTATCCATTTGTGTATCCAAGGAAGAAACAGCTCTGCACAGGACAGCGAGCACGCCAGTCCATCTGAAATTGAACGAAAGGTTCCCCTGGCATGCCCAGAATCGCGATCTTGCGACCGATTAATGCGGTCGTCACTGGCAACTGCATCTTTTCCTCGATGGGCGATGAGAATATCTGAAAGGCTTTCGGGCCCATTTCCTGCAGGGATACCTGGCGAAATTTTTTCGGGTTCCACCGTAGTTTGAAAGGAACCGAATCTTCCGCAAAGTCGATGCTGGAATCCGGATCCGCACTGGTCTTGATTTCCTTGGCCGTGCTCGCCGCGGCTTTGCCCAGCGTCTCTCCTGCCCAGTCGCGTCTTCCGATGGCGTCCTGCGTAATGGGTGTAGTCGTGTCGTACACGTTGATGTCACCGGGCGCACCCTGGACAAAGAAAGCCAGTGGCTTGCCGCCAAAAGCCTGCTCGACAACCTTGCACATCACACCCGGGAAATCGGCCGAATATCGCAGATTGTCCGGGCCGAAAGTTACCGGATGCGTGGCATAGTTCACTAAGATGGCAAGCGGCTGCCCGTCCGTTCGATCAATGCGCAACACGGTCAGGATTGGATCCACCGGCCATGTCGGAATCCTCGCCGAGTTATTCCATAGCATCGTGACCGTGCCGTCAGAATTCACAAGCCTCCGGTTGTACCCGATGTAAGCTTCTCCATAACCAACTCCCAATCGAACCGGTACCGCCTTTTGTTCCGCTTCGTGGATGGCTTGCTCGATTTTGCCCAGGTCCGCGGTTTCCCATGCCGGCGGTCCGGACGGATAAACATCCAGAATGACGGGTCCCGCATGGGTGTGGATGGCTTGGACGATCAGATCGTTAATGCCACTGTTTTTCTTTGCCGCTTCGCGCAGTCGATCGAGCGAGGCTGGCCCAAACGTCCTGCCCAGGTCGAGATCGACATACGCCAGTCGCTGGTCACCCGCTTCCAGGACCAGGACGCGAGCGTACAGCGGATCGATCGTACCCTCGGCGCCCTTCAGACGATCGAAATAGCCCCACATCTTGGTTCCCAGCGGCGGCGTGATGTCCACCTTCGCCACGCCAGCCTTCATGTCGGCTGCCTCGGCTCGAACACAAAAGCCCACCATCAGCAAAACAGCCAAAAACATGAAAAGATTGCGAATCAAGCGGCACCCTTGGATCACGGTATGTTCTCCTTACTTTGTTTTTTCTGAAATAATCCGCATCGCATTCCAGAGTTTTGGAGGGATTCTATTTAGAATATGAAGCTAGTAGAGATCGCAGTGTCTGTCAATTAGGCCGAATGATAGATCAAAACGAGAGGATCTTAAGCGGCAGCGATTGTTCTATAGCGCACCGGCGCCCCCGTTGTTTGCCCGACCCTTCATCGACCGGGCGAGTGGAAATGTCCGGGTACAACCGTTCCCCATCCCTCCCGTTTCGGATGACAGTCCTTACGAAGAACATATTGATCTTTCTGTTGAGCGTAAGCTCTCATCAAACACGGTGCTGACGTTGAGTTTCGTGGGCTCGTTCGGACACCACCTCACTGTGAATGCCGACACAATCCCGGTAACCCAGCCCTCTGCTTGAGTGCCAGTCAACCCAGCGAAGTAACGGATGGCATCACCTCGGATCGGGCTCGGGGATTCTCAGGATTGTTCAAAACTGGCCTCCTGGTCAACGCTGGAGGCTCCGGATGCTGGAACCCGACTGTTCTTTGCCTTGAGAAAGCGGTCAGGCGTATGCTGCATGTTGTTCGGAAAGCCAAAATGGAAATTCCGGCTAGCGCAAAAGCACAGAAGGTGTGAGGTGGAAAATCGCTCTGTACGCAGCCGTTCCATCGAAGAACGGCCGCACATAACGGAACTCATCACATCACAGTATCTGTGCTTTTGCTCTAAGCTCAAACAATCAGCGGGCGCGCGTCGTTGGATTGAGAGCTCTGCGCATAGTTCGTGGCGTCTTGGGTTCTCTCGCAGGAGGCGGCAATGGCCCGGTCCGCGGCCGGGGAAGCACTTTGCCGCGCAACCCCGGCCGGCAATTGTATTGACACCGCTTGGGTGTACGTTACCGGTCGGCCGAGAGGCCGCTGATGGAACTTCCCCGTCTACCCCTATACCGAAGCCCCGAGGAAATCTCTCCTGCGAGGCACAGCCATTCGATGGAGGTATTTCACGTGTCAATTTGTAAGAAGGTAGTTCTTGCCGGCTCTCTCGTAACAGTATTATTTTTCATCGCGCACGTGGTCAGCGCGCAAAATGGCGCGCAGGGCAGTGGGCAGGACATCGTCGTGGACACCTCCCACGCGGTGAATTCGTTTAGTCCGCTGAGGGCGTTGGGCGGGGCGGTTGACCGGCAACGCGGTGGAACCACAGAGGAGGAGGTCGCCCAACACACCGATTGGGTGCTGAGCCCTCCCGTTCTGAAAGAGCTTTTGGGCGCAGGATGGGGAACCATAACGTATCGTCAGAATACGGAATTGCAGATCCAGGCCTGGCACTGGAACCCGCGCGGCACTTGGAGCAATCCGGTCGAAAAAGACGGCTATTTCGTTGGCAGCGCTGAGCCAACCAGCGAACCGATCGAGCACTCCTGGTCGTATCCGCTTCCCCACCGGGGCAATACGCTCGGCGACGGATACGCATGGTCTCGCTTAACCGACGGCAACCTGAACAGCTACTGGAAGAGCAATCCTTACCTCACCAAAACCTTTACGGGCGAAGATGATTCGCTGCACCCGCAATGGGTGATGATCGATCTGGGCACCACGGAGAACGTCAACGCCATCAAGATCGCATGGGCGAATCCCTACGCCAGGCACTATTACGTCCAGTACTGGACGGGCAATATGGAACCGTTTTATGACGGAATCAACAAAGGCGCCTGGAAAACCTTCCCCATGGGCACCGTGATGAACGGCCACGGCGGAACTCCCACGCTGAAGCTGATCAGTTGGACCATTCCCGTGCGATACCTGCGCATTTGGATGACGGGATCCTCAAACACCTGCGACACCCATGGCTCGCAGGACAAGCGCAATTGCGTCGGATACGCGATCAACGAGGTTTACGTCGGAACCCTGTCGCCCGATGACCAGTTTACCGATCTGGTCAAGCACCTGCCGAGCCGGCAACAGACGGTCACCTGGGCTTCTTCTGTCGATCCCTGGCATTCCGCTTCCGACATCGAGTACAAGCCGGGAGACCAGATCGGCTTTGATCTCTTCTTCCATTCCGGCGTTACGCGCGGACTTCCCGCCATCGTCCCGATTGCGATCCTCTACTCCACTCCGCAGGACGCTGCCAATGAAATCGCGTACCTCTACAAGAGAAAATATCCAATCGCAATGATCGAGATGGGCGAAGAAGCGGACGGCCAGCGCATGCTTCCCGAGGATTACGCCGCCCTGTACATCCAGTTCGCCAGGGCCATTCACAAGCTAGTTCCTCAGGCGCGCCTTGGCGGCCCGTCTTTCGAAGGGACACCGGCCGATGTGGGGTCGTGGATGGATGCCAATGGGAGGGCATCGTTTCTGGGAAGATTTGTGGCCTATCTCAAAGCCCACAACGACCTGCAGGATTTCACCTTCTTTTCATTTGAGCATTATCCTTGCATGGGCACAGGCCTGTGCCGGGACTGGAGTTCTCTCGACCTGGAGCCGGAGTTCGTGGACCACGTGGTCCAAGCCTGGAAAGACAACGGCCTGCCGCCGAATGTCCCGTTTTTCATGACGGAAGGGAACGACCTCGGCGAGGGCAGCCCGGGCACGGTCAAGAGTGGACTCTGGCTGGCCGACTACGTAGGCGCCATGATGACGGCAGGAGCCAGCGGCACTTACTATTTTCAGGACATCGCGAGGCCCGGCCGAGGTGGACTTGGCTTGCTCTCGATAGACCAGAATAACCATGCAACCTACGGGCCTCAGTATTTTGCGTCGCAGGTCATTACCCAACAGTGGGTAGAGCCCGTCGATGCCACGCACCAGCTCTACAAAGTTACCAGCGACGTGAAGGACCAAGAGGGGGGGAATCTGGTCACGGCTTACGCTGTCCACCGGCCCGACGGACTGTGGTCGATTATGTTGGTCAATAACGATGAATATAACCACCATTTTGTGAGGGTGGGGTTTGACAATCCGGTCACCAGGCAGACTCAGTTTTTCACCGGCACGGTGGACCGGGTGGTCTTCGGCGCGGCTCAATACCAGTGGCACCCCGATGCCGTTCCCCCCGGTGCAGCGCAGCAAGGCGGTGCGGCCGGGGGTTTTGGCGGGCACGGTCGTTTCCGCTTCAGCGGCCACGCGGATCCCGACGGCCCGGTTGCGATGTCCACCGTAACGGCTGCCGGCCCGGATACTCTTTACGACTTACCCAAAGCATCCATCATCGTGCTTCGCGGCAGGATCGCAAGCAACTAAGGCCTGGTGCGTTCGGGCACGTAACAAGTTCAGCGAATGCGCGCATCGGTCAATTGGCGGTGAAATATTACTTCTAACGGCTCTTCGGCAACGGGGCTCTCTCTCGTCCTTAAGAGTTGAGCCCCACAACAGTTGAACGCTGTTCATGGTCGCACGTTTTGCGGCCATGAACAGCATCGTTTCACTCTAAGAATCTTGGTTGAAATTGCAGCGCAGTACCACGGATGGTTCGTCGTCAGTGGGTTCCGGTTCGCTAGAAGAATTTTCCAGGCATCAGGGTCAACCGTCAGATGAGCTGGCTTGTAAAATTGCTGCTCTCATCGATGAGAATCGACCCTGTGATATTTTTCGGATCGGGCCCTTCTTAGCATCATGGCCTCAGCTCGTCTCAACCCTTTTCTTCATTCAGTGTTAGCCTTCACGATAAGAAGAATTGAACAGTGATCGCGCGGCTTCGTTCCGCAGTCGAACAGAGAGCGGCCCCTGTACAATTCTTCTTATCGTGAAGGCTAACACTGAATGAAGAAAAGGGTTGAGACGAGCTGAGGCCATGATGCTAAGAAGGGCCCGATCCGAAAAATATCACAGGGTCGATTCTCATCGATGAGAG
>JBKQVW010000022.1:0-5862 GCA_052142955.1 Acidobacteriaceae bacterium | reverse complement strand
TCATCGTGGACGGCAGCATTGGCGATCATCCTGCGGCCGGTCCGGGCACGAAGCAGTATCTTTACGAAGCCGCGGCAGGCTTCATCGTGTCAACCGTTATGGGTGCTCACTCCACCGAAGGAACCAGGAAGTACGTCGTCGGCGAAACTCCCAACTATGGCACGCCGCTGGAATCGCGCTGGATGGGTGAGGTCTGCAAAGGTGCTGTCGGCATGAGTCGAGCCCAGGCGAGCGTTCTGGTCAAGTATCTGTTGGAGAAGTACGAGAGCACGCTGAAAGACGCCCCGGCGGGGCAAACCTTCGACACACTCTATGACCAGCAGACTCTCGAACCCATAGCGGAGTACCAGAATCTCTATGCGGAAGTGAAAGCAGAGCTGCGGAGCTTGGGCCTCCAGTTCCGGAGTTAGTTCGCCTCTAGGCATTTTCAAGATCGTACAGCTTTATCATGAGTCACCAAAAGACCCGCGAGGTTACTCGCGGATTGAGACTACGGAGGAAGTAATGGGTCGTGAAGAGGAATTACTGGAATCGCTGAAAACCGCGATCATCGACATCGATACGGATCGAGCCAAGGATTTAACCGAGCAGATTATTGCTGCGGGCATAGACCCCAAGCTGGCCATTAAAGTTTCAATCAAGGAAGCAGCGGAGATTATTGGCCAGAAGTTTGATTGTGGCGAGGTCTTCCTGGCTGAGTTAGTCATGGTCGGAGACCTGATGGACGAGGTCAGCGCCATCCTGGAAAAACATATCCCGGCCAGTGAAGTGGTCAAGAAGCGTGTCATCGTTATCGCTACCGTGCAGGGCGACGTGCATAGCGTCGGCAAGAATCTGGTCTCCGTGGTCCTGCGGTCGGCCGGATTCGAAGTCCATGACCTGGGGGTGGATGTCACGAGCGCGACCATCATCCAGAAAGCCAAGGACGTGAACGCGGACATCATCGCCCTGTCGTCTCTGCTGACCACCACCATGCCGTACCAAAAGGAAGTCATCGACGACCTCGCCAGCATGGGTTTGCGCAGCAAATTCAAAGTCATATTGGGCGGCGGCCCGGTGACCCGGGAGTTCGCGTGCAAGGTCGGCGCCGACGGTTATGGCAAAGACGCATTTGATGCGGTCGAGGAGGCCAGGAAACTGCTCGCCTGAATGCGTTCAAAGAGAACCGGTGCATTGCCAAATCGGCGAGGGCCGCGTCCCCGGCGACGCTTGGGAAGGAATGACCGCCTGCCCGCGAACACCCAGGCGGTCCTTGCAAGGGAACAAGAGGGATACCGATGATCAGTCTGCTGGATATTGCAGAAAGAACCCAGACCAGCGAGAAGGTTGAAGAGAAAGCCTGGGACATGGGCCTTTTCCGGACCATAAGCGAATTGGTGAAGAAGTATGACATCAAGTTTCCGGGCGACTGTTATGTCAATTGCGACGACAGTTTGGCGGAGCGGGCTTTTGCCGCCGGCGTCGAATGCCTGGAGAAACTGGGAATCTATTGTCTGACGACGAAACGGCGAGTCCACCTGAGTCGGGACGAGATCCTCACCGCCATTCAGGATGCGCCGCGCGAGATCCTGATGGGCGAGGGCCGCGACCGCAGAATCTGGAAGCAGCGCAAGGTAGAGGGCACGGAGCAGCTCAACGTCTGCCCGGGCCATCACGCGCCTTATACCGAGGAATTGGCGCCTTTGGTGGTAAAGAACTTCGCTCAGATTCCGCGGACGGACTTCATCGAAGGCTTCAACTTTACCTGCGTCGATGGTCGAGAGATTGTCGGCGCACCAATGGAGGTGTATGCCTCGCGGCGTGAGCTTGGCTGGATGCGGGAAGGCGTCCGCAAGGCAGGGCGGCCGGGACTCGCCGTTGTCTACTATCCGATCAATACGCGCGCCGAGGACCTGATCTGCGTGATGGATCCGGAAAACGGGCTGCGCCGGACCGATGGTATTCTGCTGTCGCTTCTCCCCGATCTCAAAATGGAAGAGAACATGCTCTCCGCAGCCATCGTTTACGAAGAGTATGGCTCTTTCAAGCTCAGCGGAAGCTTTGCCTTGGCCGGTGGGTTCTGTGGCGGGGTGGAGGGCGCCATTATTGAAGGCATAGCCAAGCCTCTGGCAGCGATGATTGCTTACCGAGACTACATTCACTATACCGGGGTCGAGCACATTCACATGCTCAACGCGCGCCACATCTTGATGCCGGGTGTGAACTGGGCGCGATCGGTGGTCAACCAGGCATTGAACCGGTTCAGCCACACGATCTGCATGCGGTGGATCATTCCGACTTCGGGGTCGGGGACAGAATTGAACCTGTTGGAGATCGCCATGCAAAGCATAGAGGCTCCGGTCAACGGCATGAACCTCTACGCCCCGCGCCATTGTCGCACGACAACGAACCACGGCCAAACCCCGTTGGAAGCGGAATGGATGATCGAAGTGTCCGACGCGGTGATCGAACAAAGAATCAACCGGCACGAAGCCGACGACCTGTTGCGCAAGATCGCCCAACACTTTGCGGGGCAGAAGCCCGAAACCGGATATGACATCACCGAATGCTATGATCTGATCCACCACCGGCCGAAGCCGGACTACGAACGAGTCTATCACTCGGTTAAGGCCGAGTTGAACGCGATGGGGCTTAACTTGTCATAGCGGCGGCCGCGTTTGTGCGTTGCCGAGTTGAGCAGCGAAATCAAGAAAAGACACGAGCAAACAACCGAGGGAGGATAGGCCATAGGGAGGATGGGCCATGCTAACCGGTAGAGCAATTATTTCGGGGATAGTAATAGCTTACCTGATCTCGACCACTGTCATCGGGGCGTGGTCGGTAAAGTACGCCAAAGACACCAATCGCTTTATGACGGCCAAGGGCCAGTTGGGCATCTACATCACCGGCTTGCTGCTGACCTCCGAGTTCATTGCGACGGCCTCCACCATGGGGACCTCCCAGGCTGCCTTTCAGACCGGACTCTCGTCCGCCTGGGTATACCTTTCCATCGCCCTCGGTTACTTCTTGTATGGTTTCGTGCTGGCCGGGAAATACATCAAAACAGGAGAGTACACCATTTCCGGGATTCTGGGACGAGAGTACGGCGAGACCGTGCGTTTGCTGGTTTCCGCGATCATGGTGTACGCGTTGATCACCGTCGTTGTGGTCGCCTATACCGGCGGAGCGGTGATTCTGGGAACCATTCTCAACACGAAGATAACCACCGCCGTTTGGATTATTGCCATATCGGCAAGCATCTGTATTGCTGCCGGCGGAATCAGGGGAGTGGGCCTTGCGAACCTGATCCATTTCTGCTTCAAGTATGGTGCCCTTGTCATTACCGCGTTCGTCGCCTGGCGCCTGGTCAAGGCTCATCCCGGCTCCTGGGAAACCCTGCCGGCGACGCACTTTTCCATGTGGAACGTGGGGGTATCCCAGATTGTCGCTTGGAGTATTGGCAACATCGGGGCAGTCTTCTCCACGCAGTTTGTACTTCAAACCATCAGCTCGTTGGAGACTCCGCGGGAAGCAAAGAAGGCCAGCATATTTGGCGCCCTGTGGTTTGTGCCGCTTGGGTTTATCGCTGCCTACATTGGCTTGGCAGCCAGGGCCTTGTTTCCCACCATCAAGAGCGTGCAGGCCTTGCCGGAATTCCTGAAATATATGAATCCCTGGTTAGCTGGCATCGTGTCCACGGGGCTTTTGGCAGTTGCGTTCGTCACTATCCTGGCCTGTCACATCGGATCCACAGCCTTAGTCATGAAGGATTTTTATGCCCCGCTCTTCAAGCCTAGCGAGAAACATCAGATTCATGCGGTGAGGATTTTGGCCCTCATCCTGGGGCTGCTCCCGGTGCCTTTTGCTCTCTACATTCCTGGCCTGCTGAAGACCGTTTTCTTCGCCAGGGCGTTGCGCACAAGCATTACCGTCATTGTCCTGTTCGCGTTCTATGCTCCGAGGATTGGAAACAAAAGAGGGGCAGCAACGGGCTTAGTCTTGAGTGCACTGTTTACGACGGCATGGTTTGTCCTGAAAAACCCATTTGGCATCGACAACATGTATATCGCGGTCGCGACGCCGGTGATCTGCATGTTGGTGAGCAGTCTCTTTCGGAAGCAGCAGCCCGGTGAGCCGGCCGAATCAGTAGCGCAGGCTACTGGAGTAGACTGATCCGGTGCAACGCCGAATAAGAGTAGAAGCTCCTAGTGTCGTGTCCCGCAAATACCTGCCATAACTAACTTCCCCCGGAGTGTCATGTTGAGCGAAGCGAAACATCCCGTGAAAACTGCCCCAACCCACGCCGCTTTAAGCTTTTATGAAGTCCTTCGGCTGCGTCTCAACTCCGTGTTGTGCTGGGATCCTTCGCTTCGCTCAGGATGACATCCTGAAAACTTATGCGGCGAACTTACGGGACAGCACACTAGCCCAAACTTTCCGTAAGACTATTTGCGGTAGCATTACTTGGACGGCTGGACCGAAGTTATAATTGCGTCATCGTAGCTGGCAATGACTCGGCAGCCAGGTGCAACTACAAGGAAATCGTCGTTCCAGTCACCCGCGAGCAGACGGCGGAGCAAATCGTTAGTCCCAACCATTTCTTCGAAGAGCCATCGCTTTTCTCGGGCCTCGGCGCGGGCCCGTTCGACCAAGGTGTTGTCCGGCCCCAACCCGGTTCGGATATACACAAGTTTCCTATACGATTTCCGGAAGCGACTCAACATCTCTTCGTAGAACAACCTTCCGGTCTTCTCTCCGTATTTCTCAATCAGTGCAGGCAAATCTCTACCGACGCCGATGCCTGCAAGCTGGCGGTCGAGATCTGCCGCGCGTTCCACCCAAGCGGCTGAGCGGAAGCAGGTGCCTGGATTGGCGGCAAAGAAATCCCGGTACTTAGCCCGGCTCCCCATCAGCAGGGTGATGCAGTCGTGCGCACGCGGCAGTACCAGCGGCAGCCGCCGTGCCACGAGCCCGTGCGTTCCGTTGCCGCAGAGCGCGTACCCAAGGATAATCGCGTCATAGTTGCGAGCGCTATCGTCGATGGCTTCCTGGATACGGATGCGCATTGCGTTCGCTCCGGTCTCGTGCAGCGCTTCGGGCAGAAACCGCGCATCGATCTGGTGAGGCGAGCGCGCGACGGCGTCGCAGAGTTCACGAGTGAGAAGACTACAGCCGATCAGTGCCAGATGCATGGTTACCTGAAAGCGAGACGGCTGGGGTGCCCGTGGCGGCATCTCCGGCGCGACTCGGCGGAAAAGCCAGAGCACAGATGAACATGCTCTGAAAACTCGGATCAGATGCGAGGCTGACGTGCTCGATCACCTCCAAATCCGGGTAACGGTCCTGGTTGATCAATAGCTTCGCCCCCCGCAGCGCAGTATTGCCGGAAGCCAGCACCCGGGCCGGAGTAGTCTCAAGTAGTCCGATCCGGACCGCGCTCTCCGGACGAACGTAGTTTCCGAATGCCCCGGATACATAGACTGCGGAGAGATCGTCGATAGTTGCTCCCCATTTTGCGAGAAGGATGCGAAGACCTGCCGCTATTGCACCTTTGGCGAGCTGCAATTGACGTATGTCATGTTGCGTTAATCTAACTCTGCCGGCCACAGAAAACTCCTTCGTGCCGTTGGCCAAACGGCCACCGGGCAGAATCGCGCCGGTCTGGAGACCCGCAGCAACGGCGTCCACTAGGCCGCTGCCGCAGATGCCGCGAGGCTCGCCATCCCCGATCACGGTACACTCTAACGTGCCATCGCGTAGGAAGACGTGGGACACGGCGCCGCTGGTGGCACGCATGCCCATGGTGATCGATCCCGCCTCGAATGCAGTGCCGGCGGCCGTCGAAGCGCACAGGATGCGCCGCTCGTTACCGACCGCGATTTC
>JBKQVW010000021.1:0-3042 GCA_052142955.1 Acidobacteriaceae bacterium | reverse complement strand
TACAAAGGGGCCTCGTTCGAGGAAATGGATGTCGACGCCATTCTGGCCCGCAAGCCCCAGGTCGCACTCATCGATGAATTGGCGCACACAAACATCGAGGGCAGCAGGCACGCCAAGCGCTATGAGGATGTGATTGAGCTTTTAAACGCCAACGTCGACGTGATTTCGACCATGAACGTGCAGCACATCGAGAGCCTGAGTCCGCTGGTGCGAAGCATAACAGGCGTGCAGATTCGCGAGACCGTTCCGGATTGGGTCATGCAACGCGTCACTGAGATCGTGCTTGCCGATCTTACGCCAGAGGCGCTAAGGCATCGCATGCAACGCGGCGACATTTACCCGGTCGAGCGCGCAGATCGCGCCTTGGGGCATTTCTTCCGGCCGACAAACCTGATTGCCTTGCGCGAACTCGCACTACAGCAGGTGGCCAAGGCCGTGGACCGCACGCTTGAGTCTCAACTGGAGAAAGAAGAGCCGGGACGGATTCTCGGGGTACGGGAGCGCATTCTGGTTTGCATCAGCTCCAATCCATCAGCACAGTACCTGATCGCTCGCGGCGCACGCATGGCCAGCCGCATCGATGCTGAGCTCTTTGTCGCCTACATCGACACTGGAGCCGACGAGAACCCGGAGTACCAGCGTACGTTGAACCAGAACATTCGCTTTGCCGAGAATCTCGGCGCGCAAGTCGTACGAGCCAAAGGCAAGCATGTGGCCGACGAAGTGGCGAAACTGGTGGGTGAGCACCATATCACGCAAGTTGTGTTCGGACGTTCGGCACAAACAACCTGGCGCAAGTATCTGTACTTATCAGCCATCCACAAGTTCTTGCGCGATGCTCCCGCGGTCGATGTCCACATTGTTACCCATGAGATGAAATGAGCGCTGCCCGCTAACGGCCAAAAACGCAAAGACGCAAGACGCAAAGACGCAAGACGCAAAGACGCATTCTGGTGGTCGATGATAGGCCGCAGTCCACGCGGGTTTTGAAGGCCTCGCTGTCAAGCTGCGCGACTTCGGAGCGCATCCGCCATTTATTTCCGCTATAACTGCCGCTTCTGCTATTCAGTCAATCTGCCCGGACAATACCGAACGAATCTTTAGGAACTTTTTACGCACCTTTTATTCGAGTTTTAGGTATGCCGCCCTCTAATGGAGTGAGCGAGGTTCCTGATGGCAGCGATGATTCTGTTTAGCGCATTTTGTGTGAGCGGCATCCTGTTCCTGGTTGCCTTCTTTGTCGCGCTCTGTCGAGACGGTAAGAAGTCACGACATCCCCAATATGTAGTCAAGATAAGACACGACGTGTATGTGGATGTTCCATCTGTGGACAGCATAGCTAACAAAGAGCTGTGGACAGCATAGCTAACAAAGAGATCCCTCCACAGCGGCATGAATATTCCCTTGGGCTGCTGAGTGGAAATTCAAAAAAGGACGAGGATCGTCTTTATGTCTGTTCAGGAAGTGCCTGCGGAAGAGCTCGCGAGATTTTTGTATCGTTATCACCAGTTTCTGGCCCCGTACTTCGGCGGCAAAGACACCTCTCATGCCGAGCCGTGGACGAAGGTTTCCGACTGCGTGCGCAAACAGTTTGTCGCAGCCGCGCAACTGGCGCTTATGGAACTCCATGCCGAAGAACGCGAGAAAGATGATTTCGAAGCAGAGGATCGGCGACGATACTTTGCCAGGCCAGGGTCGGCTCAATGGGGATGCTGAACAACTCGATGACCAGTTCAGCTGGAACAGGACCAAGATCATACAGAGCGGAAAAGCGCCGTGCGCTCCGCATTGCCAGAGTTCTCTCACCTGCTCTTCTGAAGTCGGTGCCGCTTGCTCACAGCACTAACACTGGCTTCAGCACCTTCTTGGCCAGGCCGTCCTGAAAAGCCCGTAATCCGTCACGGAAGGGATAGGCAGTCATCACTGGCTTGAGGTCAACCTGCCCACTTGAAATCAGTTGCAGCGCCTGTTCGTAATTCTTCCAAGTGCAGGTGTAGCTCATGCGAAGATCCACTTCCGCCCGGATCAGGGGAGTGAAGAACATCTCCAGCGGTTTTGAATAGATTCCCACCAGGGTAATTGACCCGCCCTTGCGGACAATGCTGATCGCGCCCTGCAAGGCGGCCGTGGCCCCGGAGCATTCCAGAACCACGTCCGCGGCCGAAGTGCCCGCGATTTTGAGCAGTTCCTGCCTGATATCCGATCTCTGACCATTGACGACGAAAAAACCAAGCTGGCGGGCAACGGGCATGCGGAATTCCTCGTCGACATCGGTTCCGACAACAACCACCTGACGCGCACCCATGATTTTCGCACCCTGGGCGGCCATCAAGCCGACTATGCCCGGGCCAAAGACCACCACCAAGTCAGCGGGCCTGATGCCGCTTCTATCGAAAGCAGCATGGAAGCTGACCGCGCACGGCTGGGCTACGGCTGCTTCCGCGAAAGATACATTGTCCGGCACACGGTGCACGATCCGTTCTGAAATGCAGATGTATTCGGCGATGCCTCCGTTTGTATGCAGCCCCGTCATTTTGTTGTTTTCGCAGATATTGGTACGGCTCTGAAGACAATTGGCGCAATAGCCGCAGTACTGGTTGGATTCGCCCATCACCCGGTCGCCCGCTTTCAGGCGAGTGACGCCTGCTCCCACTTCGGCGACGACCCCGCTGTACTCGTGCCCGAGCACGACCGGCACCTGCATGAACTCGTAACCGTTCGGATATTCAAAGGCATGGAGGTCGCTGCCGCATAGCGCGGTGGCTTTAATGCTGATCTTCACCTGTCCCGGCGCCACCTGGGGCTCTTCGATTTCCATCAACTCAACAGCGCCGTAGGTTCGCTCGCGCTTGACAAAAGCCTGCATACGCTCACCTCTTACGATTCGACTTGACAAAACTCAAGCAGGAAAATAAGGCTCTGTAGCAGAATTTGTGGTAGGAAGGCGGTGGAAAATGCCGCTACGTGGAAAGTCCAAAGACGGGACTTTCCCACTCCGCTTGGAAATCCCGCAACCGCGGCGGGATTCCCACATTGTTCCCC
>JBKQVW010000020.1:0-4292 GCA_052142955.1 Acidobacteriaceae bacterium | reverse complement strand
TTCAGCCAGCACTCGCTCCACATCAACACTGGCTTCTCCTGTTCAGTTTGTCACACCGCTCACGGAATGGGGACGACCAGCGCAACCATTACGGGCGAGAGGCTGGTGAACTTCGACGCGAATGTGGTTGCCCCGAACGGGGCCACGCCCATCTCCTACAATCACACCGCGAACACCTGCACGCTTACATGCCACGGCTACGCGCACAATGCAGACGGCTCTGTGACGGCCGACAAGGTTGCGATTCGTGGGGTGCACAGCTTGCCTCGCGGAAGGGCGAAGTGACCTCATGAGGAACCTCTAGCTGCCGCAAGCAAGAGCCGCACGGGTGAGTGCAAAGATGAAACCCCGGTTCTGCGAGGCAAGGTTGGTGGAGTTATTTCCGCTTCTGTTCGCCGAGGTTTCCAACCCAGCACCGTTTCGGTGGCTTAACCAACCTGATTGAATAAGGTTGTTGAAGACTATGTCCATGAGTTCCGAGTCACCAGTAGCCGCAGCGCGCCGTGTCCACGGAACTGCAGTTGCCATTCCCGCTGTACGGGTTATCACGCTGCTGCTGCTGTTCGGCGCCGCCGCTGTGTATGAGTCGATTCATCTATCCTCGCTGGCCGATCCTGATGTGTGGTGGCACCTGCGAACAGGTCTCTGGATTTTGCAGAATCATGCGGTGCCGCGCAGTGGAATCTTCTCGCAATACTCGGCTTTGCCGTGGACGGCCGGCAGCTGGGGATATGACCTATTGCTCGCGGCGGCGTATAAGTTGATCGGACTACGCGCTGTCCCGCTGTCGTTGATGCTTCTCAAGGTTGCGCTCGCAGTGTCGGCATTTTTGCTGGGACGCGGCAGGGGACGGCGCTTCTGGCTCGCTGTACTCCTCGCCATCGCCGCCCAATACGCTCTCCTGCACTTGCGGCCGCTGCCGAACCTTTGCTCGCTCGTGTTGTTTTCCATCGAGTTGGCGCTGCTATTTCAGAGCCGGCGGACGGGCAACGCGCGAGTGATTCTCTGGCTGCCGCTGCTGTTCGTTCTCTGGGCAAACTTAGATATCCAGTTTGTCTACGGACTTTCCGCTTTGGGCCTATTCCTGGCCTCCGTGCTCGCTGAAGAGATCTGCCACCGTTATGGCATAACCTGGATTAGCCATGAGCCCGCGATGCCGGTAGGAGCGATCGGAGCGGTCGCCGCCGTCTCCTTGGCCGCCACCCTGCTATCGCCCTATACCGATCACGTCTACGAGGCGGTGATTAAGAATGCCAGCCCGGCAGCATACGTTGCGGGGCAACATGCCATGAACTTTCGGCACCCGCAACACTACGTCCTGCTGTTGCTGGCAATGGCGGCATTCTTGGTTCTCGGAAGACGGCGCTCGCATGACCTGTTCAAGATCACGCTGATGATCGCCAGTGCCGTTGTATCGTTTCGCATGCAATGCGATGCCGGGTTCCTTGCCCTGGTCTCCGTGGCCGTGATTGGCGATGCCTTCGCAATCGATCATCTTGAGATACAGCAGGAGAATGGCGCACGCCTTGGAAGATGGGAATCCCTGGCAACGGCCGGACTACTGTTGGTAGTGGGTGTGGCGGCAGCCTGCCGCATTCCCTCCAGTCGCGCAGCGCTGTTGAAGAAGATCGGCGAGAACTTTCCCGTGCAAGCCTGCGATGAGATTCGAGGGCACCATCTGCGGAATCCCCTATTTAACGAGTATCAATGGGGAGGCTTTTTGACCTGGTATCTGCCTGAGTACCCGGTGGCCATCGACGGCCGCCGGGACCTCTACGGCGAAGACATCAATCTCCGCTATTTCAATGTGACGAGCGCCGAGATTCCTCTCAACGCCAATCCCGACTTCGCGAGTGCCCAGACATTCCTACTGCCAGCCAACTCCGCCATCGCCGCGGCGCTTGCTACGATCCCTGATTTCAAGGTGGTATACCGGGACGATTTAGCCATGGTACTGGTGCGGCAGAACTAACACCGCTGGGGGCGCAGGCAATCCGTAACGAGCAAACCGTGGGACCGCCGCATCCTTCGGATCAAACGTTGGCTGATACAAACAAGTCAGTTCCAGTCCCGCCTGTAGATCAGGTAGGCCGCTGCTCCGAAATCGGATCTTTTGTAGAAAATATGGCCGTCCGAGAAGTGCTCCAGCCGATAGCCAATCTTATTCAATGGACGGTTTACAATCCTGAAATCGCTTTCCGGAGAAGCACTGTAGAGGATGACGTATTGCGGAGCGGCGGACTGCAGTTCATCCAGATTCGTTTCAAATCCATAGAAAGGCTTCCCGTAGTGGATGTAGGTGGTTGGGATGTTCATCAGAATGTTGTGGCTAAAGTAGGCCTGCACCGCTGACATGCCGTAGGTGTAACCGAAGATTGTGCTCTTATCCGCTCCAACCTGCTTCAAGAACTTGGCGGCATCCGCGGAACCGCTGTAAGGGTAAAGGTAATCGTTTCTCATCGACACCGCGGCGTCCCATATGTTCAGGCAGAACATGCACATCAGCAACGCTATCATCCCGTTCGTAGCCAGGCGCGCGGCGCCGGAAAAAGACCGGGTCTCGCCTTCGGTTGGCCATGCAATCCACAGGCCCGCCATCGCAGCCAGGAATACCGTGCCGTGATGGTGCGGCCGGCCAGAAATCATCACGAACACCAGAACCATCAGCAAAACACAAAGTAGAAACGGCAGCAACTTCCGTCGCATGCGGCACCAACCGGCCGCCAATAAGAGGAATAGCGCGGATAGCACAGGCTGATCAAAAAAGGCAAAGCCGACAGCATCTCCGAATCTGCTCAGACTGACAGGATGCTTGGCGCTGGCCGGAATCTTATCCGGCGAAAACATCAGCATGTCAGAGGTCGGTTTCAGTATGACAAAGAGGAATAGGAAGACGAGAAGCAGGCTGCCAATGCAGAAAAAATAGCGGCGCCGAAGCGCTGCGCTCAGCCTCGGCCAATCCTTGATCGCCTCGATCAGGTAGCAGGTTCCTAGAGCTGCGGCCAATAAAATTCCGTGCAGGGAGACGTTGGCAAGCAGAGCGAGAGCCAGCGCCATGCGGCCTGGGTGTTCGCGATCACGATAGAAGAAAGCGGCAGCAAACACCAGCAACGGCAGCAGGTTGTACGAGCGTGCTACCACCGCGTACTGATACACAATCACGTAGGAAAACACCAGGAGGTAGCGAAGCGGGCGGGGAAACGGTGCCTTCCAGAGAATGAAAGCAACTCCCAGCGCCGCACACATCGCGCCAATCACACCCATCGCACCATACGGCGCGTGAAACACATGCTGCGCGATCCACAGAATGGTGTGCCACAGGCCGGGCGTGCCTTCGTAGCGCAACTCGTAAAACCACATCGATTTCAAATCGAGATCGCGCGCAATCAACCACGCCTGGGATTCGTCAGCCCAAGGCTCATGATGTTGCAGGATGAAACAGACCAGAGTTACCCAGATGACGAACACCCCTAAATCAGCGATACGCCACCAGCGGATTTGGCCTACTGTCGTCCGCTGTTCGTGTAATTCCGGCGGAATCTTTTCGCGACTGGGTGTCATGCTGCTCTCGATGGTAAGTTGAACTTTTGCGGATGCATATTCTTACATTAGTCTTACTGCCTGCCGGAACCTTCCGCGTCGGGCCGCACGAAAACATAGACTGGGTCTCCGAACGGATACAATCGAAACTCCTTTACCAATCTGTATTCCCGCGCCAACGTCTCGACTGCGGCGATGATATCCCGTTGACCGCTGGGCTTCCCATTGCGCCAATACGCTTCGTTCGCTCGCAGGAATTGCTCCGATGTGGGTCCGTATATGAGCACTGCCGGCCGTACCCGAAGCAGTCTCTCGGCCTCGGCCCTCGCGAAAGAGTCGGGAACAACGTCGAAGTTATGCGAACTTGAAAAGGTAGCAGGCCTGCGTTCCGTTGCGCCATAAAAGAAGCCAAGTTCCGGATAGACGAAGATCGTGTCCGTCGGAGTGGAGTTTTCCCGGATGATGCGAATGGTCGAATCGACGAATTCGATCGTGTTGGCGGGAAGCAGGAATCCCCGCAACTCCGGCAGCGACGATGTCATGGTCGCGACCTTTGCCGAAGGCTCCTGGTAGCCGTTGAAGCCGAACGGAACTCTTTCCTTGAACTGGGTTTCGCAGCACAGCAGCACTCCGCAAGCCGCGTACACAACCCATCGCCGCCAGTCATCGAAATCATTTAATAGCACTACCAGAAACAGCCCCAGCCCCGGAATTGTCATTGCTTCAAACGCCGGATAAGAAAGCGAAGTCAT
>JBKQVW010000019.1:0-8184 GCA_052142955.1 Acidobacteriaceae bacterium | reverse complement strand
TGCAACGGCGACTGCCGGGGCAGAAAATTCAAATCGAGGTCCGCTCGTTGGAGGAACTGGAGGAAGCGCTTACCGGCGGTGCCGACTCGTTATTGCTGGATAATATGACCCCCGCGGAGGCCAAGCGTGCAGTTGGTATTGCTCGTGCGCGCGTCGCAAAAATCCCCATTGAAGTCTCTGGAGGGATCACGCTGGAGACGGTCCGGAAATATGCGCAGACTGGCGTGACCTACATTTCCGTTGGCGCGCTCACTCATTCGGTTTCGGCGATCGATCTGAGTATGAAGATCACCGCGGAGATTTTCTAGATACCGACTCTATGGTGGACGCACTCGATTCCGATGCTCTGAATGCCACCCTACAAGGAACGATTTTTTCCGGTAAACTGCATGTTTTCCCTTCCGTAGACTCTACAAATATGCTTGCCATGCAGGAAGCCGCGAAAGGCGCTCCCCACGGCTCGGTTTATATTGCCGAGGAGCAGACCGCCGGCAAGGGGCGTGGCGATCACGCGTGGCATTCTGAACCTTACGCCGGTCTTTATGTCAGCATCTTGTTGCGCCCGCAGCTGACACCTGCGGATGGGCTCTGGCTTTCGCTTGCTGCCGGACTCGCGGTACAGCAGGCCATCGAAAATGTAACAGGATTAGTTGCAGATATTCGCTGGCCCAACGATCTGCTTTTTGGACGTCGAAAAGTTGGCGGCATTCTCACGGAAACGAATGCCGAAGCGATGCGAGTCCGCCATGCGGTCATTGGGATCGGAATCAATGTGAACCATCGACAATTTCCGCTCGAACTACGCGATCTCGCTACGTCCTTGCGCTTGGAAACGGATCGTATTCCTTCAAGACAGGATTTGCTGGTCGCGATTCTGGAACGTCTGGTGAGCGAAATGTATCCACTGATGCAGCCGGCAGGTTTCGCCAATGCGTGTCATGGAATTTTGGCGCGCCTACAGCAGAAATCCAGTTGGATTCGCGGAAAACAAGTCTTTGTCGGCGAAGCCGGGGGGTACACTGGCGTCACGGCAGGCTTGGATAGAAACGGTTTTCTGCGCGTGCAAACCGCCGATGGACTCCGTACCGTTTTGTCTGGCGGAGTCCGAGAAACATCGGCGAAAGGTTGAAGAAGATGCTGCTCGTACTCAACGTCAACAATACAAATACAGTCATTGCAATTTATCCAGTGGTGGAAGGCCGCATTGGAGAGTTGCGCGCGACGTGGCGTATCAGCACGCGCCAGGGGCAAACCGCGGATGAATATGGCATCCTGATTCGCAACCTGCTCCAAACCGAAGGTGTGGACAGCAAGGAAATCGGCGGCATTGTCATCGCATCGGTCGTTCCGCCCATCGATTGGATTCTGCGCCAGTTTTGCGAGCGATACTTCAACCACAAACCTTTGTTCATCGAGCCTGGAGTCAGGACCGGGCTTCCAATTCTGACCGACAATCCCGGCGAAGTGGGCGCCGACCGAGTCGCGAATTGCGTGGGAGCCTTTCAACAATACGGAGGGCCTTCGATTGTCGTGGATTTCGGCACGGCTACAAACTTCGACGTTGTCTCCAAACAAGGAGAATTTCTTGGAGGCGCAATTGCTCCTGGGGTGAACGTTGCCGCCGAGGCGCTGTTTGCCCGCGCGGCGCGCCTGCCGCGGGTGGAAATCAAACGGCCTCCGAAAGTCATTGGCACCAATACCGTGGATAACCTGCAGATAGGATTGTTTTATGGCCACGTCGGGCTGGTAGACGGCATCCTGGAGCGGATGATCGCGGAACTTGGCCCGGAAACGAAATGTGTGGCCACCGGCGGGCTGGCGCGACTGATCGCCGGCGAGTCGCGGTTCATCTCCGAGGTCAACGACACCCTCACGCTGGAAGGACTGCGCATCATTTACGAGCGCAACCTGGTTGCTGGACCGCGCTCCCATACGCGCAAAGCCACTAGCCCGCAGAAGGCCTAGAGCGGTTCTCCTTCAGATGCAAACCGAAGCCACTGCTCTCAACCGCCATTTCCTTAAGGAATGGCGGCAATGTAGAAATACAAAAGGACGTATGGGAAGGAGAACCGCTCTAAGCCGACACCCTTGCAGAATTATTTCAATTACTACACGGAAATCGAAGAGCACTTCCAGCGCCGGCGCGGCACACTGTTGATGCTGTCGACGCTGGACTGGTCGCTGATCGCGACGTGGCAGGAAGCGGGCTTTCCTCTCGAGGCGGTTCTCGCCGGGATTGACGAGACATTTGAAAAATATACGGCGCGGCAGGCAAAGGGGCGCGTGCGGCGCATCAACGGACTCGCTTACTGCGCGCAAGAAGTGCTCCGCGCCGTGGAAGACATGCATGAAGCGGCAACGGGCGCGCTGCGGAAGCAGGCGGCAACACCGGAGGAAAGCGGCTTCGAGACGCATCGCATCGCTTCCTATCTGCGCCAGAATGCGGAGGACCTCCAGAAATGTAAGACTCCTGAAAATGCGCAGCCGATTTTTTCTGAAACCTCGCGCCGACTGGCGGAGGTGGCCGCGTCGCTGGAAAGCGGGAATGCAGAGAGCAAGCAAGCCGTTTCAACCGAATCTCTTGAGCAGCAACTGCTCGTGTTGGAGGATCAGTTGTTTGCTGCGTTGCAGGCGTTCACGCCTCCGGAAACTTCGTTGGCGCTGCGCGAGCAGTCGGCGCGGGAACTGGCGCCGTATCGCAGTCGACTGCAGACGGTGCAGATCCGGCAAATTGAGCAACAGTTTCTCCGTCGCAGTCTATTCCAGCAAAACAATGTGCCTCGCCTCAGCCTGTTCTACATGCGCCAGACATGAAGCTGACGATTGAAAAATTGATCTATGGCGGCCAGGGTCTGGCACGGGTTCCGGCGGACTCCGACGCGCGTGGCGGCATGAGCGTCTTTGTGCCTTTTACACTGCCCGGAGAAGTTGTGGAAGCGGAAATCACGCAACAACGCCGCGGCTATTGTGTGGGCGATGCGCGGCAAATTGTACAGGTCTCCGAGTTTCGCGCGGATCCGCCGTGCCCGTGGTTTGCAACCTGTGGCGGCTGCCACCTGCAACACGGCGTCTATGCCTACCAGGTGGAGCTGAAGCGGGGGATGCTCCTGGAAAGTCTCAGGCGGGCCGGAGTTCGCGATCTGCCGGATGTTTCCCTGCTTGCCGGCGAACCACTCGGGTATCGCAATCGCATTCGACTCCAGGTGCAGACGCAGCCGGAATTCTCCATCGGCTATCGTCAGGCGAAATCGCATCGGATGACGTCGATCGATCGTTGCCCGATTGCCGCACCTCTGCTGGAGCAATGCATCCGTGTCCTGCGCTCGCTTGGGTCACAAGATTTGATTCCAGCGGATGCACAAGAGATTGAAGTCTTCACCAACCACGATCAGTCTGAACTCTTCATGACGATTTGGACACGGACACAGGTGCGCGGCCAACAGGACATCTACACGGAATTCTTGACGAAGATGCAGCGGGAAATTCCACAGCTTAGCGGCGCGCAAGTGCTTGCGGCGGAGAAAGGAAATATCCATCATGTCAGGCCGCAATTGCCATGGGGTCGGCAGCATATGAGCTATCGTGTGGCCGGTCGCGAGTATAGGGTTGGCGCTGGATCGTTTTTTCAGGTGAATCGAAGTTTACTGGATGAGTTTGTCGCCGCTGCCACCGGCAGTGAGAGCGGCGCATGCGCATGGGACCTCTTCGCCGGTGTGGGACTTTTTTCGCTGGCGCTGGTGGAGCGTTTTCAGCATGTGATCGCAGTCGAATCGAGTGCCGCAGCCTGCAAGGATCTGCGCCACAACTTGCGAGACAGCCGGGCGGAATACGTCCAGGCCACGACCCTGAATTTCCTTCAGCAGGCGGTTGCAGGGCGACAGGCTGCGCCCGATCTGATTCTGCTGGACCCTTCACGAGCCGGTGTGGGTGTGGATGCGTGCAAATTATTGGCCGAAATAGGGCCGCGAAGAATTGTCTATGTCTCCTGCGATCCGGCGACGCTGGGCCGCGATCTCGTCGCATTGATACAATCCGGCTACCGCCTCCTTCGCCTGCAGTTGGTCGATATGTTTCCGCAAACGTACCACATGGAAGCCATCGCAACGCTCGAGCGCTGAGTTCGCGGGCTCAATCATGGACCTGCTCCCCCCCGCAACGGAGACCGCACGGTCCGCGCGAAGGTTGCGCGGGTACCAGCCTGCGCCCCTGCGGGCGACCCGGCATCGGCTTCGACGAGAGCGCCTGTCGTTTGCAACCGCCCCCATGCTGCTGGCTGCGGGAGGATTTTCTCTCGGCATCATCGACGCACATTGGGTCTGGCATCCTCCGCTGCTCTGCCTGGCGGCCGCATTGCTGGCCGCGGGGTTGACGTTGCTGGCGGCGCGGATGGCGGTACGTACTCTGTGGTTGCCCTTGCTTCTGCTTTGGTTTTCCGCGGGACAATTCTGCGCTTTCGTGGCTCCTCTGCACCCAGCGTCTCCCGCTCTTGTTCGGCTTGCGGACGGTCTCGAACGCAGCGCCAGCGGAACGGTGATCGCCATCCACTCCGCGCGGACAGAGACAAGAACGTATCCCTCTGGCCGGCAAGCAGAAACCGAACAGACCGAACAGATCGACCTGTCGCTGGCTCACGTGGAGGACTTCAACGCCGACCGCGATTGGCAAACCCCCGTCGCGGGCGGTATGCGACTGACAATCTATGCTCGCTCCGGAGAAAATCTACCCCCGCTGCACTGTGGCGAGGGGGTGAACGTAGCGGTGCGCTTCCACAAGCCGGAGTACTTTCTCGATCCCGGGGCGTGGAACTATCCCGCCTATCTTGCCCAGCATGGCATTGCAGTTCTCGGCAGCGCAGACGCGAGCGCGGTCCATCTCGCGGGTTCGAACGGGCGTCCTTCGCTGGGATGTCTGGCCACGGCCGCGCAGACGTGGGCTGGGATGCGGTTAGATCGCATTGCGACGATCAGCGCTTCGTACCGTTGGCTGCCGCAGTGGCTGCGGTTAACGCCGCAGGACAGCAGTGTGCTGAGTGCGATGCTGTTTGGCGATCGGACCCGTCTGCAACACTCCATGCGGAGCGCCTTCGAACGTACCGGCTCTTTTCATCTGCTGGTCGTCTCCGGCCTGCACATCACGATTGTCATTGGATTGATTTTCTGGCTGGCGCGCAAGCTGCGCATGGGCCAGTTGTCCGCCACGCTGCTGGCGATCTCGCTCGCGTTGCCGTATGCCTTTCTCACCGGCTTTGCGCCGCCGGTGCAGCGCGCCCTGTGGCTGAGTGCCGTCTACCTCTTCAGTCGAATTCTGTACCGCGAACGGGCTGCGCTGAATGCGATTGGGATTGCCGCCGTGGGGGTGCTCGTTCACAATCCTTCAGCGCTGTTCGATGCCAGCTTTCAGATGACGTTCCTGGCTGTACTGGCAATTGCGGGCCTGGCCATGCCGCTGATCGAGTCCACGCTTGCGCCCTATCTGCGGGGAGTTCGGCTGCCAAGGCAGACCCAACTTGATCCGTTTCTGCCGCCGAAGGTTGCACAGATGCGTGTGGCGTTGCGGATGTATGTGGAACGACTGCGAAATTTTGTCGGGACGCGCTGGGCCTGGCGCTTGCCGTTCGGGACCGTCCGCTGGGGACTGCGATTCACTGAAGCAATGATTGTGTCGTTGGTGGTGGAACTGGCCATGGTGCTGCCAATGGCCCTCTATTTCCACCGCATTACGCTGGTGGCTTTGCCGGCGAACCTGCTGGGCCTGCCGTTGCTGGCCTTCATGCTGCCGCTGGCGCTCGCGACATTTCTGCTTGGCTGCATTCATCCCGCGCTGGCGGTTCCCAGCGGAGCCGTGACGGCATTGCTGCTGCATGCCATCTCCTGGCTGATCCATCTGTTTGGCAATCTAGCGGCTTCCTCGCTTCGTACCCCGGATCCGCCAACCTGGTCTCTCTTCTGTTTTGCCGCGGCGTGGATTGCCGCGCTATGGATGGTCCGTCTGTCACGCCGCTGGAAAACAGTTGCTCTCTGTGTGATCTTTGTCGGCTCGCTGCTGGTACTGTGGCCGGTCCCGCTGACTCGCCACCGCGGAGTGTTGGAGGTGACGGCAATCGACGTGGGCCAGGGAGATTCGTTGCTGATCGTCACTCCCGACGGCCATACCTTGCTGGTGGATGCCGGTGGCCCGATCGGCGGCCCTCATACGGAGGATGCGCAATTCGATATTGGCGAGGACGTTGTCTCGCAGTATCTGTGGTGGCGGCACATTCGCGGTTTGGATGCCGTGGCGCTGACCCACGCCCACAGCGACCACATGGGAGGCATGCCCGCAATCCTCAGGAATTTCCACCCCAAGACACTATGGGTCGGCCACAATCCGATGATTCTTGAATATCGCGCTCTGTTGGCGCTGGCCGCGCAGGAGAAGATCCCAGTCGAGCGGATGAGTGCCGGCGAACGCTTTTTATTTGGCGGCATCCATGTGCGCATTCTTGCGCCGGCTGCAACCTATCGGCCCGAGGCACGTGCAACCAACGACGATTCCCTGGTGATGCGCATTCGTTTTCGGCAAACAGCCGCGCTGCTGGAAGGCGACGCGGAAGCGCCCGTGGAAGAACAGATGGTTGCCACGGAGCCTTTGGCGGCAGGGCTTTTGAAGGTCGGCCATCACGGCAGCAATACCTCGACCATTCCGTCATTTCTGGCCGCGGTTCATCCCCAATTTGCCGTGATCTCCGTCGGACGCCACAATCCATTCGGCCATCCCAAGGTGTCGGTGCTCGATGAACTGGGGGCGGCACATGTTCGCGTCTATCGCACAGACACGCTTGGACTCAGCAGCTTTCTGCTGAACGGGACCACCATTCAGCCGGGGCGCTAGAGCGCGTTTTCGGCTAGAAATAATCGAATAGGAGAGTTGAGGGTTTCTCAAATGAAAATTTCTGTGGCGGCCAGCGGCGCTGTTTCCGGCGCTACGCGTGTCTGGCTGAGAACCGAAGGGCTTGTCGTGCTGGCTTTGAGCGTCCTGCTGTATTGGAATTTTGGCGCGCGCTGGTGGCTGTTTGCGGCGCTTCTGTTGGTGCCCGATCTCTCCATGCTGGGCTATGTAGTTGGCAGAAGAGTTGGCCGACTTTCCTACAACATTGTCCATAGCTACGTGCTGCCGCTCGGCGTCGCGATCGCAGCCATTGCTACCCACAGCGTTCGACTGCTGCCGCTGATTTGCATCTGGACGGCGCATATCGGCCTGGATCGGTTGCTTGGATACGGCCTGAAGGTTTCCGACAGATTTGGAGATACGCACCTGGGGAAACTCGGCAAGCGACAGGAAATCAGTCTAACCTAGCCCCGAGATTACGGATGATCGATGCGTGTCAGACGCATCGTAATCGTTCCCCAGAATAGATGGGCGCGTACTTGCACCGGGAGATGACGCGCGTCGTCGGTATACCAGATCCAGATATCTCCGCGGTTCTTCACGACGCCCGCGGCAGCGGTGGGCTGCACGCGTATCGCGGAAAAAGTTCCTGCCGGCGTCACTACGGATTCCTTCGCTTCCACCTTCACGGTGACGGGGACGACGTGGCCGCCGTCGGCCAAAGGGAAGTGGAGATCGTGACCGACCTGCAGCGACTGCGACCCAACATAGAAGATTGCCGAGAGAACGTCGGTGACGCAGTCGGGAATCGGCGAAGTTTGCTGCTTGTAGGTTCCCGAGACTAGATTTTTTTCCGTGATCTTTTGCACATGGTGTGCATAGTCCAGTTGCATCAGGCCGGTAATTCGTCGTCGCCCTTCCTGGATTTGCTTGCGATATTCGAACGAGCATCCGGTCTGGCGGTCGAACACGCTTTCGTATCGGTCGCTGACTGGGAAGAGAAGATTGACGGTGCCGATGGAGGCCGCCGTTGCCAGCACGTGCACATTGTTACCCTGCGCCTGCAGATGAAACGTGGCGATTCCAGCAGGAAACACGCGCCAATCCACCGCATACGACAGGGATTCATTGACTGGAATCTGGAACTGTGGGCTTGGCGGCGGAAGATTGGGCGTCTGGGCGCGCGCCGTCGGAGACATGGAAGCCAGCAAGATCGATCCGGCAACAAAGGCAGCTAAAAAATTTCGCATATTCCTTTTCTTCGTTGCATTTGTCTTCACCGAGGACAGGGAAATAGACTTGCCAGCTTTGACGATC
>JBKQVW010000018.1:0-2925 GCA_052142955.1 Acidobacteriaceae bacterium | reverse complement strand
GGCGCAAACTAGTCGTTGGAGGGGTTGTCCTGCGCCTTTGCCCCGGTCAATGCGAACATTGCAATCAAACACATACAGAGTGTTTTCATATTTTCACCAAGGTTGAATAGTTGGCTTCATTGCCTCGAAAAGTAGTACTGCCCGCGTTCGCGCTAAATCTAATTGCCTCAAGATAAACAGACCATTAACACAAGCTGTGCCCCTGTGAAGCAGGAACGGCGCGTTCACCTCCGTTTCGTTGTCGAATGCCGGGAAAGTCGCGAGATCGGAAAGCGACCCGCTACCTCAGTTTCGCCACGATCACCGTCATGTCATCCGCCTGCTCCGGACTGCCGGACCATTCTTCCGCTGCGATCATGAGCGATTCCACGATTTTTCGCGGAGACGCCTGGCGCACGCTCTGCGCTGCCGCTTCCAGCCGCGAAACTCCAAACTCCTCCCCATAGGCGTTCTCCGGCTCGACGAGTCCATCACTGTACCCAATCAGAACGGCATCCGGTGGCACGTCCACGCTGCCTTCCTGGTACGGGTAATCCTCCAGGACGCCCAGCACAATCCCGCCCACATCCAAATGCTTGGTCCTTCCTTCGGACAAGCAGAGCCCCGGAAGATGCCCGGCATTGGTATAGCGCAATTTCCGCGTGGCGAGGTCATAAACGGCAATAAAAAACGTGGCAAACCGGTCATCGCCGGTATTGCGAACCATGTGCTTATTCAACCGCGAGACCAATTCCGCGGTGCTCAGATTTTCGCTTCCCGGCGTCAGTAACTGGCTGCGCAGCGCCGCCTGCAAGCTGGCCATCAGCAACGCCGCCGAAATTCCTTTCCCGGAAATGTCCGCAATCGCAATCGCAACCTGCGTCGGCGTCAACTGGATGAAATCGTAGTAGTCGCCGCTCACGCTGCGCGCCGCCCGGCAGATCGCCTCGATTTCCACGCCCTCCACATGCGGCAGATTCCGCGGGAAGAGCTGATCCTGCACTTCACGCGCGATGGAGATCTCGTTTTCGAGTCTCTGCAACTGTTTCTGTTCAGTGATCGACCGGCTGATCGAACTGGTCATCGAATTGAAGGATTCCGCCAGCATTCCCAACTGGTCGCGGCGCTCCACGGGAACTCGCGCGGACAGATTCCCCTCTTGCACCGACTGCGTCGCGCGGGACAGTCCTGAAATCGTACGCGTGATGGCCAGTGTCAGAACCACCCCAATGACCAAGGCGGCAAGCTCGATCAGAAAAAAGAAGACGCCTATGAGTTTCAATTCGAACACTTTTGCCCCGCTCAGATCCCCCAAGGAGGAAAAAATCCGGCGGTTCAGTGGCGATGGCCGCGCCTTGAAAAAGGCAAACACCGGGTGGTTCCGCTCCGAAACCCGATCCGCTTCCAAATACGTTGCGTTCAACCGCGAAAAACCATCCACGACCGGATCCCACCACGATTCCGGCGGCAGCAGGGCTCTCTTCTTTGTCACGACACGTCCGACCGCGCGATAGCTCTTTCCCCCGATGCGCACCGCCGTTCGTGCGGAATCCCCTTCCACCGTTTGCGCCAGCGTCACATCGATCGGGCCGAGATCCGGGGCGAGTCCTTCCAGAAACTCCGAAGTGACGAGCACACTCAGTTCGATGAATCGCCTGCCGCGTGGCGAGTCCGCTTCCCTCATACCGGCGAGATGGAGTTGTGTCCCCTGCTGGACCAGCCCCGTAAACGAACGCGCCCCTGGCCCGGCCACCTCACGGAAGTACTCCGGGTCCACGGCGAAATTCACGGCCAGTCCAGGCAATTGCTTTGATTCCGCGATCTGCACTTGTGCCGCCAGCACTTTCTCCAGCGTCTCCTGATCCATCGACGCCGGTAGCTGGGACTCCGCCGCCGCAATGCTTGCCGCGGAGCTGGACAACATCTGCAGCCGGTCTTCAATGTCGTGATAAAGGAGATACGCGCCCAGTTGCGAGTAAATGATCTGTCCCAGCAGGCTCGCGAAGATCAGCAGCAAGATAATGGGCACAACCGCAATGAACAGGTACGCGACGATCAAGCGGTTCCGCAGGCTCCACAACAATTGGCTGCGCCACCGGCTCCAAAACCGGTACAGCAAATAAAATGCGGCCAGCAGCCCCACGAATCGGAGCGGACCCAAACCGGACAAACCTTGCAGCCAATTCCCGGCCCACAGCGACAGAATGCCCACCGCGCACAGCGCCAGCGCCGCCCAGTCGAGCGCCGACAGGCTCTTCCAGAAGGAATTCTGCTGGTTTGCTCTTCCATCCATGGCAGAAGGAGTTGCAGAGACACTTTACCCGATTCGTGGAACGTGGACGAGATCCACTTTGCGCTTCGCGGCCGGTTGCACCTGCACGGGAGACCCGGGCCGCTTCTCAGGCTCAATTCACTTGTTTGCGATTCGCACGCGGCTGTGTTTCACGCCGTAGGTAAAATAAATGATCAAGCCGATCACCAGCCAGATGACAAGCCGCAGCCATGTCACACCTTTCAGTCCGGCCATCAGACCGAGCGAGATGATGATCCCCATGATGGGAACGAACGGTACCCAGGGAGTCTTGAAGGGACGATGCAGCTCGGGACGTCGGACGCGCATGATCCAGACACCCGCGCAGACAATAACGAACGCCATGAGCGTTCCAATACTCACCAACTGGCCGAGATCTCCGATCGGCACCAGCGCCGGGACAACGGCAACGCACATTCCGACAATAGCGGTAGATTTCCAAGGGGTCCGGAAGCGCGGATGAATATCGCCTGCCCATTTCCACAACAGGCCGTCGTGGGCCATGGAGTAAAAGACACGAGATTGGCCGAGCAGCATAACCAGCATCACCGTGCTTAGACCCGCCAGCGCTCCTCCATTGACCACGTAACTCCCCCACTTGACTCCCGTCTCACGGATGGCCAGCGAAACCGGCG
>JBKQVW010000017.1:0-3563 GCA_052142955.1 Acidobacteriaceae bacterium | reverse complement strand
AAGCAGGTGCAGGTCGTCAACCTTCTGGTCACTCCGGAACAGGCTGAGAAGCTTAGCCTGGCCAGCAACCAGCAGGTTAAAATCCAGCTGGTTCTGCGCAACCCGCTGGATACCAAAACCGCTCCGGTTCCGGGCACGGCCATGACCAACCTGTTTGCCGATAACGGCGCTAAAAGGCCGGTGAGCTCGGGCCGCGTTCGCGTAGCCGCGCCCGATACATTCACCATCGAAGTGATCAACGGCGATAAAATGGGTACGGAAAAATTCCGTTCTTCCGAGGGAAAGCAGTGAGAGCGAAGGCTGGCAATACTATCGCATGTTTCTGCGCAATGCTTCTTGTTGTCTGCGCCGCGTCTGGCCTGCGGGCTCAAGCCACGCAGCCTGCGCCGCAACCCGCCACCATCCAGGACTCCGCCAATGACCTCTATGTAGCCGTGGGCAAAACCGTGCTGGTGGATACCGCCAAGCCTATCAAGCGCATCGCCATCGGCTCGGCCAATACTGCTGAAACCCACGCCATCAGCCGCACCGAGATCATGGTCAGCGGAAAAGCCCCGGGTGAAACCAGCCTGATTATCTGGGACACGCTCGGTAACCGGCAGTTCTTCAACGTGAAGGTGAGCGCCAACTCGTCGGCATCGGAAAGCAGCCTGGAGGCCGTCCGACGCCAGCTCAGGGCGGAGCTGCCCGGACAAATTCTGAAGGTCAGTTTCGACAACAACATGGTCTTCCTGCGCGGCACGGTCAATAACCTGAACAGCTCCTACCGCGCTGTCAGCATTGCATCCACCGCGGGAAAAGTTGTCAACCTGCTGGACGTCAAAGTGCCTCCCGCCGACCCGCAGATTCTGCTCAAGGTGCGCTTCATGAGCGTGGACCGCAATAAGGCCATGCAGTTGGGCATCAGTATGTTTAACAACGGGCTGGGAAACGCGCTCGGCACGATTTCAACCACACAGGTTATCCCTCCTCCCTTGCTCGCCTCCTCGGCGGGAAACTCCGTTGCGAGCAATCAAAATATCGCGGCATTATTCCCCGGCCTGAGCGGTTTGGGCGCGTCCATCACGGCGCTTGAAACCAAAGGCGTCACCGAAGACTTGGCGGAGCCAAATATCCTGGCCGTGAACGGGAAAGAGGCCAGCTTCCTGGCCGGCGGAGAATATCCCTATCCGGTTGTTCAGGGCGGCGCGGCAGGCACTGCTGCTACGGTTACCATCGAGTTCAAAGAGTATGGAATCCGTCTCAACTTCATTCCCGTCATTACTCCCCGCGGAACCATCCGTCTTCAGATTGCCCCGGAAGTCAGCCAGCTGGACTTCGCCGATGCCGTGGACATCTCCGGATTTGAAGTGCCCGCCATTACCTCGCGGAAGATGAAGACCGAGGTCGAGCTGGCCGACGGCCAGACTTTTGTTCTCGCTGGCCTGCTGAATAATACTGAAACCGAGACCTTCGAGAAGATCCCGTTCATAGGGGACATTCCGATTCTGGGCAAGCTCTTCCAGTCCATGGCGAAGAGCAAAACCAACACCGAGTTGATCGTCCTGGTAACGCCGGAGATCGTGGCGCCCATGCCGGTCGGCGCACCTCTGCCTGATTTGAAGTTCCCAACCAAGTTCCTGCCGCCCAACTCCGGCATTCCCATGAATACGCCGGATGCCAAGACGGCCGAGAACACTCCAGCTCCCGCACCAACAGTCATACCCGTTGAGAAACTTATCGACAGCATGAAGCCTGAGCCGCCGCTGCTGATCGAAGGCGCCACGCAAGGTTTTGGCGCCGCGTCGAGTGCGTCAGCCAGCAGTGCTGCTGCCGCGCCTTCATCGCCTCAGTAGCGTTTCTGCCGGCTGTCACCTCAGGCGGCCGGCGGAAGTGGGGAGTGAGCATACCTTATCCAAGTGCGATTCAATATTCATTGGTTAGCGGAATTCGCGCATTCCCGCGTTCCAGTGAAACCGGCGTAAGCCGTCCTTATCGGCCGCGGCGCCGGACAGGCTAAAGGACCTGAGGCAAACAGATGAATCCTCTCGGCAGGATTTTTGGCGGTCTGCGGGATGGACATTCTTCGCGCCAGCCGCGAACCCCGGAGACCCGCCTGCAGGTCACAAACCTCACCCGCCACACGGTGCTTGCCACCTGCCTGGAGGTCGCCAACAGCGGTTCAAGGCGCAGCAAAGGCCTGCTGGGGCGCGCGCGGCTTGCCCCCGGAGAGGGTCTGTGGATCCTCCCCTGTGAAGCCGTGCACACCTTCTTCATGCAGTTCCCCATCGACCTTGTCTATCTGGACCGCAAGAACCGAATCAGGAAGATCCGCAGCGCAGTGCCTCCGTGGCGCCTGTCGGCATGCCTCTCGGCGCACTCCGTGCTGGAACTTGTCCCCGGAACCATCCGTGGCACGCAGACGCAAGCCGGAGATCAGGTCGAATTTTCGCCGGCTCTCCCAGTCAGTGACAGATCTGAGAGCCCCTCAGCCCACAACTAAAAGAACAGGCGGACCCCAGGATTGACCTACCCAGAGGGAACCCCGGTGACCGTTTGCGGCACTCCCCAACCAATCGCCCGGCGCAAAAGATAAAGCTGTACCAATCCGAGAACGGCGAGCAAGATGGTGAGAACCTGAATTCCGTGGCGTAGCGCGATCGCATCTGTCCACCATGAAGCCAAACATAGAAATACCGACATAAAAATTGTCCATCGCATGGCCGTTTTCCACTCCATCCCTTTCATAGCTCTCAGGGTCAGCACCACGGAGATGGTAACCAGAATAGAGTCGTAGACCGGAACATAGACATTCAAAAGCAAAGTCCAGGTCAGAGTCGCCGCCCATGCCATGGATTGCGCGGGCATGCCGCATCTGGCGGACTTCCACAACAACACCGCGAGCCCTGCCGCGATCCCGCTTGTTGCCGCGATCAGGATTCCCAATTCCACGCTGGACCGGCCGCCGCATACAGCCTGCAAGAAGGAGCTGAAGTCTACATATTTCCAGAGCCGAAGGACCGAATGACCGTCAAAGCCGGCGACCCGTCCAAAATAGCTCAGGAAGTGCGCGTACGCCGGCCAGATCTGCATACCCCCGCACGCCGTGGCCGTCAGTATAAGCATCGCCGCGCCGATAGTGAATCCGCTGAATGCCCTGAATCTGCGCGTCAAAAGCAGCATGGGAATCAGCAGCAGGAGCAGAGTTGGCTTATAGGCCAGAATGGAGAGCGCCATCCCGCTCGCAAACGGCTTCGAGCGCCTTTCCAGTGCAAATGCAAACCCAACCGAGCACACTGCCAGAGCGCCAATCTGCCCATTGGCCAAAGTGCTGTAAAGAAACGGTGAAAATGCTAGAGCAAAACAGAAGATCAGGGAGACTTTAAGCCGTTCTCCTGGAAAGATGTCTTTGACGATGGCTGCGATCCCCGTAATGTAGAGAGCCAGCGAGGTGCCCGCCCAGAGGAAGAAAGCCGGCAAGAAAGGAACGCGCGCGAAAAGGCTGAAAAACAGCGCCACAAATGGCGGATATGGGCTTGGTCCATAAGCGCCGTCGTGCAATGGGTAGATTTCGTTGAACGTCT
>JBKQVW010000016.1:0-2549 GCA_052142955.1 Acidobacteriaceae bacterium | reverse complement strand
ACATCCCATCCTGAATCCGCTCGTCTCCACGCATACCGATTGGATGAATCGATATAACTTTATGATGCTGGAATCGAATCGTTTTTCAACAAGTTCCTAGAGAGCGGGCCGCGCGGCCGCTGCAGATTCACGTGTAGTTTTTAGTGGATGCTGATTCGTCCACGCACGCCCATTTGAAGAGGTCTTTGCCTGGTCTGCTGCGACGCGCGCGTTTGTTCGACGAATATGCCTTTTGTATTTTGCTGGCCTGAACGCGGTGGGCGGGGATGCGACCGTCGGATCGGCGGCTCCGCGTAATTTATACAAGTGTGAGCTGAATATTGAGGGCTCGGATCGTCTCGGCGGTCTCTGCAGGAAGATTGCTATCCGTGATCACGTGATGAATCGACGTCACATCGACGATCTTAGCGAGCCTTCTCCGATTGAATTTGGTGGAGTCGCACACAATGATCACTGTCGTTGCAGCTCGAACCATTGCCCGGTTCACGCGTGAAGCCAACAAATTGGGCGTCGTCAGACCGATATCGAGATCGAACCCGTCTACTCCCAGAAAGAGGATATCGCCATGAATATCCCGCAGCGTCTCCTCAGCCAGTGGTCCTACGAGTGAGCTGGAGTTCTTTCGGAACGATCCGCCTGTGAGAAGAATCTCGAAATCTGTGGAACTAAGTTCCGCAACAATTTTGATCGAATTCGTCACGATGGTAAGCCGGCGAAACCTCTTCAAGGCCTTGGCCACAGCCAGGGTGGTGGTGCCGGAGTCGAGAAGGATGCACTGCCCCTCCTGTACGAAGCCCGCCGCGGCTGTCGCTATCTTTTGTTTTTCCTCCGCCTGTTGCTTCTCCTTCTCTTTCAAGGAGGGGTCAAATATCGCCCCTGTTTTTGCCAGCAGCGCACCACCATGGGCCCTCTGTAGAATGCCTCTTTCCTGAAGGTCGTCGAGATCCTTGCGGATTGTCAGAGGGGAGATCCCGAGGTCCTTGGCAAGGGCTTTTACCAGGACGCGTCCCTGCTGTTGCGCGAGTCCCAGAATATATTGACGTCGTTCTTCGACGAGCATCTGGGAGCCGTTCCGGGGCTCGGACCCGGCCCTCTTCCTTCCGGAAGTTTTCGAGACACACGCTCGCAGCATAACGTTTGAAACTCGTTCCATCTTGCCTTCAGACGTTAACACAGGAAGGGGCACGGCGCAAAACCTGACAACGGCCCACGCAGTAAACGACTGCCGTTGAAGAAAGGGCGGTCATTGCTTGGAATGAATACCGATGGAAATCTAGACCCCTCTCTTCCAGTCCGCGTCATTACCTTCTTTGGACTAAACCGCTACGCGGTACTCGGTAGGTCCAGCAGGCTGTGGTCGAGCGTGGTGCTGGATCAGGCCTCCCTGTTTGCCATCCTTCACGCATGAACTCTTTTGCGAGAGCATGGAGCCGCTGCTTGCAGCGCATTCCATCTCGAAAAGGAGTTTCTATGACATCGCTTCGCCAGCGGATGACTGAAGACATGCAGGTGCGGAATCTCGCACTCAACACGCAAATATCGTATGTGCAACAGGTCTCTCTGTTTGCACGCCACTTCAACAAGTCTCCGGAACATCTGGGTCCGGAGGATATCCGCGCCTACCAAGTCTAGCCAAACATATTTGAAATTTTCAGATCAGCCCATTTGAGCGATCTTTTTGGTGGGATATCCAATGATCGTGTTGACGCGGCCAGTATTGCGATCGGAGTAGACAAAGGCGGGGCCATCAATGCGATAGTTGCCCTTCCACCCGATGGCGAAACTGGTATCGGTCTCCTCCAGTTGAATGGGTTCAGGGTCCCCATCCCTGGCCAGCCGGGCGGCAAGTTTATCGGTGACGTCGAGTAACCAGGCGTCTCCGGTCTCGGTGGAGAACAGGATCAGTTGGCCGATGGTGACCATGCGCAGGTCGTGTTCGGCGGCCTGGTCCTGGATGTAGCGAATCTCTTCGGCGAGGCGGAAGTCCTTGCCGTCGACAATCTGCTTTCCTTTTCCGCGCTTGATGGCTCTGGCGCCCACAGTATTTTCTCTCCATCGAGTATAGTGCGGGGCATGGAACAGTTCACCCGGTTGTTCGGCAATCTGTTGGCCTTTGTCTATCATTGCTTCGACCGTATAGTCATCAACGGTTATCTCAGCGGTCTCGCCCGGCCCGAGCAGGTGGTGTATTTCTTCCGGCAGGTTCTGGGCATCCCGGTGGTGAGCAAGGAAGTTCTCAGCCAGCGCACCAACGATTACCGGAGTTGGGTCGAAGCCTATGCGGGCAATCACGGGATTGCGATGGAATGGGCCGAAAAGGGCGTGCGCAAAGAGGACTACGTTCTGCCCGCGCTCGGCCGCATGGAGATCGGCATAGGGGGAGCGGTCACCCGCTCTCCCCTGCCACACCACCCGGCATGCGGGTCCGCACCGGGCGGTTCGAGAAGTTGAGGTCAACAGAGACGGGGTATTCCCAGCCTGTCCGCCCAGGCAAGGTTCAGCACAGAGTTCAGAAGCATCCCGCTGTTGCGCCACCAGCGACGAGCGTT
>JBKQVW010000015.1:0-3578 GCA_052142955.1 Acidobacteriaceae bacterium | reverse complement strand
CGACAGCAGCGGCGATGGCGAATGCTCAAGTGATATCCAGTGGCGCAGTTGCAGAGCTTGAGGACTTCGACGCGCTCGTATTGGCAGAGCAGCGGCGCATCTACCGTGTGTTGCTGGCGATGCTCCGCGACCCTGATACAGCCGACAGCCTCACGCAAGAATGCTTTCTGAAGGCTTATGAGCAACGAAAGCGGTTCCGGGGCGAATGCAGTATGCGGACGTGGCTGATGCGCATTGCCATCAATTTCGCTCGAGATCACGTGAAGAGCCGTCGCTGGCAGTTCTGGCGCCAGCTTTTTAGAGCGCCCGCGGGCTCGGAAGAGATGACTGATCAGGTTGACACGCCTGAGCAGGCTGATCCGCACGCCTCGCCGGAGCGTAGTTTGTTGGCGCGCGAACGACTCGCTCACGTCTCGGCGGCGGTTGACAATCTGCCGAACCAACAGCGCGCCGTGTTTGTACTGCGGTTCCTGGAAGAGATGAGTATTGAAGAGATTGCGCAGGCCACGACTCTGCGGCCCGGGACGGTAAAAGCGCACCTGTTTCGCGCGGTCGGCGTGGTCAGAGAGTGTGTTAAGGAGCGGGAAAACCGATGAACGCTCATTTGAACGAACAGCAATTCGGAGAATGGATCCTCGGTACTGGCAATGGGGAGATCGCACGGCATATCGAGGCATGCGATCTGTGCCGCACTGAAGCGGAAAGCGTTCACACTGCGGTCTCAGCCTGCCGGGAGTCAGTCCGTGAAGCCGCGGGACGCGACGACATCTTCTGGGCAAGGCAAAGACTCGCGATCCGGCAGCGCCTTGCGCATCATCATTTTGCACCGTACGTTCGCTGGGTTGCGGCGGTTGCCATGGTTCTGGTAGTGTCGGCGGCATTTCTGCTGACAAGGCCTCAACCTGTGCAGCGTGCGAACAATGATACGGCCGACGACGTTCTCTTGCAGCAAGTGCAGAGTGATCTTGGGCGCGACTATCCGGCCGCGCTAGCGCCCGCCGTGCTGATCGATGAGGAGCGTAACTCAGTGCTCTCGGCCAGCGCCGAACGAAGTTCTAATCACTGATTGAAGGGAGCAATTGCAATGAAGAGGCATCTAGCACAGGTCGTGGTAATCATGCTGGCCTTTGCCTGCATCGCGGTCGCACAAGGCGGCCCCGGTGCTGGGATGGGTCATGGTCCGCAGATGGGAATGCCCTGCCCAATGGAGGGCGGTGGCCCGGGAATGGGGCACGGCATGGGGCCCGGAATGGGTCATGGCGGGATGGGAATGGGGATGGGCGGCAAGTGGTGGAAGAATTCCGAGCTGGTCAAGAAACTTGGCCTTAGCGATTCGCAAGTACAGCAGATTGAGAAGGCTTTTCAGGACCATCGCATGCAGTTGATCGACCTGCGTGCCGCGCTGGAAAAGCAAGAAGTCGCCATGCAACCGCTGGTGGACGCCGAGCGTCCGGACGAGGCAAAAGTAACCGCTCAAATCGACAAGGTAGCTCAGGCACGCGCCGAACTGGAGAAGTCGAACGCCAAGATGTTACTGGCGATTCGGCGAATTCTCACGGTTGAGCAGTGGAAACAACTGCAAGCGCAGAGCATGGGACCGATGCACGGTCCTGGGTCGATGAATCGTGGTGTAGCAGGTCCTTCCGGACTGTAGATACCACGCTGCTATTTGTTGAAACCGTGGGGGAATCGGCTGCACGGCACAAAGCCGATTCTGCCACTCCAATTAGGAGCCCTGCAGGCTTGAGGGGTGCAGTGCCGGGTAAGGCCGTAGGTTAAGACGGAAGAGGTGTTCCGATGCAGCAGAAAAAGACAATCTTGAGTGGCGCGATCATCCTCTACTTCGTGATCTGTCTGGAAATTCTGATCATGATCAGTCCCTTTGCGGGCTTCTTCTATTCGGCCTTTAACCCCTTTCTTCTTGGACTGGCCAGGTATCCGGCAACCCGGTGGCTAAGCTCTTTCTTTTTCGTTCACTTGGTAGCTCCACCTAACGGATTTCTGCAGTTCCTGCGGGTTATGGGCTCTGTACTCTTTGTAACGGGGCTTGTCGTGTTTCTCGTTTGTGCACTTCAGGTTTACGCCAGCAAGTTTCTCAAAACGGGCCCTGCCTTGAAAGCGCTCTATTCTGTGATCCGGCATCCCCAGTACCTCAGTCTCGCCGTTTCCGGCATCGGGCTCGCCATTCTGTGGCCGAGATTCCTGGTTGTGGTTCTCTGGATTGCTATGGTGCTCGTTTATTACCTGCTAGCCAAGGACGAAGAACGACGCATGCTCAAGCAATTTCCTGAGTCGTATCAGAAATACATGGAGACGTCAGGGATGTTCTTCCCGAAGAGAATCGAGCAATCGCTTGGCTTTTCCACCACGGGCGGCAGGATTACACTTTTTGTCTTGCTTTCCTCAGTTGTCATCGGTGGCGCTTTTCTTCTGCGGGATTACACCATAGCGCATTTGCCGTTGTGGTCGGAGTCGAATGTAGCCGTGTTGCCGATCATGCCCCAAGATGAACCGATGCTAGAACACCGGATGGCCGACATCCTTAACCTCGGAGAGGTCAAGTCGAAATTGCATAGCGGCGAATCTTATCTCGTTTATTTCATGCCGCCCAAATACGTTATGCAAGGTCTCATCGGCGACACCGGAGGCGACTGGCAATTGTACAAACAGCACCACACGATCAGCATGATCACCGATTTTATACTCCACCCTTCCGGTCACATGGCGGGGCACATGCACGGGGATGCGAGCCATTCTGAACACGGCATGGATTCGGCAACCGTGAGGAGGCTGATCTTCGTTTCTGTTTCCGGTGCGACTCCCGGCAAGAAATTCGATCCGTTCGCCGTCAATGCGATTCGAACGCCGGAATTCATGATTGATGTGGATGTGCATGATCTCAAGGTCTTAGCTTCGAAGGATCTCCCTGTAGAGACCGCTTGGGGTAGACTGCCAACGCCCACTTTTTAGGTTGAATCGTGGCCGCGCCCACTATGGTTGCCGGGTGTACAAGGTACGATTCGGGAGGATGGTGTGCCTCGCCACAATTCTGATTGCCGTGAAAATAGCGACTTGCAATGGCGTTGAAAAGCGTCAATTCCTGCTCGGACTCTCCCATGATTCGCCATTTCCACAGCCGCTTCCAGAGCAGCTTGACGAGCCCTGTCTAGCATAGGACCGCTGAAATCTACGCCGATGACTTTACCGGACGACCCTGCTCTGCGAGCGGCAATCAGTGAGTCCAACCCTGCGCCACAGCCCAAATCCAGTACTATTGCTTCTTCCGGAATCTCCGCGAACAAGGAGACGTTCGAGACTCCGGCAAATGCCTCCATGGAAATTGGAGGCAAGCTATCGAGCAGCGCAGCTGGATAACCAAGGCTCTCCGCGAATGCCCGTCCGACAGGAAAGGGGTGTTTATGGCTTGGCCTCTCCGCTGCCGCTGAGTGCGCTTCGCGAACCTTTCTCGAAGTTCGTATGCAGGTGCTGCTGGCATGGTTCAACTCCCCCCGCGGAACTTGTCAACGATTTTGAGACACCCGGCGGCGTTAATTAGTGAGCATTTCTCTCGCTCGCCG
>JBKQVW010000014.1:0-5666 GCA_052142955.1 Acidobacteriaceae bacterium | reverse complement strand
GTAACTCGACCAGGTGCTGATCCACCGGATAGCAGGTGGGCTGCACCACAAATACATCCACGCCGCGTACGTTCTCGAGGAGCTGGAAGTAAACCTCGCCGTCAGCAAAACGCTGCAGCTTCGTTTGTCCGACCGTCACGCCGATGTGCTTGGCGACCTCTTCGGCGAGATGCGGATTCGCGGTGCCGGAAAACAGCTTGAAGCGCTTATCCTCGCTGAGCTTGGCGGGCTTCTTGCGCTCCGGCGAGGCCGATGGCTTTCCGTCCTTCGACTTGGCGCCTTCGCCCGACCCACTTCCCGATCCGGCTTTGGGTGCGTCCTTGTTGCCTTCCGGTTTTTCCGGAGCTGGTTGGCCCGGAGTTTTCTCTTCCAAAATCACCGTGGACGATCCTGTTTCCATCTGAAGCACCTCCATGCTGGTTGGCTATGGCTGCGTTTCTTGTTGTTGAGCCGGTAGCCGGTAGCTTGTAGCCCGTAGCTCTTTTCCTGCGTTGCAACTGCCGTCGGCATCCGCGAAATGAAGCTACTGGCTACTGGCTGTCTTCCTGGCTGGGCGACCTGGATTCGAACCAGGATAAATGCCTCCAAAGGGCATTGTCCTACCATTGAACGATCGCCCAACGAACTCCACTTTCGTCAGCCGTCCGTGAGTTTTACTTACCCCAAAGGCGACTGTCAAGAACAGCTTGTAGCCTAGAGCCGGTAGCTCTTTCGTGCATCACCCAAGAACATCGGTCCCTGCAGGATGAAGCTACTGGCTACGAGCTACCAGCTACTGGCTGCCTTCCAACATCTGTTCCCAGTACTCTCGCCGCGGCAGGGTGCGTGTCAGCACCGTATTCCGCACCTTGAGCGCCTGGGAGAGTATCTCAATCCGGTCCCGCGCTTCTTCTGCATCTTCGCGGGTTCGGTACAACCCGAAGAGCGCCGAACCGGACCCCGACAGCGCAGCATAGAGGGCTGCCTCCGGCGTGCCCGGGGCCGCAAGAATTCGCTTGATCTCAGCAAGGGAGGGATGCTGGGGAAAGACGACTCGCTCGAAGTCGTTCTCGATCCAGCTCGTGATCCCGGTGCGGACAAGCCCAGACTCGTATATCGACGCGTGTGTCGACTCTTGCGGTCCGGCCAGGTCTTCTCCCGCGGAGAAGACACCGGAGGAGCCAGCCCTACGCACCCCCTCGGACTCATCCAAAAGGGCTGCCACGTAAGCCCGGCTCAACTTGTTTAGTCTATCGGTACTTGCCTCCGGGGTCAAACCTTCTTTGGCGCAGAGAGCGTCCCAGTCGCGAAAGGCTTGTGGAGTGGAGACGCCGATCTCGGGAACCACTACCACGCACCAGGTTGGCTCGATGTCGGGAAGTTGAGAGATCTTCTGTCCCCGGTCCTGCCCCAGGATGAGGCCACCGACCAGAAAAAGCGGCACATCCGAACCCACTTTGGTGGCGATCTGCATCTTTCGCGCTGCCCAGATGGCGTCGTAAAGCCCCAATCCCTGGTCCCTGGTTCCTAGTCCCTGCCTCTCCAACTCTCTTTCCAGGCCTTTAAGAGTGGCAACCGCATTCCCCGATCCAGCTCCGAGGCCGCCCTGGACGGGGAGGCGCTTTTCAATATGGATGGACACATCTGCCTGAATCTGAAGAGCTTCGAGTGCCAGCGAAGCCATTTTCCACGCAGTGTTGCGCTCATCGCAGGGTACGCAGGGATCGTTGGAGGTCAGGCGCAGAGTCGCCTTGTCAGATAGGGTCGCACTAACTGCAACAATGTCATGGATTTCCAGTGTTTGATAGGCCGTGACGAGGGAGTGAAACCCATCGGGGCGAGGAGCGCCCAAGTATAGTCCCAGATTGATTTTGGCGTGGGATCGGACGACGGTGGGCATACGGATTCAATTATTGTAGAAGGCGAAGAGCAGGCGGGCATGCTGTCGGGCGTAGATATTCGGGCCCGCCACCCCTGTCCATTCCCCGGAATCGTTGAGCCCGGCATACGTGGAACGTTGTAAAGGTCCGTGGCTAAAGCCGCTCGAAACTGGAGGCGTCATTTTCAAGGGCCTGAAGGCCCCTGCTCCCTCCGCATTGCACGGCGTGTTCTTTGCCATCCACGGGTTTACCGACGAACGGCGCCCGGAAGATCCTTGTAGAGCGATGCTCCGGCGACCGTGCCTGCCACGACTTCCACCAGGCCTCCTGCCGTGGTGTAGAGCATGAGGTGTTTAGAAAAAAGACCCGAGACAAACATGAAACTCGCGTTCGGCAGCAAAATGCCGATCACCCACGCCGTGACGCCGGCGTAGATCGCGGTCTTCCAGTTGGCGCCGAAGAGCGGCCGGAAGCCGACATAGATCAGGATGGAAACGATGCCGAAAACGATCCCGATCGTGTTGAACTGGACGATTTGAGTCATCGAAAACTCGTTTTTGCCGAGGGCAAGCATCTCATCGGCCCAGTTCTGCTGGAGCAGAACGCCATCGACGAGGTAGCCCAGAATATCTCCGACGATACCGGCAACAATGCCGGCGAGAAGCAGCCGGCCTAAATTGATCTTTCGCATTGTGTCTCCTTGCGTATTTCCTGGGGATAGGGGGACGTGGGGAGTATACGTGGGCCTTTCAAGGCCGCGCAAGATGAAATTCCTGCGCGATTTTTCGAGGGGCGCTGGTTCTGTGCGAAGCCTCTCGATGGGGCGAGGACGCGACAGATCGGCCCCCATGAGATCGTGGAAAGCTCCGTGAAATTGTGGACAGGTTCGGCCTTAGACTGCCTGCGCCACAGAACGGTTCGCCTTGAGAGTAGCGGCGCGTGTGCGGAGAGTCTCCTGCAGATGCAGCATGAGGTCAGCCAGCGGAACAGCCGCCGCCACGCAGCTCCAGACAATGATCTCAATGAACTTGTCGTCGATGTTGAAGATGCCCTGGACGAAGCGGACCTCAAGAAAGATGATGGCGCAGGCAAAGCTGCGCGTCATCCACTGCCGGTGAAGCTGCACCTTGCGCTGCAGAATGAACGCCATGGCCATCAGCGTGCAGAACATCCAGATTCCCGCGTCAAAAACCGTGGCAATGGTGAGGGAAAACTGCACCGGGTCATTGTGATAGAGGTGCACGGTTTCGAAGTTCTGGATATAGATGCCGATGGGAGCGCCAATGAGAACTCCGCCCACATAGAAGCGGCCCATGACGCGATGCAGTTTGGCGAAGCGGAGCCGCAAACGCTCGGAAAACTGGAAGGGCGCAAGGAAGAGCGCGCACCCGGCGGCCAGGCCGTGGGGCAGGAGAATCCACTTGAAGGGCGCGATGTGCGACCATTCCGGGTTGGCGGAGTTGATGAGGAAGCTCTCGTTATGCCAGAGCACATAGGCATACATGAGCCCGATGAACGCAAAGAGCAGGTATTTGGGGCGCAGCCAGGAAGGATGTTGGGCGGACCCGCGAGTTGCGCGAGTTGCAGCGGGGTCAAGGGTTGCAGCGATATCGGCTTTCATCAGACCTCACAGATTTCGGCGCGAAACAGGCCCTTGCTCTCGCATGGCCCGCACGCTCGAATTTAATTTGTGTTCCGGGGAAGACTTCGGGGATACGCCACTGTACCACGGCAAACGTCTGGTGCGGCTGCATTGTGCACGGCAATGTTCAGAATGCCGGTGTCCTGAGGCACCCCCGGGCGTTCGACATTCCTTGCAGGAATCCTGGGAACTTTGGGGGTACACTTGGCGTAACACTCAGGGAACACATTGGGGGCTACGATGCACTTCCTGATCTTCATGGGCGCGCTCTACTTCCTCCCGGCGATCATCGCCGCCGTACGGCACACGCATAACAGCGTGGGAATCCTGCTCCTGAACATTTTTCTTGGCTGGACGGTGGTGGGCTGGTTCGTGGCACTGATGATGGCGATATTTTCCATGCCAAGCTGGGCCTATTACTATCCTCATCGATGGTAGAAAACGGGCCGGAGCCGATCGAAGCAAGTCGGGGCAAGGCGGGAGCACTCAAACCTGGCTTGTCGGAGCCGGGTTGGCCGCTGCGCGACTGGGTCGCCGCGGCGGGGCTGTTTGCGGCCACTGCCGGCGTGGTGCTCTGGCAGAACGCGCACGTCGCCGTCCTCTTCGATCTCAGCTACATCCTCAATACCGCCGAGCGCATAGCCCTCGGCCAGGTTCCCTACCGCGACTTTCCCCTGGCGCACGCGCCGCTCACATTTCTCATTCAAGCCGCAATCATTTACCTGACGGGCCGCGTCCTTTTCCACCACGTTCTCTATACCGCCATTGTTGGCGGGTTGGGGACCGTGTTGACGTGGAGGATTGCGCTTAGCCTGCTGCGCGAACGGGTCGCCGGCGCGTGGACGGTGGCTTTGCTTCTGGCCGCGCCGCTGACGTTCCTGGGCATCTATTGCATTGTGCCGAATCCCGAGTACGACTGCGATTGCGGCTTCTGGCTGGTGGTCGCGCTGTGGTTTTTTGTCGAGCTCGATCGAAGGAAAGGTGCGGCGTTTGCGTTGGCGGCTGGCGTTTTTGCGTGCGTGCCGGTGTTCTTCAAGCAGAACATGGGGCTGCCGTTTCTTTTGCTGGCGGTGGTCGCGGTCCTGCTCTTACTCATCCGGCTGAAGTTAGAAATTCGACAAAGCCATCCCTCAGGGGCTAAAGCCCACACTCACTTTGCGGCCTTAGCGGCACAAGTAAACTCGTGCCCTTTCAAGACCGGCTATTTGCTTGCGTTCGTTAGTGGCGTGTGTGCCGCTACGCTTGCCGCGGTGCTCGCGATCCATTGGACGGCGGGGCTCGGCAACTACTTCCACTGGACGATTCAGTATGCAGGGAAGCGGCGCATGCCGGGACTGAGTCTCATGCTCGGCGTCTACCGCGATCCGACGCTTGCCTGGACGCTGCCTTGCGTGGCGGCTGCGTTGATTGTGTTGCGCTCGGGACTTGGGAAAAAGCTCTGGGCGCGGATTGCGGCGTGTGTGCTGCTCGCCGCGCCGCTTGTTTTTGCGCTGTCTTCACTGCTGCGTTACGACGATGCCGATGAGCGTGGCGATGCGTTGCTGGCGCTTTGGCCGCTGATGCTGGTGCTGGCGGCTGCACTGGCGGTGGTGAATCTTTCCGCACTCAGGCGGCGGCCGTCGCTGCGTCTGTTTCTGCCGCTTGTGCTTCTCGCCGCCATTCACGGCACTTTTTTATCACAGCAGCTTTGGGGATCGACCTACGGCATCTGGCCGCTGCTCATTTTGTTGATTGCGGGGTTGCTGGCGTTTCTCGGGGGAGTATTGCCGCGCAGGGCAAGTTCGGCGTGGTTCGTTCCTGCGCTCGCTGTGGTTGTTGCCGTTACGCTCTGTGTCTGCGGGGGCTTCTATACGGCGAGCGAAGAACGGCTCTCCTATGCGAACTTTCCTGAAGGCCCTCCAGAGCACTCCGCGTTTCCTGCGCTTGCGGGCCTGGCCACGCCGGGGCCGTATGTGTCGGAGATCGACGAATTGCTGCGCTACGCGCAGGCCAACATTCCCTTCAACGACAGAATTGTTCTCATTCCCGGCGAGGAGCCGTTCTATTTCGCCACCGGGCGCGCGCCGAAGTTTCCGGTGCCGTTCTTCGATCCCACTATCGATCCCTACTCGCCGGCCGAGATCGCCGGGATGGTGCGCGCGCGCAACATTCGCTGGCTGATTGTG
>JBKQVW010000013.1:0-7352 GCA_052142955.1 Acidobacteriaceae bacterium | reverse complement strand
GTCAGATCGACGATGAGATGGTTCTCGGCTCAGTTGGCTCTGATTCTTTGTTGGCAGCAGAGTTCCTAATTCCTTCAACACTGTCGTAAGAATCAAATTGGAAAGCTCGGCATTTTCAACTGCTCTTGCCATAATGGTTGCTCCGACCAGGGCGGCAAGCGTAAGAATCGAACGATTTCTGCGATTTACCGGTTCTTCATCAGGCACCAATTCCTCGAGTACATTGAGCATTTCCATTAATCCTTTTGTGAAGGATCGACGAACGCTCTCTGGCTGACGAGCCACCTCACTGCCGAGCGCGGATAACGGGCAGCCGCGCCCTCGAGCATCGCGGTGCTGCGGAGACAAATATCCGGTCAGGAGCGCATTTAACGCCTCTTCGGCGGGCATTCCATGACGGAGTTTGCGCCATCTTTTGGCCGATGCTGCCATTGCCCGCTCAATCGCCTCCGCCGCCAAAGCCTCTTTGGAATCAAAATGTCCATAGAAACCGCCATGCGTCAGGCCGGCGGCCATGGTCACATCATCCACTCCGGCGGCGTCAATCCCCCGTTCGCGAAACAAACGAGACGCCGCCGCAAGAATTCGCTCGCGGCTTTCCGCCGCTTTTTCCCTCGATACTCGCATCTAGTGGTCCGCTCTTCCTCACCCGCCGCTTGACACAATACATGACCATTGTCATGAATGATTGGATGACGATGATCATCAAATAATCTTAATTGGCGAACACGAGACGCGCAATCAGCAGCAACAAAACTTGCAATCATGAGCAATCCGCGGAGGGGCCATGGCAATGAGTGGACACGAAACAGACCATCCGGAGCTCTCCGAGCGCGCTCGCGGCTGGCTCCGGTATATGTATCGCAAGGCAACCATTAATGACGACTGGTCGAAGGACGGCCACCCCTCAGAGATGTGGGACGGGATCACGATGCCTCCGCTGGCCAACTGGCATCGCTTCGATGCGGTTGATTCGTCATACGCGATTGCCTTGATGAGTGATGTGACCCCAGCTTGGCGTGAGGTATATAGCGTAATTCTCGATCGCCTGGTGGAGCGCGTCACCTCCTACTGGGGCGCGAAGGATTGGACCGAGCAAATCGGTCACGACCCCAAACGGACAGAGTATCCAGACTGGTATTTCCCCACACTGATTCCCGCTGAACTGCGCGGCAAATATGACTCCCCCGGCTGGTCAGCCAACGGGGTTGAGCCCTGGGGCTATGAGCCTGACCCGGTGAAGGCGGCCGGAGCGATCTATTACAAGGGGTTTCTGTCGCTGACGATGGGGTTGCACCTGTATGCGTCCGGCGAAAAGAAATATGAGAATGGCTTTACCATTGTGAACAATGGCGAACACACCTTCCGCTATACGCATACCGGTATGAATGAGTTTATCAGCAGGCAGTGGAGCCAAAGCGCCTGCGGACCGCATTGTGAAAATACTAAAGTGTGGCCATTGTGACTCACCATCACCAGCCTCGGTCTGAGGCTATCCGATACATTCTACGCCGGGAATACGTTCAGCGCGTTTGAACCGTGGTACGAGTATGCGAAGCAACACTACATTGCCCGGTTTGATGACCAACGCCCAGAATGGGTCACCGGGTACTATGACCCGCTCCTCGATTTGAACCATGCGGTTCCTTCTTCAGGAAACTGGATCGGATGGGCGTTTTATCTGCTGCCCAATGACCGCGAGATGGCGCATCGCTTTTACGAAGTCGCCAAACATGGCTACCTGGTGGAAGAGGCGGATGGGACCGCCCATATGGTTGCAGCTCCGGGCAAGACCAGGGACAACCCCTACATCACAGCCCAAACCTTGAGTCTTGCCCACGAACTCGGCGACACTGAGGTCGTGAAAAAAATGCGTGAATACGTCGAAGCGCATTACGAACCAACCTGGGATCGTGAAGCGGGTGAGTTCTATTACTTGTTTGGACTGCGAGAACCATACCCACGCGGTCAGTACAATGCGAAGCTCATGGTGTCCGAGGTTGCCGGACCGGGCGCGTGGTGGCGGTTGTTCAATGAGCCGAACCTCAAAAAATTTGCGGAGCCGACAGTGCACGGGGTGGACTATCCGCGGATGGGCCTGTCTCAAGCCTACTATGACCGCCAGCGGCGTACGCTCGTGCTGCGAACTGATCCCATTGCTCAACCCGCGATCGGGAGTCCCACCAGCTTCCGCGTAAAGAATCTGGCACGCGCTGGCGACTGCACGATTCTCGCCGATGGCGCTCCTTATAGTCGCTGGGCCGTGCGCGAGGGAGAGCTAGAGATAACAACAACGATCGATCAGCGGTCCTTTCAGATCGTCGAGCGCTGACGCCGCGCCAGAGAGTGGCACGAGGTCCGAGTAAGGAGATGCAAAGCTGATGGACTATCGCAACCTCGAGCAGCGCTTGTCTGACGGCCTTCAGCTTCAACGGCGTCCCGTCGCTATGAGCTTCCGCGAGACTCCGCCCGCGGGTGTGCCCCAGTTCACCGGGGTGGAACCCGCAGGATGTAGTTTTTGGCGGCTGGCTGCGGGAGGGAGGACCTTCTACACGATCCCCAGTGACCATTATAACTGTGCGATCGGGAGCTACACGCATAACATCCCCCTACCGCCGGAACGCGCCCAGGAACTCGAGCAGATCCTCACGTTTATGACCGGGCTCGGCTACGTCAGGACGGAGGAGATTCCTGCGATCTCCCGCCTGCCTCAGACGCCACAGGTGGTAATTTACGCTCCGCTTGGTGACTCGCCACTGGACCCGGACGTGGTGCTCTTCGCGGGCCTGCCTAAAGGCCTAATGCTCCTGCAGGAGGCTGCCGTGCGCGCCGGGATCGCGGCGCAGGTTCCGTTCCTCGCTCGCCCGACGTGTATGGCAGTTCCTGCCGCATTCGCTTCGGGCGTCATCGCGAGCACGGGGTGTATAGGCAACAGGATTTACACTGATTTGGGGGAGCAGGAGCTGTATGTGGTGATTCCTGGAAAGGACGTGGCCAGAGTTGCTGATGAGGCCGGCACTATTGCGGAAGCTAATTTGAAATTATCCGAGTACCACCACGAGCGACGTCGCACATTGACGAGAGAATAGCCGCATCCCGATCTCCATCGCCCTCTATTCAAGTACTTTCCGTATTACCGATAGCCGGCAGGGGTAAATGCGCCACGAACAGAGCCCCGACCCGCGTACGATCTCTCATGCTTTCGGCGGAGGCCGGTTCACCACGCACCGTCGACACCAAGAATCACGATCCCCGGCGACGTGGTCGATGCGTCGCTCGACTCGTCGACACGGCATCTCCGCTTTCGATCTCATCGCCGCTCTTTCGCGGGTTGAGATTAGCTCAAAACTGGCCGTGATTAATCACGACTCCAGGAGGGCATTCTGCGGTGTCCGAAAGTTGCGACCGGTTCATTCAAGGCGATCATATCGTTTTTGCATGCGGATTACCGTTTCAAGACTTCGTTGCAATTGGCGATCGACCTTGCAATCATTGATCGGATTTGCTGCATTATAAATATACAGCACCTCACTGATGAATTTAGCTCGATGTCCTGACATCTCCAGCATGGGAAACATCATCGCCTGGTCCCAAGCCATACAGTAGAAAGCGCCATATGGACTGATCAAATCCTCCATTCTTATCAATTTAAATAGCCAGGCATAGAAGCTACGAAGATGAGAAGAGCACCATTCATTTTCGCGAAAATTATTAGCTTCGACAATGTCAGAAGATATCTCTCTTGAACATCCGATCATATTATCTGGCCATGATCGATACTGACCATAAGTCATCCAACAATCTGGATTAGCATATGCTTCATTGACTCTCTTAAGAACTTCATTATGTGCAAACCAGTCGTCGCCGTCCAGGAGAATTACGATTTCGTCATCATCGCACGTGTGAATCGTATTATATAGATTTTGCAAGGCCCCAAGGCGAACAGGATTACGAATTAAATTGATCAAATTGGCTGAATTACGGTCTGCTATAAACTGCTCCACCAGTTCGCCTGTCGTATCGGAAGAGCAGTCATCGACATAGATAACGCGAAAGTCGTGATAATCTTGCGCAACGACAGAGGAAAGGTTGCGCTCATACGATTCGCGATTGTTATAGCTTGGTATTATGACGGCGATCCTTTTCATGAATTAATCCATCGTCGGACACAAGCGAGCCACTCGGCCATGCGCTATAATAGCACCTCTCGGACGTATCCCGAGCAGCCATGGGGAGCGGCGCGCCATCTGCCGCCGCGAAGAGAGATGAGGACCATGAGGGATGCTGAGCCCTACGCCGCGCCGACGCCGAAAGTATTATACATACACGACGATCTCAGCGATTATGTCGCCCGGCAGCACGGACAGGCATCGCCGGCCTGGCATCTCACGCGGGAGTTGTTCGCGCTGGTGTGCAGGGATCCAGGGCGTGTGGTGCTGCTCACTCTCGAGTCTCAAATGGCGTCATTAGTGGCGCGCGGCAAGTATGCCCCCTTTGCGCTCGCGATCGGTATCGGTCGAGCCGGTGAACGTGTCGCGCAACAACTACACGCGCGCACAGGCTGGTTCCCCAAGATCTGGCGTGTGGACATCACGCGTGAAGAAGACGGCCACGGCGGCTATAACGTCGTCGCGACTACCGGGATGCCCCTAGCCCAACAGCTACCGCCTCTCGATACGGTATCCTCCCTGGCGGCGGTGGACGATACGGTCTTTTCCGGCCTGACGATGCGTACGGTTTTACTAGCGTTGCCACCAGAAATACGGGCCCGCACTCAGGCTTTTTGCCTGCGCGGTGTCGCGGCGTCGGTGGCTGGTATAGCGGCGTCATGCTCCATTGCGATCGGATTTGCGGCGCCCGGGCGCTTGCTGGACGAGGTGAGTTTCATCAATGCCAGCGGGTTGGTGATGCGCGTTGGCATTCGACACCCGGACCGGCCGCCGCAAGCGTTTTTCGAGCGTCCCGTGTGGATGCATGCCTGGTTTCCCGGTTATGCTGACGAGGTCATCGCTTTGTGCCAGCGCCTGAACGCCATCTTGGAGCCAGACGGCCGGCCGGCTCAGTTCCCCTGAGAAGCAGACGGCAGGCGGGCACGCCTACGGCAAAACCGTCGCAGCATCCGAAACCCCAATGACTCGCGCTGCCCTACGATGCCGCTGTCAGCTTCAACGCGCTGGCTGGCCCGGCCTCCGGGAATCCCTTTGCCAAAACCAACGGAGTGTCGCCGGAAAATTGTGTAAGAAGTCGTATTTCCGGACAACCCGTTGATGCGCCCGATGCCGAATAGCGGAATGGGCCTCTGGGGATAGAGAGAGCACGTGGTGCAGCGTCTGGGTGACGTGCTGACAGGACAGGAAATCGTCAAGAAATCCCGTGATTTCCGGCTCGATTTGGTCAACGAATCCACCTGTGGTCGAGGCCACGATGACTGGCCCTTGTTCGCGTGCCCACAGCGCGACTTCGAGCGGGATATTGGAGAAGGTTTCGTGTCGGGACGGGACCACCACTACTTTTGTTCGAGCCCATTGGCACAGGGCACGGGGTAAATCACGCGTAAACGCCTTGATGTGGGTTGCCCGTATGGCGTGCTGGTGCAGCAGTTGATCATACACCCGTTGTTGTGAGTCGTCATTGATGTAGGGCACGGAGATGAGGACGAAATGCAGCCGGTCACGCAGCGGCGCAAGGGCAGGAATGAGCCGCTCAAATCCTTTGAGCGGTGCAGCCCTGCCGAATGCCAACACCAAATCCGCATCGAGGGGGATGCCGTTGGCCTGCAGCGTTGCGCGCACGACGGTCTCGTCCTGTAAGACAAAGATGGGGTCATCCACGAGGATGCTCGAAGTGTAAGGCGCGAACGGTCCCCCCGACAGCCGGAAGTGCGTGTTGAGGTGCGCGGTAGACGAGGGGCAAAGGTCGGCAAGCGCTGCCCGAGAACCGGGCCGTGACGCGTCCAGCCCTTCTTGTTCCCAGGCAAGCTCTGCCGGGTCAGGCGTCTCCCCGCCCCGGATAAACGCGGTGCTATAGAGCACTAAGAGCATATCGACCTGACGCGTCAGGCTCTGGCCCATTCCGAGCGCATAAGGCGTCTGCAACCAAGGCTGGTCTACACAGATGACCAACGACCGCTCGTAGACCGCCGTTTGAGTATGCAGCAGGGGCGCCACGTTCTGACAGAGCGCCTTCCAGGAAGGGATTTCCCAGAGATCTTGGCTGGATTCCCGCTTGTACGGAATGAGGTGTACGTGCCCACCGAGTGCTGCGAGACGCTCTTGCTGCCGCTGAAAGAAGGCCTGATCAAAACCCCAGGTGTGTGCATCGGGCGAAGGGCACACCACATGCAGATCGATGGGGCCATATCGTCTGACCAGCGTTTCCCTTAGGACTTCGAGGCCGCTGATCAGGAGTTGTGTTTGCGTGCCAATACCATTGGTAAAGTTATATAGCCCATTGTACGTCAGATAGAATATCGCGTTGCGCATCGGGCACCGATTTTAAAGATTTGTTTGCTCCCTCACCATTGGTCGCTTACGCTTGGAGTTAGCCCTTCCCTATGGGCGAGACGAGGCCGTGACGACCACCACCATCTTATGTGATCTCGATGGCACGCTAGTCGATTCCCAGCGCGACATCGCTGTGGCTTTTCAAGACGCCTGGCGGACTGTGATTGGTGGGATCCCGCCCAGCGCCACCGCGATCGCGCAGCACATCGGCAAGCCGCTCGCCGAGATGCTCAGCGATCTCGGATGGACATTGCCACCTTCGCTGTTCAGCAGCTTCCTAACCACATACCGTCGCGCGTATACCACTCAGGACGCCCGTCTGACCGAACCCTACCCTGGGGTTATCCTCAGCTTGCAGGCCATGTCCACCTTCTCGCTCGGCGTCGTCACCACCAAAGAGTCCGAGCAAGCGGAAATCGTCTTGCGGCGGCTCGCCCTCATCCCCTTTTTCCAGCACGTCCAGGGTGGCAGTACCGGTCTGCTCCTCAAGCCCGCCCCTGACACCATACTTGTGGCCCTCGATGCATTACACTGTGTGCCATCGCACGCCCTGATGGTCGGCGATACCCCTGCCGATGTCTTGGCTGGGAAGGCGGCTGGCACCAAGACGTGTGCCGTCACGTACGGCTATGGCACGCGGGAAGCGCTGTTGGAGTGCGCGCCGGACCACGTCATCGACAGCTTTGCCGAGTTAGTAGATCTCGTGCGAGAATCGCGAGGCTGAGAACGCGATTATCGAGGATTGGCGTCTTTACATCAGATTGGATGTTCTGAGGAAGCTCTTGACTAGTTTAGAACGGATAAAAGACTGCGACACTGTCCTCAACGGTCTCGGTGGAACTGCCCAGC
>JBKQVW010000012.1:0-7335 GCA_052142955.1 Acidobacteriaceae bacterium | reverse complement strand
TGATGGACCGGGTAGTGCGGGAGTACACAGAGAAGACGCCGCGGGGCATCCCGACTGGCAACGCATGGCTCGACGCGAAGATGGGAGGAGGATACCGGAAGGGCCGCTACACCATCGTTGCGGCGCGACCAAAGGTGGGCAAGACGGGCATGGGAGTCCTGTCAACGGCGTACAACTGCCAGCAAGGAACCCGCGTCGTCTGGTTCTCGCTGGAGATGGACCACGAGGAAGTGGAATTGAACCTGGTTCCTCACGTTGTAGATCTTCCGAACATCGTCGTGGTCAAGCCAGAACTCAGGACGCCAGAGCAGCAAGCGCTTGTGATGCAGGGGCTTTACACCATCGGCGAATGGCCGCTTATGATCTACGACGGAGACATGGACTGCGATCAAATATGCTGGGCAATTGATCGTGAAGCGCGCAAGGATGGCGAAGTGCTTTTTGTCTTGGATCACTTCGGACTGATAGCCGGCGGAGATCGGGACATCCGAAAGCGCTACGTCGAGAACTCTGAACGGTTGCGCAAGAAGATCAAGCAGCATAAGAATGCGGCACTGCTCAATCTCTTCCAACTTGGGGAGGTACCGCGAGAGTTCGCAGACAAGCGGCCACAGCCAGGCGATATCAGTGAGAGCAAGAAGCCGCTGCAAGACTGCTTTGCTATGGTCCTGTTGCATCGGTATCAAGACAAAGAGACAATGCGCATGACAAAGAAGGCGAACATCAATCTTGCACTCATCCGTGGAGGTGGGGCGCCGGGGAATGTAGACGGAGAGTTCAATGCGCGTCGGCTTTCATTTGAGGCAGACGCCGAAATTGAGTATGAAGGGCAGGACTACTATGTGTGAGCAACAAAAGGTCTACACCGTTTACGAATGGGAATTACGTCTTTTACTCCCCTAACGTAGTCGCACGCACTACGGTGCCTGAGAGGAAGCAATGAAAACAGAGTTAGACGCTGAAGATTTACTGCGAAGGCTTGGTTTAGCCATCAAGCGCATTAACGAACTGGAAGCCGAGAACCAACCGACAAACTTTATGATCCAGATCAAGAAAAGTCCGACCGCCGACACTCGCACATGCGACTTTGCCAACACGAGCAAAGAGACGCTTCTCGCAAGCAGCCACCAACACATCGAGGATGTCCGCAAGGGGCTTCAGTGGTTCCGGCTGATGCTCCACGAATCCGCAAACGTCCATGATCACGATAAGATCAGCGACATTGACGGATTTCACCGTGACTTCGTTACAGGGTTCAAGCAGACAGAGTGGTGGGATAAACATCGCACGATCAACCGGCACCATCTCTTGCAGGCTGACGGTGTACCGCAGGACGTGAACCTGATTGACGTGCTGGACATGATTGCAGATTGCGTCATGGCAGGCATGGCCCGATCCGGCAGCGTCTATCCGCTCAACATCGACCCCGAAGTGCTAATGAGAGCCTTTCAGAACACCGTGGAAGTGCTTAAGGCAAACATCGAAGTCGGGTAACGCCGCGACAGGGACACAAGTATATAAGTCCCTTACGAATTGGTATCCATGATCCAAAAACAACTCAACGATGAAAGGAAAGACAATGCCGATAAAAAGAAAACCGAAGACGCCGGGAAGCAGAAGACCGTCTGATCCGGTGATGGATGCCTATGCCCAACGGTACGACCTATCCGTGAAGCAAAAGACGCTACTCAAACGCTACATAGTTCAAGTCTCGCTATGCCAGAGCGATGAGGCGCGCCGATTGCTGTTAGGCGTAAGCCGAAAAGAAGAGGCGGCATGATCCCTCGCAGGACACCACTCAAACGCTACACGCCAGTACGCAAGAAGCGGCCAGGGTTGCGCAAGGGGCAACCTACTAACGCAGAGAAGGAAACTGAGCGTGACCGGGTTTATGAACGCTGCGGCGGCCAGTGCGAGTTACGAGACGAAGAGGGAAATCCGTTGCACCCGAAGCACATCTTCGGAGTCCTGCCAAGCAATGGAAGCATCTTTGAGCGCTGGCATCTCGTACACCTCCACGGGAAACGCCGATTCGGTTGGACGGAAGCGGCAGGTAATACGCTCCTCGGTGGCTGCTATTGGTGCCACATCGTAGCCAGTCACCAGCAAGGAAAGAAAATACAGGAGGTTCGATGATCTATCTTGCCAGCCCCTATAGCCATCTCGACAGGACCGTAGAAGCGATTCGTTTCGGTGAGGTATGCCGCATTGCCGGAGTCCTGATGGCGCGAGGATTGATTGTCTTCAGCCCTATCGCGCACACCCATCCAATCGCTGAACGATGCGACCTGCCGCGCGGGTGGGACTACTGGAAGCATTTCGATGAGGAATTCATCGACGCATCGGAAAAGGTTATAGTCGCCATGATGCCAGGATGGGAGCAATCCAAAGGGATTGCGGGAGAAATCAGGATTGCCAAAGAAAAGGGCATTCCGGTCGAATATCTGGACCCGAATAAACTTTGATAACCGACAACCATTTGCTTTATAATCACCACACATCGAAAGGAAAGATCATGAACTATGAAGATTTTCTGGAGTCCAAGGCTCAATACGGGGGAGATGCTGGATTCAAAGCTATCTCTATTCCTGATATGCTGTTCGACTTCCAAGCCGATACGGTTGAGCGGTCCCTGCGGAGAGGGCGCTCATCTATTTTCTTCGATTGCGGACTTGGCAAGACTCCGATGGAATTGGCCTGGGCTGACAACGTGGTTCGCCATACAAACAAGAAAGTTCTGTATATCACTCCGCTCGGCGTGGCCAAGCAAACCATCCGTGAGTCTGAGAAGTTCGGCATCGAAGCGCACCGCTCAAACGATGGGCAGCTTATCTCGGGAATCAACGTAACCAACTACGAGAAACTTCACCGCTTCAATCCGAACGATTTTGCCGGGGCGGTGTGTGATGAGTCGTCATTCATCAAGGCCATGAACGGCAAGCGGCGCGCGCAGGTGACAGAGTTTCTGCGCACCCTACCTTTCCGCCTGCTGGCCACGGCAACAGCCGCCCCCAACGACTACGTCGAACTTGGAACATCCTCCGAAGCCTTGGGCGTGATGGGTCAGATTGACATGCTCAATCGCTTCTTCAATAACGACCAAAACACCAGCGACACACGCATGATGATTCGACGCGCGCCAAACCAAGGCGGTCCAGTTAGCGCAGGATGGCGATTCAAGGGACACGCCGAGGAACCGTTCTGGCGTTGGGTTTGCTCATGGGCACGAGCAGCACGCCGCCCTTCTGATGTTGGTCCATACTCCGATGCTCGCTTTGTATTGCCGCGACTCATTGAGCGCGAGCATATTGTAGAAACGCGCACGTTCCCCGATGGTATGCTCTTTCCGCTGGCAGCAACCAACATGCAAGAGGAGCGCGAAGAACGGCGCCGAACCGTGCAGGAACGTTGCGAGATGGCTGCCTCTTTGGTGTCTGGGACCGGAAAGCCTTTCGTGATTTGGTGCCAGTTGAATCCTGAAGGCGACATTCTTGAGCATCTTGTTCCCGATGCCGTTCAGGTTTCAGGGTCAGACAGCGACGAAGAGAAGGAAGAGAAATACGAAGCCTTCGCAAGCGGTCAGGCCCGCGGTATCGTCACAAAGCAGGTCATCGGTGGGTGGGGATTGAACTGGCAGCATTGCGCTCACGTGGTAGAGTTTGCGACGCATAGCTTTGAGCAGCACTATCAGGGTGTTCGCCGCTGCTGGCGTTTTGGACAAACGCATGATGTAATCAACGACCTAATTGCGACTGAAGGCCAACGCGGCATCAAAGAGAACTTGCGGCGCAAGCAGGTTGCCGCAGACAAGATGTTTGACGAACTGGTACGCCACATGAACGAGTCAGTCCGCATCGAAGGCGGATACAAATTCGAGAAAGAGGTAACAACGCCATGCTGGTAATCGATCAGAAAATCACAGACAAGTACGCCATCTACAACGGCGATTCAGTAGACATGCTCACCGCCTTGAAGGATGAGTCGATCCGTTTTTCCGTCTACTCTCCGCCTTTTGCAACAGAGAATGGAGGAGCACTTTACCACTACAGTTCCTCTGATCGCGACCTTTCCAACTCTCGTACCTATGAGGAGTTTTTCTCTCACTACGAGTTCATCGTGCGAGAGATTCACCGGGCCACATTGCCAGGACGCATGACCGCTGTGCATTGCATGGATGTACCAAACAGCAACAGCGGAAACGGAGACTCCTACACCGACTTCCCCGGCGACATTATCCGGTTGCATGAGCGGTGCGGATGGAGAATGGCCTCTCCTCGCATCTCGATTTGGAAGGAGCCGCTTGCCGTCCGCAACAGGACCATGACGAAGGCGTTGGCCCATAAGTCGATTGTGGAAGACTCCTGCAATTGCGCTGTAGCTGGGGCCGACTATCTCCTAATCTTTCGGCGCTCAGGGAATAACGAAATCCCTGTCACTCACCGTCACGGACTTATCAACTACGCTGGCACTCGCAAGGTTCCGAAAGAACTCCTCAAGTACAAGGGGTGGACTGGAAACCAGATTGAGAATCGGTATTCGCAATGGATATGGAGACAGTATGCTTCGAGCGTTTGGGATGACATTCGCGGCAACATGGGCGACCGCAAAGAGAAAGGCGTGTTGCCTTATCGTGAGGCCCGCGAGGAGGAAGACGAGAAACATTTGCATCCTCTTCAGTTGGATGTCATCACGCGCGCCGTGGAGCTATGGTCGAACCCAAGCGAAACGGTTCTCACTCCATTTATGGGAGTTGGTAGCGAGGTTTGCGCATCACTCATGAGCGGTCGCCGGGCGATTGGTTGTGAACTCAAGCCGAGCTACTACCGCCAAGCCGTGCGCAACGTGGAGGAGGTCGAAAAGAACGGATGGCACGACGATAGCGGCCAGGAGATGCTCTCCTTCCGTGAAGAGTTCGATGCCCCAATAGAAGAAGATCAGGACTCGGAAGAACCTGCCGAAATGGACTTCTAACCCAACACCCCGCAGGACTCAATCGAGCTTCTGCGGGGTGTTCTATAATGGGGACATCGGGAGCGGCAAACTCCCTTTGAATCTCAAGGCCATGGAGGGCCACAAGATGACATCCCCAAATTCAGAATACTTCTTTGAAGAAGAGTCTGACCATATTTCTCGCAACGAACAGCAAGAAATAAACGCAGATAGGGACGCACTTGACAACGAGCCATTCTGCTTGATTCCCCTCACGCAAGGTCAGTTTGCAAAAGTAAGCCCCCATATATACCAAGAATTATCTGTGTTCAATTGGTTTTCCCGCTGGGAACCTCACACCAAAAAGTTCTATGCCGCACGAACTATCTATTACGAAGACGGGAGACAGGGGCGCGTGTTGATGCATAGGCAAATTCTCGGATTGGTCCATGGAGACAAGCGCCAAGGTGATCATTGGAATCTTGACACTCTTGACAACCGAGACGGAAACCTGCGAATTGCCACTCACGCGGAGAATCAGCACAATAGTACAAAGTATGCGCAGAATTCATCGGGATATAAGGGAGTTTCGTGGCATAAGCGGCGCGGGAAATGGACCGCCCAAATCAGAGTCAGCGGCCATCTTATCTATTTAGGGCTATTTGTAAACGCGAAAGATGCTCATGATGCCTACGCTACCGCATCAAAGAAGTATCACGGAGAGTTTTCACGGCCCTCATAGTTTCTGGGGAGTAACGTCCTTCTCGTAATCAAACCGCGCCGGCATCAAGATTCCTTGTTCTGTCCCGCCTTCATGCTTTGTGAACGTGATAATTCTCCCCTTGCTGCCCGGCTTCAACTGCCCATAAGCTCCCAGCAAATTCCCGGTGATGATCTTCGCGCGCTGCCGAGTGTCGCTGAGATAGTCCTGAAACAGTTCGCCAATATCCGCATTGCGGCCAAGGTTTGACAGCGTGATCTTCTTTATTTGCGACCCAGGTACGCGCACCTCGCGCAAAGGTCCATTCACTGCGATGTAGAACTTCAGCGAACTGGGAGCGTAGGGGTTTCCGCTTACCTTCTTGCGACCGCGAATATCGTAGATGATGCCGTTGTAGGTGTCGCCGTTGATTTCGATTCTGAGTCCTGTTCCCATTCTGAAGTCGTTCAGGATCGTCCGTGACCACTCCCTGATTTTCTGCGCCCGGTCAAAGATATGCGGCGCTTCCACGGATGCGATGTACGGCTTGAACAAGCCCTCAAGGTGTGCGCTCAAGGCGCGTGCGTGGTATGTGTCCCGCTGCCATGGCTCGAACTTCATGAGATCAGGACCATAAGTCTGGGCAATCAGTTCCTCGACCTCTTCCGGGGTGTACGACGTGCCTTGACGCTTGATTGAGTAGGTCCCGAAGATGGCATCTTCCCCGAACGGCGATGAAGGATCAGAGCCAACATAGATGACGTGCGAGGTCTTCTGCTCTGCATCGAAGTCGTAGGTCTTTGGCTCAAGGTCATTCTGCCCGGTTTCGTCGAGGTAGGCGATGTAGTCCGTGTAGCTTTCGGTGATCGTCTCCATGAACTCTCTCTGCTCTTTAACGGGAAGCAATGCTGAGCGTCCTGTTGCCGTGCGCGCCAGGTCCTCCTCTGGAGTGCCGCCTTCCTCTTCCGACTTGTCCATCGTGAGGCCCATGAGCCGCGCAATCTGCTCGTTTTCGTGCAGCCACTCTGCCACGATCTTGTCGCCGTACTTGTTCATCATGTCTGGCGCTTCGATGCTCATTGCCGACCGGGTATTGCTCGAGGTGTTGGCGTTCAGGCTCTTCAGTTTCTTGGCAAGGCTGATGGCCGGGCGAATCTCTGCGGGGATGGCCAGGGAGAGCATGGTGTACCGCGGGAGGACCATCTGGCCAGTCCTGTTTGATCTTCCTAAAATCTGCATGAACACGTTCACGTCGCCGGCTGGCTGAGCAACGATCATGTGCCGCTGGTGCTGGTCTTTGAACTTCTCTGAGGCATGGAGACTGATGCCCGTTGAGCCGGCTTGGTTCAGGATGAGGCAATCGACGCCGCCGTTATTAAACAGACTGCCAGTCTGTACGCGGTCCTTGCGCTCGCTGGACGGGACTGAAGACAGAACCGGAACAGGACCAGCATAGTTGATTCGGTAGGAGCGGCCAGTAATCTCTGCAACGGTAAATCCTGCTTGTGTGATGCGAGTCCTGATCCAGTCGATCGGCGACACGGGAAGCGTTACCGCAAGAGCGTCCAGCAGCCTCTCAGCCTCCCGGTACTTCGCTTCTGTCTCGACGTATAGCAGATGACGCGGGAACTCTTGGCGGTCATTTCCCATTGAGGTCTTGATGGTGTAGTGGAGGGTCCTGTCGAGCGCGCGCCTGAGGATGGTGG
>JBKQVW010000011.1:0-5807 GCA_052142955.1 Acidobacteriaceae bacterium | reverse complement strand
GGATCTCTCGCAATTGCTCGATCTCCTCCTTCTCGATCTCGGATAGATAGTCGGTCGTGGAATCAGATTCGATTCCCCACAATCCACCCGAGGTGATGGTTTGGCAGACACCGGCGACGACGATCTCGGCCTCGGCCTGAATGCCGATGAAGCCGAAGTCGCCGTTGTCGTATTGCTGGCGCCGGTCATGGAAGCCTTCGCTCTCCAGGTAGCTGGCGTCAGGAAATGGATCAACGATCTGCTTTGCGGTAATGCTGGAGATTCGATTCATACGCACCTCCCGTGCGGAGTTAAGAATCAGACCGACGGCTGGACACAGTTGTCCTCCTTCGGTTGAATTGGGAATTGTTGAGTGAGTGATATTGCCGATACGGCGAGGTGAGGGGATTTGGTGAGGCAGAGACGACAAGAGGGCGGCATGGCTGCCGCCCCCGTGGATTGTTGGTATTGGTTGTTAGATTTTGCGCTTGAATATCAGCGAGTTAACGATCGTCTCGACAGGAGAGACCGTATTCGTGCCCGTGCCGGAATAAGCAGGCACACGACGATTGCATTGCACAGAGTGCCTCCCATGGCAAAGGTTACACCAAGAGGATTGCTGACCCCGTAAATGCCATAGTTGACGCATTCACTGCCGAGCAATGTGAGTGCCTTATGCTGATTGACCCAATCAAGGCATCTCTCAGTGCCCAGCCAGCGACGCAGGCGGAGACAGCCTGCGATCTCGTCCAACTCAGTTATGGCGAGCCAGACAAGACCCCAAAAACAGAACCCCGCTAGAAATGACGACTTCGAGCTGGGAGTCAGATTCATCGGATACCTCTATTCCTGAGCCATTGCGAGCGGATGCGCGCAACGGTGGAGAGAACGAGTTGATCGAATGCACCGGTATGCACAAAGCTACGGATCAAGGTAGCGGCTTTCGTCGCCAACATACGATCCATGGCTGTGCTTTGGGTGCGGATAGCGAGGCTTCGCGTTAGTGCACGAAGGCCTGCCGAGTCTGGACGTTTGGTCGCCAAGCTCTGCAGAACCGCGGCACGTTTACGACAGCGTGCCATTGCCACCAGAAGTGCCGATTCAATGCCCATCAAGGTTGGGATCATCGTGCACCTCCGATCAGGTGATAACCGAGCCGAACGCAGGCTGCCGCGATGCCAAGGGCAAATGCAGCCGCCATGCAAGCCAGGAAAGCCAACGCGATGTTGATCATCGGTGTTTTCCGGAGTGGAGGTTGAGCGAGTTGACGGAGTCTGCCCAGGGCGGGCAGTTCGGCGTTAAGTTGATCAGGCGTTACCTGCCAACGCGCGCAATAGCCGGTAACAAGTCGTTCTGATTGATTGTGCAGAACGAGGTACTGAGGTGATCCGGCAGGGACGCTGTGTGCTTCATGCCCGCGGGCGGCATCGAGCAACGTAGCGAGATTCGCTTCCAGATCCCGCCGGGCGAAGTAATGTTGAACTGCCTGGAGTTGGGTTTTACTAGCGCTGTGCAGACGCACCAGTGCGCTCTCGCATGGTGTGAGGTTCATGGTTATTCTCCTCGTTTGGAATGTGGCGCAGATTTGACCCCCTGGCCTCGCATCTTTTACGAGCAAGTCCGGTGGCAAAAGCACCAGGGGTGTTCATCCAGAAGTCATTCGCTCATCACGCGCGAGACTCGAATATTCATGCGGGGGTAGGTGCTGGGGAATTAGCCTGTTGGGGTGTCCAATTGGTGCAGATTGGGCTCTCGCGTGTTGACTCGAAACGTTGAAGATGTGGTCGAGGTAGACTTGGACAGTCCAGCTCAGGCGATGTGGTGTTTAGCACCTGATTGCGACGCGATCGCGTCAGCGCCGGTACTGATGACCTGTCCCATCCAGTCGACGACCTTCCCATTAAGCTGTTCCTGAATCGCAATGTGCGTCATTGCCGTGGTGGGCGGGGCCCCATGACCGACTCGCATCGATTAATATTGCAAGGAGACATCAACAAGAGGAAAAACCCGCCGAGGACTTCAGGCATGATCCCAATCCGCTACGTTGAACCCGTATTTCGTCCACCAAGTGAGGCCGAGTCGCTAATTTTGCCCGTGACTGACGGATGCTCTTGGAACAAGTGTACGTTTTGTGAGATGTACACCGCGCCTCAGAAGAGATTTCGGGTGCGTGAGGACAACGAGATCATCGACAGCATTCGACAAACCGCGGATATGTATGGCAAAAACATACGGCGTGTCTTCCTGGCGGACGGTGATGCATTAGCTCTTCCGACTCGAAAGCTTTTGCTCATCCTCGAAGCTATACGTACCCACATGCCAGCTGTACATCGTATTTCGTCGTACTGCCTGCCAAGAAATTTGAGAAAGAAAGACCAGTCGCAAATTGATGAACTAGCCGCCGCCGGCCTGAAGATGGTTTATGTCGGAGCGGAATCTGGCGACAACCAAGTACTAGCTGCCGTGAACAAGGGGGAAACTTTCGACATCACCAGAGAGGCTCTAGACAAACTGGGCACTGCAGGGATAACCCGTTCGGTAATGATCCTGAACGGACTTGGCGGGAAGGTTTGGTCGGAGCAACACGCTGTGAACTCCGCCAAACTTGCAAACTTGACGCAGCCAGAGTTCCTATCAACCTTGGTTGTAAGCTTTCCCAACGGTGAGCAGCGTTTTCGCGCTGACTTCCCTGGATGGGAGGCACTCTCCCGACACGAACTCTTTGTTGAGATGGAACAGTTCCTATCACGGCTAGAACTCAAGCGGACGGTCTTCAGAAGCGACCACGCCTCAAATTGGCTCATTCTGAAGGGGACGCTGGGTGCAGACAAGGAACGATTGCTGGCAGAAGTCAGACAGGCTATCGAAGATCCACAGGGGGTCCGCCGCCGACCGGCCTGGGCGCGAGGATTTTAAGGCGCCGGAAAACTATCCTCCCCCTGCTTGTCTCTCCTCGCCGTGAAGTTCTGCCAGCGTCAACCAATGCCGCGGGTGCGGCGGTATCCCCCGGCGATTCAAGAGCATAGTTAGTTCTTTCCTGTTCTTCCAGCCTGCCCGCTGCAGGTCCTAGCGAACGACTATTCAAAATCATGCAATAAGTCAAAATCATGCAATAAGCTTCGCGACGGTGGACCTTGGCGCCCGACCCACGGCCATCCGAGACGAGTTGAGGCAGCTACTGCGCGGCTGGACATCAGACTCTGGCGGAGAAACCGAAACAGAGAGGCGAACGCCTCCGCAAAGTTGAGCAAGTGTTCTGATCGGGCGACGAGCAACCCGGACGTTGACCGGAGCCAAGCCGACTTCACATTACTTATTCATTTCAGCTTTCACTGGCTGATGAGTCTTGTGGCTTGATCCCGTCATCCAGCGGTTCGAGCCGCCAGTCTCTCCTCTGGTCAAGCCCATCCCATCGCCGCCGACCTCGCTTTTTGCGTCACCTCATATTCGCAACGGATGCTGGAGGATGCAATCGCCACCACCCTCGCGAGCCTTTACCTCTCTCGCGATCCGAATCCGTTCCTGAGAGCGGCAGACGTCAAGCGTACAATGCGAAGGGGAGATCATGGGCAACCATATGACGCATCTCTGTGGACCGAGATGATCACCGGATGGGCTTATCGGATGATGCTTACGAAGAAAATTCTTCTGACAAATGGATAGGTGTTCTGCTTCAACGAGGACGATCAGACCCAGAGGTTTCGATTTTCACCAACATCTCTCTAAAGCTCGAAACCAGTCCTCAAGAAACTCTCTCAACTCCCCTGGCGGCCGCAGCCAAAGATCTGCCGCAGTCTCGTGCCATTGGTTGCGTACCAGCACACTCAAGCTGTGGATTGCAACTTTATTCACGGCGCGAAAGGCTGCCTCATCCGTACTATCGTCGCCCAGATACGCAACAGGCGCGTCCACATTGGCCTCGCACAGGATCGCCTCCACAGCGCCTCCCTTGTCGCGCCCTATGCGCAGTTCCACGCCAGCCTCGAACTCCAGCAGTTCCAGCCCGTAGGTCCCCGCCAGGGGATCGAAGAGTGCCCGCGTCCTCTCCTCAATGAGCCTTGCCTGGCACGGAGAAACGTCACGCCAATGCATTACCGCGCCGTTCGCCTTGTCCTCGAAGAGTCCGCCGAAACTGTCGCGTTTGAGCAACGCACGCAGCATGTCCAATTTCTCGCAGGCGGCTGCCGGCGCCTGTTGCAACTCACTTCGACCATTGGGGAACAGGCGCTCCGCTCCGTGCAAACCCCATACTTCAAGGGGTGGGTCAATGCCCAGTAACGGTCCAATCTCGTGCGCGGAACGGCCAGAGATGATTGCCATGCGCGTTCTCCCCTGCCGCTGGATGCGAGTCAATAGCTCACGCACCCCAGCCCATGGCCTCGCCTGGAAGCGATCCACGCGAAACGGCGCCAGCGTGCCATCGTAATCCAGCAACAAAAGTGGCGTTACGTTGCAAGCAAAGCCATCGAAAAACGTTCTTTTCTTTTCCGCCGCCGCGACTGTCACCGGATGCTCGCTTCCTACGTCCGTTCGGTACCCAACTCCTCTGTTGGCACAGAATATGCCGACAGGGCGTGGATTGGATCTATTGTGCCCGAGCTTTCCATGCGCAATTCGCGCAGGTCGCCCAGGATGCTTGCCGCCCAGCGATAGATGTTGTGGTCCATCACATGATGGCGCATCCGATGCATCCTCTTGCGGCGCTCGTCAAGGTTCATCTCCAGGGCCTGATGGATGGCCTCGGCCACGCCCTCAATGTCATAAGGATTGACGATCAGCGCGTCCAGGAGTTCGGTGGCGGCGCCGGTGAATTTGCTCAACACCAGCACCCCGTCTTCGTCGTCGTGCGCAGCGACATATTCCTTGGCTACCAGGTTCATTCCATCGTGCAGAGAAGTCACCAGGCACACCGCCGCGGCGCGGTACCAGAGGTCCACAACCGCGTGGCTGCACTGCCGTTCGATCAGCAGGATGGGCTTCCACTGTGCCGTCTGGTAGCGCTGGTTGATACGCTCCACAGTCTCCTTCACCTTGCGGTTCAGCTCTATATAGCTGGGAATCCGCGAGCGGCTGGGGGCGGCAATCTGCACCATGGTCAGGCGCTCCAGATAATAGGGATGTTCCTCGATCAGTTTCTCGACGGCCATCAGCCGCTCGACGATTCCCTTGGTGTAGTCCATGCGATCCACGCCCACGATCAGAGTTTCACAGCGCAGTCCGAACTCTTTCAGCAGCTCGTCGCGCGAGGGGTCCGGTGTTTTTCGCTCTGGCTTGCTGCCATCCAACGCCACGCTAATCGGATAGGGCCGCACGGCGCTGGTGTGGCCATCGCGGCGAGCGGTCATGTGTTCGCGATCAGTACGCGCCTCAAGTACTCGATCCACGGTAGAAAGAAAATTGTTGCAGTGCAGCGGAATGTGAAATCCGATCAGGTCGGCGCCCAGCAATCCATCCAGCAGTCTGGCCTGCCACGGACAAATGCCGAAGGCCTCTGCGTTGGGCCACGGGATGTGCCAGAAGATGGCTACACGCGCATCCGGACGCGCCGCCTTGATGAGACGCGGCACCAGCGCGAAGTGGTAATCCTGCACAAAGACAATAGGGTTGGCGCTGCCCTCCATCTCCGCCAGCAGCGCAGTAGCAAACTTCTCATTAACACGCTGGTAGCACTCCCAGTCCGAAGCGCGAAAAATGGGCCGGGTGTGCGCGATATGGCAAAGAGGCCACAGCCCCTCGTTGGCAAAGCCGTCGTAATAGCCTGCCTCCTCCTCGCTCGAGAGCCACACTCGGCGCAGGGTGTAACAGGGATCATCGGGCGGCACGCGCAG
>JBKQVW010000010.1:0-31454 GCA_052142955.1 Acidobacteriaceae bacterium | reverse complement strand
CCGCGCAGTTCGAAATCCACGGGCACATGTTCGGCGATGGGTGTGGAGAGTTTCAGCGTATTGATATATTTCGGGGTTGCGTACACGACCCGAATAAATTCATCCACATCCTTCCAGTTTCGCAGGGCCTGGATGCCACCGGCGGTGGCACAGGCTCCAATGGTGCTCAACGTTTTGCACTGCCGCCGAACTTCCTGGATCCGTTGGGCATCGTGGTGGGTGGTAATCGATCCTTCCACCAATCCGATGTCATAGGGCCCCTTGCCCATGGCACGGGAGGCCTCGGGAAAATACGCAATGTCAAGGGCTCCCGCTACGCCCAGCAGTTCATCTTCAGCGTCGAGCAAACTCAACTGACAACCGTCGCAGGAAGCAAACTTGAAGACTGCGATCCGTGGCTTACGTCTGACTTTAGAGCTCATATTTTTCCAGTAGCGGCCGCACCCGGTCATAGGCAAAGATGGGGCCATCCTTGCAAGTGAAGTGCGGACCATACTGGCAGTGTCCGCAGAAACCGATCGCGCACTTCATGTTTCGTTCCATGGAAAGGTAAATATTCTCGCGGGCGAATCCGTAAGTTTCCAGATCGCGGGCGACAAACCGCATCATGATCTCGGGTCCGCAGGCGAAGGCCAGCGAACGCGCAGGTTGCAGTCGCGCATACTTGAATAGCGTCGTAACCACGCCCACATGACCGTGCCAGCTCAACCCACCATAGTCAACTGTCACCAGCACTTGCGTTTCACGTTGCCGGGCCCAGGCGGTCAGTTCCTTACGATAGAGCAGGTCGCGGGGACTGCGCGCGCCATAGAGAACCACCAGCCGTCCATACTTTTCGCGGTTACGTAAAACCTCGTAGATCACCGGGCGGAGCGGGGCCAAACCGATTCCACCCGCTACAACAAGAAGGTCCCGGCCCTCGGTTTTCGCCACCGGCCAACCGGTCCCAAATGGACCCCGGACCCCAACGGCTTCGCCCACTTGGCGACTCACCAGCGCGTGGGTGGCCTGACCGACGGAGCGCACGGTGTACCTCAGCCAGTCGCGCTCCGCCGGGTCGCCGCTGATAGAAATTGGCAACTCTCCGACGCCAAACACCCACAGCATGCTGAACTGTCCCGGCTGGAAACGGTTCCCACCCGCTCCATTCGACGGTTCCAGCGTCAGGGTAAAAGTATCGGCAGTCTCCTTGACCGCTTGCCGTACTGAGTACGGCTGCGGGAGCATGGGATCGGTCGTGGCTGCTGTGGCCATCGTCATCGCCCAACCGCGTAAACGTCCAGCAACTGGAAGAGCGTCGCATCCAACCGCTGCTCCAAAATGTGGGCAAAGCGTTTCAACATCTCATAACCGAGATCGTGGTTCTGCTCGCACTTCATACGCAAACACTTACCATCAAGGGCAATCGCACGCACGCCTTCGACGGCGTGGGCGTGAAACCTCCGCTGATAGGGCGGCAGCAACCACGACCAGCCCAGAATCTCTCCCTCTCCCAAGGTTGCTAGCATGATCGGCTTGCGTTGGGGCACAAAGATCTCCACGGCCACCTTGCCGGCCCGGATCAGGTAGAACTCGTTGGCTTCCTCGCCCTCCTTGAAAATATAGGTGCCTGCGTCAAACCGCACGTTGGCGGCGCACCCTGTTAGCAGGTTTGTGTAATACGACTCGAGATCGGCGAAGAAGGGGTGTTCGGCGATGATGTGCTCAAGGGTTTCCATGTCTGCTCTCTTTGGAAAAGGCCGGCGATTCCCGGATGGCGCGAACCTCCTCTGTGATATCAATGCCCACCGGGCACCAGGTGATGCAGCGGCCGCAACCCACGCAGCCCGAGGTGCCAAACTGGTCAATCCAGGAGGCCAGTTTGTGGGTCATCCACTGCCGGTAACGCGACTTGGCGGAGCTGCGGACACTGCCGCCGTGAATGTATGAGAAACTCTGCGTGAAACAGGAGTCCCATTTGCGCCAGCGCTCGGCGTGCGTGCCGGTCACATCGCTAACATCCTCCACGGTCGTGCAGAAGCAGGTCGGACAGACCATGGTGCAATTGGCGCAAGTGAGGCAACGCTGGGCGACGTTGTCCCAGCGGAGATGATCGAAGTTGGCGTAGAGCAAGTCACGAATGCCGGTTGTGTCTAGGTGGCGCTGAATCTGGGAGGCGGCGCGCTCTACCGCGGCTTCTGCTTCCCGACACACCGCTTCAGATGCCGCGGATGGCGCCAATTCCGCCAATACATCAGCGCCTGCGTCGCTACCTGCCTCGATTACAAATTCATGCTTGTCCGGCCCGACCAGTTCCGTGAGAGCCAAATCGTAGGTTCCCCGCACGCTCGGTCCGGTGCCCATGGAAGTGCAAAAACAAGTCGGCGCCGCTTGAGTGCAATTAACAGCCACGATGAAGATTCCCTCGCGGCGTGCTGCGTAGGTGGGGTCTCGATAGCGATCGCACTGTAGGACGCGATCCTGCACTGCAATAGCGGCTAGTTCGCATGCTCGAACCCCCAGGAACGCCCGCCGGGGTGTAGCCGGTTCATTGTTCATGATGCGAAAGGTTTGGCCGCTAAGCTCAGCAGTCAACAGAAGGACTTCGGCGGGGTGCAGGTATTTCTTCCAGCTTTGAGGACCGACGACATAGCCGAACAGCGCCTCATCGTTGCGGTGCCGCAAGCGGTAGCGTCCGGCTTCCTGTTCATCCGTCCAGCCTGCCGGGAGATCAGAGAGGCTCTCCACCACGTCGTAGACGATCGCTCCGTCGCGCGCGGCCGGTCCAATAACCTGGTAACCACGACTGTGCAGGGCCGGGATTAGCCTCTCAAGATGCTGAAGCGTCAGAAGCGCCGGTGCCTGCGCAGTCACTCGCTCAACTCCCAAACCCTAACGTGATTCTAAACCCGAGAGGATTCAGGCGTCATTGATTGAGAGACTGCAAAGCGGATAGCCGAGCAGATTGACGGTTGGAGACGCCCTCATACTCCACTCCTGGGTATGATCTGGGGAGGGAAGGCGTGTCAGTGAAGGGCCCGGAAAATCTGTACCAGTTTCTCTCTTATCTGCTGGTACAAATCTTGCCGGGCACTCCAGCACCAGCCTGTCCCTATTCTCGGTTACAACAACCGCGTTGCACTCGAACATCGAGCATCGGAAAGACCGTTCTGGGCGCCATGAGCCGCCGCGGCAGGATCGCCGCCATGACCCTCGAGGAGCCCACCGACGCCGATATTTTCCTGGCCTATCCGGATCGGATCCTGTGCCCGAAGCTCCAGCCCGGCGACGTGGCGGCGATGGACAATCTCCCCGCGCACAAGGTCGCAGGCGTGCGCGAAAGGATCGAGGCCGCAGGCGCGGAACTGCTCTACCTGCCCCCTTATTCGCCCGATTCGCCTTCGCCCGACATTCGCCCGACCTGAACCCCATCGAAAAGGCTTGGTCTAAGTTGAAACTGCTGCTCCGCTCCGCCAAAGCCCGCACCAAAGAGGCACACGACCAGGCCATCTCCGAGTTGCTGCCGCAGCTTACCCAAGAGAATGCCCAAGCCTGCTTCGGAACCCGCTTTGGAACTCCGGCTTGAATCGGAACAACCTGTTGAGCCTCCACATCTAGATGCGTCAATACATCTTTCAGCGATAGCTGCGCCAGAAGCGGCGTAAATACTCCGGCTCGCGTGCAAATTCTCTTCCCGCTTCTTTATTCGAAGACAACGCACACTGGCTCATCGAGCGGGTACTGTCTGCCCGTTGACGCCAGTTTTCCAGTTGCTGGATCGCACTTCAAGATGACGATATTCGCGGTGTCCTGGTTTCCGACTACCAGCCACCTGCCGTCCGGTGCAACCGCAAAATGTCGCGGACTGCCTCCCTCGCAGGAAATTCGCTGGATCAGAGTAAGATGCCCATTTGCAGGATCGATGGAAAAGGCAGTGATACTGTCATCTCCTCGATTGGATCCGTAGAGAAAACGTCCGTTGGGGTGAACCTGTACCGTGGCCGCGTCTGTGGGCGATTTATGCTTTTTGGGAAGCGATGAGATTACCTGGAATCGAGTTAGCGTCCCTTTAGCGCTGTTCCAATCCATGCATTCCAGAATGCTGCCCATTTCGGCGATTGAGTACGCCCATTTTCCATTCGGATGAAAGGCGAGATTCCGCGGACCGGAACCAGGAACTGCACTATAAAAAGGCGGGTCGTTGGCTGTTAATTGCGCCGTCTTTGGATCGAAATGGAAGACCATGATACGATCCAGCCCTAAATCGTTTACCAGCAGATATTTGTTATCCGGAGAAACTGTCGTGCAATGTGTGTGAGCAGACTTCTGGCGCTCGGGGTCCACGCTGTGGCCTTTGAAGTAAATATTGGAAATAGGCTGGCTGAGACTCCCGCCGGGAAGAATCCTATAGCTGGAGACGCTGCCGGTGCCGTAATTTGCCACGAAGAGCGCGCGGCCGGTATGGTCGGTGGTCAAATTGGCCGGAGCGGTTCCACCCGAAGGAACAACGTTTTTCGGCAGCAGCTTGCCGGACACCTGGTCGATAGCAAACGAAGAGACGGTGCCCGGGGCCCTGTCCTGTTCATTTACCGAGTACAAATCATTATGGTTTGGAGACAGGGCCAGGAAACTTGGGTTTGGAGTTTCCGCGGCAAGACCGATCTCGACCATCTCGCCTGATTCCGGCATCCAGCGATATACGTAGATGCCGCGGCTGGTTTTCTTGGTATAGGTGCCGATAAAAATTCGCTTCACTCGCCGGTTGGCCGACCATGAAAGCTGACTAGCAATCGGAAGACTCGCAAGGCCCACCATACAGGTACGCCGGGTGATTTTTTTCATGTCATCCAGTGTAACTCGGGCCCGTGCGCCTTGGCTTGCCTATGCGTAACTGGAAACGGCGCTTTTATTTTTACTGCCGCGCTCTGCTGCAGCGCGTTCGACATAGCCGCTGTTGCGAAGGGCCTGGAGAGGATCTTCGGCGAGGCCGCGTTCGCGCCTCCATTGCCGCAGGGCTGGCCGAACATCTGTCCAGAAGGCAGATCGCAAACATTCCTCCGCCTCTACCAGGCGGCACTCGCGTTGCAGCTGGACGAGTTGCGCGTGATCGACCAGACAGGCTTTCGCATACAGTTCCTGAGCAGTCAACACGGTCTGCAGCATGGCTTCCAATTTGTTCTTCAGGTTGTGACTTTGGTCGACGACATAGGCCGGCGCCGCTGCTTCCGGATGCTCCGAATGATAGGACAAGATTTCATGGAACAAGCGAAAAACCTGATACGGATCGATGGATCCGAGAGTGAGATCATCATCGGCATAGCGGCGGTCGTTGAAATGGAATCCTCCCAGAATCTTTTCATGCTGCAGCCATGCCAGGATCTGTTCAATATTTTGCGCCTGATAATGATGGCCGGTGTCGACCAGGACGAAAGCTTGTGGACCGGCGGCGCGAGCGAACAACAGCGCCATTCCCCAGTCGGCGATATCGGTGTGGTAAAACGCCGGTTCAAACGGTTTATATTCCACCAGCATGCGCTGACCGGGCGCGAGCGCTGCATGGGTTTTGGACAGACCCTCCTGGAACCAATCAATTCTGTGGCGGATGTTTTGCGTGCCAGGATAGTTGGATCCGTCCGCGAACCAAAGCGATACATCGGCGTTGTTCAGCTCCCTGGCGATAGCTACGGATTCCAGCACATGATCGAGCGCCTGCTGGCGGATGGACGGGTCGGGATTGCCGAAAGAGCCATACTTGTAATTCTGACTCTCAAAAAGATTTGGATTGATGGCTCCCGCGCGGATTCCATAGTGACGGCTTAGGTCGCGGATTTTGGCAACGTCCCGAATGCCATTCGGAAAATCCCACAAGACATGCATGGCCATGCTGGGGCTGGCACCAGAAAGTTGATGGACCTGCGCCGCATCTGCGAATTTCTCTTCCAGTGTGTGGGCGGCTGAGGGCTGGACAAATTTCCCAAAGCGAGTGCCGGTATTCGCGAAGCCCCATGAAGGAACTTCAATCGCAAAGCGATCCAGCTGTTTCGACAGATGGTCGACGATATTCGCTGAATTTGGATCGGATGGGCCGAGTGTTGTCGTCATAGATGATTCCTCGATTGGTGCTATCACGCCAGTTATGCGGTGGATGGTTGGATTCTTTCAGCCGAAAGTGCCTGCACTCGTGGATCCGCAAGCATTCCAGCCCAGAGTGCTACAGCCTCGTGATCCACGCCATTTTGCTCCACATGATCACAATACTCGCCTGCTTGGCTATGAGCCATTGTTTCCAGGGCAGCAAGTTGAATAGAAAGATTGCCCAGGGTGGAACTCTCTTGCGCCCCACACACCAATTCGAGGCCAGTAGCCTGTTGGGTGAGCCGATTCAGTAATGCATTCCTGCTACCGCCACCGACGACGTAAAGACGCTGAAAGTGTTTGGCGGTCAGCGATTCGACCTGACGCAGTAGCGCTGTATAACGCGCAGCGAGACTGTGAAGAATTAGATTGGTCATGGCAGCCGGGGATGAGAGGAAAGATTTCGCGGATACGCCGTTACGAGCCAGTTGCATCGCAATACGCTCCGGCATTCGCCCTGGCGCAAGGAATTGCGGGTCATCCACGTCGAGCAAAGCCGGTGGCGCAGGAAGTACCGCCGCTGCTTCAATCAGTTGCTCAGCTGTTCGATGTTCCCCATCTGGCTGCCATGCCTCGATACATTGGTTCAGTAGCCACAGACCATTGACGTTGCGCAGAAAGCAAATTTTTCCGCCGATTCCGCCCTCATTCGTGAAATTCAGCCGCGCGGATTCGGGGCCGGCGCAGGGCTGTTCCAGCAATGTGCCGACAAGGGACCAGGTACCGGAGCTGATATACGCCCAATCGTCGCCTCGTGCGTGAATGCCGGCGATAGCTGAGGCCGTATCGTGGCAGGCGGGGGCGATAAGGAGTGTGTCTCGAAGTGCACCCAATTCGGTCAATGGACCCCGCAGGCGGCCAACAATGGAACCAGGAGCAACAATCCGCGGCGCGGCGGAAATATCGAGGCCGGTTGCTGCAAAAATTTCTTTTGACCAATGCTGCTTACCAAGCGCGACCATGCCAGTGTGGGTGGCATTTGTGTATTCTGCGACGGGTTTTGCACCCCAGCGATAGAGCATGTATTCCGGCAAATTGAGCCATGGAAAATAGCTTGGAATACCCGCCATGCTGTCGGCATACAACTGGTACAGAGTATTCAGAGGAAGCACTTGAATGCCGGTCAGGGCATACAGCCGGTCCGCTGCAATACGCGCGTGCAGCGCTTCCATGGCTGGTCCAGTGCGCGTATCACGATAACAGAATGGGTCGGCAATCGGAATCAGGCGCGCCGGATCTGAGGAGATAGCGTGGCTACTCGCGTTGAAGCGAACATAATCCACCGCCCATCCGGTGACGCCGACGGAAGCAACGCCCTCGGTCGCAATCGCCGCGCATTGCCGCAGGCCCTCATCCGCGGCGGCACACAGCGCCGAGAGATTCCAGTGGAGGTGTCCCGCGACGGCAACAGGGGCATTCGGCACGCGATGAACAAGTTGAACGCTGGGGCCGTCCGGAAGCCAGCGGAGCAGCGACACACGGCAACTTTGTGCGCCTAAATCCACTGCAACCACGGCGCGCGGATCGGCCGGAGTGTTCACCGCAGGAAAGCCTCGGTGAGTCCGCCATCGACAGGAACAATATGGCCGGTGGTACAGCGGGCCTCAGGGCCAGCGAGGAACAGAATCGCACGGGCACAATCGACGGGATCAATCGGCAGATGGGTCAGGGTGCGCTGGGCATAAAAGTCTGCCAGGAGGTTGCGAAGGTCGTCGTCGCTCGCCACCGGATCGAAGGGAATGTTGTATTTCTTCAGCGAAGCGATGACGCGGTCGCGAGGAAACATGGTCGAGCCGCGAATGACGGTTGCGGGGCTGATGCCATTCACTCGAACCAGCGGCGCAAGTGAGACAGCCAGTTCGCGAACCAAATGGCTGACGGCGGCCTTGCTGACGTCATACGCTTCGCTGCCGCGTTTCGCGACCACGGCGTTTGCGGAACTGGTCAGCACGATGCTTGCATCCAAACCCTGTTCACGAAAGATGCGGGCTGTCTGATTGGCGAGAAAATAATTCGCCGTTACGTTGATTTCGAGTGTTTTTCCCCATTGCGTTTGGGATGTTGTATTGTCTGCCGACGCCGGAAAAAGGGCCGCTGTGTTGATGAGCAGATCGAGACCTCCGCAAAGGGAGAGAACCGATCGCAATGCAGCTTGGATGGAGCTTTCTTGTGTGATGTCGATCTCGACCGCGTAGGCAGAGTCGCTACCGTGGCGTTTGCGAAGTTCTATCACGACCGCTTCGGCAGTAGGGAAATTGCGATCGGCGACGGCAACGGTGGCGCCGTTGGCGGCGGCCAGAAAGGCGGCCTCGCGTCCGATGCCACTGCCTCCACCGACGATCATGGCGATGCGGCGACTGAGCAGTTTTTCCGGTGGCTGACGGCGAATTTTCGCTTCTTCCAATGCCCAGTACTCGATGCGGAATGCCTCCCGAGTGGGTAGCGCCACGTAGTTTGCATGACACTGAAAAGCCGACGACGGAGCTGCCGGCCCGGCTTGCGGGTATTCCACAGGCTCTTTCTTGGTTGCGTCTGAATTGGCGAGCGCAGAGGCACCTTCCATTACATGAATGGCATTGATGTAGAACTCCGCGGCGAGACGAGCCTCCGTGCGGCTCTTAGCAAAGCTGAACATGCCGACGCCGGGGATCAATACTATCGCCGGATTGGCGGGACGCATGGCCGGAGAATCCGCAAGCGCATGAGTTTGATAGTAGGCGGCGTAGTCACGACGATATTGCTCGAGGTCCTTGTCCAAGGCGGCGCGCAATTGCGCCATGTTCTGCGACGGATCCCAGTGAACATACAGGGGGCGGACCTTGGTCCGGATGAAGTGGTCGGGGCAACTGGTACCCAGCCATGCTAGCTTCTCCGCTTCTTTGGAATTCACGAATCGCAGCACTTCGGGCTGCGCGGAGTAGCTGCCAATGACTCTCGCGGGGGTCGATAGACGGCCGCGTAAAAATGGCAGCAGATCGATGGCGACGGCTTCGCGATCTTTACTGGTCTGGTGGAAAACGCCGCCGAAAATCTTGCTGCCCACTGCGTCCACATGCTCCTGCACGAACTGACCGAGTTGATCGATTAGCTCGATCGTGTTCAGGTAGCAGGATTCCGATGTTTCTCCCCAGGAAAAAAGTCCGTGTCCACCGAGCACGATGCCATTGCACTTCGGGTTCAACTCGACCGCATGCTTGAGCATCAAACCCAGCTCAAACCCAGGCCGCTGCCACGGAAGCCAAACCAGATGGTGATCGAAGCGACGATTGAATTCCTGCATTCGTTGTTCGCCATTGGCCGCCGCTGCCATTGCGATTCCCCAGTCGGGATGCAAGTGGTCAATGTGCAGTGCTGGGAGAAATGCATGCAGGGGGGTATCGATGGATGCGGCGACAGCGTTTTGGCCGAACACGCACAGGGGATACAAGTCGACCATGTCATCTTCGTGGGCGACACCACGATAGATTCTGACAAGGTCGTAAAGTTTATCGAGGTAGAGAGTGGCGAATCCGCTGGTCGAGATGGTGCCAAGATCGCCGCCGCTTCCTTTCACCCACAACACCTGTTTGGGACTACCGTCGAGCGGATCAGGCTGGGTCAGCTTTGCGCTGGTGTTTCCGCCGCCATAGTTGGTGATGCGCAAATCGGAGCCGAGCAAGTTCGAGCGATAACGCAGAAGTTCGGGCTCGTTCAACGTTGCGGCAAATTCTTTGTCCCAGCGATTTTCCAGGTAACGGTTCGGCATCATGCCCTTTCCGGCGGTTACGGACGAGGAAGGTTTTGCCAGTTCACGACTCGTCCAGAATAGATAGAAACGGACTCTTCGGCTTGTCAATCAGAGTGATGCAACCACAAATCCAGAGAGGGGAAATGCCCAACTGACTGCCGACACCTATTTAGGATATCCGCGTACATTCGTGTGTATTTCATCACACTACACCCGCAATTTTACAATAGAGCAACTGTTTCAAATTTGAAAATTCCCCCTCCCGGCCCTCTGTTTGGCTGCTCGCGGCAGCTGTTGCTCGCGTTCGACGACCTTGTGTTCCACGTAGTTGTACGGCGGGACATTCTGTCCGGCAAGCATGGAAAGCCCAAGCTGGATAAGCCGCGCGCCGTAGGTGTGTGCTTCGTGTGAAACGGAGCCAATCAAGGAACTACGCTGGGAAGCGATTTCGCTCAACGCCTCTTCAATGCAATCTTGTCCGACAACGGCGATGTGGCGCTCGCGTTTCAGCTCCCGGGCGGCCTGCACTGCTCCCAGCGCGCTGGTGTCGGTTGCGGCGGCGATCAGGATGGCCCGGTCTCTGGGGTGGCGGTGCAGAAAGTCGAGGACCAGATGATAGCTTAATTCGCGCATTCCGCGGCCATCCATGCGGACAAAGGATTCAACGGGGATATCCGCGATCTGCGATCGCACGCCTTCAAATGCTCCTGTGATGCGGCTCTGCACCAGCGGGCCTGCTTCCGCCAGATCGAGACCGAGTACCCAGGTGAGTTTCCCTGCCCAGTTTTGTTGGGCGTGGCGGGCGAGCAATTGCCCTGCCTCAAAGCCAACGCGAAAGTTATCGACACCGAAAAAAACGGCGTGAGGATGCGGAATATCGACGGCGATCAGCGGAATGCCGGCACCGGCAATCTTGTCGCCAATGATCGCGGCCACGTGTTGGTCCACCTGAAATTCGATGACAAGATCGACGCCCCGGCGCACGAAATCATCGGCGTTACGTACGGCGATGGCAGGGTCATAACGGTTGTCGAGCACCAGCAGATCGATGCCCGTGTCGGCTGCTGCAGCTTTCAGGCTTTTGGTGACCGCTTCGGAAAAAGGCATCTCGGCCGACTGGCATCCGAATCCAAAGACTTTCTTGCTCGGGCTGCTGATAGGACGGTACAAACCATCCTGCGACTGCGCGAGATACCCGCGATGCGTCAGTGTTTTCAGAATGCGGTAGACCGTCGTTTTTGAGATTTTGGTGCGCTGATACATGTTCTCCAGGGACATTGGCTTACCTTCACGTTGGATGATCTCCAACACGTCGAGTGCCTTGGAGAGAACCGGGATGAGATAGAGCCGCTTGGGAGATGTCTTGGCCAACGGATCACCTGTGTAGAGAACCTTCTATTGAATTGAATCAATTCCAAGAAAAGCCTTATGCAGAACGCATTAGACTACGATTACGCAATCCAGCACGCGGGGGCCATGCACGCCCTGAATCCTTGTCATCTCGATATCCGCGGTGGCAGATGGACCAGAGATCAGGGTGATGGGTTGGAGCCGATACGGCTCAAGCTGGCGTATTCCTTCCGGCACGGTTTCCACGATGTCCGCTGCATTGATGACACACAGATGATAGTCGGGCAGTAGGGTAAGAGCGCGGCGGCTTCCAATGGAAGTATGACAGAGCGCGAGCGATCCTGTGACGGCGATCGCAACCGTGCAGCCCGTCAACACACCGTCGCAGGCCTCGATTTCGGAATAGGAAAATACATTGTCGGCTACAAATATGGGGCCGTCCAGTGGCAGCCAATGGACGTCGACTTCGGACGACAACAACATTCGCTGCTTCATTCGAGACCGCAAGATTTCTGCGATGTTATCAGCAACCTGTGCCGGCTGGCAGGGGTACACGCCTGCTCCATACTCGATCAATCGTTCGGTAATGAGTTGGACGCGTCCGCCTATGCTGAGCCGACCGCTCTGGCAATATGCGCGTGGAATGTTCTCCCATGCTTCGTGCGCACCGGAATGACCTCCGCGGTTTGCAGAGCGGATGCGGGTAAGAATTTCCGATCGCGCGCTGAGAGGATCGGTTACTGGAATATCATGCGCGGGAGCGTCAGTCACGCGGCACCTCGGCTGATACTGGCGATGCAGTGGAGGAGATTGAAGGGGGCGTTTTGGCGGCTTGTGGGCGGGTCTGGAACCATTCGCGGAAGCTCTGCTGGGGTAACGGGCGCAGGTCCCGCGTGCGGGTCCAGCCACCGAGTACACTCGGCAGGCTTTCAATCCAGCCGCTAGGGCGAATCCAAGGACGCTGTGCGATACGGCCGAGTCGTTGCGCCAGGCTGAGGCGCGTTGCGCTAGAGAATATCCACTGCATGGCGCGCATCACAATCGCCTCCGGATGCAAGGCGCGGAGAATTCCTGGACGTCCGGTGACGACCCGTCCACGAAGGTGAATCAAGATTTCCGGGATATTGATCTTGACCGGACAGACCTCATAGCAAGCGCCGCAGAGGCTGGATGCGTAGGGAAGCGACTGGCCCCGCTCCATCATGGCGAGCTGTGGAGTCAGAATTGCGCCGATCGGGCCAGCATACACCGAGCCATACGCATGGCCGCCGGTTTGGCGATAGACGGGACACGCATTTTGGCAGGCGCCGCAACGAATGCAATGCAGGGTCTCGCGTGCTTCCGGATCGCGTAGGACTTCTGTTCTGCGATTGTCGAGCAATACTACGTGAAACTCCTCGGGGCCGTCGCCGGGGTGAACGCCTGTCCATATAGAGTTGTATGGATTCATCCGTTCGCCGGTTGCAGATCTGGGAAGAACCTGCAGCATGATCTCCAGATCCCGGAACCGCGGGATGACCTTGTCGATGCCGGCGATGGAGATCAGCTTCTTCGGAAGCGTAAGGCACATGCGCCCGTTGCCTTCGGACTCGACAATGCATACGCCGCCGGTCTCCGCGATGAGAAAGTTTGCGCCACTGATGGCGACCGGAGTCGAAAGAAATTGCCGTCGCAAATGCACTCGCGCCGCTTCCGCCAAGTCCTCTGGCCGGTCGCCGAGTTGCGGCAGATTCATAGTCCGGGCAAAAAGTTCGCGCACCTGGTGACGGTTCTTGTGCAGTGCCGGCACCACAATATGCGAAGGCTTGTCGTGCCCTAGTTGCACGATCAACTCGGCAAGGTCTGTCTCCACGGGGCTGATGCCAGCAGCTTCCAGTGCATGGTTCAGGCCCATCTCTTCGGTGGTCATGCTCTTGATCTTGATGACCCTGCCGGTTGGATTCTGCGCTAGCTGAAGGACGATGCGATTGGCTTCCACGGCATTGCGGGCCCAGTGCACATGACCGCCCGCCGCCGTGCAGCGCTGTTCAAACTCCTCCAGGTAGACGTCGAGATAATCGAGGGTGTGGGCGCGGATTTGTTGGCCGGCATCGCGCAGCGACTCCCAGTCCGGCATCTCGCCGACGACGCGAGCTCTTTTCCCCTGGATCACGCCGGTAGCGTGGCGAACGTTGCTGCGCAACTGCACATCGTGCAACAACGGTAAGGCAGCTCTGGGAAAGGCCTGCGGCCGATGCTCCTTGAAATCCTGCTTTGGAATCGTCGCCATTATCGGGCGCCATTTGGTGGAACGGTGGAAGTACTTTCACTCGCGAGAATTGTCGCGATGTGCTCGGTACGCATCTTCGCGCGTTGCCGATGCAGCGCTCCGCCAATGTGCATCAGGCAGGAGTTGTCGCAGGCTGTGCAGACTTCCGCTTGCGTTTTCTGGATGTATTGGAGCTTTTCTTCCAGCATCGCCGCTGAAACATCTGGATTTTTAATAGAGAATGTTCCGCCAAAGCCGCAGCATAGGTCTGCACATTCCATCGGAATCAATTCGATATCGCGTACGTTCCGCAACAGGCGAATTGGAACGTCGCCAAGACGCAGGTTGCGCAGCGAATGGCAACTGGAATGGTACGTGACACGATGGGGATAAGCGGCGCCCACGTCTTCCACTCCAAGGCGATGTACCAGCAGCTCAGTGAATTCGTACACACGAGGCAGTAACGCCGCTACGTCGGATTGAAGGACCTTGTCGCCAGAGGCCAGCGCGATCTTTTCATAATGTTCCCGCATCATCGTTACGCAGGAAGAGGAAGGGGCGCAGACGACCTCGCTGTCGCGAAATACTTCCACGAACCGGCGCACCAGGGGAAGCGCTTCGGGCTGATATCCCGTGTTGTAATGCATTTGACCGCAACACGTTTGGGCATAGGGAAATCCGACGGCGTGACCCAGCCGTTCCAGCACGCGAACCACGGCCACGCCTATCTCTGGAAACAGCGTGTCGTTGTAGCACGTGATAAATAGAGAGATCCGCATGAAGAATTCAAGTCCAGAACGCGGTGGATTGTTCAGCGGTCTCCATTTTACAGCAGCGTCTACCGCTTGTCTTTCAATACAAAAACAGTTTTCTGTTAGCTCGTGGAGGAGGTCGCGTTTCCCGCCAAGAATGGCCATGAGCGGTGTTTGCGGGACATGCGTACGAACAAGAAGACACGTTCTCCTGCCAACAGGGGGTTCGGACAAGGGATAATAGAAAGACATGAAACCGCAGACGACCCACGCAGGAACCATGCAAACCGAACCAGTTGAAACAGAGGCGGCGATCTCCGGCGGCAGTCGCTTTTTGCGAGCATGCGTGCGGCAACAGGTTGATCGCACGCCGGTATGGTTTTTGCGGCAGGCGGGTCGTTACATGCCGGAGTACCAAGCAGTCCGTCGGGCACATTCCCTGATAGAAATTTGCAAATCCCCGGAGCTGGCCGCGGAGGTGACCATTACCGCGGCGGAAAAGCTGGACGTCGATGCGGCGATTATCTTCGCCGATCTTTTGTTGCCCCTCGAACCGATGGGTCTGGACTTTGAATTTCAGGCTGGCGAGGGCCCAAGAGTACATCGTCCGATTCGCAGCGCAGCAGACATCGGTGCATTGCGGACAGATCGCACCGCAGATCTAGGTTATGTAGCAGAAGCGATCAGCCGAGTTGTCACGCACTTCGGCGATCGCAAGGGGATGATCGGCTTTTGCGGTGCGCCCTTCACGTTGGCCAGCTACATGATTGAGGGTGGCGGTTCCCGGAACTACATTGAGACCAAGCGCCTGATGTATTCAGATCCGGCTGCGTGGCAAGCACTGATGGAAAAGCTGACAACTGTTCTGGTCGAGTACTCTGCTCAGCAAGTGAAGGCGGGCGCTGACGTCATTCAAATATTCGACAGCTGGGCCGGTGCGCTTTCCGTCACGGATTATCGGGATTATGTGTTGCCGGTGACGCAGTCGCTGGTGCAACAGGTGCAGGCCCAGGGAGTGCCAGTCATTTACTTCGGCGTTGATACCGCGACCTTGCTGCCCAGCATGCGCGAGACGGGCGCGGATGTGATTGGCCTCGATTGGCGGATTCCACTGGAGGTTGGAAGGCGCGCGGTGGGGCAACATTGTGCCGTGCAGGGAAACCTTGATCCCATCGCATTGTTCGCTCCGGAGGCCTTGCTGCGTGCGCGTGTGGAAGAAGTGTTGCGGCAGGCGGGAGGAATGCCTGGCCATATCTTTAATGTTGGCCACGGCATTGTGCCGGGCACGCCAGTAGAAAATGTGCAGCGCGTGGTCCGCTGGGTGCGGGAGATTTGTGCGCAGATGAAAAACGAACCAACGGGCGGGCAGTGCTTGCGTGGACATGTGCCGGCATCGAGGCAGGCATGACGACCACGAACCAGTTGGGGACATCCGCTCCGGTTACGGCGGAGCGCAAATTTGCCGTCCTGCTGCTGGCGCATGGTACTCCGGATACGGTCGAAGAGATTCCTGAATATTTGAAAAATGTTGTCAGCGGTCGCGCTGTGCCTCCGCATGTTGTGGAAGAGATTCAAAGCAGGTATGCACAGATTGGGAAAAGTCCGCTGACCGAGTGGACCCTGCGGCAAGCAGCATTGCTGCAGCAGAAAATCGGCTTATTTGTGTATGTGGGCATGCGCAACTGGAAACCTTATATAGGAGATACTGTTCGCCGGATGCAGGCGGATGGGGTGACGGATGCGGTCGCGATCTGCCTGGCGCCGCAAAACTCGCGCACGAGTGTGGGACTCTATCGACGCGCTGCATATGCCGAGGCGGGGAACGCGCTCCGGTTTCACTTCATCGATGCCTGGGCGGACCATCCTCGTCTAGCGGATGCATTCGCGGAACGTTTGCGGCCGATCTGGCAAGAAGCTTGTGGTGTTGTAGGAACAAAAGTTCCGGTGTTGTTTACCGCACACAGCGTACCGTGTCGAACGATTCAGGCCCACGCGGCGGCTGGCCGGGCGTCAGAGAGGCAAGCGGATCCAGCGGAGCACTTGGGAAACGGGCCCAAGGCCCCAGCGACGGCGCCATCTTCCGGTCCAGTTCGCCCGACGGTGGAGGAACGTTCGTATGCGCTTCCGCCGAGTGCATCCAGCGGACCCGATCCATACGCGATCGAGACAAAACACACCGCGAGCCTGGTTGCGGAACGGCTCGCCACCGATGGGCTGACTTCGCGGGATTGGCATTTCGCATTTCAAAGTCAGGGAATGTCAGGCGGGCCATGGATTGGCCCAACGGTTGAGGAGACGTTGCAAGGCCTCTATCAAGAGGGCCATCGCGGCGTGGTCCTGCAGCCGATCGGCTTCTTGTGCGATCACGTGGAAGTCTTATATGACATCGACATTGCGTTCCAGGGATTGGCACGCCGGTTGGGACTGCAACTGTTTCGGGCCGAATCGCTGAACGGCTCCCCTTTGTTGATTGCTGCGCTAGCGGACCTAGCATCGCAAGGACTTTTGCAGCTTGGCGCAGACCCAGTACATATTGTATCGGCAGGCGCGCTATCCAATCAGAAATGAAGCGTATCGCCATCATTGGTGGGGGCATTGCAGGGGTTTCGGCTGCTTATGAACTGGCGCTGCAGCAGCAAGCAGGCGCGTCGATCGAATTCGTACTGTTTGAATCCACTTCTCGCGTTGGCGGCATTGTCGAAACCGTACGCCGCGATGATTTTGTCGTTGAGTGCGGGCCCGACAGTTGGGTGACCGAAAAGCCCTGGGCACGCGATCTGGCGATCGAGCTTGGTCTAGAGAGCGAGCTTGTTCCCTCCCAGGACGACCGACGTAAAACATATATCGCCGAAGGATGCACACTGACCGCGATGCCGGAGGGTATGCGCATGATGGTGCCGACCCAATGGGCCAGCATACTGAATTCGCCGCTTTTCAGCTGGCAGGCAAAATTCGCATATCTGCGTGAGCGGAAACACGCTGAGAAATTGAAGGCAAGCGCGCTCGACAGTTCCAATTCTGCCCGGGACGAATCAGTGCAAGATTTCGTGGTGCGCCACTTTGGGCATGAAGTGGCGGATACAATTGCAGCGCCTTTATTGACTGGGGTGTTTGGCGGAGACATCGCCACGCTAAGTGCGCGCGCTGTGATGCCAACCTTCGTTGCATTGGAGCGCGAACATGGCAGTTTGATTCTGGGTTTGCAGCAGCGGATGAGGGCTGAGAATGCGTTCGCCCCTGTTTTCACGACACTGCGTCGCGGATTGGCAGGGCTGATCGAAGGGATGGTGGCGCACCTTCCCGCGAGAAGCATTCAGCGTGGGATTGGCATACAAGCCATAGAACGAACAAATGATCGCTGGTCACTGGTTGGAACATCAAAGCCAGGAGAATCGCATCCATCTGAGCAAATATTCGATGCGGTTTTGGTCGCGACTCCCGCCATAACCACGGCGAAACTGTTCGAGCCCCTCGACACCCGCATCGGGGAATTGTTGCCGCAGAGGTCCTCTTCCGCAATTGTCGTGGCCTTGGGATTTACGACATGTCAGGCCCAGGCAATGCGCATTCCTCATGGATTTGGATTCCTAGTTCCGCAGCGCAAGCCGCATAAGGGCGAAGTTCCGGTCAATTGTGAAGACATTGCCGATGAGTTCGGCGAAGCGACCGCGCGGCGAGCGCTGCTCGCGTGTACTTTTCTTGATCAGAAGTTCCCACACAGAGCACCGGAAGGGGCGGTATTGCTGCGTGCATTCTTTGGCGGGCCGGCCGCTCCAAAACTACTGGAGCAGGACGATGCCACTTTGATTCGGTTGGCTTGTGCAGAGCTGGGACGCTTCCTCGGGAAGCTGCCGGAGCCATCGCTCGCGCTGGTTCGACGCTGGCCCGACTCTCTCCCTCTTTATTCGGTCGGCCACTTGGATCGCATGGCGGAACTGGACGTTCGGGTCGCTCGTCTGCCGAATCTGCGGCTCATCGGCAACGCCTATCGCAGCGTGGGATTGCCCGATCTGATCCATTCCAGCAGAACGGCTGCGCGCGAAGTGGTGACAGGTTTGACTACAAGCTAGAGTATGCGCGGTTTTCAGCTTGAGCGTCGCATCCTGGCCGGACGCTACTCGTATTTGAGAGACTCCACTGGATCCATCTGCGCGGCTCGCGTGGCCGGCAAGGTTCCAAATAGAATTCCAACGAGCATGGCCGTGGACAACGAAATAACAACCGACCATGGCGAAATTGGAATCGTGGACGCGGGAAGGAAGAAGCGCACCGAGAGCGGAAGCGCCAGTCCGAGCAAGGTGCCGACAACGCCGCCACTGAGCGAGATGAGGATCGCTTCCGTCAGGAATTGGAGTTGGATTTCTCGGTAGGTGGCACCCACTGCTTTTCGAATGCCGATTTCCCGAATCCGGGACCGCACGGTTGCCAGCATGATGTTCATAATGCCTACCCCGCTGACGGCCAGCGTAACGGCAGAAACCAATAGCAGTACCAGCGTCAGGATGTTCGCAATTCTCTGCACAGTTGTCAGCAATGCCGCATTTTCGTTCACGTCGTACACCGAGCCAGGCCGGTGCCTTGACTGGATGACTTTGGCGATGTCATCCCGCGCCCGCGGTACCTCGCTAAAATCCCGCGCGGAAAAGAACAATTGCTTCACTGCGTCGGTGCCCGTGAAATAACGTCCCACTGGGTAGGGAATCAAAATCGTCTGTTTGGCAATCTCCATTTGTCCATAGGTGTTGACACGTTCTTTGAAGACACCAATGATGGTGAACGGGATTCCTTTAATGGTGAAGGTCTTGTTGATGGCCCGGTCCGCGCTGCCATACATGCCTTCGGCAAACGGGACTGTAACCACAGCGACCTTGGCATGGCTGATAGTGTCCTCTTCATCGAAAAAACGTCCGTCGAGGACCACCAGATTGCGGACATTTTTGTATTGCGGAGAAACACCAAGGATGAGGATATCTCTTATTTTGCCGTTCCCAAAGCTGATGGGGTCATGCATCTGTAGCATCGGCGAAGACCAGATGATGCCGGGGACCTGTTCGTCGACTGCAGTCAAATCGTCCTTTGTCAAAAAATCTGGATTTCCGTTATCACTCCCCGGATAGTCAGCAACGATCATGTTGGCGCCGATACCCTGGATATAGTTGACGGCGTACTGCTTGCCGGTCAGGCCGATCGTCGCCACCAGGATGACGGAGGCCGACCCCATGACCATGCCGAGAGCGGTCAGCGCAAAGCGCACTTTGTTGGCGCGAAAGCTATCGAAGGCGAGGGATAGAATCTCACTCAGCACCATGGTCTTCTTGGCGCTGGCAAGCGTACGGGCAAAGGATGAACTATGTGTGTTAGCAGCAGCCATGGCTCAATGTGAAGTCCAACATGCTCAAACAGTGGAGAATGGTTTACCGTTCAAGCACATCTCCCAGCATACCTCCTGCAGCACCGTATTCGCAGCGCACCTTGGTCGTCGATGAGATCTGGATATCCACTGAAACGATACTCTCCGGGCAGTGTTGCAGGGCAAATCCCAACCTGCTGTCACAACAACTGCGCAGGTTGGTTTCATTCAGAGAAGACGAATTCATTCAGCGGCTTGCGGCAGATTGCCTGCACTGCCATTCAGTCGGCAGTGTGGTGTTCTCTGGCGCTATCAGCCGCGAAAATCCAAACTTCTGGCCCATCATGATCGTATGTACCGGCAGAAGCGAACCGGAGATTTTGCTGCAAAGCCCCACACATCAGAAAAGCCAGATTGTTCTTTGGACGCGGGGGAGAGGTCCCTTTCCAGGTTACAAGAGACATTCCAACTGCTGGATGAAGATGTGTTCTTTCCACATTTTGTTAACGACGAGCTCTTCGTCCGACAAGCTAGAGTTTCTCCTTCGCATGTAAAAGGACAACGAGCCGGCTTCCACCGGACAAAAGTCTCAGAAACAGTGCGGTGATCGGTTCATCGTGGATAAGGGAGAAGCTCATTTGGCGATTGGGAAATAGCGGGATTGTGCCCGATGTTCCACCATCCTCCGCCAAGCGCATGAAGCAACGCCACGGAATCGGCATAGCGATCTGCTTCCGCACTGGTCCTGTCGAGCGCAGTTTGCAGATATTGGCGCTTCGCGTCGAGCAAGCTGAAGTAGCTGATGCCTCCGACGTCATAGCGTCGCCGCGCAATTCCGTAGCTGGCGTGTGCATGGTTCGCCGCATCGGACTTGGCCTGGAGCGTTCGTGCATCGGCTGCGCTCGCCTGCAGGGCGTCAGCAACTTCTAGCAAGCCTTGCAAAACTGCTTCCTTATACGCCGCTCCAGCTTCCTGGTAAGCAACCGCCGCTTTTCGCTTTTCCGCTCGCAATTCTCCGCCGTGAAAGACGGGTTGCAAAAGATTGCCGCCGAAATTCCAGACATTCAAGCTATTTGCAAGATCGGAGACGCCGGTGGCTTGCGAACCCGCACTTGCTGACAACATAATCTGGGGAAAGAGATTTGCCGTCGCCACACCGACATTGGCGCTGGCTTGATGCAACAACGCTTCGGCAGCGCGAATGTCAGGCCGCTGCTGGGCCAGCGATGAGGGGAGGGCCAGCGGAAGTTCCGCAGGCAGATGAAGATCGCTGAGCTCGATTGCGTCGGGCCGGACTTCTGCTGGAGCTTTGCCGAGATACACCGCCAGCTGATCGTTGACCTGTGACAACTGCTTTTGCAACGGTGGCAGCGAGGCACACGCCTGCGCGAGGGTGGTGCGGAGACTTTCAACATCCGACGCCGCCAGCCCTCCGTCTCGATAGCGCTTTTCAACAATTGCAAGCTCTTCTTTTTGTAGCTGAAGAAGAGTTTGTGTGTCGGCGATCCGCGCCCGCAGCGACGCCTGGCGAATCACGGCTGACACGACATTCGACGCCAAAGAGATCCGCGCCGCTTCCAGCTCAAAGCGCTGATAATCGACCTTTGCTTTCAGGGCCTCCAATTCCCGGCGATTGGCGCCAAATAGATCCAGTCCATAAGAAAAATTCAGAGAGACATTGTACAGCGTGAAAGGTCCTGGATTCGGGATCGTCGCCGGAAGACCGAGAGATCGCAGGTCCAGTTGCTCACGCTGTGCTGAGCCCTTGGCATCGACGGATGGATACTGAGTCGCGCCAGTCTGCGCTCTCACATCCTCTTGTGCTTCCCGGAGTCTTGCTTCCGCTTGCGCCAGGGTCGGATTGTTGTCCAACGCAGTACTGACAAGCTCATCCAGTTTTTCAGAATGAAAAAGTTTCCACCATTGCGCCGGTATTTCCGCGGAGCAATTGAAATGCTGTGCCTCGCCGCCGGGACCTGTAGCGCTGACCGTGTTGGGCGGCTGTGGACCGAGTGTATAGGTCCGTACCGTAGGAGGATTGGGCGGGCGATATTTCGGCCCAACTGTGCAACCGGCAAGCAACCCACTCATAACGCCAACAGCCATCCACCGCATTCCAGCTTTGTTCCGGACAGACATTCTCATAATCCTCTCCATTCCCGTCGCGCTCTCAGTCGAGCGTGCGGCGATAGAACTTCACCGCAATGCCCATCACGATCACGGTAAATATGAGCATCGGCCAGATACTAGGCCAAAGATCGGGCCATCCGCTGCCTTTCAGCAAAATGCCGCGGACCAGCCGGAGGAACCAGGTCAGCGGCAACAAATTGCCGAGGAACTGTGCCCATTGGGGCATGCCTCGAAAAGGAAACATGAAGCCGGAAAGCAGGATATTCGGCAGGAAGTAGAACACGGTGAGCTGCATGGCCTGCAGCTGATTTTGCGCAAGCGACGACAACGTAATGCCGACCGTGAGTGTGGCTGCGATGAACAGCAATGCCGCGATGTAAGCCAAGGGAATACTTCCTTCGAATGGAACATGAAACACATACCGCGCGGCCAACAGAATGAGTGTGCACTGTACCAATCCGATGGCGATGTATGGAACGATCTTGCCGGTCATTACCTCAATGGGTTTGACCGGAGTGGAAAGCAAATTCTCCATGGTGCCGCGTTCACGCTCGCGGGTCATGGCCAGTCCCGTCATCATCACCATGGTCATCGTCAGCACGACGCCCATCAGTCCGGGAACGATGTTGTAGGCGGAGATGCCCTCCGGGTTGTACAGGCGATGGATTTGTACATCAAACGGCGGCTTTCCTCCCGCCAGCGACGCCAGTGGGCCTTTCAGGTCTTTGGTGGCAACAGCCTGCGCCAACTGCGCTGCGGCCTCCAGCGCATTTCCCGTTGCCGCCGGATCGGTAGCATCTGCCTCGATCAATACGGTGGGCCTGTCGCCGTGCAGCAGACGGCGCGTGAAGTCGACGGGAATATCGACGACAAACTGAACCGTGCCGCGCGTCAGCGCGTCCTGCCCGGCCGCTTCGTTCGGCAGTTGGCCGACGATGTCGAAATACTCCGATGTTTTTAGAGCGCTGATGAACGTCCGTGTGAACTCGCTCTGGTCCGCGGCGATGACGGCCGTGGGCAGATGTTTTGGATCGGTGTTGATGGCGAACCCGAACAGAGCCAGTTGAATGATCGGGATGCCGAGTACCATGCCGAAGGTGATGCGGTCGCGCCGCAATTGAAGGAATTCCTTCAGGATGATGCTCCACCAGCGAGAGACGGAAAAACTAGTGAGTTGCATCGGCCGTTTCCTCGAAATTGTCCTTGGCCTGCTTCATCAGGTAAATAAAAACATCTTCCAGGCTCGTGTCGATCTTTTCCAGACGGAGGCCAGAACCTTCGGTGGCCGCGCGGATCGTGCGCTCCATCTGCTCCGCATTCTTTCCGCTGACGTGCAACGCCGTGCCGAAGGCGACCGTCTGATCGACTCCCGGCTGGCCGCGCAATTGCTGCGACAGCTCAACCAGGTTGTCCCCGTAAATGGCCCACGTCGTCAGTCCCTGTTCGGCAGTTACTTCGGCGGCAGTGCCTTGCACCAGTAGCTTGCCGTAGGCAAGGTATGCCAGCTTATGGCAACGCTCCGCTTCGTCCATATAGTGCGTGCTGACCAATACGGAAATGCCGCGCGCGGCGAGGTTGTGCAGCTCCTCCCAGAAATCGCGCCGTGCGGTCGGGTCGACGCCAGCCGTCGGCTCGTCCAACAACAGCACCTCCGGTTTGTGCAGCATGCAGGCGGTCAGTGCCAATCGCTGCTTCCAGCCGCCGGAAAGCGAGGCTGTCAGCTGATTCGCCCGCGAACTTAGACCTAAACCTTCCAGCGACTGCTGCACCACCTCACGGCGGTCCTTCATGCCGTACATGCGTGCAACAAAGTCAAGATTTTCGCGGATCGTCAGGTCTTCCCAATAAGAGAATCTTTGCGTCATATACCCGACGTGAAGCTTGATCTGCTCGCTCTGCCGAACAATGTCGTAGCCGAGACAGGTTCCGCTGCCTGAGTCTGGAGTCAGCAGGCCGCACATCATGCGAATGGAGGTGGTTTTGCCGCTGCCATTGGGTCCCAGGAACCCAAAGATCTCTCCACGTTTCACCTGTAGAGAAACATCTCGAACGACATGCTTGTCACCAAAATGTTTGTTCAGGCCCTTGACGTCGATGACGTATTCATTCCCCGCGCCATTGTTCATGGAAGGCTTACCTCAACTGGCTGGCCAGGGTGCAGGCGAGCCGACTGGTTGCGCGACGGATGCGCCTCAATCATGTAGATCAGTTTCGACCTTCGCTCATTGCTGTAAATCACCGGCGGCGTGTATTCCGCCTGGTCGGATATATAGGTGATCTTTGCGGGTATGTTTCCAGCACAGCCGTCACAGTGGATCACGACCGACTGCCCCAGCGACAGTCGGCCGAGCAGCGGTTCCGGCACAAAGAAGCGCACTTTCAGATTTTCCGGCGGTAACATCTGAACCACCGGGCTACCAGCCTGGACCCATTCGCCGACGCGGTAGATCGTGTCAAAGACCAGTCCAGATCGAGTAGCCGATACGGCTTTTTGGTTTACTTTCCACGCTGCCTGAGCCAGTACCGCTCTGGCGGCAGCCACCTGAGCGATTTGCGCCCTGATCTGATCGTTGCGCGCGGGCAACATCGCAACGGCCAGCTCGCTCCTCAGCATCAGTACTTGCGCCGCATCCGATTTCGCCAGCGCCCGGGATGCTTCCAACGCCGCCTGCGAGATTCCGGCATCTTTGTACTGGGCCTCATCCCGCGTTAGTTGAGTTGCCGATTTCTGCTGCTCGGCTAGAGCCTGCTGCAGCTGGGCTCGGGTCACGTCGAGTTCCTGCGGACGTTTGCCCTTCTCCAAATCTGCAAGCTGGGCCTCCGCCGCGGCGAGTTGTTTCCGCGCTTGGCGCTCGGCATCTCGTTCGCTGTCCGACTCAAGGGAAAACAGAGGCGTGTTGAGTGCGACGGTCTCCCCGCGTGCGACATAGAGATGATCGAGTGTTCCCGATTGCGAGGAGGATACGTAGACAAAATCTCCTTCCGCATAGCCTTGCCACGAAATGGCTTTCCTGTGCGAGCAACCTATGAAAGCGGCGAAGGCAACAGAAAGGCCAATGCCCAGGATGACCGTGGCCAGTTTATTTGCGGTTTTTCTCATAGCGTCCTCTGGATTGCGCCACAGTGCGTCGCCTGATACTTCGTTCCGGCTTGCTGAGCCCATGCGTGAGCAGTGAGATAACATGGCGTGCGAGTATGTCCTTGTTGAGCGCCCCTCCATTAGGCAGGCGGCTCCATATTCTAGCCGCAGCCAACGGCATCATCGTCAAACCAAGCACCGAAAGAATGATCAATCCCGGGTCGATGTCAGGATTAATCGCTCCCTGCCGTTGGGCCGTCGTAAGACACGCTGAAAGATGGGCCAAACTCTTGACCGGAAGCCGCTTCAACACGCGTTCTCTGAGCATTCCACCCTCACTCAGCACCTCTTGTACCCATAACGCGGGCACGCTGGGCACTTGCTCTGCAGTTGCGATGATTCGGCGTACGACGCCTATGAGCATCGCCAATGGGTCGTTGCCGTTCTCGGTGACCGGATCCCAGACGGCCGAAATGAAGGGCTGGAGCCGCTCTTCTACCACCGCGTCCAATAGCTGTTCTCGATTCCTGAAGTAGTAATGCACCATGGCCGCGGTCACGCCGGCATGTGCGCCAATTTCTACGAATGTGGTAGCGGCAATGCCATGTTCGGCAAAAAGGCCGATCGCCGCATCGAGCAATTGCGCCCGGCCATCGTGGTCGGATATGCGGGCAGGCCGTCCTTGTCGCCGAGGTTTGCGAACCATCTTGCGCACGTCGCAATATTAATTAAGTCATTAATTAATTGCAAGAACATCTTCCATCGAAGACGAGCAATCCAATGAAGATAGGCATATAAGAACTGCAGGAACACGCAACCGCGCTTACTGACTTTGATCAAAGTCTTAGCTGCCGATCGGGCCCCAGGCAATGGCGAGACCAACGATCGCGTTCCGCTGCGGGGTAAAGCCAGCCGGCATGCTACTGTCGAAAGTTGATGTCAGGGGGCGATTGCATTACTCAACAGTGGCAACTCTGGCAATCGCTGTTCCTGTCAGACGTAGGTTGCCACTTACACTTCTGCGTAGCTGGCCAATGCCATCTGGTTGCGGATCAGCAGAGTCGAGCCGCGAAAATCGAGCAGGTGCCGGTTCTTGAAATCGCTCAATGTACGGGTGACAGTTTCGCGAGAAGCACCAATACATTCGCCGATCTCCCCATGTGTCAATGTGAGCCGGAACTGGGTGCCGCGCTCGGTTGGATGGGCCGCGGCACATAACTCCAGCAGTAGCCGCGCTAACTTGACCGGGGCACTGGGTACGAGTCCGACGGTGCGCAGTTGCTCACAAGCGCGGATGTACTCCCGGCTCAGGTCTCGTGCCACACTCGCGTAGGCGGCGGGGTAACGCATCAGGAACTCGAGAAAATCCTGGCGGCGCATCGATGCAATTTTGCATGGGTGTAACGCTTCCGCAGTCGTCTCATATTCTCTGCCCGAAAGGACTGAGGTCAGTCCCGGCAATTCGCCCGGCCCTGCGATGCGCAGGATCAACCGCCGGCCATCAATCGAATTCATGGAAAGCTTCACCTGGCCTTCCAACAGCACGAAGATGCGGGACGGATTCTGCTTTTCTTCGAACAAGACTTCGCGAGGCGCATACGTCTGGCGTGCTGCAAGGGATTCAAAATCTCCCAACGCCTCGGTTGGCAATGTCTTGAAAAATTCGCCGGCCTAGTACGACTGGAAACGATCTGTCCGATTCGCTTGATAGGTGTGTGGCATGTCAATCGTTCTCCTGATTGTCGTTCGTTGTATAACGCTGAGCTTGCTCTGCAAAAGACTCGGTCAACGGACTTCCAGTAAGAAATTCCGGCTTTTTCCCGCGATATATCTGGCGCAAAATCTGCATACCGCTTGCGTCGACAAACGTCACACCACGCAAATCCAGAGTCACCAATCTTTCGTTGAGAGAGATTACGAGATTGCGCCATACCGCTTCCAGTTCATCAGCCCATGGGCCTACGATGCGCCCTTCGAGCTTGATGGCTACGGAGTCCGGATTGTTCTGGATCGTTATTCGCAACGTACAGTGGCTCGTGCCTGCGCCATATCCTCAGGAATGGCACGTGGGTGGCCGATGATCTCGTCCGCAGTGTAGCCCTTAATCCGCTGTGCTCCTGGATTCCAGGTGGCGACATATCCCTCGGTATCGAGCAGAAATATAGCGTAATCCTGGACGCTGTCGATAATCGACCGCAGCTGCTGATCGGATTGCCGCAGCAATTGCTGCGCCGAACGCTGCAAGGTCACATCCCGCACAAAGCTCAGAACGATCGCCCATCAGCAGTATTTATTGGGCGCAGCATAATATCCACGGGGATTTCGCTGCCATCTTTTCGCAGACCCAGCAGATTCAGTTCACCGCCCATGGAGCGAGTGCGCGGATTTTTGTTATAGGTTTTGCGATGGGCAGGATGGCGGCCGCGATAGCGCTCCGGGACCAGATTCTCAATGGGTTGGTCGATCAGCTTTCCCCGGCCATAGCCAAACATCATCTCAGCCAGTTGATTTGCCCCACGGATATTCCCTTGCACATCCGTTACGAGGATCGCATCGGGAGAAAGGTCGAAGAGAGTTTCAAACGTCGCTGGAAAAACGAGGGCGTCATCTGGGAGCATGTGCGTATTACCTACTTTAGGCGCTCCAGTGGTGGTACGCCGAGTGTCCTAACATCATTCTAAAAGAATGCTCAAATGTCAGGACAATCGTCGCTGGCTGAGGACGGAATTGCCGCCTGGCGATTCGAGCCGGCGGCAATCCTGGACCGTCACGCAGAGAATCATTTTCCTTCTTGAAGGGGGGGTCGTGGATACTGTCTTTATGTCCGCAACGGCAGCCGTAGCAGGGAAGATCGGCCTACCAGCGCCAGTGAAGGAAATCGCGGGCCGTTCCTGGGACGTAATTGTCGTCGGGGCGGGACACAATGGTTTGGCTTGCGCTACGTATCTGGCCCGGGCTGGGAAGCGCGTCCTGTTGATCGAGAGCCGCGAGCGGGTGGGAGGCGCCTGCACGATGGAAGAGCCTTTTCCCGGTGTACGCACGTCGCCATGCGCATATCTCGCCGGGCTGTTGCATCCACTGGTGGTCGAGGAACTCAGCCTTCCCAGGCGCGGTTTTGAGTGGACACCAGCAGTGAACGGTCTTTTTGTGCCCTTTCTCGACGGCAGCAGCATTCAGCTTTGGGATGACGACGACCGATGCGAAGAGGAGGTGCGTCAGTTCTCGCCGAAGGATGTTAAGGGTTGGCGCGCGATGAACGATGTGATCCGCCGATTGCGAGATATTCTTCGGCCCGCGAGCGGGATGATGGGGAACAATACAGTGGGCGGTCCGCGGGATATGTGGATCGGCGACGCGCCTACCGGGGAGCAACTTGAAGATTTGCTCGCCAGCGACTCCGAAGCGCACAGTCTGCTTTTCGGCTGGTCGATGGCGGAGTTTGTCGAGCGTTATCTCTTCGATGAACGGTTGCAGATTGCCTATCTGGGCCAGGGGGTGATTGGAACGAAGGCCAGTCCATTCGATCCGGGAACCGCTTCCATTCGCTTTCATCACGCCTCCGGCAGGCTGGGTGGTATGCCCGGTATGTGGGGATATGTGAAGGGCGGGATGGGAATGGTCTCGTTCTATTTTTGCGATGCTGCGCAGGAGGCGGGAGCGGTTGTGGCTGCGGGTATTGCCGTGTCGCGCATCCTGCCGGGAGAAGGTGTCTTGCTTGAAGGGGGAGAACGCATTACAGCTCCTGTCGTTATCTCCAATGCAGACCCTGTTCGCACGCTCAGTATGCTGGGCGATCGAGCAGATGCAGCATGGACGGAGAAAGTGCGTTCCATACCCATCGAGGGATGCACCGTCAAGCTGAATGTGCTGCTGCGTGAACTACCGAACTTTCTGGCCCGGCCTGGGACACGGGAAGCGCACCACTATGGTCAAATCAACGCGCCATTGACGAAGACGGAGTGGAAACAGGGCTATGCCGCCGCGCGTGCGGGATGCCTTCCGGACCAACTCTGGTGCGAACTGTACTTTCAAAGTGTGCATGATTCCAGTGTGGTTCCATCGGGAATGCATACGATGAGCGTCTTCGCGCAGTATGTGCCGTATGCCTTTGCTTCGGGTAGTTGGGACGATCGGCGCAATGAGGCACAGAGGTTGGCACTCAGTTCCATCGGACGCTTTTGCAGCAATCTTGGAGACGCCGTTGTGAATGCGCAGGTGCTTGGGCCTCCGGACATCGAGCAGAAAGTGGGACTTACAGGCGGACACATCTTCCAGGGCGAGTGCTTGCCGGCATATATGTGGAGTAATCGCCTCTCTGCCAGGACTCCGATGAAGGGCGTCTACCTGTGCGGCGCGTGTACGCACCCCGGTGGCAGCGTCATCGGCATCAATGGCCGCAACGCTGCCATGGCTGTACTGCGGGATCTGGACGGCTGCGGATAACTCACCCATAGCTGGGCAAAGGACATAGAAACTTCTTTCCAAAAACAAAAAGTACTGGCAGCTTTGCAATTTAGAAGCGTACAACAGAGCCAGCTCTTTTGATTTCTTTCAAGGGGAAAAATCGTGGACGAAACTACATTGGGTCTAGTACCTCGTGCTGAAAAGAATGGAGGACGTAAAGCTGTTGGAATTTTCCTGATTATCGTCGGTTTTCTGGCGATCCTTCTACCCTTTATCGCGGGAATCGCAGTAACTGCCGTCGTTGGCTGGCTGCTATTGCTTGCAGGCGCGGCCCACTTGGTTTACTGCTGGCACTCGCGCAGTACCGGCGCGGTCATTTGGCAGTTAATCATTGCGATTCTGTACTTGTTTGTCGGCTTTTATCTGATTTTTCATCCTGCACGCGGATTGGTTACGCTGACATTGCTCTTGGCCGCCTACTTTGTGATTGAAGGCATCTTGGAACTTGTGATGTACTCCCGTCTACGCCGCTTCCACCGCGCCGGCTGGTTTTTATGGGACGGGCTCATTACGCTCCTGTTAGGCATTTTGGTATGGGCGCATTGGCCAGTCAGTTCTGTGTGGGTGCTTGGTACCATTATCGGCATTAGCCTTCTGATCAGCGGATTTGCTCGGCTATTCTCACGGCCAACATTCACTGCAGCACCCGGCTTAATGCCATTGACATAAAGGACCGCCTAATAAAAGTCGTGGGAGTGAAGTTCGAGGGCCCCATCCGAGAAGGCCAGCAGGCGAGTCGCTTTCACGTGGATCACACCGTCCTGATTTTGCAGAGGGCCTTCGACAATCAGGAACTTGCTGCGCGTCACCAGCAGGCGCTCCCGCTCATAGAGATCGGGAGTAATGATGACATTGGCGATACCAGTCTCATCTTCCATGGAAAGAAAGATGAATCCTTTGGCTGTGCCAGGGCGCTGACGCGCAATGATGCAACCGGCGGTACGCACGTATTCTCCGTCCATCCGTTCGCGCAACTCCTTCGCCGAAAGCACGCGTTGTTGTTTTAACTCGGCTCGGCGATAGTGCATGGGATGTTTGCCCACTGTGAGGCCGGTACCCGCATAGTCGGCAATCAATCGCTCCTCTGTGTCCATTGGTTGAAGAGGTTTCGACTCGGAATCATCCTGTAACGAAGCAACGTTCCGCTGGAACAGTGGGCCTTCGAGTTTCCCGGCACGTTCCACCTGCCAGAGCGCATCGCGCCTGTGTACGATCCCACAGAGCCGGTTCAACGCGCCGATACGGGCCAGCAGCGTCAGCTCTTTCCGATGGAGCGATGGAACACGCTGGGCAAGATCTTCTGCCGAGCTGAACTCTCCATCCCGAAAACGAGATGTGACAAGTGCCTCCGCCGACTGCCTGCGCAACCCTCGCGCATAGCCCAGCCCCATGCGCAAGGACAAGGCACCATCCGTGTCATGTTCGACAGTACAGGGCCAATCGGAAACTTGGATGTCGATCGGCTTGATTCGCAGGCCATGCCGCTGTGCGTCTTTGACTAGCACCGCAGGCGCATAGAAGCCCATCGGCTGATTGTTCAGGATGGCGCAGGTAAATGCCGCCAGGTATTTCACCTTGAAGTAAGCCGAAGCATACGCGATCAGGGCAAAACTGGCAGCGTGCGATTCTGGGAATCCGTAGAGAGCGAATGAGCTGATGTTTTGCACGATAGTATCCTGCGTGGCCGTATCGATCCCATTCGCAGTCATGCCAGCGCGTAGCTTGCCTTCAAGATTCTTCATCCGCTCCCAGGAGCGGCGCATTCCCACCGCCCGCCGCAGTTCTTCGGCTTCCGCGCCGGAGAAGTTGGCAACTACCATTGCCATCCGCAGCAGTTGTTCCTGAAACAGCGGCACCCCAAGGGTCCGCTTCAAGACCTGCTCCAGCAACGGATGCGGATAGCTGACGGGTTCCTTCTTCTGCCTGCGTCGCATGTACGGATGCATCATTTGGCCGACGATGGGACCGGGACGAATAATCGCCACCTGCACCACGAGGTCATAGAAGATTTCCGGATGGTTTCTTGGCAGCGACGCCATCTGCGCGCGGCTTTCCACCTGAAACATTCCGACGGTATCGGCCTGCTGCAAGGTTCGATACACTTCCGGGTCTTCCGGCAACTGCGCCAGGTCAATCGGGTCGTCGTAGTGTCGTGGAATCAGTTCCAGACAGTCCTTCAGGACCGCCATCATGCCGAGACCGAGCAGGTCCACCTTGATGATGCCGAGATCGGAGCAGTC
>JBKQVW010000009.1:0-3121 GCA_052142955.1 Acidobacteriaceae bacterium | reverse complement strand
GACCTTGGCAACCGCGCCATTGAGCAGTACGACCTGCGCGACCGTGCGCAGCCGCACCTGCGGCGGCTGGTGGCTGAAACCGAGGAGACAGCGCACCTGGCTCTGCTCGAAGCCACGCGCGTCATCTACATTGACAAGATCGAACCCACACGCTCAGTGCGCATGATCACCCGCATCGGAGCCAGCAATCCTGTGCATTGCACGTCCGTGGGCAAGGCGATCCTCGCTTTCCTGCCTCCCGAACGCTCGGCTGAGATTGTGCGCCGCATCCGCTACGAGCGGTTGACGAACCGCACGATTACTACACCCGATGCCCTGCGCGCAGAGCTCGAAAAGACGCGGCGTCGCGGCTACGCCGTGGACGACGAGGAGTTGGAAGAAGGGTTGCGCTGCATTGCCGTACCGGTGCTGGATGCGCAGCGGTTGCCGGTGGCGGCGGTAAGCGTCTCCGGGCCGTCGTTCCGCGTCACTGCGCAAAAGCTGCCCGCTATCGCCAACCACTTGTTGCAGTGCGTGCGCGGCATCTCCACTGACATGGGCTACATACCCTCCGGGCGCGCGGCACGTGCCGTTGCCAACGGCTAAGCCACCGAATCGGCCGCGGTTTTCCTCGTCAGCGCTCGCGTTCCTGCAGGCTCAACTTTCTGTTACACTCAAGGATGTTGCCGCCGCGTAGGTGCGCCGCTTGAGTGGAGTTGCGAAGCGGGCCGGACGCAAGACGCAGAGCCCTCCCGGGCGCGGAAATCGCGGTTTCCCAGGCCGCGTTTTTCGGGTTACAGAATTCTCTGGGGGACGTAGCTCAGTTGGTCAGAGCGCTGCCCTGTCACGGCAGAGGTCGCGGGTTCGAGCCCCGTCGTCCCCGCCATACAAAGCAAAGGACTTAAGCTTGTATGGCACCCACAGTGACAATCCACAATCCGATCCACAATTCACTGCACCAGGTGGCTTCCGAGTCCCACTGCACTCAGGAATGCGCCTTGCGCTGCCTGTTTTTCGTCGCGATCATCCTGCGTGTAGAGGTTCATGGTCGTGCGGATATCGCTATGCCGCAACATACCTTGCACCGTCTTCGGATCGACCTTTCCCTTGTTCACGAGCCAGGTGCTTAAGCTGTGCCGAAGGTTGTGAAGACCGAAGCGCTGCCCCTTCGCGAGTACGACGCCAGCGCTGATTGCCGCCGGCCGCAGATGATCCTGCACGAACGTCGACGCCCAGATAGGTACTTTGCCGTCCTTGAGCAGCGACGGAAAGACGAAATCATCGACCTTCGAATGTGGGCTCTGCGCACGCCATTCCTTCAGATACTGCGCCAGTACCGGATGCATCGGCACATAGCCGTTCGAGGCCGCCGTCTTGGTCTCGCCGTCCTCCCCCTTCGCCCATCGCTTCGATATGCGGATTTGCCCGTCGTTCCACAGGATGTCCGACCAGCGCAGCGAGATGATCTCGGATGCGCGAAGCGCCGTGGCGGCGCAAGTCAGGACCAGCGTGTAATGCAGCGGGGTTGTCAGCTTATTGAGAATGGCTAGGGTTTGCTGCGGCGTGATAACGACTGCCTTGTAAAGGGATTGGGAACGCGTCTCGACATGCTCCACCGGATTCTTATCGACGCGCTCATGCAGGATTCCGACCTTATAGACCCGGAGCATGATGCCGCGGATCTTGGAGACCGTCGTCCAGGCCAGTCCATTAACAGTATGAAGCGACTTCATCCAACGCTGAATTTCCAGCGGTCGGATATCGCCAGCGAGCTCATTGCCCCAGCGGGCAACGAGGTAGTCCCGAACGTAATGCTCGACGATCGGGATAGTGTTGACCGACTTTTGGCGCACTGCATCGTCGCCAAAATCAGCCTTCAAATAAAATTCCGCGAGGGCATCGAAGCGGATGAGAGTACCAGATTCTTCACTGTTGATACGAACGAGCAGCCCTAATCTGTCTACCTCACGCCAGGCAGCCTTCTCAGTAGGGAAATCCCTGAGAAGGCCAACTGGCAATGTGTTTTCCTTGCGGCTGCCATCCGCTGTGTTGAGTCGGTAGCGAAGCATCCAAACATCTCCGCCCTTGCGGGACACGATTCTGAGTGATCCCCTCTGATATGCCATAACGTCTCATTTCAGTAGGGAACGCCTAATGATTGAATGATACGCTCGCTCGCTTTCTGGCGGACGGCGTTGGTCCAAGCCGTTCTTGCGATCGATTGCCGCCGCCAGCTCCGAAAGGCGGAAGACCCAGGTTTTGCGCAAGTCGCCAGTCCCTATCGGGTAGGCGCCCGCGATCCCGCGACGAGCCAGTTCCGTGAGGAAGCGGCGGCTAATTCCGACGAACTTAGCGGCTTCCTGGGCGGATACGAAAGGTTCGGGTGTCATGACAATTCCTCCGTCAGGCGCCATCGCATCTCGGCCTGATTTGAGAATGATGGCTTGTGTCGATCCTGCGCATCTCAGCACAAGTCTGTGCGATGCATCAGAAGCCGTCCAAGACTTCGTACCTATGGCGCCATAGGCAGTACCGATTGCCGATTTGAGCGTGACGCGCTCAGGTCACCCAAAAGTGCCCTATTGACGGCAATGGTTCGTGAATGGAACCTGTGATTGACACGTATTCACGAACGGAGCTCAGCACGGCCCTTTTGAATCCTCTGCCCTGGTTCACTGGAGGTCACGGGCATGTCTGACTTGCTGGAGTTCCGCCTGCTGAAGTACATCGCGATGATCGCTGAGACTGGCAATTTCACACGCGCCGCTGAGAAGCTGTACATTTCCCAGCCTTCGTTGAGCGAGCAAATCAAGAACCTCGAAGAGGGACTTGGTATCGAGATCTTCGAGCGCGGCCGAAACAGAGTCGAACCCACGCCCGCCGGTCTGGTTCTCGTAAATTTCGCGAAAGAATCTGTTCGCGCGCGAAACGAGATCGTGAAAGCTGCTCGTGCGATCCACCAGGGCGAAGTGCCGCCCTTGCGGCTAGGCTTCTCATGCTTTGTACCCACGTCCGTTCTTGAAGGATTTCAGCGGCTGTACGAGAGCGTTTTTCCCGCGTGTCCAGTGCTGCGTTTGTCTACTTGATTTGGCCCCTTTCGATGGTCTGATTTGGCCCCACCCTTGGTTTGTGTTTGGTCATT
>JBKQVW010000008.1:0-13503 GCA_052142955.1 Acidobacteriaceae bacterium | reverse complement strand
GAATCGTCAGTCGGGCATTCTGGTGATAGTCCATTCGATCTCTCCGAAGGTTCTAGTTGCTCGTCACAACCAGCTTCTCCGGTCTCCTTCGCATGGACAACCTCTTGAAAGATCACAGGTGCCCCATCCTTCGCGTTGTTTGCGAAGGGTGGGAGACGACGGACGGGTGGCCCATTCAAGCCATCTGTTGGCTTGAGTGGGGGACAGCGCGATCCTTCTCAGCCCGGCCAAGACGGTTTTATACTACGCCACCAGCTTCTGATCCGCGAAGACCTCCGCATGGGTGTCGTAGACGGCGAGGACCTTGCCCGTACGCTCGGGATCGGTCGACCAGCTGAGCGAGACTGCGGTCACATATTGCTCGCCGGTGGTTGCCTTCAGCGCCGCTGCGTAATGCGGATATGCACGACTGAGGCGCTCCAGCAACGCCATGCGCGCCCGGAAGCACTCGCTCCAATCGGGAAACTTTGTCCAGTTTGCCGAAATCGTCATCCAGTGACCGTGCAGGAATTCCCGGGTCGGCATGGCGATGGTTTCCGTTCCTGCCAGCGGCGGATGGCTCTGCTTCTGGCCGAACAGGTTGTTGGCTTCTACCGCAAGTTGGGACCGGCCCCATCCCGACTCCAATGCGGCTTCGCAAGCGGCGTAGACGGGAAAGATGTGATGCGCGGCCTGGGCGGCTCGATAGGCGCGTGACAAAAAAACAGCCTGAACGGACATCGGGATACTCCTTTTCGAGAAAAGTCTCTATTTCGAGTATCCGTGGATGGATCGAATGAATGTGCCAATGCCTGTTGCAACGATCAATCCAAATGCACCGTTTTCAGGGCAGAGAAACTGGTTGCCTTAGCAACCAGTTGGGCCTATTTGTGTCCGTTTAGTTGCCTAGGCAACTAATATTTGCGGCCCGATTTCGAGGGCTCCCGTTCGCCGTTTTTCTCGCCGCGACGAACAGCCTAAACCACGAAATATTTCGCCTGAGGATGGTGCACGATGATCGCGTCTGTACTCTGCTCCGGCTCCAGATGATAGCTCTCCGTCAAGCGCACACCGATGTTTTCCTCCGGATGCAGCAATTCGAAAATCTTCACCTGGTCCTCCAAATTTGGGCACGCAGGATAGCCGAAGGAATAACGGGAGCCGCGATACTTTTGATGAAACAAATCGCGCACCTCATTGGAATCTTCGCCACCGATGCCAAGCTCTTCACGCATGAGCTTGTGCACGTACTCCGCCAGCGCTTCCGCGGCTTCTACGCTCAATCCATGGGTGTAGAGATACTTGGTAAAATCCCCGCGTTCGAACAGTTCCTTGGTCAGGTTGCTGGCGCGCTGCCCCACGGTCACGACGAAAAAGCCAATGACATCGAGTCGATCCGACGATTTCGGCAGAAAGAAGTCAGCGATGGAAAGCTGGCGTCCTTCGCGTTGCCGAGGAAAGGAAATACGTAACAGTTCCTGTTTCGTGTTCCCTGATTGCACTACTTCCGGCGCATATACAACTACGTCGTTGCCGTCGCTGTTGCACGGGAAATAGCCGTAGACGGCCTTCGAATCCAGCCAGCCGGTCTGCTTGGCCTCTGCGAGCATTTCATGCAAAATTGGACGATATTTCTCGTCCACCAGTCGAACGTAGTCGGTCGCGGAAGCAGTCTTCAGTTGCCATTGGTTCTTGAACAACGCCGTTTCGTTGATGTAGTTGAATACGGTGTCGAGCGAAAAGTCTTTCTTGACACGCACTCCGTAGAATGGCGGCTGCGGAATGTCCGGCGCATCGTGAATCACGGACGAACGCTGGGTCGACACCGGGGGCTGCGGTCCGGTTTGCTCCTCCGGCAAAAGATTTTTTCGGTCGAATAGCTTCACTGTCCGCCCGTCCTCAATGCGTTCTGCACGCACGGCAACGTCCTCTGCAGTCAGATCGCCGATGACGTGCAGCCCAGCGAAGGCATCCTCGGCGTAGAACACGGGTCCCATGTATTCTTTGCGCAAATCGTCTTCGACATATTTCCGCGTCAGCGCCGCGCCGCCGCAGATCACGGGAATGTCGCTCTCCAGGTGCTGCAAATCCTGAATCACATACTTCATTTCCAGCGTGCTCTTCACCAGCAGTCCGCTCAGCCCGATGGCATCCGCTTTATGCTGTTGCGCCGCCTTGATAATCGCATCGGACGGTTGTTTGATGCCCAGATTCACCACCTTGTAGCCGTTGTTCGACAAGATGATGTCTACGAGATTCTTGCCGATATCGTGGACATCGCCTTTCACCGTGGCCAGCACGATGGTTCCCCGCTGCGAACCTTCGACGCGCTCCATCTTCGGCTCCAGATAGGCAACGGCAGTTTTCATCACCGATGCCGAATCGAGCACCGACGGCAACTGCATCTTGCGTGCGCCAAACAGCTCGCCCACGGTCTTCATTCCATCCAACAGCACGGTGTTGATGAGTTGCAGGGGCGTGTATTGTTCCAGCGCCGCTTCCAGCAGGTCTTCCAGCGACTGTTTGTCCGCGCCCACCCCAACACTGCGCTCTCCGCGAATGATCAACTGCTTCAGCTTGTCTTCTATAGTGAGAGCTTCGACGGCCTCCGGCTCCGGTTCGGCGTTGGAATCTTTTTGCAGATTGGCAAAATAGGCCATGAAGACCTGCAACGGATCGCCGCCTGAAATATCCGCGGAATTGTCTTGCGCGTTTTCCCGAAAGATCAACTTGCGCGCCAGGTCGACTTCCTTTTCAGGAATCTTGTAGAGCGGATAAATCTTCGAGTAATTCACGATGGCCATGTCGAGGCCGCGGTCGACGGCTTCTTTCAAAAACACGCTGTTCAGCACGCGCCGCGAATAGGTCGCCAGGCCAAAGGAAATATTGCTGACGCCGAGAATTGTTTTGCAATCCGGCAGTTCCTGCTTCAGCAGGCGCACGGCTTCCAGGGTCTCGATGCCGGCAGTGCGATAGTCATCCTGCCCGGTAGAGATCGGCAGCGTTAGGGGATCAAAGATCAAATCCTGCGGGCGCAGTCCATATTTCTTCGTCGCCAGCTCAAAAATGCGCTGCGCGACGGCCACTTTCTTTTGCGCCGTCAGAGCCATTCCATCTTCATCGATGGTCAACGCAATCACGGCAGCGCCATAGCGGCGCGCCATCGGCAGCACCTTCGAGGTACGCTTCTCGCCGTCTTCCAAATTGATGGAGTTGATCAACGGCTTGCCAGGGATGCGCTTGAGCGCTTCTTCAATCACATCCGCTTCCGTGGAGTCGACCAGCACGGGCGCGGGCACACGCGTGGCGATCTGGTCGAGCACCGCATTCATGTACGCTTTCTCGTCCTCGCCGACGATGGCGCAACAGATGTCGAGCATCTGGCTGCCTTCTTTGGCCAGGCGTTTGGAAAGCGCGAGGATGCCGCCGTAGTCGCCGCTGCGAACCATCTCGCGAAACACGGGACTGCGCGTGGTCGTGTTCATTTCCTCGGCAACGATGACCGGCTGTCCATCGATCTCCAGCGGGATTGCGGAGTAGGCGCTGGCGGCCACACTCTGCGCCACGGCATGGGTTTGTGCCGGCCTGGAATGCTCGACCGCTTCGACCACAGCACGCAGATGGTCGGGTATGGTGCCACAACAGCCGCCCACCACGCGTACGCCATACTCTTCCACAAACTGCTTGTGAAAGTGCGCCAGTTCTTTCGGCGTCAACGCATATACGGCATGGCCACCAACATTCTGCGGCAGGCCGGCATTCGGCAGCACGCTGACGGGCCGGGTCGCGTTCTGGCAGAGAAAACGGACCGCATCGTTCATTTCGCGCGGGCCAGTGGCGCAATTCAGCCCGATGATGTCCGGCTGGAAGCATTCGAGCACAGCCAGTGCCGCGCCAACCTCGCTACCCAGCAGCATTCTTCCCGTAGCCTCCAGCGTCACCTGCATCTGGACGGGCAGCCGTTTGCCGGTCGAGCGCATGGCATCCTCACACGCAGCCAGTGCGATCTTGCCCTGCAACAAATCCTGACAGGTTTCGATCAATAGAATGTCCACCCCGCCTTCGATCAGCGCCTCAATCTGCTCGCGATAGGCCTCCGCCATGGCGTCGTAGGTAATGTGTCCGAGCGACGGCAGCTTGGTCGTAGGGCCGATGGAGCCAGCGACAAAGCGCGGCTTTTGCGGCGTGGAATATTGCGCGGCAACTTCCTTTGCCAGCTGCGCGGCAACCATATTCAGCTCGCGGGTCTTGTCTTCCAGTTGATATTCGGCCAGCACGATGCGCGAAGAGCCGAATGTGTCCGTCTCAATGACATCGCAGCCGACCTCCAAGAAGCTCGCATGAATGCCGCGAATCACGTCGGGCCGGCTGAGCACCAGCAGCTCATTGCAGCCCTCCTTGTTCCAATAATCGTCGATGGTGAGGGCATGCTTCTGGATGCTGGTGCCCATGGCCCCGTCGTAGACGATCACCCGATCTTGTAAAACTTCTGAAAAAGTTGGCATTGGCTTCCTGAACAACGGTGTCAGTTGTCTACCTGCTGCGAATCCCGCGAAAAGCCGCGGCTACTTTTGAACCGACGGATCGATCACCGCGATTCCCTTCTCCGGATCGAATTTCTTGTACAGTGGTCGCGGATACGCCGTGACAATCACCTCCAAGGTCGGCCAAACATGGGCCTGCAGGAGATGTCCGCCGTGGGCGGTCCCATCGCCGAAGCCAACCACCATGTGGACATGGACGACAGGCTTGCCCTGGTACATCGCAATGTCTCCCAGGAGCGAAAGCACCTCCGCCTGTTGATCGATATGAATCAAGTAAAACTTTTTTGTCTCCGGATTGAGCCACGCCAACGTCCCATTGTGGATCGATCCGATGCCGGTGATTCTAGCGGCGGAAATGTGGCGGTCTTGCGCGAACTGGGTGAGGCCACCCAGCACTTCATCGCCCGCGCCAAAGATGACGGCATAGGTGGTTTCCTGGGCGCTTTGGTTCAGAATTTTGAACTTCAGCAAAGGCGCTTGGCCCATGGCGGGTAGCGTGTTGGACTGGGCTTGTGGAGACGCGGCCCCGCTGCTCGCCGAGACGGTTGGAGCCTGAGCGAGAAGTGCACACGCCAGGAAACCTACAAGACCGAAATACAAACATCTGTGCGATTTCATCTCAAATATCTCTCCATCAGGAAAGTGATTTCCATCGAACGGCAAGAAGCGCACCCAGCCCTGGCTGCCTGAGCTGGAATGGAAAACTCGACGGGCGGAGTGCGGCCCTTCGTTCTATCTTAGCGATTGTGACCGTTTCAGTTATCGAGTGGAAGGTTCTAGCGGGGCCGGGGAGCCCGGCATCGGCGCCAGAAGGTCTTCTTTGCGCATCACCAGGGTGGTGGTGTTGAAGGAAGAGGATTCGAAGCCGTGGCCATGGGTAATGGCGTCGGTAGGGCAGGCCTCGACACAATAGCCGCAAAAGATGCAGCGGTTGTAGTCGATGTTATAGACCTTGGCGTAGCGCTCGGCGCTGGAAATCCGCTGTTCCGCGGTGTTTTCGGCGGCCTCGATGTGGATGCAGTTCGACGGGCACGCGGCGGCGCACAGGAAACATGCCACGCATTTTTCCAGGCCGTTTTCATCGCGTTGCAGCACATGCTTGCCACGATAGCGCTCTTCAAATTTCGCACCGCGCATGGGTCCGGGGCCGTCGGGATAGTTCTCCACCTCCGTCGGCTGGAAGATTTCCCCGAAGGTGACACTCATTCCTTTGGCAACGGCTGCGAGATCGCGCACAATCGACATACGATGATTATAGACGACGAAAAGTGGCGCAGGCAGAACCATCCCGCTACAATCCGTTGGAACCACGACAAAGAAATTGATGTCTTGAAGGCAAGGACCGCGCAGTAGCATTGGACTTTCTACGGACATGCAATCTGGGATCGAACGCGTTCTGATTTATCGACTGGGAAGCCTGGGCGACACGGTGGTGGCGCTGCCCTGCTTTCATCAGATTGCGCGCGCCTATCCCGATGCGGAGCGCTGCCTGCTGACGAATATTCCCGTACACAGCAAGGCCCCGACCGCATTTGCCGTACTGGAAGGCTCGGGGTTGGTGCATAGTTTTCTGCGCTACCCGATCGCGACGCGGAATCTGGGCGAGCTGATCGCGCTGCAACGCCGGATTCGCGCCTACCGGGCCCAGGTGCTTGTCTATTTGACGCCGCGTCGCCAGGCGGGCGAGGTGGTGCGCGATGCGGCATTCTTCCGCCTGTGCGGCATCCCTGCGATGATCGGCCTGCCACTGGCGCGCGATGCCCGCACCAATCGGCTGGACCCGGCGACCGGATGGTATGAGCCGGAAGCGGCGCGGCTGGCCCGCTTGATGCGCGGTCTGGGAAAGATCGATCTGCAGGATGCGGCCAATTGGGATTTGGGCCTGACCATCGACGAGCACAAGCGCGCAGCTGAAGCGTTGGAACCGGTGCAGGGTCGACCGCTGCTAGCGTGCAGCGTGGGCACCAAAGTGCAGGCCAAGGACTGGGGCCAGGGCAACTGGCGCAGCGTGCTGGATACGTTGGCGGCGGAGTTGCCCCAGTACGGCCTGGTGCTGGTGGGAGCTGGCGAAGAATCCGGAGTGAGCGAATCTGCGGCAGTGTCATGGGCGGGCCGCTCGGTGAATCTATGCGGCAAGCTGCTTCCGCGCGAGTCGGCTGCGGTGCTAGCACGCGCCAAACTTTTTCTGGGACACGACAGCGGGCCGATGCATCTGGCTGCCGCCGTCGGGGTTCCCTGTGTCGCAGTCTTTTCTGCGCGGAACAAGCCTCGCATGTGGTTCCCCTGGGGAAACCAGCATGAAGTGATCTACCACCGCACCGACTGCTGGGGCTGCGATCTGGAAACATGCATCGAGGAGAAGAAAAAATGTTTGACGTCGATCCTACCTGCCGAGGTATTGGGAGTGGTCCATCGTGTCTTGGCGCGGCTTTCGCTGTCGCATACGCTGGTTGCCAACCCGCGATGACCTGCTCTGCCATGCGCCACGCTCGAGCAGTTCCACGTAGCTGTATCCAGCGGGACCCGATGTTCGCGCAGCTTTTCCGTTAAGAAAAGCTGCGCCTTGTGATTCTTGGCTGGGTATAGGAACCGTGAAACTGCTCTAAGATACAGGGGAACACTTTATGATTCGCGACCTTCATCGTGTCCTCGATCTGGTTGAGTCCGGCTTTCAGCGCCATCGCGTGCTTGTGGTGGGCGATTTGATGCTGGACCAATATTTGTGGGGCGACGTCAGCCGTATCTCTCCGGAAGCGCCGGTGCCGGTGCTGCGTTCCGCTCGTCGCACCCATGTGGCCGGTGGTGCAGCCAATGTGGCGATGAATTTGGTGGGGCTGGGCGTACAGGTATCGCTGGCCGGCTTTTTGGGGACAGATGAAGCGGCGCAGACATTACGCGGCTTGCTCGATGGTGCGGGTGTCGAAACGGAGGCTGTCTGCATTTGGAAGCGGCCAACGATCTCGAAAACGCGGGTGATGGCCGGACATCAGCAATTGATGCGGCTCGATGTGGAAGCGCTGGAGCTGCCTTTTGCGGCGGAGATCGATTCCCTGCTGCATGGGTTGACGGCGCAAATCGCGCGCGCCGACAGCATTATCCTTTCCGACTATGCGAAAGGAGCGCTGACGCAACGGGTCTGCCAGCACGTGATTGCAGAGGCGCGCAGCCGAAAGATTCCTGTGCTGGTCGATCCGAAAGGCAGCGATTATGGGAAATATCGGCAAGCGACCACCATTTGCCCGAATCTGCAGGAACTTTCGACGTGCACTGGCGTCTCGACGCAGGAGCCGGAAAAACTTATGGCGGCCGGCCGGACACTAATTGCGTCGCTTGCACTCGACTACCTGACGGTGACGATGAGCGAACGCGGGATTCGTGTGTTGCGTTGCGATGCGGAGCAAGACCTGCACGCCGCCGCTGTGGCGCGCGAAGTCTACGATGTTTCCGGCGCGGGCGATACGGTGATCGCCACGCTGGCGGCCGCAGCGGCTGCGAAGCTGGACCTGGAAAGCGCGATTCAGCTGGCGAACGTCGCCGCGGGAATTGTTGTGAGCCGCGTGGGGACGGTGCCGATTGATCGCGCAAATTTGTTGGCAACTTTGTCGGTAGAACTGGCGACCAGCACGCAGGAGAAAGTGGTGGACCTGGCCGGTTTAATGACGCGCGCCGCGCAATGGCGCCAGCGCGGCGAGACCATCGTGTTCACCAACGGCTGCTTCGATCTGCTGCACGTGGGCCACATCACTCTGCTGGAGAACGCGCATCGCCTGGGCGATCATCTGGTGCTGGGCATCAACAGCGATGCGTCGGCGCGTCGGCTGAAAGGTCCAGGACGGCCCCTGGTTGGCGAAAAAGAGCGGGCACGAATCCTCGCCGCGCTGGCCTCGACCGATGCCATCGTCATCTTCGACGAGGACACACCGCTCGCGACCCTTGAGGCGCTGCGGCCCCATGTGCTGGTAAAAGGCGGCGACTACACCGAGGCAACGGTCGTGGGTGCGGACCTGGTGCGAAGCTGGGGCGGACGGGTCGTTCTTGTTCCCACGGTGGCTGGGGCGAGCACCAGCAATCTGGTGCAGAAGCTGAGCGCTGGAGCGGAGAAGGCCTGATTTTTTCTGTTTATGCTAACGCCTTCGGAATGGCTTCTTCCCATCGTCCCTGCGCCTTCAGGATCAGCTCGACCACTTCACGCGCTGCGCCTTCACCGCCGTTGGCGCGGGTGACATAGTGGCAGATTGCCTTCAGCTCCGGGGCGGCATTCGCCACCGCGACGGCCAATCCGGCGAGTTTGGCCACGGGCATGTCGGGTAGATCGTCGCCCAGGTACGCGACTTCTTCCTGGGTGACGCCAGCCTTTTGCATGCACTCCTGAAACGCGGCGGTTTTTGTGGCCTGGCCAAGATAGACATAGTCGACCAGCATTTCTTCCGCGCGCTGCTGGACCGCGGGAGATTTCCGTCCGGTGATGAAGCCGGTCCTGATCCCCATGATGTGCGCAAGCTTCAGGCCGAGGCCGTCGAGCGAGTTGAAGACTTTCATTTCTGCGATGCCGCCCCCGGCACCGTCATTGCCGGGCAGGGACATGAGACAGACGCCGCCATCGGTCAGCGTGCCATCGACATCCATCAAAAAGAGACGAATCTTTTTCGCGCGTTCGAGTAGGGTAGGTGATTGTTCGGGCATGACAGTGATTTTATCGTGAGCGAACAATCACCCAGATTCCATCCGCGTTACATGGTGGTGGAGATTTCGATTAAGTTGCGGTCGGGGTCGCGCAGATAGATGGAGCGAAGTTTGCCGATGGCTCCGTCGCGCTCGATGGGTCCCTCTTCAATGTGGATCTTCTGCTGGGTGAGATACGCAATGACGTCTTCGAGCGCTGTGGTGGTGAGGAAACAGAGATCGGCGGAGCCGGGCGTGGGATGGGCGGCCTTGGGTTCGAACTCATGCCCGCGCTGGTGCAGGTTCAATCGCTGGATGCCGAAGGCAAGCGCCTTGCGGCCTTCCACCTTGACGACATCCATTCCGAGGACTTCTGTGTAGAAGTCGATGGTGGCATCGATGTTGGCCACAGTTAGAACGAGGTGATCGAGATGCTCCAGCACAAAGGCCATGTTGCTACCATGCTAGAGCATTTTCACTCTTACTGTGTTGTTTTGAGAGTTATTTCGTGCAGCTTTTCTTAACGGAAAAGCTGCGCCGGGATCGTTGCCTTGGCCTACACATAAGTGAAAATGCTCTAGCCCCAAACCGCAAAAATGCGCGAAAAACAGTGGTGAAAGGGCTTTCGGCAGGCGGGCGAGGGCGAGTTGACCGCCGTGGAGGAGCGGCCTGGTACCCGGCGCGCCAACCCGACAAATGGGCCATGAGACGAGGCGGAGCGGTACAATCTCCGCCATGAGGATGAATCCGAAACACACATTGATCTCGGCATCGACGGGCTTCGCACTGCTGGCGGTGGCGATGGGCGCGGCTGCTGTGGGGGCGATTGCGGTGGGAGCTGTGGCCGTCGGCGCGTTTACCATTGGCAAACTCGGCATGCGGCAGGGCCGCATTGAGAAGCTGGAGATTGGCGAGCTGACCTTGGACCGATTGGTTATTCAAGAGCGGGCATCGGAAGACGTGAAAGATGTGCCTGAGCAACCGGCTGGGTGAGGCTTTTTCCCTGTCGCCCGATTTCTTCTCGAAGGCGCAATCGCAGTGAGATTTGTGGGAAGTCTCGCAGCTGAAGCAAGGAAGATTAAGCCGCTGGCGACGTAGGAACTTCCCACTCAAGCCGAAGGCTTGAATGGGGCACCGGGATACAGTGCAATCAGGGACCGGTCGATGCAAACCTACCACTTCAAAACATCCGCGGATTTTCGACGATGGCTCAAGAAAAACCATGCGGACTCCGATGGTCTATGGCTGCGGATTTCCAAGAAAGATTCGCAGGAGAGTTCGCTGACCTACGCGGAAGCGCTGGATCAGGCGCTTTGCTATGGCTGGATTGATGGCCAGAAAAAACCCTTCGACAAACTCTCCTGGCTGCAAAAATTCACACCGAGGCGCCCGAAAAGCGGGTGGTCGAAAATCAACACGCAGCATGTGGAACGTCTGATCCAGGCAGGAACCATGACGCCTACAGGGATGGAAGCCGTTGCAGCGGCCAAGGCCGATGGTCGATGGGAAACCGCCTATGCTTCCTCGAGGAGTGCTACGCCGCCGGAAGATTTTCTAGAGGAGCTAAGGAAGAATACAAAGGCAGAGGCTTTTTTCAAGACGCTCAACAAAGCCAATGTGTATGCGATTGTGTATCGCCTGGAAACGGCAAAGAAACCGGAGACCCGAGAAAAACGGATGAAGACGATTCTTGCCATGCTGGAGCAAGGCAAAGCATTTCATCCTTGATGAACTGCTACGAGAGTTTTTGGGAAGATGAAGACGCAGGTCGCGTGATAAGCGCGAGAAGAGTTTACATCCCATGTCTCAGAATCGAGACATGGGGCACCCGGCAACCATTTCAATCATGGCATGCGGGGGGCGGGGCGTTCTTTCCTGCTTCCAGCTTCGCCAGCCATTTGTCGGCTTCCCCGGCGGTGACATACAGAGGGGTTGCCTGATAATTGGTCCAGGCCGCGAGCGCATCCTGCCGGAATTTCTCGTCCTTCTCTTCCCGCTCCACATACTGCTCGACCTCTTCTGGCATGACCCAATGCAGCGAACGTCTACGCTGAGCGGCGAGCCGCTGGACACGCTTTTTCGTTTTGCTGTCGAGTTTTACGGTGGTGGTGGAGGTTGTTGGCATCGGGTGCTCCGAGATTTTCCCTAGGATTACGTTAGCACCACATTCCAAACTTCGAGCGCATGGCGTCGACCGACTTTGTAGGCCTGCTCAAGCCAAAAGAAGGCTTGAATAGGGCACTCGGTAGCAGAGCGGAATATACTCAGCTTCATTGTCATATTTTCAGACGAGAGGTCTACAGTGACTAACCCGCTGGACTTGATTAAGCCCATTCAATTGACTTCAATATGGGAGAAGCAAGCGCACCTTTACATGCAAGGCTTGAGGTCTCAGAACAATGAACTTCAACAGAAGTTGAAAGAGAATGAAGAGCTTTTGATGTGTTGTTGGTATGCGGAAGAAGAGCTTCGAGTGCTGACAATTAGCATGGCAAGTGACAATGTTGTTGCCTTGAATTGCATCGATAGTGACGGCGCAACAGTACAAGTAACAGGGCACATGACTGCTTTGGCGTTCTCATTTCGCGTTCGTACTATTGCTCCACCTGCAGTTCGCAAATCAATTGGCTTTACAATGCAAACGACTGAACAGGCTGGAGGCAAGCGGTGAAAAAGATTAGAGACATCCTGATTATCGTTGTACTGAGCGGCTTAGTTGTATGGGCGGTGATGAATGTCGCCGTATATGTACATGAAGCAAACGTGCAGAGGAACCCGATAGTGAGAGAGGCGGAGACCCAGTGCGTCCTAGATTCGGCAGCCGAAATTCCACCGATTTGTCATCCTGGACGTGCCCACTTCTCTTCTGTTGCTGAGGCTCAAGCGTATCTGAAAGACCCGATGCATCTTTTAGCTGTAAAGCAGCGGGCCGTGCTTAAGCTGCAAGAGGATCCGATCGTGATAGAGGCTGGGACAGAATGCGTCTTGGATGGACCCTCGGCACATCGGGCGACTTGCTATTTTTCTTCCCCCGCTGAGGCTAAGGCGTATCTAAACAGTACGGAGCATCGTTTAGCCAGAAAGCAGCGTGCAGCGCAAGAGTAGTAAGAACCACGATCTGCCGGGTGGCCCATTCAAGCCTTCTTTTGGCTTGAATGGGGTAGAAGTTCCACGGCTGGACAAAGTTTCCCTGCAGCTCTCTCGCGCTTTCTGGAAGCCCACTCCGATTCAATCTCCACGCATCCTGTAAGGCCTGTCGCGTAATAGCGGAAACTGCTCCATTCCCAGTCTTCAGGACGTTCACATAGTCCACGCTTCACCGGATTGCGATGAATATATCGCAGCTTCTCCATAAACTGACTAGTATCCCGAACATTGAAGTCGTAATAGCGCTTTTGCCAGAAGTGTTCGGCTTCGTCAATCAAGCGCCGCGACACTCCTTGCTTGAGGGACTTGATGGCGTCGGCGAGGGTCCGGGGGGATTCTCCCCCACTCAAGCCAAAAGACGGCTTGAATGGGGCACCGTCAGCACCGTCGGGTTCGCTGATGAGTAGATGAACGTGCTCCGGCATGACTACGTAGCCGTAAACATGGAGGCCGAAACTCAGTCGGACGCGTTCCAGCGCAGACTCGAAGATCAATCTTGATTCGATTGCGTTCAGAAATGGACGGCGCTGATAACAGGAGAAGGTCAGGAAGTGGGTCTGTCCTGATTGATGAAATCGTTTCAGCCTGGTGGGCATGGGTGCAGCTTACTCTCTCACCCCACTCAAGCCAAAGGACGGCTTGAATGGGGCACCGTCTAACACCGTCCAATATTCTTCTACAGGCCCAGCTTGGACCAGAGGGCGTCGACTTTGGATTTGGTAGTGGGGTCCATTCTTAGCATGTCTGGCCAGGGGCGGGTGAAGCCTTCGGCGGGCCATTTTCTGGTGGCGTCGATGCCCATTTTGCTGCCGTAGTTGGGCAGGCGCGAGGCGTGATCGAGTGAGTCGATGGGGCCGAGGGTGAATTGAATGTCGCGCTCGGGATCGATGTTGTTGGTGACGCGGAGGACGACTTCGCGCATGTCCTGCACATCGCAATCCTCATCGACAACGAGGACGCACTTGGTGAACATGGCCTGGCCGAGCGACCAGATGGCGTGCATGACTTTGCGCGCCTGGCCGGGATAACTTTTGCGGATGGAGACGATCATGAGGTTGTGAAAGACCGCTTCGACGGGCAGATTGATGTCGACAATTTCTGGAATGGTGAGCTGCATGAGCGGGAGAAAAATGCGCTCGACGGCCTTGCCCATCCAGGCATCTTCCATGGG
>JBKQVW010000007.1:0-23728 GCA_052142955.1 Acidobacteriaceae bacterium | reverse complement strand
GCCGAGGATCCAGCTTTCGCGCTCTCTCACAACGGCATCGCGAAATTCATCGACTGCAACCTCGTAGCCCCATTCACGAAACGCGCCTTCCGTAAATTTCTGAATATTTCCCTTGTGCATCAGCGTGACCGATTTGCGTCCGTGCTTCAATGCGAACGCAATCGCAACCCGCACTAGGCGCTTGGTCCCGGTAATTGAAATCGGCTTGATGCCAATGCCGGAGTCTTGGCGGATCGATTTCTTGGTGCCAGCCAGCATCTCGTTGTTCAGGAAGTCCAGGATTTTTTTCGACTCCGGAGTTCCTTCCTTGAACTCGATACCCGCGTAGACGTCCTCGGTGTTCTCGCGGAAGATGACGATATCCAACTTTTCCGGATGCTTGACCGGACTGGGCACACCCTGGTAGTAGCGCACCGGACGAATACAGGAATACAAATCCAGCATCTGCCGCAGCGTGACATTCAAAGAACGAATGCCGCCGCCAACAGGCGTTGTCAGTGGACCTTTAATCGAAACACGCAGATCCCGTGCGGCCTGTACGGTATCATCCGGAAGCCAGTTCTGAAATCGCGCAAATGCTTTTTCGCCGGCGAAAATTTCAAACCACTTCACCGCGCGCTTTCCGCCGTAGGCCTTGGCAACAGCGGCATCAAAAACGCGCTGCGACGCGCGCCAAATATCGCGACCTGTGCCGTCGCCTTCAATGTAGGGGATGATGGGATTGTCGGGTACTTGATACGTTCCGTTGGAATATTCAATCGGCTTGCCATCTTTGGGCAGCGGAACACCACTATAACTTGACTGCATTGCTTGCGATCTCCAATTGTTCTACAGATTCTCCTTGAACAGGCTAACACTCCGTTTTCATCACTGCCAAAATCCGGCCCCATCAGAACTCGGAGTATTTTGATCGCAAATCGATCCCATCCAGCTGCCGCCTTACACGACACAAGCAAACTCATCTAGGATGGAAGATGTGCAAGCATCCAACATTCGCACAACTCCAGGACCCACTTCTAAAGTGTCTATTGGCGGCCTTGCGCGTCGCGGCGCAGGGCTGGCTACGCTGCTGATCATTTCTTTCAGTCCGCTCTGCCAAGCACAATATGGAGGCGCCCGCAATCCTTCCATGGGCACCGTACAGCGCGGTCTGCCGACATATTTGAAACATGCCGGAATCGCGCAAAATCTGAACCGCAAATTGCCTCTCAGCGCGGCCTACGTCGATTCTTCCGGCCAGCCGGTTACGCTTGGAAAATATTTCGGCAAGCGACCTATCGTGCTGGCGGAGGTGTACTTCAGCTGCGGGATGTTGTGCCCGCAGGTCATGCACGGCGCTGCCGACGCTCTGAAACAGACAGGTTTTAAAGCCGGGAAAGATTACGACGTGGTGATTGCGAGTTTCGATCCCAAGGACACGCCATCCAAGGCTGCGAGCGAGAAGCAGTTGTTCCTCAGTTGGCTGGGCGATCCAGCCGCCGCGTCGGGCGTGCATTTTCTCACCGGCCAACAGCCCTCGATTGATGCGCTCAGCGCGGCGACCGGCTTTCATTACGTACGGGTACCCGGCCCTGATGGCAAGATGGACCAATTCGCCCACTCCAGCGTCATTATGGTTGCAACTCCGGATGGTCGGCTATCGAAATATTTCTCCGGCATTCAGTATGCCCCGCGCGATCTTCGCCTGGCCATGGTCGATGCCTCGAACCACAAAATTGGCACCGCCGCCGACCTCTTCCTGCTGTATTGCTGCAACTACAATCCGTCGTCGGGCCGATACACGGTTTCTATCCTGCGGGTGTTAGGGTTCGCCGCATGCGTGACCATTCTCATCATTTTCGGCATGATCTATCTGCTGACGCGCAAGCCGAAGGGACGAAAGTTTCCGCCGTCGTCGCCGACCGCTGCGTAAACTACTTTTCGTCGCATTGTTTGCAGACGAGTGCGGCGCCGAGATGTTGCCTGCGACCTTCTTCGCTAATAACCCACGGCCGCAATGTCCATGGAGGACGATGGCGTACATGTTGCGTGTGGCCGCACGATAAATCTGCAACCCAATCGTCGTGCTCGTCCTGATGGAAACCAATAATCCCGGAAGGTTTTCTCTGCGCCATGTATTCAGCGTAGCCGAGATTCATGATGCGCGAACGGGATCAGGGCCATGCATAATGGAATAGTTTCGTTCTCTGGCCAATCGCACAGTGACCCAAGTCTTTGATGTCCTCATTCTCGGAGCCGGCGCGGCAGGCCTGATGTGCGCCATCGAAGCCGGACGACATGGCAAGCGCGTCGCGGTGCTGGAACGCGCTGACCGAATCGGGAAAAAGATTCTGATCTCCGGTGGCGGCCGCTGCAATTTCACCAACCTTCATTGCAGCCCGGAACATTTCCTTTCTGCCAACCCTCATTTTTGTAAGTCGGCGCTGGCTCGCTTTACGCAGCATGACTTTCTTGCGCTGGTTTCGAAACACCAAATTCCTTATCACGAGAAGACCCTCGGCCAGCTTTTTTGCAATCGCTCCGCGCGCGACATCATCGCCATGCTGGAAGAAGAATGCCGTGAGGCAGGTGTGCAGATTTTCTTGAACGCGAAGGTGGAGAAGGTGGAACACGCCGTAGACTTTGAAGTCCGTACTCAAGACGAAAGCTTCTCTTGCGGTGCCTTGGTGGTGGCGACGGGCGGATTATCGATTCCGAAAATGGGCGCTACGCCCCTTGGATACCAGTTGGCCGAGCAGTTTGGACTTGCGATACAGACTTGTCGCCCGGCACTGGTGCCGCTTCTCTTCTCCAGCGACGACCTAGCGCGCTATGGCGACCTGGCCGGCGTTGCGACAGAGGTCGTGGTTCGTTGCGGCGCGCACCAATTCCGCGAAAATCTTCTGATCACCCATCGTGGATTGAGCGGTCCGGCGATTCTGCAAATTTCTTCTTATTGGAAACCGGGCGACCCGCTGGAGATTGATCTTGCCCCCGAACAGGAATGGACGCAGCCGCTGTGCGATCCCCTCATCCCGCGAAATTTGGCGACTGCAAAAAATCTTTTACGCGCCACGCTGCCCCATCGTCTGGCCGACCGCTGGATCGCGCTGTATCCGCCGGAAGACTGGACCAATCGCTCCCTGAGCACATGGGAACAGCAACTGCATCGCTGGAGGATTGTGCCTGTGGGCACGGAAGGTTACGCGAAGGCGGAAGTGACCGCGGGCGGCGTGGATACGGATGAACTCTCCGCGAAAACCATGGAGTGCCGCAGAGTACCAGGCCTGTTTTTTATTGGCGAGATGGTCGATGTCACCGGTCACCTGGGCGGCTTCAACTTCCAGTGGGCCTGGGCATCGGGCTTCTGCGCCGGGCAAGCGCTTTCTGACTGACAGCCTCATGTGCTTCCAAGCTCAACGGCCAATTCCAATCTAATTTAAAATAAAAACAATTCTTTCAATTGCGGGTTCGCATCATGGGCAAGATCTCCCGGCAGATGCGAATCTCCTTCGTAAAGATTTCGCTTGAGATCCATCCGGCATTTGCGCGTCGCCTCTGATGAGCAAGCAACTGCCCACACTTGGCTTGGGAAGGCCGCACTTTTTCTACAGGATTGAGGTACGTCGATTGGCTCTATATTGTCGGTTGTCGGCTGCATCGATGGCCGTGGCTTTCTTTCTTGCAGTCCCCTTGGCACGATCCCAGTCGGCAAATGCCGCGCTGACCCTGCCCGATGCCCCATCGGCGATCCTTCGGCAAAGCGCCGCTCAGAACGATTCAGCACCTACGACGGGTGGCAGCACAGCTTCTGGTCAAAGCAGCACGACTCAGAACACGCAAGCGCAACCGCCTCAAACGGCGGAGGAACAGCTAAAGCAGCAGGAGCAACAGCGGATTCTAGGTGTGATGGCGACTTTCAACACTACCCAGAATAAGAACGCGCTTCCTCTGAGTCCGGCGCAGAAATTCCAGCTCTTCTTCAAAAGCGTGACTGACCCATGGCCCTTTGCTCTAACAGGCGTCGTCGCCGGCATCAGCCAGGCCGATGATAGCTTCGCTGAATACGGACAGGGCATGGAAGGCTACGCAAAGCGATATGGCGCTTCCTACACCGACTACTTCACGGGTAATTTTTTCGGCAACGCGGTGCTCCCAAGTATGCTGCATGAAGATCCGCGCTATTACCAGAGGGGCACAGGCAGCATCGTAAGCCGTGCTTTGTGGGCGGCTGGAAGCACGGGATGGTGCAAGCGTGATAACGGCACCTGGGGCCCGAACTATTCGAACGTGGTGGGGAACTTGATCGGCGCTGCCATCTCTAATGTTTACTACCCAGCCGATGATCGTACCGTGGGCGGTACCATCGAGCGCGGAGTTACGGTGACCGTCGAAGGAGCGGTGGGCGCTGAGTTGATTGAATTCTGGCCGGATATCGCTCGCCACTACAAGCGAAAAAAGGCGGAAAAGCTCGCACGGCAGGCGGCACAGAGGGATGCTCAGAGCTTCTCGAAACCAGCTCCTGAATCTACACCAACACCATAGCTGGCTCAGTCCTATTACAACAAAAGGCATGGTCGAAGCCATGCCTTTTGTTTCTCGATTCGCTTCACCCCTAGAACATTTCCCCTGAAGCTATAGAGGAAAAATACAGGGCTGGCGTGGCCGTTCCATTAAAGAACGGCCACACCACGGTATTAGGAGAAATGCTCTAGAACTCGTTCCAGAGGTATTGATTGTAGACAGCGTGGTGGTACTGGATCTCAGGTGCCTTGACAATAGTGCCCAGCAATCGCGGGCAGCGGTCCGCCGAACCCTGCTTCAACGCGGCGTAGCGTTCTTGTACATCCGCGCCTAGAATCTTCGCGATCCACTCCGAACCCCGGAAGTCTTCGAGAGCCTTATAGATATTGTCCGGAAGATACCGTTCCGCCTGGCGCAGGTTCTCAATTTTCGAAATGTCGCCGTCCAGTCCCGTCTTGAAAATCGAGTAGAGCGCAAGGTACGGATTCGCATCCGGCGCCACCGCTCGCACCTCGATGCGCATGCTGCGGTGGTTGCCGATCGGAACCCGCACCATCGCACCCCGGTCCACCGCCGACGCCCGGAGTTGGTTCGGCGCTTCATAGTGCGGATCGAGGCGGCGGTATGCGTTCACGCTGGAGTTGAATGTCAGGCAAAGGTCCAGACCGTGGGTCAGAACCCGATCCAGGAAGCTCCAGCCAAACTTGCTCAACTTCTCCTCGCCCTTCGGGTCCCAGAACAGGTTGGTGCTGTCCTTGGAGACCGAGACGTTGGTGTGCATGCCACTGCCGTTCACGCCCACCACAGGCTTGGGCAGAAACGACGCCGTGTAACCTAAGTTTGTGGCCACCTGACGGCAGATCAGTTTGTAGAGCTGGATTTGGTCCGCAGCCGACACCACCTCGCCGTAGCCGTAGTTGATCTCAAACTGCGACGGCGCCACTTCGGGGTGGTCCTTCTCGTTCTCGAACCCCATGGCGCGCTGCACCTCCGCCGTGGTGTCGATAAACTTACGCAGCGGATCGCCCGGCAGCGAGTGGTAATAGCCGCCCGTGTTCACATATTCAAACTTGCCGGTCTCGTGGTAGTGTCGTTCCGCGTCCACGCCATTGAACAGAAAGCCTTCAATCTCGTTGGCCGCGTTCAAGGTATAACCGTTGGACTTGTACTGCACCTCGGAGTAGCGCTTTAATACGCTGCGAAGGTCGCCCGAATACGGTTTGCCGTCCTTGTCGATCACTTCTCCAAACACCAGCACTTTGCCGTTTCCGAACACATCCGCGGGCGCCCAGTAGAAGGCGCTCCAGTCGATGCCGAGCCGCAGATCGCTTTCCCTCTGCGCCGTAAATCCGCGGATGGAGGACCCATCGAACGTCAGGTTGTCCCAACTTTTCACCAGAAATTTCTTGTCGTAGTCCAGCATGTGCAGACGGCCTTCCAGATCGCTGAACAAGACCGTGACTGCCTTGATGCGCTTCTCGTCGGTCAGGTATTTCAGCCGTTCCTCCTGAATCGTGTGGGCAGCAACTCGGTTCTTGCGTTGCTCTTTTGCCTGCAGGTTCAATTGCTCCAGTTCCTCATATGAGAGCGCCAGGAAATCGCGAAGTTCGTTGAACATGAGTCTCCTTCAATTCGGGAATTGTCCCGTTGATATGGGTGAAACACCTCGCCAGAGGCCTTGATTCTGAAAATATGGGAAATGTATCGCTTGTTCAAACCTTACGTGATCCGGGTTCGCACGTAAACTGGAATAGATTTCCTTTATTCTTCAGATAGTATTTTTTTATGCTGGCGCTGCCAGCCAGACCGAAACGCCTCTGGATTTAGATCGCCAACCATGGATTTTGAACAACTCAAAGCATTTGTCGAGGTCGCCCGCAACGCCAGTTTCTCCCGCGCCGCGGAGAAGCTGTTTCGTACCCAACCCGCAATTTCCGCGCAAATTCGCGCCCTGGAAGAAGATATCGGAGCGCGGTTGTTTGACCGCACAGGCGGCAGGGTTACGCTGACCGGCGGAGGCAGACTCTTTCTGGAATACGCGGAAGAGACGCTGCAGGCCCGCCGCAATATCGTTCGCGCCCTGGCGGAGATGGCTCGCACCCCGCGCGGCCAGCTCGTTGTCAGCGCAAATGAGGCCACCTGTCTCTACATTCTGCCCCAGGTTTTTGCCCACTTCAAAGGAAAGTACCCCCGGGTGTCCGTGTCGATTGCCCGTCATGAGCGGTCTCGAACATTGGAAGCAGTCCTGTCGCAGGAGGTCGATTTTGGCGTGACGACCCAGCCCGTCAATGACCCGCGCTTGACCATCGTTCCTGTGCATAAGGATGAAATGGTTGTGATTACTGCGGTTGGGCATCCACTGACGGCCAAATCCACCACCCAGCTGGCGAGCGTCGCCGCTTATCCTCTCATTCTTCCCAAGCAGGGCCGTACGCGGGACGCGATCGATCAAATGTTTGCCATGCGTCAACTGAAACCGGAGATTTCGATGGAGTTGGAATCGAATGAGTTGATCAAGAGATTTGCCGCGGCAGGTGTCGGAGTCGGCTTCCAGGCTCGCTCCAACACGGTTACCGAATTCGCCGCCGGGCTGCTCGGCGTCCTCGAGATGGAAGATGTGCGCATCGCGCGAGACTTGGTGCTGGTCTATCGCAAGGACAAATCTTTGAGCCGTGCCGCGCAGGCCTTCATTGAAATTATGCATAGCAGCGTGGGCTTGCAGCGAAACGCCGCCGTCAGTTAAAGCGTATCTCGATGGCCTGATTCGCACACCTTCACGCCCACTCGGTCTATCGTCGCAAGCTACAATCTCAGACAATGCTGCCGTCTTCCATGCTCCATATTGCTTGGCTCTCCATCGCCGCCTTCCTAGCGGGAGGCATCAACGCGATTGCCGGCGGCGGTTCGCTGCTGTCGTTTCCTGCGTTGCTGCAAGTTGGCGTTCTGCCTGTGCATGCCAATGCAACCAACACTGTGGCGTTGTTGCCGGGACAAATTACCTCTGCCGCGGCCTATCGGCGAGAACTGCGACGATATCGCACCATGTTGCCAACCTTGCTGATCGCTGCCTTCGCAGGAGGACTGATCGGCGCGCGGCTTTTGTTGGCAACACGGCAGCAAACCTTTCTCCGCATGGTGCCCTGGCTATTGCTGACCGCAACTCTACTGTTTGCCTTGGGCCCTCCACTGCAGCAGCGGCTGTCTCAAGGCGCCCATCATGCCCACGCAACAGGGTTGCGGCCTTTGGCGCGCATTCTGCTGCCAATTGGAATCTTCGCCGTTTCCCTTTACGTCGGCTTTTTTGGCGCGGGAGCGGGACTTTTGATTATGGGCCTGCTCAGCGTTGCCGGCATCGACAACGTGCATGAAATCAATGCGCTGAAAACGATTATCACAAGCACATCGAATACCATTGCGTCAGCAACTTTCATCTTCTACGGCGCGGTGCTCTGGCGCTATGGAGCAGCCATGATGATTGCGGCGAGTGTTGGCGGCTATTTGAGCGCACGGGTTGCGCGCAAGCACAAACCTCGCGGAATACGCGCCCTCGTCGTCACCATGGGCTGCATCGTGACGACATATTTTTTCTGGAAGCTCTATTGATGCGCAGAGGGTGTAGAAAAAGAGTATGAGCCACGAAGGCATCCGCATCGTCCCGGAAGATGTAGCCCGCAGAGCTACAGGGCAGCAACGCGAGCTGCCGCGTGAAGCGATCGATCCGGAGCGCGTCCGTGTCAACCAGACTAAAGGCACTGGCGTCGAAATTGTATGGAAGGATGGTCACACCAGCCAGTGGACGTTTCCGTGGTTGCGCGCAGCGTGCCCGTGCGCGACCTGCGTGGAAGAACGTGAAGCCGATGGCCGTGAGCCTGGGCAGGCAAAGCCTGAGCCCAAAACCGCGCTTCCCTTGTTTAAGCCTGCCCTGCGCCCCAAGCATGTACAGGCGGTCGGGCGCTATGCCATCAGCTTCGACTGGAACGATGGCCATACCAGTGGAATCTATTCGTGGCACTATCTGCGATCTGTCTGCAACTGCGAGGCGTGCCGGGCAAGCGTCAACGACGAAGCCGACGTTCCTCCTGCAAAAGGGTGAAAACATCGGCCACACTGGCCGCGCGCATCGCATCCTGGCGGTGTTCAGTTTTCAAAAATCCCTCTTCCACCGCGCGATCAAGCATGGCAAACAACGGCTGCCAATAATCCGCCGCGTCCAGCAGGATGATGGGTTTTTCGTGAATCGCTAGCTGCGCCCATCCCAGAACTTCACACAATTCATCTAATGTTCCGTAGCCGCCGGGCAGTGCGACAAATGCGTCCGCCAACTCCGCCATCATGTGTTTGCGCTCGTGCATGCTGCGGACAACGTGCAATTCCGTCAAACCGCGATGCGCAACCTCGCGATCAGCGAGTTGCCGCGGAATCACCCCAACGACCTCTCCGCCGGCGGCCAATACGGCATCGGCGAGGATGCCCATCAAGCCAACATGTGCGCCACCATAGACCAGCCGGAAGTTGGCCTTTGCCATTGCGGTACCCAATTCGGTCGCAATCGTTCGATACTCCGCGCGAGTTCCTACGGCGGATCCGCAATAGACACAAATTGTTTTTTTCTTCGACATTCTTGGATCAGGATATCGCGGCGAGACCGCTGCCTTGCACGCGATACACTGAAGATGTCTCGAGCGAGATGATGGAAATTCGCGCTCGCAACCCCAGGAGTCTTCCCTTTCGTGTCCCGATTGCTTGAAAACATGAACCCGCAGCAGCGAGCGGCGATAGAAAATGTGGACGGCCCACTGCTGATTCTCGCCGGGGCCGGTTCCGGGAAGACGCGTGTGATTACGCATCGCATCGCCTATTTGATTGAAGAACGCGGCGTGCCTGCGGATGCCATCCTGGCTGTCACTTTTACCAATAAGGCAGCTACCGAAATGTCCGAGCGCGTCGAGCGCCTCATGGACCATCGCAGCCTGGCGCGGCCTTTGCTGGCGACTTTCCACTCGTTCTGTGTGCGTGTTCTGCGCCGTGATATTGAGGCTTTGCGCATTGGCGACAAGGGTCGCACGAAGGATTTTGTCATCTACGACGAATCTGAACAGCAAAGCCTGGTCAAGCAGTTGATGCGACGCCTGGGCCTCGACGACAAACAGCTGACTCCCCGCATGGTGCTTTCCCGCATTTCCTGGGCGAAGAATCACATGCTCGCTCCGCAGGAAATTTATCTGCAATCGTCGGACCCAAAAACAGAGCGCATTGCCCATCTCTACGACCTCTACAACAAGGAACTCGAGCGGGCGAATGCACTCGACTTTGACGATTTGCTGCTGGAAGCGGTTCGCTTGCTGCGGGCTGTGCCCGCCGTCCGCAGCTACTACAATCGCCGTTTTCGCTACATCCTGATCGACGAATACCAGGACACGAACCGTCCGCAGTACAAGTTGATGAAGATGCTGGCGGGCGAGGAACAGAACATCTGCGTTGTCGGCGATGAAGACCAGAGCATTTATTCCTGGCGTGGCGCGGACATTCGCAACATCCTGGATTTCGAAAAAGACTTCCCGCGGACCAAAATTATCCGGCTGGAGCAGAACTATCGTTCCACGCAGGTGATTCTGGAGGCGGCCGGCGCCGTAGTGGCAAACAATCTTCAGCGCAAAGGGAAAACGCTGTGGACTTCGCGGGACGGCGGCGCGCAGATCGGCTACTACGAAGCGCTGGACGGCGAAGGTGAAGCGCTCTTTATCGCCGACCACATCCAGAAATATATTCGCCAGACCGGGGACGAGGCCGAGCCGCCTCGCATTGCCGTACTATATCGCACTAACTCCCAATCACGCCTAGTGGAGGAAGCGTTGCGCCGCTATGGCATTCCGTACACCATGGTGGGCGGCTTCTCGTTCTACGACCGTGCGGAAATCAAGGACATGCTCAGCTATCTGAAGCTGGTCCTGAATCCCAGCGACTCAATCGCGCTGCAGCGTTCCATCAACACACCGCCGCGCGGCATCGGCAAGACGACTCTGGACACCATCGAGCGACTGGCGCTTGAAACTGGCATCAGCACCTGGGATGCAATCCACGAAACCATCGCGCAGCGTCTTGTCTCGGCACGAGCGATCGCGGCGCTGGAGAATTTTCGGCGCATGATTGAGGATGCGCGAGCCATGTTGGCTCCCAATTTTGCGGAAAAGTTGAGCCTGGATATTGCCGCTTCAGACAATGCCTCAGCGACTGTGGATGAAAATGCAATCGTCCACGACGATGCCGATGTCCGCTTCGATTTTGGCGTAGCAGAGGCGGAGGTTTTGTCCGCAGACGATACCGACGACGAGGGTCTGGCTGCGGCATTCAACCCGGCAGAATTCTCCCCATTCGCGGCAACGCCGTCGGCTCCGGCGGCGAACAAACTTTCTCCGCATGAGCGGAAGACCTTGCTGGAGGCAACTCCGCCAGCGGAGGAAAACGCCTTTCGCAAGCCCGGAGACGCGGCGACCCTGGCGGAGCTGGTCAAGTTCCTGATCGACCGCAGCGGCTATATTCGCGTGTTGGAGGAGGAAGCCACACCGGAGTCGCAGTCCCGCATTGAAAACCTGCGCGAGCTTGTCAACGCAGCTCAAGATGCTCACGAGCGCGGCGAGACCCTGACAGAATTCCTCGATCACGCGGCCCTGGTCAGTGACACGGACAAGTACGATCCTGAGTCTCGCGTCACGCTGATGACACTGCACGCCGCCAAGGGTCTGGAGTTTCCGCTGGTGTTTTTGGCTGGCATGGAAGAGGGCCTGTTTCCCCACTCGCGTACCTTCAACGATGGCGAGGGCCTGGAAGAAGAACGCCGTCTTTGCTATGTGGGCATGACGCGCGCCATGGATGCTTTGCTGGTCACGCGGGCGCGTTTTCGTCGCCGCTACGGCAACGACTCGCCGGAGTATTCAACCCCATCGCGCTTTCTTGGTGAAATTCCGGGTCATTTGATTCAGGATTTGAGTGCACCTGTGTCCGCGAATACCTGGGGCGGGTATGCCGCACAATCCACGCGGCCCAATCCGCATCGCGCCGCTCGCGACAGCGATGGTGACCGGCACTGGAGCTATGAGGACGAGGACCAAAGCCCTCCCAGCTATGCATCCGGAAGACCTATTGCGCGAACCAAGGCGTCCGGCAGTCCTCCCGGCGGCTCCATCGACAATATCGCGCAATTCTTTGCAGCACGCGGGCAGAAGTTTCCACGCCCCCAAACCCCTGTTCCCGAGCCCACCGGAAAAACCGGCTTCCGCAGCGGACAGCGTGTTCGACACCCGAAATATGGGGAGGGAGTCGTCTTCCAACGCGAAGGTGAAGGGGAAAACGCAAAGATTACGGTACAATTTCCTCGGTTCGGCATAAAAAAACTGGTGGAGAAGTTTGCGCATTTGGAGCGCGTCTGAAGCGTCTCCCGACTGCGGTTTTATCCTGTACCAACAATTAGTTTCTGAGAGAGAGAATTCCCTATCCAATGGCAAATACAAAGGCAATCACCGACACATTAGAACGTAAGAAAGCAAAGCGCGCGGCCCGGAAAAAGGCTGCTCCCAAGCCGAAGCGCACGGTTCCACGCGGCTCCAACAAGCAGAAGCTGAAGAAAATGGCCCGCGGCGCATCGAAGCGGTAAAGAGCAGCGACATAGGTGTCATTCTTCTCCGGGCCATCCGAGTTGCGGCCCGGACGACTCCATGATGGATTGAGCGAAATACAATTTCAGGAGTAAAGCCCTGTCGAGACAGATCTTCGCCACGAAATCCATCGACAAGCTGATCAGCGACTCGGAAGAGCCCGAACATAGTCTGAGAAAGACGCTGGGACCCTTGTCGCTGACAGCGCTGGGCATCGGCGCGGTCATCGGTTCCGGCATTTTCACGGTCATTGGCACGGCCATTGCCGGGCAGCGCTTCGATACTTCCTCGATCCTGAACACGCCGGTGCTGGATTACCTGGTGCGTCACACGGCGATGTTGGGACGTCCCGGCGCGGGCCCCGCGCTGGCGGTTTCGTTGCTGCTGGTGGCCATCGTCTGCGGATTTACCGGCCTCTGCTATGCCGAACTGGCCTCGATGATCCCGATCGCGGGTAGCGCGTACACTTACACCTACGTCACCATGGGGGAGTTGGTGGCGTGGATTATTGGCTGGGACCTGATTCTTGAATACGCCTTCTCCAACATGGCTGTCAGCGTGGGCTTCGCCGCGCACGTGGTGGCCCTGATGGACTGGTTCGGCGTCCATCCCGCCCTGCGCTGGATCTCTCCTGCCTTTCTACCCAGCGGACTGCAGGACCTGAGCGGCCACGCGCTGTATCCGCCCGGCTGGCATTTCGGCTTTAACGTTCCAGCCTTTCTCATCGTGATGTTGTTGACCATGGTTCTTGTCCGCGGTATCCGCGAATCGGCGGAAACCAATAATGTCATGGTGCTGCTGAAGATCAGCGCTGTCCTTTTGTTCATCATCATCGGTTCCCAGTTCGTCCATACCTCCAATTGGCATCCGTTCTATCCCAATGGCTGGGCCGGTGTGCTGACCGGTGGCTCTATCATTTTCTTTACCTATATCGGCTTCGATTCCATTTCCACCGCCGCCGAGGAATGCAAGAATCCGCAGCGCGACGTTCCCATTGGCATCATCGCCACGCTGATCGTCGCTACCATCCTTTACGTCGGCGTGGCCCTGGTGCTGACGGGCCTGGTGCACTGGCAAGTGCTGATGGAGGACGCTGCGCCTGTGGTGAATACCATGCATCGCCTCTACTTGCATAACCACAGCCTGATGCTGCATTGGGTGGAGCTGGCGGTCTTATTCGGCGCGCTGCTGGGGATGATTTCTTCCATCCTGGTCTTCCAGATCGGTCAGGCGCGGATATGGTTCGCCATGTCGCGGGACGGCCTGTTGCCGGCGCTCTTCAGCCGCGTGCATCCACGCTTTCGCACCCCATCAGCCGCCACCTGGATTGCCGGTCTCTTTGTCGGCCTGCCCGCCGGACTGCTGGACATCGGCACTTTCGCCGATCTCTCCAACATCGGTACGCTCTTTGCCTTTGTGCTGGTCTCCGCGGGTGTGATTATTCTGCGTTACAAGGACCCCGACCGTCACCGCGCTTTTCGTTGTCCCGGCGGCTCCATCATTCCACTACTGAGCGTGTTCTTCTGTCTCCTGCTCATGCTAGGCCTGCCCATGCTCACGTGGGTCAGCTTCTTCATCTGGCTGGCGATTGGACTGGTCATCTACTTCTTCTACAGCCGCCACCGCAGCGAGTTTGCTCCCAGCAAGCGGACCCATTCCTGATGCCGGCGAAGGTCAGATCCGCCGCTACCTTTGACAAGAATGCATGGATTCGAAATCTGCCCAAAGCGGAACTGCATCTGCATCTGGAAGGCACCATTGCGCCTGCAACCCTCGCGCAAATGAGCCAGCGTAATGACGCGACTCCACTCACGCTGGACGCCGCTCGCGCCCTCTACCAGTACAAAGACTTCACCGGCTTCATGCTGGCCTTCAAAGCGATCACTGAGAGGTTGCGCACTCCGGCAGATTATGAGCTGATCACCTATCGCATGATGGAAGCGCTGGCCGCGCAAGGAGTGGTGCACGCGGAGGTCTATGTCTCGGTCGGCGTCGTCTACTACTGGCGACGGATAGAATTCGAGCCGCTGTTCGAAGGCATGGAACGCGGACGGATTCGTGGGGAACAGGAGTTTGGCGTGTCCGTGGTCTGGATCTTCGATGCCGTGCGCCACTTCGGCCCGGAAGAAGCCGCGCGAGTCTTCCACAAGGCCGCGGAAATGAAGCCGCAGTACCCTTCCATCATCGGCATCGGCATCGGGGGGGACGAGCGCCGTACCGGGGCGGAACCTTTCCGCGAACTGTATGCGGAGGCGCGCACACATAGCCTTCATCTGACCGCCCATGCCGGAGAAACCGTGGGCCCGGAGGGCATCTGGTCTGCTCTCAATATCGGTGCGGAACGGATCGGTCACGCGCTGACGGCTGCGCAAGATGACGAACTGCTGGAAGTCCTGGCCACCAGGCAGGTCCCCGTGGAAATCTGCATCACCAGCAACTTGCGTACCGGCTGTTGCGCGCGGCTGGAAGACCATCCGGTCCGCAATTATTTTGAGAACGGATTGATGGTGACGCTAAACTCGGATGACCCAGCGCTTTTTGGCAGCGACCTCTGCGCGGAGTATTGCCTTGCACACACGGAGTTTCACCTGACACTGGAACATCTGCGCGAACTGGCCGGAAATTCAATTGAGGCCAGCTTCTTGCCGCCCGGCAAAAAACTGGAACTGTTGCAGCGCGTGGAGCAATATCCGGGCCCCATGGAGACGTAAAAAATGTCGGCCATCCAACCATTTGCGTGAGTTGCGCATATGTACCAAAGTAAGCACATATTTTTCGATTCTTAACCGATGAACACTTCATACGAACCGATTTGCGGTAAGATTTTGGCATGCAGGGTCTGAGCTTACATCTGGTCAGGCAGGAGCAGCCTCAAAGGAAGGTTGGGCCGGAAAAAATGATGAGTGTCAATGCATGCTTGGGAAAAAAGTCTTGGGTTCGGATCCTCGGCTGGGCTTCCGTAGCGACAGGAGCGGTAGCAGTCGGCATCTATGTTGGAAGAAATCTACGTGCCCGTTATCTGCTGAATCACCGCACTCCCTTGGACTTCTATTCCCACGCCGGTGACAACGGCAGCAATGTGGAATACGGCGTAGGAATCTAGGCCGCAGCTAAAGTTCCAACACGCAGGGCCTGGATTCCTCCAGGCCCTTTTCATTGCGTGCTCTGCTGGGCTACCGGGGGGCTCTTCGTCACGCATTGCCAGAACTTCCGCGGCCAACCCGGATCCATGCAAGGTCGCTCGACCAGGACGAATGCCAGCACACTGACCGCGGCAATAGGAATGCCCAAGGCAAGAACCTGCAACGCAAAGTTCAGGAAGAAATCGTGGAACACAACCAAGTACCGCGTGAGCTTAAAAAGCACTCCAATCGTAAAAAAGTGCCAGAGATAAATGGAGTAGCACATGCCTCCGATGGTGGCGATCCAGAGATTGCTGAAGAATTTTCGAAAGAGTACCCCCTGGAACGCGGCAATGTACAAAAGCATGATGAGGAATGGCAAAATCGCATGAAACCAGAGGAAATCTCTCGGCACCAAAAATACCACCGGCCAACCGCAAAGGCTGACAATGTCCCATGCCCAGTGAGTTCCAACGTGCGGACGCACTGTCAGATAGAGGTCAGTCAGCAGCATTCCCGCCAGGAAGTATTGCAGGTAAAAAACGATGGTCAGCGCCGCAACGGTTGCGTTGGCTCCAAGTAAGATTTGCATCGCGCCAATGATCGCAATTGAGCAAAGAAAGACGGAGCGCCGCAGCCACACGCCAGGTATTAGAAATAGAAGTGCCAGCAGCGGAGCCAGGATATAGAACTGGATTTCCACTTCCAGGCTCCACGCCACTCCATTGATCACACTGGGCGTGCGATAGGCCAGATTATGCAGATAAAAGACGCTGGCCAATAAATGCGGAATCATATACCGGAGACTTTGCTGATAGTAGACAAAGGCCACCAACGCGCAAAAGACGAGGTTCAGGACATAAGGCGGTTCGAGCCGCGTGACGCGCCGCAGAAAATATTTCTTTAGATTGATAGGCTTGCCCAGGTGTAAATGCTGGCGTGCGAATCCCAAACCGAGAATAAATCCGCTAATGACGAAGAACAGCCGCACACCCCGATCGCCATTGCCGGCAGCCGTACCCAGCCAAGCGTAACGGCTTTGCATCGCAACCGGATGACCGCTCTTCACCAGCAACTGTGCATAGATGTGATACAGCACGACGGAACTGATCGCGACGAAGCGCAATCCGTCGAGTTCCGCGATCCATGACCCATCTGAGGTGATGCGTCGCAGATGCCATCGATGTCCCTTCGATTTTGAGGGAAGCGTCTCCGGATCGATGCTGGATGCTTGGGAGGTAGGCATGAAGAAATTCGGTACGGATTCCCCTACGATACAACGGTCCGCGCTTGGCTGGGATAGCAAAAGGCCCGGATCGCTCCGGGCCTTTGTCTGTTGCGAGTCGCCAAAAGGTCTACGCTTTCCCTGCCAGTTGCCGCAGTACATACAGCAGAATGCCGCCGTGCTGGTAGTAGAGAATTTCCTGTGGAGTATCGATGCGTACCGTCGCTCGAAATTCCTTCTCTTTGCCGTCGGCGGTCTTCGCTTTCACGGTCAGCTTGCGCCCATTTGCAAACTTCGACTCCAGCATGGCACGCAGCCCAGGAACGTCATACACCTCTTCCCCGGTCAGGCCCAGCGACTCGGCATTCTGACCCGCTTCAAATTGTAGCGGCAAAATTCCCATGCCAACCAGGTTCGAACGATGAATCCGCTCAAACGATTCCGCAATGACCGCGCGCACGCCCAGCAACTTCGGTCCCTTCGCCGCCCAATCGCGGCTGGACCCGGAGCCATATTCCTTACCCGACAGGATAATCAGCGGCGTCTTGCGCTCCGCATAGCGCACTGACGCGTCGAAGATGCTCATCTGTTCGCCCTCGGGCAGCAAACGGGTCACGCCGCCTTCCGTTCCGGGCGCCAGCTTGTTGCGTAGCCGCACATTGGCAAAGGTTCCGCGCACCATCAGTTCATGGTTGCCGCGCCGCGAACCGTAGCTGTTAAAGTCCGCGGGCTTCACTCCATGTTCGACCAGGTACTTCCCTGCCGGACCATTCAGTTTGATCGAGCCTGCAGGAGAAATATGGTCTGTCGTCACGCTGTCGCCCAGTACAGCCAGCACGCGCGCGCCGTGGATATCTTCCAACGCCGCAGGTTTCGCCCCCATGTCGTCAAAGTACGGCGCCTTGCGGATATAGGTCGAGTCTGCCTCCCAGCCATACGTGTTGCCGGTGGGAAATTTGAGATTCTGCCAGTTGCTGTCGCCATCGCTCACCGTCGAGTACTGTTTGCGGAACATCGCGGAGTCGATGGAGTGGGCCAGCGTGCTCTGCACCTCCTGCTGCGACGGCCAAATGTCTCGCAGATAGACGGGTTTGCCTTGTTTATCCTTGCCCAGTGCATCGTGCTCGAAGTCGTGGTCGATGCGGCCAGCCAAGGCGTACGCGACGACCAGCGGCGGTGACATCAAATAATTTGCCCGCACATCGGAGTTGATGCGGCCCTCAAAATTTCGATTGCCGCTTAGCACCGATACGGCCACCAGCCCGTGATCGTCGATGGCCTTGATCACGTCCGGCGGCAGCGGACCGGAGTTGCCAATGCACGTCGTGCAGCCGTAGCCCACGATGTTAAACCGCAGTTGATCGAGATACTGCGTCAGACCGGCTTTGTCGTAGTAATCTGCGACAACGCGCGAACCCGGCGCCAGCGAACTCTTCACCCACGGCGGCACGGTCAGCCCTTTTTCCACCGCTTTCTTCGCCAGCAGACCCGCCGCCAGCATTACGGAAGGGTTCGACGTATTCGTGCAGCTCGTGATGGCGGCAATCACAATCGAGCCATGGTCAAGGTACTTGTTGACATCCACTCCAAAGCGATCGTGGATGGACACCGCGTGGCCCGGCTCCGGGGCACTTTTGGCATTTCCATTTCCATTCGAGGAGGGATGACCGCCCTCTCCGTCCCAGCGCTGTACCTGGCGTTCACCGTTCGCACGCGCGTTCGGTCCCTGCAACGCAGGCAGCTGCTTCTTGAAGCTGGGTCCAGCCTCGCTCAACCGCACGCGATCCTGCGGCCGCTTCGGTCCGGCCACGCTCGGCTCCACTGTGGCAAGGTCGAGCGACAACATCGCGGAATACTTCGCCTCCGGCGCATCCGGCGTGTGGAACAGGCCCTGTTCTTTGTAGTAGGCCTCGACCAACGCAATCTGTTCGTCGCTCCGCCCGGTCAGCTTGAGATAGCGCAGCGTTTCGGCATCGACTGGAAAGATGCCGCAGGTCGCGCCGTACTCCGGCGCCATGTTGCCGATGGTGGCGCGGTCGGCAAGTGCAAGCTCGCTAATGCCGGGGCCGTAAAACTCGACAAACTTGCCAACTACGCCATGCTTGCGCAGTATCTCGGTCACGGTCAGCACCAGGTCGGTCGCTGTGGTACCTTCGCGCAGCTTGCCCGCCAGCTTAAATCCGACCACCTGCGGCACCAGCATCGACACTGGCTGGCCCAGCATCGCAGCCTCGGCCTCGATGCCGCCGACACCCCAGCCCAGCACGCCCAGACCGTTGATCATGGTGGTGTGGGAATCTGTGCCGACCAGCGTGTCCGGATACGCCTGCACGATACCCTTCGCATTCGGCTGCGTGGTGAACACAACCCGCGCCAGATATTCCAGATTCACCTGATGGCAGATCCCCATGCCCGGCGGCACGGCGGAAAAATTATGGAAGGCCGTCTGTCCCCATTTCAAAAATGCGTAGCGCTCGCGGTTGCGCTGGTACTCCATCAGTGAATTGATCGAGTAGGAATCCTTGGTGCCGTACTGGTCCACCTGCACGGAGTGGTCGATGACTAGCTCAGCGGGTTGCAGCGGATTGATCTTCTCCGGATCGCCGCCCAGCATGCGCATGGCGTCGCGCATCGCCGCCAGATCGACCACGGCAGGCACGCCGGTAAAGTCCTGCATCAACACGCGGGCCGGCATGTAGGCGATTTCCCGCGAGGGCTCGGCCTTCGCGTCCCACTTCGCCAGAAATTCAATGTCCTCGGCGGTGACACTCTTTCCGTCTTCGTGGCGCAGCAGATTCTCGAGCAAAATCCGCAGGGAACAGGGCAGGCTCTGGAGCGAGACGCCGTGCTTCGATAGCGCGCTCAGCTTGAAAATTTCATAGGTGCTGTTGCCGGATTTCAATCCCGACCGGCTGCCAAAACTGTTCATGATAGGACTCCTCAATATCGGTGGCAGGAAACTTGTTTGTCATTCTGAGCGCAGCGAAGAATCCAGAGAATGCATGCTGGCCAAGCACGACCGCAATTGGGATTGCAGTCTTGGTGCGAAATGCCACACAGAGAATTCTAGCCACGGTCGGGCTTACCGCGGTGCCAGCGTTTCAGGAAGATGATCTTGGGCACGAAGAGCATAGCGATTCGATAGCCGGTGGCCGTCTGCTTCTATGGTATCGCCGGACGGTGAGGAAAGAAAAGTACGGCTGCAGCGATTATTTCCGGATGCAGAATACTTCGACTTCCCAGTCGAGCCGCAAGCTACTAGGCACACTCGAAGCAGACCATACGCAATTAAATGCGGACGAGCGTTTGCGGGTCGAATGCGCCGCCGAAATACTTGTGCAACGCATCCAGAAAGATTTCGTTTTCCTGGACGGCATGGGCAAACAGCGTCATCGAGGATTGGAATTTGAGATTGTCGGGATAGCTGAGAATCCGGTCAATCGACTGGTCTGGAATGCCGGTGACCAGCCGCGTGCATTCTCGCAACCTTGGCCCCAGAACTGGATGATCCAAGTACGCCTTGGCTTCCTCGCGGCAGGAGATGGCAAAGTACCGGGAAGTTTCGCTGGAACCCAGGCCCCGGATTTGCGGGAAGATGAACCAAATCCAGTGGCCCGTTTTTCTCCCTCGGCGCAGTTCCGCACATACCTGCGGGTACACAGGCGCCTGCGCCTCAACAAATCGCTGCAAATTGTACGGGTCACCCTTGGCAATGGTCATGGTCAACTTTTGGCGTCTGTACCGGACACGCACACCGCGCCACACTGATACTCTTTCCTTATACCAAGGAGTATGTGTACACAATGAAGGTTCTTGTCATTGGCGGCGGCGGCCGCGAACACGCATTGGTCTGGGCTATGGCCCGGTCGTCTCGCGTGCAGGAAGTGGTTTGCGCGCCCGGAAACGGCGGCATCGCCGCGCTGGCGCGCTGCGTGCCAGTCAATCAGAAAGATCTCGACGACCTGGTCCGAGTGGTCGTCGCTGAGCAGCCCGACTTGACCGTCGTCGGTCCGGAAGTTCCGCTGAGCCTTGGCTTGGTCGATGAACTGACCCGTCGCGGGATGCGCGTCTTTGGTCCAACCCAGCGCGCGGCGATGCTGGAAACCAGCAAGGTCTTCGCCAAGGAATTTATGCAGCGGCATCACTTGCCTACCGCGCACTACGCAGTCTGCAGTTCTGCCGAGGAACTGCCGAATGCGCTGGCGCATTTCCACGCTCCCATTGTGGTCAAGGCCGACGGGCTGGCGGCGGGCAAAGGCGTGGTGATCTGCCAGTCAAAACAGGAAGCCGAACAAGCGGCGAAGGAAATGTTTACGGGCCAGTTATTGGGCGCCGTTCAGCATCAAGTGTTACTTGAGGAATATCTTGTTGGCGAAGAAATATCATGGCTCGTACTTGCGGATGGAATCCATATACTTCCCCTTGTCGCGGCCCAGGACCATAAGCGGATTGGCGAAGGCGACACCGGTCTGAATACCGGCGGCATGGGGGCATACTCCACTGACGCGCTGCTGGCGCCGGAGATGCGCGACTGGCTGGTACACCACATCGCGCAACCGGTGATCGACGGCATGGCCGCCGAAGGAGCGCCCTTTACCGGCGTTCTGTACTGCGGACTGATGATGACCGCGCGCGGCCCGATGCTGCTGGAATTCAACGCACGATTTGGCGATCCGGAGACGGAAGCAGTCTTACCCCGCCTGCACGACGATGAATTGCTAAAAGCCATGGAGGCCGCAGTCGAGGGGCGGCTGGATCAGATCGAGCTTGCCTGGCGCAACGAACCCGCGGTGACTGTTGTCGCCGCTTCCAACGGCTACCCTGGAAAAGTGGAAACAGGCTACGCAATCACAGGGCTCGACGAAGCCGCACAGGACGAAGGCGTGACCGTGTTTCATGCCGGCACCGCCCTGCGAGACGGCAATCTTGTCACGGCGGGGGGTCGCGTTCTGGCTGTGACAGCCGTCGCCGAAACATTGCAGGCGGCCTGCGACCTGGCGTATGCGGCGTTGGAGAAGATTCACTTTGACGGGATGTATTTTCGGCGCGACATTGCTCACCGCGCCCTGAAGAAAAGCAAGGAGAAACAATGACGACTGCAGCGATCACGCTGGAAGAATTGCTGGCGGACAACGAAGCCGCCACAGAAAAATGGCAGGCGTGGTTCGCAGCCAATCCCGCCGCGCTCGATGTTCCCTGCGCGATTTATAACAGCGGCACGGTCCGCGGGCTGCTGAAACATATCTTTGCGGTGGAGCTGCGCCATTCACAACGGCTCCTCGGCGAAGAGGTGACGTCCTACGACGCAATTCCCGTCGGCTCGTTGGACGAGTTAATGGTCGTCCACGCGCAAGCGATGCATAATCTTCGCAAATTTCTTTCAAGCGCCAACAACACTGCGCTGCTGGAAGTGATCCCGCTCCAAACCGTATCGGCGGGCACTTTGCATGCTTCTCGGCGCAAGCTCTTCGCGCATATCCTGTTGCACTCCATGCGCCACTGGGCGCAATTGACCTCCCTGCTGCGCGAGGCCGGATACAAAACCGACTGGCCGAAAGACTTTCTATTTTCTGAAGCAATCGCGTAGTCGCCTGCCACATTGCATTTCGGCACTGAGAGGCCTGTGAGTCGACTGCCTTCATTGGGTCGAACGTGCGTAACGCCATTGCGAGAAAGGGAGTAGATTGAGATCATGATTGAACGTAAGTTCACGCTTGCCGAAATCATTCTCCTTGCCGGAACCCGCGTCGCCCTTGGTTTCGGGCTTGGACTTTTGCTATCCACGAAATTTGACAACGAGCAACGGAAAGCTGCCGGATGGGCCCTGGCGTTGGTCGGGGGCCTCACTACCATTCCGCTTGTGATGGACGTGATCGAAAAAAAGGGTGCGGACGAACCCGTGTAGGACATCTGGAAACGTTTCTGCGCTACTCGAATCGCACGGCCTACTCGTAGAACAGCGAAGGCGACATAGCCCGATGTTGTGTCCTCGGAGTCAACTTCGATCCCTGATTGAGTTACTTTGCTGTTTAGTCGTCCAGCTTCTTCGTGACCAGCTCGTTCAGGAGCGCGGGATTTGCCTGCCCCCGCGATAGCTTCATTACTTGGCCAACAAAAAACGCGGACACCGTCTTTTTGCCGCGGCGATATTGTTCCACCTGCTTCGGGTTAGCGGCGATGACTTCATCAATCATCTTCTCCAGCGCACCGGAATCGCTGATCTGCTGGGGTTTTTCGCGCTCGTACACGACAGCGAAATCTTCGCCCGTCTCAAAACATCGATCGAACAGCTGCTTCAGCATCTTGCTCGATAGCGCGCCGCTTTCAGCCAGGTCGGCTGCCTGCGCAATTCCCTGCATCGAGATGGGCGACTGCGCGAGCTCTAAACCCGCCGCCTTCAGGCGACCTACCAACTCGCCCTGTACCAGGTTGGCGACGCGCTTCGGACTTTTCGCAGCCTTGGCCGCCTGCTCAAACTGATCTGCGAACTCGCGGCTGCTGGTCAGCACCTGCGCATCCTGCGCGGTGATTTCATATTCGGCAATCATGCGTTCGCGACGCGCTTCCGGCAGCTCCGGCATAGTGGCGCGAATCTCCTGCTGCCAGGCGTTGCTGACAATGAGCGGCGGCAGGTCGGGATCGGGAAAATACCTATAATCGTGGGCCTGCTCCTTTGAGCGCATGGAATAGGTGCGGCCTTCGGCAGAGTTGTACAGGCGCGACTCCTGCACCACGCGTCCGCCAGTCTCGATCACTTCAATCTGCCGCTCGATTTCATATTCCAGCGCAGCACGAACGAAGCGAAAGCTGTTTACATTTTTTACTTCCGCCTTAGTGCCAAACTTTTCCGCGCCTTTGAGCCGGACGCTGACGTTGGCATCGCAGCGTAGCGAACCCTCTTCCATGTTGCAGTCGCTGACGCCGGTATACAGCAGGATCTCCTTGATGCGGGTCAGATACTCGTATGCCTCGTCGGCAGAGCGTATGTCCGGCTCACTGACGATTTCGACCAGGGGCGTGCCGCAGCGGTTCAGGTCGATGTAAGTCCTGTCGTGCGAGTCGTGGAATCCGTCATGCATGCTCTTGCCTGCATCCTCTTCCATATGCAGCCGCGTGATGCCGATGCGCTTCGTACCTGTGGGCGTAGGCACATCGATCCAGCCATGCTCGCCGAGCGGCTTGTCAAACTGAGAAATCTGATAGCCCTTGGGCAGGTCGGGATAGAA
>JBKQVW010000006.1:0-31525 GCA_052142955.1 Acidobacteriaceae bacterium | reverse complement strand
ATCGTGCATGTCGTGCTCGTCCCGCAGATCCGGCCAGCACTCCTCACGAACAGCGGCAATCGCGGCTGGGTCGAGCCGTCCCGCATCTCCCTGCATGCTGGCGGGCAACGCACGGCGCATGGATACGGCGCGGGCGCGACGTTCTTCTAACGGCGCATCATCCAGAAAAGCGTAAGGATTTGCGTTCAGCAGTTCGTGTGCAAACTGGCTTGGCGCGGTCGTATCGACTGCGACACACTGAATCGTGCCGGCGGAAATACCGTCCAACACGCTCTTCAGGCCGGCAAGATCCATCGCTTCCCCAAGAACATCTTTCATTACTTCGCGCACCAGCGGATGATTGGGAATCTCACGATCGCCCTGGATATTTTCAATGCAGGCTGCAACCTGGGGAAACACACTGGCCAACAGATCGTCAGAGCGAGTGCGCAGAATTTGCGGAGCAACCTTTTTTCCATTTTGGAACCGTAACAGTTGCAAACTCCGACCAGCCGCCCACGTCCAGCGCGACTTGAAGATCGGCGAATCCAGCGCCGCCTGTTCCAGCAGCTCTTGTACTGTCTGTACGGTAAGAAACTGAAACACGTCGCTGAGTGGAAAGCTGTGCTGCTCTGCCAGCGAAATGCACAAGCCATTGTCCGTCGCTGCTGCCTGCAGTTCAAAGTTGAATCCCCTGCAGAAGCGTTTGCGCAATGCCAGACCCCAGGCCTTATTGATCCGGCCGCCGAACGGGGCATGCAGGATTAGCTGCATCCCGCCGCCTTCGTCAAAGAAGCGCTCCGCAACAATGGTGGTCAACGATGGGATCGCGCCCAGTGCTTCAAATCCAGCAGCGATATAGCCAATCATCTGTTCGGCACCACCATCACAAACGCCGCATTCCTTCTTCAGCCACCTTGTGGCTTCTGCTACGCACGCATGGGCTTGCGATACGCGGCCGGGCAGCACATTTGCAGTCCGGGCTGCAATCTGCTCGCGCAAGCGCGCCACATAGGCGCTCAGCACATCTGTTCGTTGCGGCGCTTCGCCTGCCCAGAACGGCAGGTTGGGCGGCTGGCCATGAGCATCTTCGACGAATACGCGGCCCGTCTCAATACGCTGGATTCGCCAGCTCGTATTTCCCAGCAGAATCACATCTCCCGCCGAAGAATCGATGGCAAAATGTTCGTCGAGCGTCGCGATCTGCAATCCTTCCGGCTGCATGATGACGGCGTATTGCGCAGTGTCCGGAATGGTTCCGCCATTGCACACCGCTGCCAGTCGCGCACCGCGGCGCGCATGCAGTTCTCCGTGCACGGCGTCGCGCATGACGAATGCTCCATATCGACCGCGACTGGATTCAATGCCGCGATGCAGCAGCTGTATCAGTTCGTCAAACTCATTGTGTGTCAAGTCGCGGTAGGGATAGGCACGGCGAAGCACGGAATACAGAGCATCTTCGTTCCAGGATTCCGCGGCACAGGCGGCGACGATCTGCTGCATCAATACATCCAGTGGTTTTGGCGGTGTCTCCAGCCGATCCAGATCGCCGGCGTGCATCGCCTGGACCAGCGCGCCACATTCGATAAGGTCATCGCGCGTAGTGGCGAAGAAACGCCCTTTCGGAATCGCACCTCGCCAGTGTCCGGCACGGCCAATCCTTTGCATTCCCGTCGCGACCGCGCGTGTGGAACCTACCTGGCAAACAAGATCGATGGCTCCGATATCAATGCCCAGTTCCAGCGAAGCGGTAGCGACCAGCAGCTTGATTTCGCCGTTCTTCAGGCGTGTTTCCGCATCCAGTCGCAACTTGCGCGAAAGACTGCCGTGATGCGCGGCAACATTCTCCGCGCCAATCCGTTCGCCGATGGCATGCGACAGCCGCTCCACCATACGACGCGTGTTCACAAAGACCAGCGTCGACCGATGCTCCTGCGCCAGCGCGGCCAGGCGATCGTACATCTCGTCCCACATGGCATTCGTCGCTACGGAACCAAGCTCTTCGCAGCTAGGAACCTCAACAGCCAGATCCATCACGCGCCGTCGACCTACCTGAACGATCTTTGCTGGTTCACGACCTTCTGACAAACCGGTAAGAAATTGCGCAACCAACTCGATTGGATTCTGCGTTGCAGAGAGACCAATCCGCTGCGGCGGTTTTGCCGAACCGGCTAACAGCGCACCACGGGCCACGCGATTTTCGCCGCACACCAGGGCTTCCAACCGTTCCAGCGACAACGCCAGATGCGCACCGCGCTTGTCGTCCGCGACCGCATGAATCTCATCCACAATTACCGTACGCACGTGGCGCAGATTTTCGCGACTGTTTTTTGAGGTCAGCAGAATATATAGTGACTCCGGTGTGGTCACCAAAATGTGAGGCGGCTTCTTCAGCATGGCCGCGCGTTCGGAGGCCAGCGTGTCGCCGGTGCGGACAGCGGTGCGACTTTCTCCGTAGAGATAGCCGCGTTCGAGCGCAAGTTGTTGAATCTCGCGCAGCGGCTGATCGAGGTTTTTCTGGACGTCGTTCGAAAGCGCCTTCAGCGGCGAGATATACACAACTTCGGTATGGGTTGAGAGCGTGCCCGCGATCGCTTTGCGCAACAATTGGTCAATGCAAACCAGAAAGGCCGCCAGCGTCTTGCCCGATCCGGTCGGCGCGGAAATTAGCGTCGCCTGCCCCGCCTGGATGCTCGGCCAGCCTTCAATCTGCGGCTCTGTCGGCGTGCCAAACCGATGAACAAACCACTCCTGCGTGATGGGGTGCGCCCACTCGAGGCCAGTAGGCACGTCAAGTTCGACGCCAGCTTGCAGCGTAGGGGACATGCAGTGGATTGTACCGAATTTCTTCGTTTTTTATTCGCTCGCGTGGAGAAAAGCCCTGCTCAATCGCGGCTGCGAACTTTTGCCAGCAGGTTCAAGATCTCGATGTACAGCCAGACCAGCGTGACCATCAATCCGAAGGCGCCATACCACTCCATATACTTGGGGGCCTGGGCACGCACTCCGCTCTCAATAAAATCGAAATCCAGCACTAAATTCAGCGCCGCAATAATCACAACTACTACGCTGAATCCAATACCCATCAGACCGGACCCGTTGATGGAGGCAAAATGAATTCCAAAGAATCCCAGCACCATCTCGGCGATGTAGAGCAGCATGATCGCGCCAGTAGCGGCTACCACCCCGAGGCGAAATTTTTGCGTCACCGGAATCAACCCGGAGCGATACGCGATCAGTAGAACCAACAGCGTGCCGAAGGTCAGGCCGACCGATTGCATTGCAATTCCCGGATATCGTACCTCGAGGACCGCCGAAATGCTGCCCAGCGCCAACCCTTCCAGCAGCGAATAGACGGGTGCGGTCACCGGGGCCCACGTCTTCTTGAAAATGGTGATCACAGCGAAAATCAATCCGCCAATCAGTCCAATCCACATCAGTGGGAGTACGCTTGCGGCAGAACGTGTTTGCATGAACACGTGCCATGCCCAGGCCGCGGCCGCCCCCGCGCAAACCAGCAGAATACCGGTTTTATTCACGGTGCCGTCGAGCGTCATCGACTCGCCAAACGCGGCATGTTCTCCTTGAAATATCTGTGAATTCAATGCCGGGTTGGATGTCTTCATCAGTTGCGCCATAGTTCTCCTCTTTTATCATTCGTACCACGCTGCGATTATTCCATCCATCGCGGCAGTTAGTCGCCGTTTACGGAAATGGCGTTAGCAAAGGAAAGACCGGCAGAGACCTCTATACCAGTCCGCAGATCGAAGTCGTATCATGGCTCATTGCTTGAATTTCCACTTCGACCCAAGGGCGCCTCATCATGATTCCAAAACTGAAAACTCTGCTCTGTGCGTGTATGTTTGTCTCCCTGGTCGCCTTCCTGCAGCCAGCCGCAGCCCAGCCCAGCCGCGAACAATCCCGTTCCATGGTGATGACGCAATACGGAATTGTGGCGACCAGCCAGGCCGTCGCATCGCAGGCAGGCGCGGCGATTCTGGCGCGCGGCGGCAGCGCTGTGGATGCGGCCATCGCCGCCAATGCAGCTCTCGGCATCATTGAGCCGATGATGAACGGGGTCGGCGGCGACCTGTTCGCCATTGTTTACGACGCAAAGACGAAAAAATTGTACGGCCTGAACGCCAGCGGCTGGGCGCCGAAAGAGATGACCATCGCGAACCTGCGGGCGAAGGGAATCGTCGACGAAGTTCCCGAAACCGGTATCCTCTCCGTCACCGTTCCTGGAGCAGTCGCTGGGTGGGACGCACTCCGCCAGCGCTTCGGCAAACTTCCCATGGCGGAAGACGTTGCGCCTGCGGTGGCGCTTGCCGAGCAAGGCATTGCCGTCACCGAAACCGACGCCGAAAACTGGCAGGAATTTGGCCCTGCTTTCGCTAGCAGCTCCGGCTTCGCGCAAGTTTTTCTCCCCAATGGCAAAGCGCCCGTGGCCGGCCAACTGTTCCGCAATCCGGACCTGGCCGCGACCCTGCGTCGCATTGGCCAACACGGTCGTGATGGTTTCTACAAGGGTCCCACGGCGGAGGCGATCCTGCAGCTCTCGCAGCAACTGCATGGGTTTTTACAAGCCGACGATCTCACCGACTTCCAGCCGGAATGGGTCGACCCCATCAGCACCACCTACCGTGGCTGGACAGTATGGGAGATGCCGCCGAACGGGCAAGGCATCGCCGCGCTCTCCATGCTGAACATCATGGAACAGTTTCCCATTGCGCAATGGGGCCACAACAGCCAAAAATCGCTGCACGTGGAAATTGAAGCGAAAAAACTGGCCTATGCCGATCTGCGACATTACATCGGCGATCCCCGCGCCTCGCATATTCCCGTCCAGCAACTCATCTCAAAAAAGCTTGCCGTCCGCCGTGCCGCGCAGATCACCGACCGCGCCCAGTGCAACGTGTTGCCCTCGGACCTGACCGGTCAGCTTTCGCGGCTGTCCAGCGACACCACCTATCTCGCCGTTGTCGATCGCGAAGGCAACGAGGTCTCACTGATTCAAAGCAACGCCGGAGCATTCGGCAGCGGCCTGGTGGCAAACGGTACCGGATTCGTGCTGCAAAACCGCGGCGCCGCTTTCACCTTGAAGCCGGACCAGCCGAACACGCTACGCCCGCGCACACGCCCCTTGCACACCATCATCCCTGCGTTCATGCAGAAGGGCGACGCGCGAATTGCCTTCGGCATCATGGGTGGCTTCAACCAGGCCCAGGCCCACGCGCAGTTCGTTTCGAACATCGCGGACTTCCACATGAACATTCAGGCGGCGCTGGAAGCGGCTCGTTTCACCATGCCTTCCTTCTCCGGCTGCAAGCTGCTCATGGAAAACGGCATCGCGCCGCAGGTCATCGATGGCCTGCGCCGGCAGGGTCACGAAATCACTGTGCTGCCGCGCTATTCGCAAGACATGGGCCGTGGCAATGCCGTTCAACACAACCAACAAAGCGGAGTGAATTACGGCGCCACCGATCCGCGCGCCGACGGAGAAGCGGTCCCCGAGCAGATGCCGTTCCAGCCCTGACTTCCATGACCGGAATCTCCCCGCGCTGGATCAAGGCGCAAACCGGCGAACCGTGTAGAGCAAATGTCCTCGCAAGCAGAACAATCGTCAGATGCCCAAAAGCCACGCGATGCTCTACTTTCCGATGCAGAAGGTGGAGAAAATCAAGTTCAGAATATCGTCGGCGGTGGTGGCGCCGGTCAATGCGTCCAAGCTGCGCAATGCGGAGTAAAGATCCAGCAGCAGCATTTCGTGGGGTACATTCGCAGCAATCGCTCGCACGCCATCCTGTAATGCCTGCAATGTCTCAGCCACTGCCTGCTGCTGACGCAGGTTGGTCATCAGGCCCGATTCCGATTCTCGTCCTTCTCCGCGCATGAGGGTAAGGACCGCTCTGCGAAGTGCCGGAATTCCCTCGCCTGTCAGTGCGGAAGTTTCAATCGCCCCCGAACCCCCGTCAAGCAAACGAAAAACTTCGGTCCCAGATTTCCCGTGCGGCAAATCCATCTTGTTCAGCACTACAAGGGCACGGCGCGTACGCATCTGCTCAAGCAACGCGATTTCTTCCTGCGTCAGTGCTTCGGCCGTCGCATCCAGCACCAGCAACGCCACGTCCGCATCCGCCAACGCCTCCCGCGATTTTTGAATGCCGATGCTCTCCGCTTCATCCTGGGCCGCACGCAGTCCTGCGGTATCAATCAAATCGAGAGGGATTCCGCCCAGCGAAACCCGCTCCGTCACCAGGTCCCGCGTCGTTCCCGGCGTCGCGGTCACGATGGCACGTTCGCGCTGCACCAGACGATTGAAGAGCGAGGATTTTCCGGCGTTGGGGCGCCCGACAATCGACAGCGAGATTCCATCGCGCACCACGCGTCCGTACGCGAACGACGCAGCCAGCGCCTGTAGCGGCTGCGCGATCGCCTCGATTCGGCTTGCGATTACAGCGGCCGGTAGCAATTCAATATCGTCTTCCGCAAAGTCGATGCCGGCTTCCAATTCCGCAATCAAATGCACCAGCGCTTGCTTGATCGGCTGAATGCGGCGTGAAAGTGCGCCTTCCATTTGTTCCGACGCAATTTTCGCCTGGTAGAGAGTTTGCGCCTCGATCAGGTCGCGCACGGCCTCGGCCTGGGTGAGATCGATGCGTCCGGAAAGGAAGGCGCGCTCTGTGAATTCTCCCGGCCGGGCCAGACGAGCTCCTCGCGCAATGGCTGCGCGCACCAAGTACTCCAACACCACCGGTGAACCATGTGCGGCAATCTCCACCACATCTTCTCGGGTGTAGGAGTGTGGCGACTGAAACAAAGTTACGACTGCTTCGTCGAGCCGCTTGGCAGCTTCAGTATCTTCGCTCTCCGGATCCAGAATGTCGGCGAGTTGTGCGTGGGTGTGGACGAGCGGTTTCGGCAGCCGCAGCAAACTGGAGGCAATCTCTACCGCCTGCACGCCTGATAGCCGCACAATCCCGATACCTCCGCGACCAGGCGGCGTGGAAATAGCAACGATCGTGTCGGGCTGATTTGCGGGATCGAGAGGCTGCGGCGCAACCGCAGGATTGGCTGGCTGATTCACGGGTCGATTCTACTTTGCTTGGAGAAACTGAGCGAAGCAACTCATGTGACCCTGACGATTCGCACGGAGGCTGGGTCAGCCTCGCCCAAACGTGCGCGCTCGAGAGGTACCGTTGGGGGAAGGCGTTCTCGGTTGCCAGTTCTTCGGATACACGACAACGGAGCGCCGCATGCCTTCTCCGCTGCTTTCGCTGCGCAGGTCTTCATAGTTTTTCAACGCCAGATGCAGCATCCGCCGTTCGCGAGAATTCATGGGCGCGAACTGATAGGGCTCGCCGGTACGGTGCACCTGTTCCGCTGCAGTGTCCGCGGCCAGTCGCAGTTCCTGCGCGCGCAGCGCCTTATACCCCCGCGCGTCGAAGCTGATCAAATCGTGCTCAGAGGGTTCCAGGTGCAGTTGTTTAGCCGCGATGTGTTCCAGAGACCGCAGCAGCTCCGCGTTGTGCTCCAGAACCAGGTCCACATCCGGACCTGCAATCTCAATGTAGATTTCGCGCGACTCAAACTTGTGAGGATCGGCTGCGCCCGCGCCCGCGGTAATGCGGTATTTCAGGCGCAAGCCTCCCTTGCTGATCACCGTCTTCAGAAATGCATCGATCGATGTTACGGCAGCTTGATAGTTTTCAATTGGCATTGGTACTCCATAGTCTCGATTCAGCAGGTTTGTCAACGCCGGGCAACAGCCGCCGGTCGTCCACCCTTCTTTTTCATGGCACGCTTGGCTTGGATCTCGCGCAACTCTTTCCCCAGCTTGGTCCGGTTGATCGCCATCTGCTGGCCGATCCCGATCAGGTTGCTACCCGCCCAGTACAGCGCCAGACCCGAGGCGTAATGCCAGCAGATGAATCCACTGAACAGCGGCATGGTAAAGGCCATCATCTTCTGCTGGGCGGCATCGACGCCCGGGGAAGGGGTAAACAGCTGAAAGAAGAACTGCGAAAACACCATCAGAACGGGCAGGATGTGATACGGGTCGGGCGCCGACAAGTCGTGCAGCCAGAACCAGTGCGCGTGCCGCAGTTCAATGGCGTTTTCCAGCATTTCGTAAAACGCGAAGATCAGCGGCATCTGGACCAGCATGGGCAGGCAGCCGCCAAACATGTTGACGCCTTCCTTCTTGTACAGATCCTGCATCTCCCGGTTCATGTCCTGCTTGCGCGGATCATCGAACTTGTATTTCTTGTACTTCTCCTTGATGTACGCCATCTGCGGCTGGATGCGCTGCATCTTGATCGACGACTTCATCATGGTGAAGCGGGTCGGGAACATGGCCAGCGTTAAGAACAAGGTCAGCAGCAGAATGGCCCAGCCCCAGTTATGCACCACGTGGTCGTAGACCCATCGCAGCAGATAAAACAGCGGCTTGGCGATGATAGACATCATGCCGTAGTGCACGATCGGTACCAGGTTCGGTCCGGTTAGCTTGCCATCCGGGCCCATCGCCCGGATCGAAGACAAAACACTCAGCATCTTCGGGCCCGCAAAAATCCGTACCTGAGTCGGACCATTCACGGAACCCACAGCCGCGCCCAGCACCGGCTGGGGCTCGGTTTGGCCAACCTGTGGATTGTCTGGGTTCTTTGGAATCTCCAGCGTATGCCGCAAAGCCACGAAGGAGCTGGTTGCGGGAGTCTCAGGGAGAAAAACAGCGGCAAAATACAGATCGCTCACTCCACCCCAATCCAGCGGGCCGGCCTGCGTCTCGCCATCGCTCACCTTTTTCGGTGCGATGCTTTCCACCTTGCCGCTGTTCGAACGATCGATCTTCTGGTATGACGAGTAGTCCCTGGCGTCGCGCTGATCGCCAAATCCAGCCGGCCACGCCAGCAGCGCCTCCACCGGCGCGCCATTCTGCGTCACACTCACGTCCGCCCGGACCACGTAGCTGGAATCGAAGTGAAAGGTCTTGCGAACAGTCACGCCGTCCGCGGAATAGTTGAACGTCAATTGATTCGGCGCGGTCAGATCGCCCGTCGCCGAGGACACATACAGCGCACTATTCAGACGCTGACGCAAACTCGCGTCGTAGGTATAGATCGAAAGTGGATAGCCAAACTGTTTTGCCGCATCTGCATTCACCAGATCGAGCGGCTTGCCATCATAATTTGTGTATTTCTTCAAAACCCAGGAGATGACTTGCCCGCCACGATTGCTGAATGTGATCCGGTACAACTCGTTCTCGACCGTCGTCGTGGTTTCGTGGGCAGCCGCGATCTGCGGTGTTGCCGGTACACTGGCAGGTTTCCTCACTGCGGCACCCCCAGCCGTCACATTGGGGCTGGCGGTTCCAGTCGTGCCTGCATCATTCGTTGTCTGCGCTGCCGTGTTCTTTGCTGGGGCGGACTGGGTTGAAGAAGGAGCCGCCGGGTGCTTCGGACGGAAGATTTGCATGCCCAGCAGAATTGCGACAAAGACCAAGGTAAAGACCAGCAGGGAACTGGTGTCCTGCTTCCCGCCATGCTGGTTAGGATTTTTATATTCGGCCAAGAGATTTCCTGTTGCTTTCGATTTCCGCAATGCCAATCCGGGGCAAGCCCTTCCGCTAGAACGCAAAGCCGAAGCGAATGCCTGGATATTCTGCCATCTCGACCTTTCGGCACCAATTCGGGGACTCGACGTGTCGGGACGGTCGCGCAGAGTGCGGGTATACCTATCCTACCCGGTTTTCTCCTCCGCTTGCAGACCTGCCGGATTGGCTGGCGGAGCTACCGGCCAAACAGTTGCAACGGATGCCTGCAATGGTCGCAACCCAACGCTACGGCACTGGGTCGAAGCCGCCGCGGCGACCTCTGCGGCTCCAGGGATGGCAACGTAAGACTCGGGCAAGCGCCATCGCGGAACCGCGCCACCAGCCATAGCGTGCCACTGCAATCGCAGCGTATTCAGAACAGGTTGGCTGATAGCGGCAGCCGCTCGGCATCGGCAGCAGCGAGCCGCCCAGTGCATGCAGACCCGGTGAGATCCATCGCTGATAGGCTCTGGCCAGCCTCTCCACCCGTGCCGCGCGGCGTTCCTGGCTAGACCCGGTCATGGGAGGAATCGGCATCGCAGGTTTTCTTCAGCGCTAACTGCACGGATTGAAACGCCCGCGCCACATCGCGCTCAATCTGGGAGAATTCAGCTTCCAACACGGTGCGCCGCGGATGCAGGACCACGTCCACGCTGGCAGTCAATTCCGCCTGGGCTTGCCGGATGGCCTGTCGCATGCGCCGCTTGATGCGGTTCCGCTCGACCGCGTTCCCCAACACTCGCCCGGCCGTCAGGCCGACCCGCGAGCCAAGTTGCGTTTCAGTCGGGTGCGTCCCCGTTCCATTCGACGCGCCGGTGACTCCGATTGCCTCCTGCGGCCTGCGCACTGCGAAGAAATACGTCATCAAGGGCAGCGATTGCCGTTTCCCCTCGCGATACACCCGCTGATAGTCCGCATGTTTCCGCAGCTTTCCGTCCTGCAGGGAAGCAGGCGCGGGCTTGTGGGATCGAGCTGTGGATTGGGCTGGCATCGCACACCGATTGTCCCTATTGTCGCGCAACAACACTCGAAAACCCTGGGGGTCTCCGAGGTTTTCCATGCAAGGGTGCGCAGACAGAGATGCTGTCGGGCGCTGGAGATCAAAGAGATGTTAGGTTTCGACGGCGGGAACCGGCCAAACGTTGAGGCGTGAACTAATCGCGATAGCCCGCGCTGACGGAGACGCGCTTGCGGCCCTTGGCGCGGCGGCGCGACAGCACAGCCTGCCCTGCTTTGCTCTTCATGCGGGCCCGGAAGCCATGCGTCTTGGCGCGGTGGCGGCGATTCGGTTGAAATGTGCGCTTCGGCATCGGAGTGCGCTCCTAAACGGAAAATCTTATATAGACAGCAAAGTTTGAGTATACCGGAGATCGCCCGTCCGCACAAAGCCCTTCCGACAGATCGGCATGCGCTCCATCCACCTCCACTGCGCTCCTCGTGCTTCGTCCAAGCAAGACTCAGCCCGCCAGAACAAGCGCAAAAAGGACAGGAATTGCGCTGACACCGTACCCCATTGCCAACGCAGTTTCCTGCCAGATTCTTTTTTGGTCTGCCTTCAGATCACTCGCAACAGCAACAGGATGATAACGATCAGCAAAATCAAGCCGAGGCCACCCCCGCCGTAGTAGCCAATGCCTGGCCCCATACGATACCCGCCGAATGCGATAACCAAAAGTAGAACGATCAGGATAATGAGCATGCCGTCTCTCCCTTGCGGCGAACGTCCTCCGCAACGTATTAGCGAGTTGGATGCAAACGACGCGGTTGCGTATAGAACTCTGTCGAATTTCTCAGAGATACTGCGACGCCTATCCTCTTCTGGGCGGATGGAGCGACCGTGACTACTATTTCCCCGCCTGCCCGGAACGGCCTGCGTTCGAGTTGCCCATGCCAAGCCGCTGCTCCATCAACCTCGGCAAGAGGAACTGAAAGAAGCGATCGGAGTCGGAATGCAGACACACGTAGGCGTTCGGCGCTCCCGGTTCCACGCGCGTGTACCCCTTGTCATCGACGCGGATGCGCATCGGCTGTGACGGACAAAGGTTTCCGTCGATTGCCGCTTCCACCGCCATCACATCAAACAGCGTCGGCGTAGTGCCGCCCCACTCATCCGTCAGCACCGCCAGCGAGTCTGTCAGCGGTGTGCTCTGGCGAAACAGAATCGACCGCAACACCTCATCCAGCTTCAACTGGGTTGAATCCAGCGGCACCATCGTAATCGGCACGCCGGAAGCAAATAATTTCTGCGCCGACGGCACATCGGTGGCGATGTTGTATTCCGCAGACGGCCCCCGGTCCGGCGCATAGCCCAGATCGCCATAACCGCGATGGATCGACCCGCCCATCAAGACAACACGCTTCAGCATGTGGAATGCCGCAGGGTCCCGCGCGATCAGCTCACCCACATTGCTCAGCGGCGCAATCTCAATCAACGTAATCCGCCCAGGGTTTGCGCGAATGGTTTTCGCCATCCAGGCAATTGCATCCGTGCCCGCGTCTGGCGGGGGCGGAAAGCGCCTGGCCCACGAGGCTTGGCTCAACACGTTATGAGTTTTCGTCTGAACTCCGGCAATCACGGGAATGCCTTGCTGTCCCGTCTCGCACAGTATTCCCTCCACCAGCCGGGCACGTAAACCTGTGTCGCCCCACGCGGTTGTCACGCCCATCAGCTTCAATTCCGGACTCGACAACACCAGCGCCAGCGCATACGCATCGTCGATATCGTCGCCAATATCCGTATCGAGAATCACTTTCTGCGGAACTGGCAGTGGCTTTTGCGACCACGCACGTAGAGAGGAACCGGCCAGCAGACATACAACAACGATCGACACACGGTTCAGGCGCATATGCAGCCCATTCTATGCTCGTCGCCCGGTTGCGATTCCCATGCCGCGACTTTACTCCTTGGGTGCCTGTCCATATGATTTTCGCTTCTCTGCGTAGAAGCGTATCCTTTCAGCGTTGGGCCTCTTGAATCCCCTGAAAAGGACCGTCGCACCGATGACTACTGCTTGCGCGCTTCCCACCATGGTCTCCCGCGGATATCAACTGGACGAGGGAGAGGATGCTATTGGACTTTTGGAGTCCCGTTGTGATGCACGCGACGATCGCGACTCCTTGCAACACGCCATGACCGAGGATGGTTATCTGTTTCTTCGCGGATGTCTGGACAGAGAAGAAGTGCTCGCGGCCCGGCGTCACATCTTGACGCAGCTGGCAGCCGAAGGCCAACTGGATCCCGCGGTGCCCTTGATGATGGGCAAGCCCAAACCGGACGCCAAGCTGTTCTTTCAGCCCGAGCTGGCGCAAAAGAACAATCCTCCCTTGCAGCATCTTCTCTACGCCCGGCAGGGAAACCTGATGAGCTTTTCTCGTCTTTCCTGGGCGGAGAAGTCCTGCATTTCGATTTCACCTGGCTGCGCTGCATTTCGCCCGGACTCGGCACGCCCAGCCACTGCGACATCGTCTATATGGGCCGCGGTACCCGCCGCCTTTACACCGCCTGGGTCCCGCTAGGAGATATTGATTTCCAGTTAGGTGGACTCATGGTGCTGGAAAATAGTCACAAAAACGTGCGCCTGCAAACCACCTACGGCCGGCGCGATGTCGATTCGTACTGTTCCAACCGGCCGGACGATCCAGCACGCACCGCGACCGGCTTGAACGGCTGGCTCACTGAAGACCCCAATCACATTCGACACAGTCTGGGCGGCCGCTGGTTGACTGCGGAATATCAGGCCGGCGATGTCGTTATCTTCTGCATGGATCTGGTCCACGGCGGCATGGACAACCGCACCGATCGGCTGCGAATTTCCTCGGACTCCCGCTACCAACTGGCCAGTGAACCCGCGGATGAACGCTGGATCGGCGAGAATCCTCCCGGCCACAGCGCCGCCGGCAAACGCGGACGCGTCTGCTGAAATTCCATCTCCTGCTGTCTTAGGGGCAACAGCCGAAACACAGCATACAAACGCGCAGCGGCAAACACTGGCGCGGCGAAACGTCGCCAGCGCCAGAGTGTTCCTTGAAGTGCAGCGCTTATCTCCAACCTACCCGGAACTCGGCGCGGCAGCCGCGATCCACCCAGATGCCCCGGCCGTCAAAGCCCCACGTGCGCCCTTGAATACCGGGCGAGCCACTGTGCCGGTTGGTCATGCGCGCTTCGCCCCCAGGTTAATGGGACAGAAACGCCGCCGTCCACCGTCGGAGGCGCAGGTAATATGCCGTCCCCATTGAGCGGTTGTGCCGCGTTGCGCCCGCAAGCGTGAACTCGAACAGCTAAGAAGAAGCAGAATCACTGCAACGAAAAAATTTTGGATTTGGTCATGGCAGCCTTCCAAGGTTGTGTCGTATGCTGCGTGGGACAGCATATCGTTCCCTTTCGCCGTCGGCAAGCAGGAATTTGTGCCCGAATGCCCCGACGAAGTTGATCACCGATGTCCCACTCGGTTAGGAGTCAGTGTATGAAATTTGCCGCCCTTGTCGTGCTTTGCGTTGTGGCCTGTGCACCCTTGCCAGCCCAGAATGTTTCCAGCGTCGCCCAGCAATTTCAGAATCCCCCCAAGGCCTACCGGCCCATGGTGCGTTGGTGGTGGCCAGGCGGTGATGTCACGGATGCCGAGTTGCGCAGAGAGGTTGCACTACTCGATCAGGCAAATTTCGGCGGAGCTGAGATTCAGCCCTTTGTCATCGGACTCCATCCCGACATGCCGGCGGAAACTCGTAAACGTGTCGACGACTATCTGACCCCGACTTTCTTTGCCCATATGCAGGCGGCCCTGCAAGAGGCGCGCGACCACGGCATGTGGCTCGACTACACGTTTGGCTCGGGCTGGCCTTTTGGCGGCGCGGGAGTCATCACTCCGGAGCTAGCCTCGGTGGAATTGCGATCGACGCAGCAGAGCATTCGCGGCCCCGTGCATTTTCACGCGAAGCTGCAAATGCCGCAGCTGGATGACGACATTACAAGAAATGCCAACCTGCCGCCGGGTTGGCTCCAGCGCTTTCGACAACGAGAAAAGCTGATAGCCGCCGTCGCTATTCGCGGCGATGTTGCCCAGTTCTATCAAAGTCAGTCGCCGGATGAGCAGGCTGCAGAGAGAAAGCCAGGCCAGCTCGATCCCGGAACCTCCGTTGTCCTCACAAGCCACATGTTGCCCGATGGAACGCTCGACTGGGATGTGCCGCCTGGAACCTGGCAGGTCTTCGTTTTTAAGGAAATGCCCACTGGCCAGCAGGTCACGGGCGGTACCGGCGCTGGAGCGCAACTGGTTCTCGACCACATGAATCGTCAGGCCTTTGAGACCTATGCCGACCGCGTCGGTGGAACCGCCAAGCAGTACGATGGCCAATACTTCGGCCATGGTCTGCGGGCAATTTTCTGCGACAGTCTGGAAGTCCAGGCCTACCTGTATTGGAACGATGATTTTCTGCAGGAGTTCCGCAAGCTGCGCGGCTACGATCTGACTCCGTATCTTCCCATTCTGAAAGTGTCTGGCTTCAGCGTCCCGTATGGCGCCAATCCTGTCCATCTGCCGCTCTATGACATCCGTGGAATCGGCGATCGCGTCCGCCAGGATTATTGGCAGACGGTTTCCGATCTTATGATCGACAATTTTTATTCGCCGTTCATTCAATGGGCTGCGAACAACAATCTGTTGTCCCGGGTGCAGGCTCACGGATCGCCGACAGACCTGCTTCGCGTCTACGGTGCCTCCAGCATTCCCGAGACGGAAGACCTCTACGACAACGGACGCTATGACTTCCTGAAAATGTCCTCATCAGGCGGAGATTTGTATGGACGAAAAATCGTGTCGAGCGAAAGCTTTGTCTGGCGAGGTAAGGCATACCAAACCACGCCGGAAAAGATCAAGCGCTATGCCGACGAATTGCTGACCGCCGGCATCAACGAGATTATTTATCACGGCTACCCCTACGATTACATGGACCGCCCGGAACCCGGTTGGCATCCGTTCGCAGCCAACGGCTCGTATTCCTCCCACATGAATCAGCACAACCCGTTCTGGCCCTATCTCCCGCGTGTGAACGAATACATCACTCGTGTGCAATACATCTCCCAGACCGGTACCACGGTTGTGCCCGTGGCTCTCTATCGCGGTTTGCTCGCCTACGATTCCATTGATCCCGCCCCGCCGGAACCCGAAATCGCCACCCGTATGATGGCTGCCGGATACAACTACGACCACATCGATGCCTACGTGTTGCTACACTCGAAAGTCGTCGGCGGCAAATTGATCTCTCCCGGCGGAGAGGCCTACAGCGTCCTCATTCTCCCGCACCAGAAAACCGTTTCCACCCCAGTCGCCAATCAGCTCATAGCGTTCGCTCATCTGGGTCTTCCCATGGTGTTCCTCGGCAGCACGCCGCTCGCCGAGCGAAATGTCGTCGATGGCAAACTGCCTACAGGAGCCAGCCTGAATGCGCTCGCAAAAATTCTGACGGAGAAGAATGTCCACGCTACTCCCGATGCATCCGGCGCGGTGAAAATTCTGGATGCCAGCATCCAGCCGAATCTTCATTTCGAGGGGGCCTCCGTGTCATTCATTGAAAAACGTATTGGCGCGCTCGACGTGTTTTTTCTGCGCAATCCTTCCAGTGAGGAAAAGCTCGTGATGGCGGACTTTCATGCGGCCGGCAGCCCGGAAATTTGGGACCCGTGGACTGGCGAGCGTCATCCGTTCACCCAATTCGAGATGCATGCGGGCACATTGCGCGCGCGTTTGGATATGGACCCCTACGGATCCACACTGTTGGTCTTCAATCCTGCGGCCAAGCCGGTCGCGCCCGCCGCACAGCCGCCAGCCATCCGTGTTCCCCCCATTCAAATCGCGATTGGCCAGAATGGCTGGAGATTCCACGGCGTTGGCATAGGTCCCGGCAGCCACCCTGAAACCATCGACATGGAACTACCCGAGTTGATGGACTGGACGACCAACGACAAGCTCAAGAACTTCTCCGGCCGCGGGCAGTACACCACGACATTTGTCGTGCCTGCGAATTTCCTCAGCCGTCATCCTCGAATTCTGCTCGACCTGGGCGATGTAAAAGATGTGGCCGAGATTTCCCTCAATGGAAAACTCGGGCCGGTCCTGTTACTGCGACCGTACCGCGCCGACATCACCCCGTTGTTGCATGCCGGCGAAAATACGTTGCAAGTAACGGTCGTCAACACCCAATACAACGCACTTTCCGCACGCGGCCCCGATCGAAACTTTATTCCAGGGCCCACTGACACTCCGAATGGCCTGATGCCCTCCGGCCTCATCGGACCCGTGCGATTGGAAACAGCAACACAGCCGTAGAGAAATCTGCGATTGGAATGAGAGCGTCCCGCCCGATCCAGGCAAAAGAATACGACGCTATCCGTAACTTTCGAGATAGCATTGTTTTCAGCCGTCAATTTTCCGGCCGGAAACGGTACGCCTTCCGCTTGGACCAAAAATCAGCCGACATAAAGGAGATCTGCCATGCCCAATTCCTACGATCCGAGCCGGAGGGGGTTCCTCCGTTCCGCCGTTGCTTCTGTCGCGCTCACTCCCGCCCTCATGGGACTCGGCCAGACTGCTGTTGCCCAGGAAGCCGACACCACTGGGCCAGATTCTGCGCTGCTTGCTCAAATTGATCTTGATCGCGAATTGTACGAGCAAGACGGAGTCGTCAATGGGACACTTCGTTTCGTTCGTCCTGTCGCCTCTCCTACCCAGGTAGAGTGGACCGACAGCTTCGGCAGGGTGGCCGCGCGAGTCACGCTTCCCCCGTCCGGGCCGGCCACCGTAGCGCTTCCTTTTTCCTTCAATCTGCGCTTCGGTTTGACCTATGTGAACTGGATTCGGGTCAAGGTCAATGACGTGCCTCAGGCGGCCGCGGCAAAATTCCTTCTGTCGCCGCAGTGGACACCGTGGAACGATTATCACAACATTATGTGGGCCCACTATCCGGATGGTTTTTACGATTTGCTGCGCAAGTCTGGAGTCGACGCCACGATTACAGCCGGCGATAACGGACTCTCTCCCATCCTGAATAACAATTTCGATTTCTACGTGGAACAAATGGCGTGGGAGGTCTTCTCCATCTATCACAAGGACCAGCCGCTGTGGAGAGGCCTGACAACCAAGTTCAGCATGGATCGCGACAATCTGGATCTGTGGGTCCGGCATCCTTGCATCAACGACCCGGAAACCGACCAGTACATTCGCGAGCGTTTGTCTCGTTTTGCCCGCGAACGACGCGCGTTTCGCCCCCTCTACTACAACATCGCCGATGAACTTGGCCAAGGCGACCAGATCAGGCCGAACGATTTTTGCCACTCGAAGTTCTGCGCAGAAAAATTTACGGAATATCTCCGCCGCCAAAGCGGCGCCGGTCTTCATCCGCATGGAACGGCAACCGTGGCCGATCTGACGAACACCACCACGGACCGGGCCTTTCAAGCGATCGGCTTGGCCGCCATCCGCGCAAGATATAAAACCATCGAACAACTCAACCAGGAGTGGGGTACCAGCTTCCCCGGACCCGCGAACTATGGCGATCCCAACGGGATGGTGTTTAGCCCCATCCTGGGCATGGCGCGTGAATCGTTGTCCGTACCGGTGCTGGACGATGCATCGCTCGAGAAAGCCATGGGTCCGCTCGATCAGGCGAACATACGCTGGGGCGGAATGCCTGGGTTTTTTGCGCCCAACGAACCGACAAAGTTCCAGAACTGGGGCCAGGTGCGCACGGTAATCGAGCGGTTCTACAAGGAACTGGGAGAGGTCACTTCGACGCGCGATTGGGATGTCTCCTCCTGGTGCGTCTTCCGCAATTTCATGGATGAGACCTTTGCCGACGCTGTCAAACGCGCCGCCGACGTCTGCAAGGCGGAAGATCCTCATGCCCTGTGCGCCACCGAAGGCGGTCAAGCCCCCTTCGCCTTCGGCTGGTACAACTACGAGCAAGTCGTGCGCGCCGTCGATGTGATTGAGCCCTATAACATCGGCAATTGCGTGGAAGTCATTCGCTCCCTGAAACCGAACATGATCATGCTGCAAACCAGTGGCACCGGATATAAGCCCGGCCAACCGCTGACAGCGGCGGAACGCATGCGCCAGAAACAAGTGGGTCGCTCCATCTGGTGGGGCTTGTTCCACAACCACAACGGGACCATCATCTGGGACGACAACGAAAAAGGTATCACCTTCATTGACGAAAGCACGGGCAAGCCTACCCCGGCCGCAGACGCATTTTCCGAAACCATGCGGGAATTGCGCGGCGGCATCGGCAAGCTGATGATCAACTGCCCGCGGCAATCGGCGGCGATCGCCATCCACTATTCGCAGCCATCTATTCAGATCCACTGGCTACTGGACAACCTGAAATATGCGCGTGAGTGGATGTCGCACAGCGGCGGAACCGGCGATAGCCTTTGCATTGCCGTCCGCAACAGTTGGACCAAGCTAATCGAGGACCTGTCCTTGCAGTACAACTTTGTCGGCGGCAAGCAGCTGGAAGCCGGAATGTTGAACACCGGTCCGTACAAAGTCTTAATCCTGCCGCAATCTATCGCGATGAGCGCCAAGGAAGCCGAACAAATTCGTACCTTTGTACAGAACGGCGGCACATTGTTGGCAGATATGCGCATCGCCCAGCTCAGCGAGCATGGCCGTGACATCCGGCGCGGACACGACGGACAAGGTGGGCAATTGGACGATCTCTTCGGCATCGCGCACGGTCCCGCTCAGACGGTCGCGAACTCTGTCCAGGGAGTGGGCAATGTTGGCGACCTGCAATTGGAAGGCAAAGCCTTGCGAGATATTCGACCCGGCGATGCAACCATCACCACCACCACCGGCAAAGCGCTGGTGCGCAGCGGCAATGTGCCCATGGTCATTGTGAATCAGGTTGGCTCCGGCCGCGCCATTTTCCTCAACATGGAAATTGCCGATTATGCCTACCTGCGTTTGCAGGCCAATTCCAACTCAAGTCTTCCTGATCTTGTAGACGATATCCTTCGGGCCGCCGAAGTCAAGCCGCCTGTACGTGTGCTGGGGTCGGACGGAAAACGGTTACCGGGGACCGAGGTCGTCACCTTCGTCAACGGATCGTGCGAACAGGTTGCCATCTTTAGAAATCCTCAGACCGACAGTGGTGGGTGGGGCAGTTATCCCAAGCTGGCTGCCGTCGGTTCCGCCCCTGTCATCGACCCCGCGATTGTGGGGAACATTGACAATTCGCTGCTGGAGAAAGAAGCGGAAGTTACTCTCGAATGGCCAGAGGAAAACCAAACCTACGACGTGCGCGGCCGCAAGGACCTGGGCAAGATTCGCACCCTGAAGATCACCTTGGATCCATGGGGTCCGCTGGTCTTCACCCGCTCGCTGCTAGCCATCTCAGCTTTGCGTGCGAGTGTTGCTGCCGGCGCACGCGCCGGCGAAATGGTGGAAATCACTCTGACTGACGAAAGTCCTGTTCCAGAGGGAACTGTCCGCGCCGTTCATTTTGAATTCAAAACTCCCACGGGCAATATCTACGAGTTGTATTCGCGCAATGTATTGGTGCGGGCAACGCCGTATGTTGAGCGCATCCCATTCGCCGTCAACGACCCGACAGGGCGTTGGCACGTTACAGTACATGACCTGATGACAGGCCAGATAGTCGATACGCCTTTCGATCTCGCATAGATTCTTCAAAGCACCTCGGAGCCAGCCTTATAGACGTTGCACGGGTCGATGTTTCCCTCCTGGCCGCGACAGGGTGGAGCTCCGATGCAAAGGCTGTCTGCTTTTTTCGTGGGCGCATTTCGCGATGCGCATTGCCATTGTTCTTTGCTACGCTCAGGCAAGACCATTTCTGCTCCGCAGGCTGGCAAAGTCGAGACGCGTTCACAATTCGCGCGCATGCACGCCGCATGGAAAGCTCCTCGCTCCATGCGACGGCTGCGGCTGCTTCCCCTGGTTGCGGCCACGTACTTCATGGTGTCTGGCGGTCCCTACGGATTGGAAGACATCGTCGGCCAAGCGGGCTACGGGCGCGCGTTGCTGCTGCTCTGCATCGTCCCGTTAATCTGGAGCCTGCCGACCGCGCTGATGGTTGGCGAACTGGCGAGCACGCTTCCTGAAGATGGCGGCTTCTACATTTGGGTCAGCCGCGCGCTCGGCCGCTTCTGGGGATTTCAGGAGGCCTGGTTATCGCTCACCGCCAGTATCTTCGACATGGCCATCTATCCCGCCTTGGCCGTCGCGTATCTCGGCCAACTCAATCCGGCGATAACGGCTGGCCATCGCGGCCTTGCCTGGTCGCTCGCTGTCGTAGCGGTTTGCCTTGCGTGGAATTTACGCGGCGCCTATTCCGTCGGCCAGGGTTCACTGTGGATGCTCACGTTGTTGCTGACGCCGTTCCTCGGCATCGTCGGCCTCGGTCTCTGGGGCTCTGGGCTGTTTCATCTCGCGGCCCATTCGGTACACCACGCAAGTCTTGCTCGGACGCCTCACGGCAGCCTGGTCACAGCACTGCTCTTCGTCGTCTGGAACTACATGGGATGGGACAACGCCTCCACCATTGCTGCTGAGGTAGAGAATCCGCAGCGAAACTACATTCGCTCCATGATGGCTGCTGTTCTGTTGGTCGCGGCCAGCTATGTGCTGCCCATCGCAGTGGTCGCCTTCACGGGAATCCCTGCCGCCACATTCGTTACCGGTTCCTGGGTCGCCGCCGCGCGGACGCTTGCGGCACAGCACTTCGGCCCACGCTTTGCCTCCTGGCTCGCCGTCAGTGTCGTTGCCGGCGGAGCGATGACCGGCATCGCCATCTTCAATGCGCTCATGCTTTCTTACGCGCGCGTTCCCGCTGCCATGGCCAGCGATGGACTGCTCCCGAAAGTGTTGGCACGCCGCATGATCAACGGCGTTCCCTGGGTGGCCGTGTTGGTTTGTGCGGGTGCATGGGCATTTGCACTGGAGTTGAATCTCACCCGACTGCTTGAACTCGATATCTTGCTCTATGGATTGAGCCTGGTTCTGGAATTTGTCGCGCTGGCGGTTTTGCGCTGGCGTGAACCTTCGCTCCCACGTCCATTCCGCGTTCCCGGCGGCCGCTGGGGCGCAGTGGCGATTGGCGTCGCACCCACGGCGGTGGTTTTCTTTACCATCTTCGCGGCTCGGGCCGATCGTCTTACGCCAAGGTTACCTGCGATTCTTTTCGGAACTATCCTGGCTGCGGCCGGCCCGCTATTCTATGTGGGTACTCTCCGTCGCAAGCGGCCGGCGAACAGCGCCTCCGAGCGATGCAGCATCGTAGGAAAATGATGTCCAAGAAGGCGGAATTAATTCCGGGAAACTTGCGCTTTGGCAGTTGAAATTCGGCATTCGACCTGCCCTTTCACCACCCTTGGTGCAGTTTCCGAAAGAAATGAATTTGTATCGCAAACACTGCTGCCCACCGGCACTTGAATGTGCTAGTATCGGCTTTCGCTAACGTCATCCGAACAACCCGTTCCGTGTGTTCCGACCGCCCCAGGCCGACCACTTTCCAGCGAGTATCGGACAAACCGTAGCCAACATTTCTCACGACCTTTGGCATTTCAGGTTCGCACCATGAAACATGGAATTTGCCGTATTGTTTAGCTTCGAAAGAGCAAGCTCCAGTGTGAATTTTTCGTTTGCATTGGCAGTCGCGCCGCAACGTTGAAAGTGAAAATAGCATGTCATTTCTCGCTACAGCTTCCTCGACCATCAATCCCTGGCTTCGCATACTGACGGCGCTTGAGAAAAAGATTAACCATCAGTCCTTCGACACCTGGTTCAAGCCCACGCGCTTTAGCCGCATTGAAGGCCGGGTCCTCGTCGTTACCGTGCCTACACGCGAGTTTGAGCATATCGGCGAACGGTATAACGATCACATCCTCGAAGCCGTGGACCAACTCGGCCTGGAAGTCGACGAAGTCTCCTTCGAGGCCATCGAGGAAGAAGCCCCCCCACCGCGCGTGCGTCAGGATGGCGGCTTCGCGCCGCAGCCGACACGCTCCTCCAGCCCGACTCGCAATCGTTACAACAGTGCGGCCCCCACGCCGCAGCAATCGCGCTTCGACTGGGACACCGCTGCGCAACTCAACCCAAAATATACCTTCGACGCGTTTGTCATCGGCAATGGGAACCAGTTTGCCCGCGCTGCCGCCGAGGCCGTGGCCGAACGCCCCTCCAAGGCCTACAACCCGCTGTTTCTCTACGGCTCGGTCGGCAACGGCAAAACGCATCTGATGCATGCCATCGGACACGAAGTCAAACGCCACCAGCCGCAGGCCTCCATCTGCTATGTGTCGAGCGAAAAATTTACCAACGAGATGATCAACTCGCTGCGCTACGACCGCATGTCCAGCTTTCGTGACAAGTACCGCTCCGTCGACGTACTGCTGATTGACGACATCCAGTTTCTGGCGCAGAAGGAGCGCACCCAGGAAGAGTTCTTCCACACCTTCAACGCACTGCACGAAAGCATGAAGCAGATTGTCATCGCCAGCGATCGGCCGCCGAAAGAACTGGCTGAGATTGAAGACCGCCTGCGCAATCGCTTTGAGTGGGGCCTGATTGCCGACATCCAACCGCCCGATCTGGAAACCAAAGTCGCCATTCTTCAAAAGAAAGCGGAAAGCGAACACGTCACGCTGCCTGTCGATGTGGCGCTCTTTGTCGCCTCCAACGTACGCACCAATGTACGTGAGCTGGAAGGCGCGCTGGTCCGTCTGCTGGCCTGGTGCAGCCTGCATGGCGTCGAGATCACGTTGGCCGTCACCCAGCAATGCCTGAAGCAGTTCATCGATACGCAGGTCCGCAAGGTCACCATTGAGGTGATTCAGCGCGCCGTGGCCGACCAGTTCGGCATGAAGATCACAGAGCTGAAACAGAAAAACAATTCCCGTTCCATCGTCGTTCCGCGTCAGATCGCCATGTATCTCGCCAAGCAATTGACCGAGGCTTCGTTGCCGGAAATCGGCCGCCACTTCGGCGACAAGCACCACACCACCGTGATGCATTCCATCGCCAAAATCGACGAACTGCGCCACAGCGATACAGATCTCAACCGCATGATCAACAACCTGATGGAGCAATTGAACAAGTAGCCGCCGATTGCGCGTCAACCGCTTTGAACGCCCTGCAAGCTTTTCCTCCAAAGTTCGCAGGGCGTTTTCTCGTGCGCACGAATGCAAGAACCAGCGGACCGCGCAGGTGCGCGGTTAGACGGTTCAGTTGTATCGAGCCCGTAAACGTGCATAGCCTCGAAACCGCACCTGCTGCGCCCTCCCACTGCATGCTGAGCGATCGGCATGCAGTTTCTTGCCCGCCAGCCACGAATGATCGACCGCAAAGCCTGCCGTAGGCAATATTTATACCTCAGATTTAACTCTCCGAGACAACCGTAACTCCTAGTTGATTCTCTACATTCAGTGGTAGACCATGATCTCAGGATTCTTACGGCTCATAGATTTGAGTCCTCCGCTTCCCCTATGGGCTAATGGTCGTACAGAAGGGGGAAACCATGCTTTCTGCCTTGAACCATACCCAACGCACGCAGCTTTTTCAGGATCTTTTCCGCGACTATTCCGGCGCCTGCTTCGCCATCCGCAGCTTCGATGGCTGGCGCTGGATTTCCCGCCCGTCGGAACCCCCACAATGCACCTTTGTGATCAAATCCGCGTCCGCCTGGCACGCACTACTCAAAGATCCTACAGACCGCACATTGGGCGAGGCGTTCATCGATCAGGACCTGGATGTTGAAGGCGACCTGTTTGCTGCGTTCCCCGCCGCGCACTACCTGTATCAACATACGGGAAGCGCTGGCCACCGCATCCTGCGCACGCTCTGGCGCTCCTCATCCGACCTTGCGCAATGGTTCCGGTATGGACGACAGCATTCCATGAAGCGGGATCGCACTTCGATTTCCTACCACTACGATCTCCCAGTCGACTTCTATCGCGCCTGGCTCGGTCCCACACTGGTCTATTCCTGCGCCTATTTTCGCGAGCCTACCGAGTGTCTGGAATGCGCCCAAGCCAATAAACTGGAACTGATTTGCCGCAAGCTCGCCCTTGCACCAAACGAGCGTTTCCTCGATATCGGCTGCGGCTGGGGCAGTCTACTTCTACACGCATCTTCACGCTACGGCGCAGACACCTACGGCATTACCCTCAGCAAGGAGCAGGCCGCCATCACCGCCAACAGGATTTCCCACGCCCAGCTCCAGGACAAGTGCAAAGTGGAACTGCGCGACTATCGCACCATCCCCGAGTTGCCAACGCGTTTCGACAAGATCGCCAGTGTTGGTATGTTTGAACATGTCGGACTGAAGAATTTGCGCGAGTATTTCAACATTGTCTGGCGCATGCTTTCCCCCGACGGTCTGTTTCTTAATCACGGCATTGCTCGATCCGCCACCTCGGAGCCATCCAAGGATTCCTTCATGGATAAGTATGTGTTTCCGGATGGCGAGCTTGTGACCCTGGGAGAGGTGCTGGAAATGGCGGAATCCGTCGGCTTTGAGATTCGAGACGTCGACAATCTCCGCAGCCATTATGAGCAGACGCTGCGCCTGTGGGTCGCAAATCTACAGAAAAATGCCAAGACCGTGCTCGAAACCGTTTCCGAGCGCACCTATCGCATCTGGCTGCTTTACATGGCTGGTTCGGCGCTTGCCTTTCAGCAGGGAAACATCGAGTTATACCAGGTTTTGCTAGCCCGTCGGTCCGCTAAAACGACGCCCAGGTTCACCATGCGAGAGAATTGGTATCAAGGCTGGACCACGGCTGCGTCGAAAGCCGCTATATGGTAACAACGTTCAGAAAAAGGAAGAGGTGGGCGTGAGAGCTTCGATTGTGTGCAACGCTTTTCAAACCGCGGTTCCTGCGGCGCGATTTTTTTTTGGCAAGAAAATAGCATTGCTAGCATGTTTTCTGCTGACGGGGTTGTGCGGGCTGGCGGTCTCGCAGCCGCTTTCTCCCCAGGAGTTGGTCAAGCAGGTCGTGTACAATGAGCTGGAAGCCAACCAGAACGATCACACCCACTGGATGTACCGGGATGCCGATACCGTGCCCGCCAGGAGTACCGTCAAGCTGGTCGTCGAGACCCCCGAAGGCACCGCTTCCAGATTGATTGAGTTGAACGGACAGCCGTTGACCCCGCAGCAACAGGCGCAGGATGAGGCCCGCATGGAACGGGTCCTTACCGATCCCTCGGTCATTGCGAAACAACGTAAGAGCAGCGCGCATGATGATCAACAGGCCGTTTCCCTGATGAAGATGTTGCCCGATGGTTTTCTGTGGAGCTATGCCGGAGAATCGAACGACGAAATCACGCTGGATTTCAAGCCCAACCCGGCCTTCCAACCCCCCACCTACGCTTCCCGGGTCTTTGCCGCCATGGCCGGTCAGATGGTGGTAGATACCCAGCAAAAGCGGCTGAAGGTGCTCAGCGGAACATTGATCCAGACGGTCGAGTTTGGCTGGGGACTTTTTGGGGAAATGGATAAGGGAGGCACGTTTCGCGTAGTGCGGTCTGAAGTTGCCCCCGGTATCTGGGAAATCACCCAGACCCACGTTCATATCCAGGGCCACATGCTGATCTTTAAAAGCATCAACGAGCAGGAGGATGAGATTACCAGCGATTACAAACAGACTCCGTCCTCGATGACGCTTAGCGAGGCGCTCCAAATGTTGAAAAGTGGTGATATTGCAGAAAAGTTGGGTATTGAACCCGCAAAGTGATCTTTGTGCATCCGTCGGCGTTCTCGAAGCCCTGTGATGATTGCCTGGGGACAAGCTTTGCACACCTAATACGAGAAATGAACATGGGCTTGAGCTATCCCTGTGGGGATTGTGGAGATTGAGCCGTTGAAATCTGATTCAGACCAGGTTTGCACATCGCTTTTACCTGTTTTACTTTTTCTCCCTGTCCAATTTTAGAAATCCTGGCATAGCCCGCACCCCCATTTCCATTGATGATTGCCTGATTGTCCAAATTTCCACCGCCATCTGCTACTGTTACTGTCTTTATATTTATCTTTAATTTTTCTAGAAGTATCTGGAAGCAGCCATCCAGCAATCTCTAACCTAGTCACCTAAAAATGCGAACCCTCAACCTTGCTGGCAGGAATCGCAGGCGCCTTCTTTTCATGGGATGTATCCAGTTTTCCGCAGCGAATTTCCACCCCGGATCTGAGGTTTGTTCTCTACAATGAAGGCACAGCAAAGAGTGCGCTCGCAGCGGGACGCTCCTGTGGTATATAAGGTTGAAAAGAGAGACGTTCTGAATGCCAAGTCTGGAAGTCCAGCCGGAGAAGCCAGTGGTCGAGAGTACTGCGATGGAAATCAGCGTGAATCGGCAGCTGTTGCTGCGCGAATTAACTGCAACTCAAGGCGTTGTCGAACGCAAGACGACGATTCCGATTTTGTCGAATTTCTTGCTGGAAGCCGATCAGGATCGACTAACGATTACTGCTACGGATCTCGATCAGAGTATCCGCACCTCCTGTGCCGCTAAGGTTAAGAAGTCTGGCTCCTGCACCATTCCTGCGCGCAAACTGTTTGACTACATCAAGCTGCTGCCGGATGGCGAGATCAGCATCAAGCTGATGGAGAACCATTGGGTTCAGATTCGCCTTGGCCGCTCGAACACGAAAATGGTGGGTATGGCTCGTGTGAACTTTCCGCAGGTGATGCCATTCCCTACGGCTGGCGCGATCCGGCTACCCGCATCCGTGCTGCGCAATATGATCGGAAAAACCATCTTTTCTGTCGCCAATGAAGAATCACGCTACACGCTGAACGGTGCGCTGCTGCTGGTCAAAGCCGGTAGTCTCACTATGGTCGCAACCGACGGCCATCGTCTTGCACATATCGAAAAGACAAATGAAAATCTCGCCGTCAGCGGAGAGAAAAGACTCCTGATTCCGCGTAAGGCTTTGTCCGAGCTGCAATCTCTACTGGCGAATACTGAGGAAGAATTCATCGATTTTTCTGATGATGAACAGACCCTCTACTTCCAGGTTGGCAATCGCGTGCTCACCTCGCGCAAACTCACCGGCCAGTTTCCGAATTATGAGGCAGTTCTACCCCGCGACAACAACCGCTTTGTCATCGTTCGCACAGCGGATCTGCTCGCTTCCATCCAGCGCGTGGCACAGTTCGCAGATGAACGATCCGGCGCGGTGAAGGTGCGCCTCGAACAAAATGAGATGAAAATTTCGTCTTCCTCCACCGAGGCCGGCGAATCGGAAGACACCATCGAAACGCCCTATAGCATGGACCCGCTCGTGATCGGATTCAACTCCGCCTACATGGTGGATTTTCTCAAGGCCGTCGGAGATGTCAGCGAGGTGCGATTGGAATTCAAAGACGCCCAGACTGCCGGTCAGGTCCGCCCGGAAGACGCCAAGGACGATTTCCGCTATCGCTACATCATCATGCCGATGCGTATCTGAAGATTCCAGCGGTGGTTCGATCTGGGTCCTGACCCCGCCGACATTCTCTAGGCATTCTTCAGGAGTCAGCCGATGGAAGCCGAACATCAGTCCGTAAAAATCGCCTGGTATCGTTCGCCGGTGAGCCGCGAACAGCTCCAGGCCCTGAACCAGCGCAGCGATTTCCAAGGGGTTCTCCAAACCGGCGGGTATCTGGGACTGCTTGCCCTCACCGGGTCCATCGCCTATGTTTCTGCCGGGCGATTGCCGTGGCCGCTGGTGGTGCTGCTATTTTTCTCCCACGGAATGTGCTGGGCATTCCTCATCAATGGCTTTCATGAGTTTGTCCACAACTCCGTTTTTGAAACCAAATCGCTCAATTGGTTTTTCGCGCGCGTCTTTGCTTTTCTAGGCTGGTACAACCCGTACGAATTTTGGGCCAGCCACACGGAACACCACAAATACACGTTGCATCCGCCGGACGATTTAGAAGTCGTCCTGCCAATGCAGTTGTCGCTGAAAGCGTTTCTCCAAACCGGCTTCATCAATCCGGTGGGACTGTGGCAAACTCTCTCGAAGACGATCCGCATCGCCCGCGGCAAGCTGCAAGGTCCATGGGAGAATTCTCTTTTTCCATCGTCGGCGGTCCAGCAAAAGCGGCGCCTGGTCCGCTGGGCACGCCTGCAGCTCGCCGGTCATGCCGCCATCATTCTTGTGTCGGTCCTGATGCGTTGGTGGCTGCTGCCAGTGGTCGTTACGCTGGCGCCGTTCTACGGAGGATGGCTGCATTATCTCTGCAACAACAGTCAGCATGCCGGTTTGCAGGATAACGTCCCCGACTTTCGCCTGTGTTGCCGCACCATCACATTGAATCCATTCTTAAGCTTTCTCTACTGGCACATGCACTATCATACGGAGCATCATATGTATGCCGCGGTCCCGTGCTATCAGCTTCGTAAGCTCCACGCGCTGATCCGGCACGATCTGCCGCCGTGTCCGCATGGCCTTCATGCCACATGGAAACAGATCGCCGGCATCCTGCGGCAACAGCGTCAGGATCCTGCGTACCAGTATGTGCAGGAGTTGCCGAAGCACGCGACCGCTGGCAATCGTTAGCGGCACAATCGCAGTTACACAATCGCGGATAAGTGTAGCCAGGGTGCCCCATCCTTCGCGCCCTTGCGAAGGGTGGGATGAAAGAAACTCTATACGCCCGTGGCCTCGATTGTGGCCCCGATCATTGCGTCGAATCCCATGCAGGAATTCAGCATCAGGTGGTAGATGCGGTAATCGTTCCAGGCAGTGTGGTAGAAATGCTCGACGTAGTCGGCGCGCCGTTGGTCCGTGGCCGCCAGCTCTCGCTCCGCCAATGCTTTTTTGTCAGGAAATGCCTGCTCGAACCAGCGGACTTTCCGTGCAGTGGAGGCATACACAAAGGTGTGAAAGCACCCCGGAATCCCATGCAGCGCGCATGCCGCGCCACGGCCCACGATGACGCATTGGCCAGCCCGGGCTTTCTCGATCATCACTGCCTGCGCCAGCTCCGTCATCCGCGTGGCGTCCAGAATTTCCCGTTCCACCGTAATATCGGCCCGTTCGTTGCTACCATGCCAGAAGGCTCGTCCCACTTTGCTGTACCAGGGATCGAGTCGCTCATCCCGCCGCTTCGCTTCGGCGGCCGATACGCCGGCACGCTTGGCGACCTCGTCGACCAGTGACTGGTCAAGGAGTTCCCACTTCAAATGCTGGGCCAGCAGCCGGGCAAATTCGCCGCCTCGGCTTCCATATTCCCGTTCTACGGTAATGACTCGAATCATCGTTCCAAATCTCGCGCTCAATCTTAGATGCTGTGGACCCTGGTCGCGGTGATGGTAGCACTGATTGGAGTGGTTTTTCCAGCGACCTGCGCCTTCAGCCAAACCATTTATTGCCGCAGCTCCACCACGGTTGCGCCGGCTCCGCCCTCATTCTGCGGGGGCTCACTGACCTTCTCTACCTGTGGATGTTTCTCGAGGTACGCCCGCAGTGCCTTGCGCAAAATGCCCATGCCGATGCCATGCACGATCCGAACCCGCGGCAATCCTTCGAGAAATGCCTGGTCCAGAAACTTCTCCACCTCGTCCGTGGCCTCGTCGACATTGCGGCCAATTACGTTGATCTCGGTCGCGAGCGCGCTTTCTGCCTGCGCCGCTTCTCTTGCCAGAGAGACCCGTATTCCCTTGCTGCGTGCGACCGCCAACGGAGTTACTTGCCGTGCGCGATCCGCCGCCGAGGTCATCACCTCCGCAATGTCGCCGCGGCGAATCCGCATTTTCAACTGTCCCACGGAAACCTCAAAATTGTCTGCATCCACCTGCCGCTCCACCAATGCGGCCTTGCCCAGCGAACGCAGTTTTACCGTGTCACCCACGTTCACGTTGCGAACAATATGCGGCTGCGCATTCGGATCGCCGCGGTCCGCGCCCGTCTGATGCGCCACCACAGTAGCATCGACTTGGTCGCGAAATTCGCGCCGCAATTTGGCCAGCCCCCGCTCCGCTTGTTTGGCGACCTTCTGTTGCGCTGTCCGATCTTCAATGCCGCGCAAAACTTCCCGCACCTGCGCCTCAAACGCTTTTAGCAGTGACGATAGCTTTGCTTCCATCTCCTGCACCTTGCGCTGCTGCTCCTGCCGTCCCTCGCGTTCCAGTTGCTGGCGTTCTTTGGCAATCTCCTCTTCGCGCCGTTGCAGCTGCGCTCGCTCCGTGTTCACTGCCAGCAGGTCCGCATGCAGTCGATCCAGAAATCTCCCAATCTCCACCGTTTGCTTGCCCAGCCGCTCCCGCGCATCTGCCAGGATGGCCGCATCCATTCCCAATCGTTCCGCGATGTGAATACCCGCCGACACTCCCGGTACCCCCACGCGAATGTGATACGTCGGCGCAAAGGTCTCTTCTTCGAAACCCGCCGCCGCATTCTGTACCCCCGGCGTGTTGGCCGCATACACCTTCAGTGAGGTGTGATGGGTGGAGATCAGGCACCAGGCGCGCCGCTGAAGAAAATGGGCCGCGATCGCAGCCGCCAGAGCCGCGCCCTCCTCCGGGTCCGTGGCCGAACCCAACTCATCCAGCAGCACTAGTGAGTGCGGCGTGGCCAGTTCGGAGATCGCATTCAATCGCAGAATGTGTGCCGAGAAGCTGGAAAGGTTCTGCTCAATCGACTGTGCATCGCCGATGTCCGCCAGCACCGCGTCGAACAGCGGCAGTTCGGCGGCCTCCGCCGGGACTGGAATCCCAGCCTGCGCCATCAGAGCCAACAATCCTACGGTTTTCAGCGCCACTGTTTTGCCACCAGTGTTCGGCCCGCTGATGATCAGTTGCGGCGCGGCTGCAGGCAACTCCTCAATGGACATTGTCAGCGAACAGGGAGCGATGGATGTGGCCACCGCCCCCTGTCCCGACAGGAACTTGATTTCCTGTCATTGTTCGAGGAGTCATCGCCTGCTCAATGTCAGTGCCGTCGCATCCC
>JBKQVW010000005.1:0-4543 GCA_052142955.1 Acidobacteriaceae bacterium | reverse complement strand
GCGAAGAAGGAGGACGAAGCCGATGGAGAATGCACACCTGCGGTTCGGGCTGCTTGAGTACGTGCGCTTCACGGAAAAGGCATCTACCCGAATTCGCCTGCGGGTCGATCGCTATATCGGGGAAGATCGGCAGGCACACCTTCTGAGCGTCTTCGGAAATGACTAGGATGTTGGCGCAATCACGGCGGCCGTTCACGAGAAGGGCGCCTTCAACTTGACTTTTCCGGATGGTACGGTAAAGGAAGTGACGCTCGGTGAACATGCCTCCTGCTACAAAGGGGCAGTGACTTTGCCGGGCCGGAAACATCCTGTGCGTCATCTACTGGCGGTGTCCCAGGAACTCCATACAAATGGAAGCACGGGGCGGACGATCTTGTTGCGATACCGGCACGAGGAGGCGTGGGCCACGCTGGTGAGCTTCCTGGGGCTGCCTGCCGATCCGACATGGGCAGACCACATTCTTGGGATCGTCGAGGAAAAGAAGAGGATCGAGGATATCGACGGCATCGGTTGCCAACCGGTACTGATCTCCGCGACGACCGAGGAAGTGCTTGAGTGGATCGGGGATGGCCTACGTCCCAGCGTCTTGAGCTTTCCGGAGAAAAATGGGCTCATTGATTGGCCCCACTTCTCACTGACAGCGTCGCTGAGCCCAAGTGTGATGGTTGACGCTTTGGTCGGACAATAACGTGTCAGTTTTCGCAAACCGCGACACACCTAGGATGAAGGTCAACATTCCGCAAAAAACGCATCCGCCTAGAAAGCATCGAACTCTCCCTCGCCAAGGGTGGACTGTTAAGTTCAGGGACATGGACCGGCGAGTATCCCCTCCTGCACGCTCTCCTATTGACAATCTGTACGAAGAAGTTCAATCTCATATAGTTATTCGATAGGACAGGACAAATGGGTTCTAAACAGACAAGTCTCCTGCAAGGCACTCTCGACCTCCTCATCCTGAAGGCGCTCGGGGCGGGAGAACTCCACGGTCTAGGTGTTTCGCGCCGCATCGAGCAGATCACGCAAGGGACATTTCTCGTCAAGCCTGGCTCGTTATTTCCGGCCCTTCACCGCCTGGAGGAAGCAGGCTGGCTGAGTTCCTTCTGGGGCGAATCGGAGAATAATCGTCGCGCGAAGTTTTACCGGCTCACCAAAGCGGGAAGGGGCCAGCTTGAAGTGGAAACGGAACAATGGACGCGGGTTGCTGTCGCCATGACCAACGCTTTGAGGGCAAGTTAGGGAGTGAAGGATGAAACTCTGGTCGCGTACTACCAGCATGCTGCGAAATCTCTTCCGAAAGCGCCAGGTGGAGAACCAGCTTGACGATGAAGTGCATGCCTACGTGAATATGCTCACCGACGAAAGGATCGCTGCGGGCATGTCCGCGTCCGAAGCTCGACGCACCGCGCAGGCAGAGTTCGGCGGCATCGAGCAGGTGAAGCAGGCGGTACGCGATCATCGCGCTGGCACGAATGTGGAGCTTCTGTGGCAGGATGCGCGCTTTGGCATGCGCCAGTTGCGGCGCAATCCCGGTTTCACCTGGACGGCGATCGTTACGCTGGCCCTTTCCATCGGCGCAAACACGGCAATCTTTTCCATCGTGAATGCGCTCATGCTGAAGAGCTTGCCGTACTCGCAACCTGAACGCATGGGCACCATTTATACACGCATCAAGGGTACAAGGGCTTCCGACGAGCGGCATCACGTAAATGGCGAGCAATGGGAGCTTCTGCGTGACAACGTACCGGCGTTGATCTCCGCGGTTTCAGGGATTCGACCCTCAGGCGTGAATCTGGAGGCGGGCCCGCATGTGCAGTACGTGCATAACCAGCGCATCTCGGCGCACTATCTCGACGTGCTGGGCATTCAGCCGGCGATAGGCCGCAACTTCTCCGCGGTGGAGGATCGTCCCCACGGTCCACTGGCCGCCATTCTCAGCGACAGCCTGTGGCGAAGCCTGTTCGGCGCAGACCGCAGCATTGTTGGACGCGCGATTCTTTTGAAGGGCGCACCGTACACCGTGATCGGCGTAATGCCTCCGGACGCGACGACGCCGTCGAATGCGGATATCTATACGGCGCTGCAGCCGGCCCACGACGGCGAAGGCGGCGGAACGAACTTCGAGGCGATTACCCGTCTGCGCGATGGCGCGACCTGGCAGGAGGCAGATGCCGAGATCAACCGCGCGTGGTCGAAGCGCGCAAATCGCTATGAACTTGAGGACGACCCAAACGCGCAGGTGAGCTACTATTCTGTGCCGCTGCAGAAAGGCCAGGCGGCTACTTTGCGTCCGCAGGCGTTGACGCTGATGCTGGCATCAGGATTCATCCTGCTGATCGCCTGCGCCAATCTTGCCGGGTTGACGCTGGTACGCATGATGCGGCGCACCGCGGAGGTGGCCACGCGGCTGGCGCTGGGGGCTTCGCGCTGGCAGATCCAGAGACAGTTCTGGATCGAAAACCTGCTGCTGGCATTGGTGGGCGGGACGGCTGGGATCGGCATGGGATTTCTTGCCTTGCGCGGCCTGCTGGTGCTGTTGCCCGAGCATTTCCTCCCAGTTGCGCGCGTTTCACTTGACGACCGAGTATTGGCTTTTACGCTGGCTCTCTCACTCTTGACCAGTGTTCTTTTTGGCATGCTGCCGGGGCTTGCCACACGCAAGGTGGACCTGCGTTCGTCGCTGGCAAGTCGCTCTCTAGCCGGAACTGGCAGCCAGCGCCTGCGCCAGACCCTCATCGCCGGCGAAGTTGCACTCACGGTAGTACTGCTGGCCGCTTCCGGCCTGCTCATCCGTACCCTCATCCACCTAGAGACGCTGCCGCCTGGGTTCAATCCCAACGGGGTAATGACGGCCAGAGCATCGCTTGACGATGTCCGCTTCCACGATTCCGTGACCTTTGAAAAATTATTGGACCAGAGCACGGCAGCTATGCGGCAGATTCCCGGAGTGCAAGATGCAGCTGTCGGGCTGAGCCTGCCATATGAGCGCTCCATGATCATGGGTGGAATATCCATCAGCGACGGAAAAGAATCGGGGCAAAAGGCGATGGCGGACTTCGTTTACGTCACTCCGGATTATTTTGCTACCTTGCAAATGCCAATCGTGATTGGACGCTCGTTCACCCATGCAGACGGCGCGAAAACCCAGCACGTGGCCATTGTCAATCAGACATTCGTTCGCAAATACTTCCACGGGGACAACCCAGTCGGCCGTCACTTGAACAAGGACACGCTAATTGTCGGCGTTGTAGCAGATGTAGCCATGGCTCCAGGAATTGATGCAGGCGCACCTCTCACCGGCGAGGAAACGATGTTCATTCCCGCCACGCAAACCGTAAGCGGCCTTGTCTCGATGGCTCACGTCTGGTTCCAGCCAAGTTGGATTGTCCGCACTGCGGGACCGGTAGAAGGATTGACTGCGCAGATGCAACGCGCGTTGGCAAGTGCTGCTCCCAACCTCCCTTTCTCGGGCTTCTACAGCATGCGCGATCTACAGGCGAAGACGCTGGCATCGCAGCGGGTCGAGGTGGCGCTCCTGAGCGCAATGGCGACTCTGGCCCTGCTGCTGAGCGCGGTTGGAATCTTCGCGCTGGTCGCAAGTATCGTGGGGCAGAGAACCCGCGAAATCGGCATTCGTATCGCGCTTGGTTCTACCATTCGTCAAGCCATGATCCATATCGGAGCGCCGGGTGTGCGAGCTTCGGCATTGGGGCTTATCGTTGGTTTGATCTTGTGTGTGGGAGCTTTGCGGGCTATGCGCAGCGTGCTTTATGGAGTGGGCGTCTATGACGGAACCACGATCTTCACAGTGGTTCTGGTGCTCGCAGTCGTAACGGTCATTGCCACTGCTGTGCCAACTCTGCGCATTGCGGCAATCGATCCGGCCAAGACGTTACGAGACGAGTAGGTCAACAACGGAGCTTGTAGAGGACGCACTCCCCTTAGGGTTTTCTAAACCGAACTCCGGTATGGCGGTCCCTGCGCTGAGCCCCAAGCAAGATTCACGCTGTCCCGCTGCGGGCGTTTCTCTGCAATATCTGTCTGAATCCCTTCGAAATCAGGTCCCACGAGGTATCTCTATGGAGACGACCTTCGACTATTTGCGCGCTTACGCGACTTTGCTAGGCTCGCGCATTCTCGAAACCTATCCTCCGCTTCAGAGCACGAAAGACCCTGTTGCGCCACGGATTGCAACGCTGCTGCGCAAAGCCCTCCCTGCCCAAGCGCTCGCCATCACCGGCACCGCGAAGTACCTCAGGAAAGCCAAGGCGGCACGGATTGTGGCCGAATGCGGAGCCGGCAAAACCTACATGGCGTTGGGCACAATCCATGTGCTGGCGGATGGACGGCCCAGTACCACGCTGGTAATGTGCCCATCGCATATCACGCACAAATGGGCGCGCGAGGTCTTGCTGACGATCCCGCGTGCCCGCGCCTTCCTCATCGAGGACATGCGCAATGGCGGCGATCCCAGCCGGCCGCACGGCATCTGCGAGGTGAAGCTGAGCAAAGGCAAGACGGTTTACGAGGGCAAGCGCCTCAGCCT
>JBKQVW010000004.1:0-17555 GCA_052142955.1 Acidobacteriaceae bacterium | reverse complement strand
TGGTGCGGAAGGGGGGATTTGAACCCCCACGCCTTTCGGCGCCACCCCCTCAAGATGGTGTGTCTGCCATTTCACCACTTCCGCGGAATGCGCTAAGACCAACTATACCATTCGGCCTGCGTCTTTCGCTCGAGTCCCGCGACGCGGAAACGGCTTTGTCGCCGTCCGACGACTTGTTCGATCCGTCTTTGTCCCCAGGAGTTTACGGATTGTCTCTGAGGGCGGCCAGGACAACGGGACAGCGATTGTCACCATCTGATTCCACAGAGGTGACACGAACTTGTCGAACAATGACAATGCGATACGCACGATACGGTCGGTGATCCAGGTGCTGCATAACGGTCAAAGCGGCTTGGCGGCCATTGGCGCTGAGCTAAAAAATGAATCGGTCAAGCATTATTTTCTGCAAGAGACACAGCTGCGGGCAGAATATGCCGCGGAATTGGAGAATGAACTCCATCGTCTGGGAGTGCACGATGTGAAAGAGGGCGGCACAGCGGCCGGCGCAGCGCATCGCGTTTGGGCCGACCTGAAGGCCCAATTGGGCGGCGGCGATCACACCTTGCTGAAGACGGCTGAGGAAGGAGAGGACGAGGCCAAGGAAAAATACGCGGAAGCCCTGAACGAAACATTACCCGGAAATATTGCCGAGCTGCTGCGCGAACAGCAGGCACACATCCTTGAATCGCATGACAAAATTCGTAGTTTTCGAGACAGCATAGCCAGTTGATCCTCGATTGAAAATGGTTCCAATCGCAGCGCATGCGGTCGCCTGAATGTTGCCGGGTGAGGGGTGTGCAATCGCACAAGAACGACAACCGGTAACGCGGAAGCGACGAACAGTTTTTGAAAGCGGCGGTGCGAAATCCGGGGGGTGCAGACAAGCGTCGCCGCTCCTTCCTTCTCTCCCACGCAAGAAATCCTAGAAAATTCTGGATCGTTGCGGGTACTTTGCTAAAGTAATTCCAGAATGCACACCCGCGTGTTTCCTCTGATCGTTCGTCTGTTCGAATTTTCTACGATCGCTTTCAGCGCCTTGTTCCCTGTAGTCAACCCGCTGGGGTCATCGATGTTGTTTCTCGGGCTGGCCGGACCGGCCGATGGGAGGGTTTACAAGCATCTGGCGCGGAGGGTGGCATTGTTCACCTTGCTGTTTCTGGTTGCCGTCGATCTGGTGGGAGCTCTGGTTCTTACATTTTTTGGAATTTCCCTTCCGGTGATCCAGGTCGCGGGTGGGTTGGTGCTTGCTTCGATGGGTTGGAAACTCTTGAATGAGCCGGACGAGCCGGATTCCACTCGTCCAACCGGTTCATCCAGTTCCTTAGAGGTTCTCGACTCCAAAGCCTTTTATCCATTTACCTTTCCGTTGACTGCTGGTCCAGGATGCGTTGTGGTCACCCTTACATTGGCGGCACACGCGCAGCAGTCGACCTCCATCGATAGCATATTCAGTCACTTAGGGACCTTTCTTGCCATCGTGGTGCTGTGTGTCATGGTGTATTTCGCCTATGCCTATGCTCCGGAACTGGCCCGTAAGGTTTCCCAGCAGACGGCTCACGGAATTCTGCGCATCATCTCCTTTATTCTGCTTGCGATTGGGGTGCAGATCTTTTGGGGTGGCGCAGAGGCTTTACTGCAACAGGCACTTCACATTTCTTCCTGACCGCCACTTAACATTCCCTCCTGGCTGCCGATATAGACCTTGAAACAGTTCGAAGATTCCTGGCCCTGGCCAAGGACAACGGATGTAGTTGCTTCGGCAGGTAAAGAGAGGCTGGGTTCCGTCCGAAGACATTATTTCCGAATATGTGCAGCCTGTGCAGCCGTCGACGTTAGGCGACAGCGATCAAGCCAATGCACGCGAGTACGATGATGCCCGATGCCCACAGTTCCGAGGAGGTGAATGTGTCAGAAATTGAACTTATCACCAACAACATCAGGACTTTGGGGCAGTCCGTCGATTTTTGGAACCAGCTTATGCTGTGGGGGTTGGCGTGGGCAGCTTTTGCCGTTGTTTTTGCGATGGTGGCAACTCGAATTGTCGTTACCCGTACTGGGCAACTATCGACTGCGCAGGGTTTGCTGAGCGCTGCCAAAGACAGAAAATTACAGGAAAACTTTAAGATCAAAAGATATAGAAATAGGAAACTTAAGGCTAGAGGCAGATTAAGGTACAAAGATCGATCGGTGCGGCGCAAGCTTACGCAGCCAAAGCTACGCAAAAGGCAGCAGAGGCCAATAAAGCGGCGGAAGACGAACGTTTTGCCCGGCTCAAGTTAGAGGCACAGATAACTCCGAGGCGTCTTACGCAACAGCAGGAACTGAGCATTGCCAATGCCTGTACCCAGTTTCGAGGGCATAGTGTGAATGTTGTTTCATATTCGCTGGATACTGAGGGTGCGGTCTTAGCGAAACAAATTATTGCCGCGCTAAGAGCTGCTGGGATGCAAGTGCAAGATGCTACGGCATCGTCATCTCCGCGAGGCAGTTTCTTGATGGGAATCCGCGTTACAGGACAGAATGCAGTACTGGCAGACGATATTAGATCCATTCTAGCGACGGATGGACATCTGGCCGTTACCTCTACAAGCGCCGAACCGCCGAGCGGCCGGGAAAAGAGAACCGGCCCCAATAAAAAGCCGGTCGATGTGAATGTTTGGGTTGGGGTGAAGCCATTGCAGCAGCAAAATTAGGGTACCCGCCTTGGCCCTGCGCTATTGATTTTTGGAGAAAAAATCCGTAAAATCAAAGATGGTTCACGCCTTCGCACCCCCTCTGCAAGGGTGATCGTACGTTCTCTCGTTGAACCCGCACACATTCTAGCCAGCAAAGGAACAGCGAATTCATGGCAAAACGCCGCGGAAATCCAAACTGGGGCAAGCCCGAGCCGATCGGCCCGGTGGTGCCCACGGTTACTTCTTTTGAACAGGTTGTCAAGGAATATAAGTTGACTCCGGACCAGTACATCCTGTCCACGCGCTTGCGGGAATGGGCACGCCGGAATAAGAACTCAAAGTACATTCCGGAAGCTCTTCTTGAGGCATGGGGTTTTGAGATCGAATCGTCGCTCTAAAAAACAAGTTTTTCTCAGAAATGCCACCTCCATCGGGGTGGCATTTCTTTGCTCTGAAAACCATGCAACGAAGAGTGTCGATACAATATATGCAATGATTGCGTCCACCCCATTTGTCGATGTTCCCACCGCCCTGGAAGAAATCCGGGATGGGCGCATGATCGTCGTAGTGGATGATGAAAACCGCGAGAATGAAGGGGACCTGACGTTGGCGGCGGAATTCGTCACTCCGGAAGCCATCAACTTTATGGCGCGTTTTGGACGGGGACTCATCTGCCTGGCGCTGACGGAAGACCGCGCCGACCATCTCCGTCTGCGCCCCATGACGGAAGAGAATACCTCGCGATTCGGTACCGCATTCACCGAGAGCATCGAAGCGCGCGAAGGCGTGACCACGGGAATTTCCGCTCCCGACCGTGCTCACACCATTCGGGTTGCCATCGACCCTAAATCCGGAGCGGCGGACCTGGCGCGGCCGGGACATGTATTTCCGCTGCGTGCGCGTCGCGGCGGTGTGCTGGTGCGTGCCGGTCAAACCGAGGCATCGGTCGATCTGGCGCGCATGGCCGGCCTCGTTCCTGCGGGTGTTATCTGCGAAATTATGAAGGACGATGGCACCATGGCGCGCGTGCCCGACCTGATCCAGTTCTGCGGCGAACATGGCATCGCGTTGTTAACGGTGGCGGAACTGATCCGCTATCGATTGCAGCATGAACGCAACATTTATCGCGTGGCGGAATCGATGCTGCCCACCCCGTTCGGGGAGTTCCGCATGATCGCTTATGAAAGCGAAGTCGATGGCGGGGAGAGCCACATTGCTCTTGTCTACGGCGATGTGTCGGAGACCGAAGAACCAATCCTGGTGCGCGTGCACACGCATTGCCTGGCAGGAGATGTGTTCGGCACGCCGTTATGCGATTGCCAGCAGGTCGTGCGCCGTTCTCTGCAAATGATTGCCGAAGCCGGACGCGGCGCGCTGATCTATCTGCACAACAATACGAAGGGTTTTGGGATCGATACCAAGGGCCCCCAGGCCCGGCTGGTCTTTCACCACGATGTGCGCGCACATGAGCGCAGTGAAGACCGTCAGTATCGCATCCTGCGCCAAGTAGGGTTGGGCGGCCAGATTCTTTCCGACCTGAAGATCCGCAAGATTCGTTTGCTGACGAATACGCCCACGCACGTTCCCGCGCTGCAGGGCTTCAACGTTGAAATTGTCGAACAGGTTCCCATCGCAATGGAGCACGCGGACCTGCAACATCGCTAGCTCAGTCGTTCTCTTGGTCCGCTGTAGCGCGGCTCTCAGGGTGCTACGCGATAACAGGCGGCAACTGGCTTGCCCAGCCGTCGCGTTCCAGATCTACCTGTAGCGCCCGCACTCCGCGGAATAACAAGGAATGCAGCCCTACTGCCCGCGCGCCTTCGACATTTTCGGCGCGATCATCGAGGAAGAGCGCTTCTTCTGCGCGGACGTTCAGTTTCTCCAGCGTGTGCTCATAGATCGCCGCCATCGGTTTGATCAAATCCAACTCGCAAGACCAGGTGAGATGGTGAAATTCATCCAGCCAGCGAAAATTTTCTCTCATGTATGCGAGTAAGTCTTCGCCCATGTTCGACAGGATGGCCGTCTTCATCCCCGAAGCCCGAACGCGGCCGACCCATTCCAGCATGACGGGATCGACCGTTGCCCACAGCAGAACATCCTGCTCGATCAACGCTTCAATTTGTCCAGGAGAAAACGATAGGCCGGCATCGCGCGCAATTGTCGGCCAGTAGGTGTGGCCGTTCAACGTGCCGCGGTCGTAGTCCAGCCTGTATTTCCAGTAATGCGCATCGAATATTTCGGGGGAAAGTCCGGAGATTTCGAGCAGTCGTGCGCGGGCGCCCGGCTCCGGTGGACCGGAAAGCACAAGACCGTAATCGAAAATCGCAGCGCGTAGAGTCATGCGGGTTTGTTGGCAAGAAATGAGAACGAGCCTGCGGTTTTCAAGACTCAAGCTGCGGTGCACTCACCATTTCCTTAAGACCTAGCGGCGTTGTTCGCCTTCTACAAGAATACATGCGGAAAAAATACTCTCGACTTAGTAGAGAACGATTTTGGAAAAAGACTGCGGATCAAGGCTGGCGCCGCCCACCAAAGCGCCGTCGATTTCCGCCTGACTCATGAGCGCACTGGCGTTTTCCGGCTTCACGCTGCCGCCATAGAGGATGCGCATCCCGTCGGCGATTTCGCGGCCGAGCGAGCGCGCCACTTGCTCGCGAATGATGCGATGGGCTTCCGCGGCCATCTCCGGTGTGGCGGTCTTGCCAGTGCCGATGGCCCACACAGGTTCGTAGGCGACGACGATAGATCGGGCGGCATCCGTTGCGACGCCGGCCAGGCCTTTCGCGGTCTGCCGCAACAGGACTTCTTCTGTCTTGCCGCCTTCGCGCTCGGCCAGCAGTTCGCCGACGCAGACGATGGGCGTCAGCTTGTGTTTGAGTGCTGTGTGAAGTTTTTGGTTGACGGTCTCATCCGTCTCGCCAAAAAACTGGCGGCGTTCCGAATGGCCCAGGATGACATGGGTGCAGCCGGCTGCAACCAACATGCCCGCGGAAATTTCTCCCGTGAATGCGCCTTCTTCCTGCCAAACCATGTTTTGTCCACCGACATGGACGTTGCTGCCGCGGGTGGCTGGAACGACGGCGGCAATATCGATAAAGGGAGGGCAGAGAACAATCTCATCCCGGGTGTGATTCTGGACCAAGGGCAGAAATGCAGTAACAAATTCGCTCGACTGGGAAGGTGTTTTGTACATTTTCCAGTTGGCTGCAATCAAAGGTTTGCGAGTGCTCACGCTGTTTTCTCCGTCAGGGCTTCGACGCCCGGTAATTTTTTGCCTTCAAGAAATTCAAGCGACGCGCCACCGCCGGTCGAAATGTGGGTGATCTTATCGGCCACTCCGGCCTTGTGGACTGCCGCGACCGAATCTCCGCCGCCGACGATGGAAGTTGCCGAAGGGTTGTCCGCGACCGCCTGAGCGACCTGCATGGTGCCATGCGCAAAGGCGGGCATTTCAAACACCCCCATGGGGCCGTTCCAAACGATCGTCCGCGCGCGAGAGATTTCATCGACAAAAAGGTCGATGGTTTCAGGGCCGATATCGAGCGCCATCCAGTCGGCGGGGAAGGCCTTGTCTCCGGAGAATGTTTTCGTTTGCGCGTCGACGGCGAACCGATCGGCCAGGATGTGGTCGACCGGCAGCAGAAAACGCACTCCGCGGCTGGTCGCGGCTTCCATGGCCTGGCGCGCCACATCCAGCTTGTCGATTTCCAGCAAAGATTTGCCAACATCCTGCCCTTTGGCTTTCAAAAAGGTGTAGGCCATGCCGCCGCCGATCAGTAGGGCGTCAACCTTGTCGAGCAGATTCTGGATGACCTGAATCTTGTCCGAGACCTTGGCGCCGCCGAGGATCGCGATGAACGGCTTGTCCGGGGCGCTGAGCGCTTTGCCCAGGTAAGTCAACTCTTTTTCCATCAGCAAGCCGGCCGCCGACTGCGCAACAAAGTGCGTGATGCCTTCGGTGGAGGCATGGGCGCGATGAGCGCTGCCGAAGGCGTCATTAACGTACAGGTCGCAGAGTTTTGCCAGTTTTTTGGCGAACGCTGGATCGTTCTTTTCTTCTTCTGGGTGGAAGCGCAGATTCTCCAGCAGCAGCACTTGCCCGGATTCCAGCATGCGCACCATTTCTTGTGCGGTCTCGCCCACGCAGTCGGGCGAGAAGCCAACATTGACGGACTGGCCCAGACAGTGACCCAGCAGTTGCCGCAGCCGATCGACGACCGGGCGCAGGCTCATCTGGGGATTGGGCTTTCCTTTCGGTCGACCCAGGTGCGACGCGAGAATGACCTTGGCGCGGTGGCGGAGGGCGTATTCCAGCGTGGGAAGCGTCTCGCGGATGCGGGTGTCGTCCGTAATCTGGGTCCCGTCTTCCGAGAGAGGGACGTTGAAGTCCACGCGAATCAAGACGTGCTTATGTTCCAGGGAAAGATCGCGAATCGATAATTTTGCCATCTGTACGCTCGCTCAGTTGCTTGGGTTGGGAAGAACCGCTTCCGCTTCGATTTCAATGCGCCATGCCGGGTTCAGCAGCTTGGCGACCACGATCATCGTAGCAGCAGGGCGGATGGTACCGAAGAACTCGCCGTGGACGCGGCCAATGGCCTCCCAATCCTCGACGTGGGTCAGGTACATGCGGGTCCGCACCACGTTTTCCAGTTTTGCTCCGGCCTGTTCGAGTATCTTCTGGATGATGGTCAGCACGTGGCGGGTCTGGGCGGCAGCATCGGCATCGTCGGCGCCCACGGGCCCTGTGCCGGACACATGGACTGTGTTTCCGATACGCACGGCGCGTGAAAATCCGATGATGGGCTCATAGGGGGAGGAGCCGGAGATGTTCTGTCGCATCGTGCAACTCCGAAGAGAACCAGGGATGAATCCATTTTTCTGGAGGATTGCGGAGGGATTTTCGCAATCCTCCAGAAAGTCGATCCGTACCTCAGGAACGCGCTTTAGAGACCCTTCTTCGTGAGGAAGAGGATGAGGTCCCTGACGCGGCAGGAGTAGCCCCACTCGTTGTCGTACCAGCTGAGTACCTTGACCATGTTGCCAACCACCTTGGTCAGCGGAGCATCGATGATGGAGGATAGCGGATTGCCTCTGTAGTCGATTGAGACCAGGGGAGCTGTTTCGTAGCCCAGAATTCCTTTCATCGGGCCTTCCGCAGCAGCCTTCAGCGCAGCGTTGACGGATTCCACGGTGACCGGCTTTTCGGTTTCGACAGTCAGATCGACGACGGAAACTACGGGAGTGGGAACGCGCAGCGAAAAGCCATCCAGTTTACCCTTCAGCTCCGGCAGCACCAGATGCAGGGCCTTGGCTGCGCCGGTCGATGTGGGGATGATGGAGAGGCTGGCAGCGCGGGCGCGACGAAGATCCTTGTGGGGAAAGTCGAGCGTGACCTGATCGTTGGTAAAGCTGTGGATCGTGTTCATCAGGCCGGAGATGATTCCGAAGTTTTCCAGCAACACTTTGGCCACCGGGGCCAGGCAGTTGGTGGTGCAGGAAGCATTGGAAATGACGTTGTGCTTGGCGGGGTCGTACTTGTTCTCATTCACGCCCAGCACGACGGTAAGATCTTCATTCGATGCCGGGGCGGAGATGATGACTTTCTTGACCGTTGGCCCCAGGTGCGCCTTCGCCTTGGTGGCGTCGGTAAAATGTCCGGTCGATTCGATGACGATCTGGGCGCCGACGGAGTCCCACGGCAGCTTGGCCGGGTCCCGTTCCGCAAATACCTTGATCTTCTTGCCGTCCACGCTGATGAAATCGTTACCATGCTGGACATCGTTGTGCAGATTGCCAAGGACAGAATCGTGCTTGAGCAAATGGGCCAGCGTCTTCGGGTCAGTCAGATCGTTGACTGCGACAAAGTCAATCTCAGGGTTGCCTAAAGATGCCCGTAGAACATTCCGGCCGATGCGACCAAAACCGTTGATGCCAACCTTTACCGCCATCGGAAATTACCCTCCTGATTGTGAATGATGAATATAAGTGGATACACGACCATTGTACGATGCCGAGCGGGACTGATCCGGTGATGGGGAACACATCAGGCGTGAAAGTTTGGACACATCAAGGTGCCGAAAAGGAATGCTGCGAGGCAGATATAGCTGTCTGACAGCCGGCAGAGCATATGTTTCAGTTTCCGGGGAAGATCGAGGAAATCGACGGCCAGTTTGCAGCCTACGCCGCTGATGTGTTACAAGCGCATCATGCGCGATTGGGTGCGCGAAAAACTAATGAGACGTCGCAAGAAGCCGGTGGCCAACGATTCCGAGTCAACCGGAAAGATTGGTCACGAGATTCCGCAGGACCAGCCAACACCATTGCAACCGTCGTATCCTCAATCGCTCGAGCCTGAGGATTCGCCGAAGGTTTCCGCTCGAGCGGACCGCGTCGAACAAGTTTCCATGGCCGACGCGACTGCACCCGTGTCCTCCGGCGATCCGGGCGAAAAACGATCGGGCCGGCAGTGGAGAAATCGGCAGGGAAATCGCGCCGAAGGCCAAAGCGGCGGCCGGCGGGAGTCCAGGCCGGCAGCCCAGAAGAGCGCTATCTCTGCGCTCACGGAGCCGAATCCAAATCTCGTGATGGAGACGCAGCCGGAGTCGCTTGGGCAGCCGCCGGCGGAGTTGCAGGCCTCCAAATCGCCGAAAGGGTATGTTGTGTTGGCGATTGGATTGCCCGGATCGGGCAAGACGACCTGGTTCAAGCGCCGCGGTGTCACGCCGCTTTCCAGCGACATGCTGCGCAGCATTCTGTTCGACGACATCACCGAGCAGCGCTATCAGGGACTGGTGTTTTCGACCCTGCGGTCGCTGTTGCGTGCCCGGTTGATTGCGAAAATGCCATGGAACTACGTGGACGCGACCAACCTTTCGCCGCATGAACGGCGGCAGTGGATCAAGATGGCGCGCAGCTTCGGATATGAAGTCCATGCGGTCTTTTTCGACGTGCCCTTTGAGGTCTGCATGGAGCGAAACATGCGCCGCGACTACATGGTGAACGAGGCGGCGATGCGCAGCATGGCGGAACGGCTGCGTCCACCTTCGTTCAAGGAAGGCTTCCATAAAATCACCGTAGTGCGGGTGAAAAGCAGCCCGGAAACCGCAGCGGGACCCGTTCCTCCGCAGATGTAAAGCAGACCGTCTCGCCGGGATTGGCATGTCCCCACATCTCAAAACGAGATGTGGGGCACCCAAACTTTTCAAGCCAAAATGAGACCTAGGCCACCCGCCCACAGAATTGATCGGGCAACTGTGCTGGAGGGGAAAGACGATGAATTATCGAATGGCGATTTCAAGCATCATTCTTTTTGCGGGCTTCATGGCTCCCGTGCATATCGCGGGGCAAGCTACAGGGCAAAAAGGAACAGCTTCGCCGCAGCCCGTGGTGCAAAAAAGCGTGGATTGGCAGGGCGGATGCGGGAGCACTGATGGTGGGATGGTATACGCTCAGGATTCGCACCCCTACGGTACGATAGCGGAAAGCGACGGCGTTCAAATATTGCCTAGAAACTCCCAGGACCCAAGGCAAGTGCAAGCGGCATACGCGGAAGCTAAGGCGAAGGGCTTGACGCTGGGCATGGATGGCTTTCTCTGGAAAATCACACAGGTTTCCTGTGATGAACTCAGGGTAGTTCAACTGACCAATGGCATTACCCTAGTGGCTTTCATGAACGATCCTAAGAGCCACGTTCTTGTCTTTGAAGGCGAGCTTAAGGCTGGAGATGCTCACACTGGTGCCATTCTATTCGCCCACACTGTTTATTTGAAAGATTGGAAACCAATACCCCTTATTCCCGGCAGCGGCGACGGATGCGACTTCACAGAGCAGCCTCTTACGCCTTCTGAGGTAACCTCGCGGGCACAAATGGAAGCCCTAGGAAAAATCAACTGGATGACCCGCATATGGCTGGTTGATTGCCATGCAAACACAAAAACGGCCGATGGGCACCTTTATCAAGTCGATGTGAGGTTCAGGGCGGCAAAAATGATCGCGTCGAAACCGGCGCCAGATCATCCTGCCAATCATCAGCCGTGATGCGCTACGGAAGTCTTCCCCTCACCGCGCCACTTGGGTGCTTCTAGTTTTGGCTGACCTACGGTGACAAACAAGAAAACGAGCGTCGTAAGCGAGTTCACCAGCCGAAGAGCGTCCGATAGCGTCCAGTCAACAGGCGCTCTGCCGTGCAGTATCCAATGACGATTGATGAACGTTGGTGGCTGCTGAGTGAAATCGCTGAAAGCGAAGACGCGACTCAGGAACATGAATCCCGCCTTCCAAAACATTGCGTCGAGGGTGTTAGCCTCATGCCACTTCGCCTCTTTGAGCGCCGTGAATGGAGAGGGATTTTTAGCAGTGGTGAGAGAAGCCTTCACTAATGCACTGGTCAGATAGCCCTCCATGATGGTCAAGGTTGCCGGTATTGCGACACGATGATGACCTGCCCTGATACTCGCAATGATCTCGTCTATCAACGGGTGCCACTGTGAAAGTTCAGGACTCCTTTTGAGCGTCTCGCCGAGTACCTTCAGATTCTCGGCATCATTCGCCATGAAGCCTTCGACAAAATATCGGTCAAGCTCTTCCGGGGACTTGAGGTGAAGAGCGAGAAGCTCTCCTAAGCCAATAAAGTCTGGCGGTGTCCAGCCGCAATCTGCGATATAAAGGAATGACTTCTCATGCTCATCAAAGACGGCTGCCCAGTCTGTTTCGACTAGTTTCTGAATGATTGGAAGCGCCTTCTCGAGAAGAGGCGTGAACACACGACGCGCTTCGTCCATCGCCAGAACGAATTTCTCTGCAAACTGCGTAAACCGTGCCTCTGCTTCTAGCCGCGCCTCGCTGTTTGGAAACAAAGAAGACACCAGCGATTCCGCAAGAGACTCTCGAAGAGTTAGGGAATCTACTTCGGACGGCCCGGTGGAAGGTGGTTTAATCGTCTGATTCATGCTCATCCTAAATCCTCCGCTGATGCGCAATTTGCTGATGCACCCGTCTTAGGTTCTCACTTTTCCAATCCCGGTATGATCGATCTTGAAACGCATTTACAGCCCTCATCAACTCCGGGCCATGTCCACTTGCCATCTACAAATAACCCCTTGCTGATTTCATATCGCTTCCCGTTGGCCGCCTGATGCGCAGCATCTTGTCGGGCCTCGGCATCCGTAGGGTTGAATGGGTTCTTCATACAGGGCGTGTTCGCATACCTCCATATTGCGTGAGTAATACCAATAGACGCTTGACGCTCTCTGTCGATTACAGCCCCCGCTTTATTGGCTAGAGCCCTTCCGATTTCAGCGGCCTTCGATCTGACAGGTGGCCCACCCAAGCCTGCTGTTTGTCAAGTTCCACGAGATAGTTTCCAGTATGTCCCGGAACTGAACAGTATTTTGGATTGAGTGGAGAAGATGCACCCTTACACAGAGTTGTGTACCCACACGAAAACGAAGATGCTCTAGCCCTCGTCGGTCAGGTGACCCAGCTTGTCGCGCTTGACCTGGAGATATTTTTCGAAGCTTTCCTGCGGCTCGACGACGGAAGACAGGCGCTCGACGACACGAATGCCCGCCGCCTCCAACGCCGCCACCTTGTCCGGATTGTTGGTCATCAGGCGGACTTGGGAGATGCCCATCAGCTTCAGAACCTCGGCGGGAAGCTCAAAGACGCGGTAGTCCGCCTTGAATCCCAACTGCTCGTTGGCTTCGACGGTGTCGAGGCCTTTGTCCTGCAGCGCATAGGCTTGCAGTTTCGGCATCAGGCCGATGCCACGGCCCTCCTGCTGCTCGTAGAGCAAGATGCCCGCACCCTCCTCGGCAATGGTACGCAGCGCCAATTCGAGCTGCAGGCGGCAATCGCAGCGCAGTGAACCGAACACGTCGCCCGTCAAACATTGCGAATGGATGCGGACAATGGGCGGCTGGCTCGAAACATCGCCCATGACCAGCGCGACCATCTCCTCCGGCTGCTCATTCTGTGAGGGATTCGTCTCGCAACCTGGCTCAGGAATCTGATCGGAAGGCGTCCCAACAAAGCCAAAGATACGGAAATGGCCCCAGTGAGTCGGGAAATCGGCTTCGGCAGCTTTGCGTACACTTTCAAACGCCATAGTTCGATTATAAGACCCGCATTCTTCCCTACAATTCCACGCGGTCGACGGAGTAAAGTGAAGTCGTGATTGATTCCAAACTGATCCTAATCACGCTGTTGATCAAGCTGGGTGTAGCGGCCGCGGTTTCCAGCGCGCTGTCGCGGTCGATGGTATTCAAGAACCTGCTGCTCAGCCCGCGACGCAGCGCCGGACAGATGCTGGGATTGCTGGCGTGTATCTGTGTTCCGCTGACTCTGGGAGTATGGGCCCGTGTCGTCGTACCGAATTTTTTGGCCGCGGACATTTCTTTTGAAGCAGTCATTCTGGTGGCGCTGTTGCTCGGCACGACGCCGGCCATCCTTGCCGGGGCGTTTCTTTCGGTCCCAGCGGTACTGCATCGCGAATATCTCACCTTGCCGTTCAATATGGTAGTTGCGTTGATCTTTGGCACCTATCGCGCATTTGTCTCGGAAGAAGATATCTGGTCTTTTTCTCCGTTTGTGGACCTCAGCATCTATCGTTGGATCCGGAGAAACCTGACGCGCCCGCGTGTCGATCGGCAGGTCCTGCTGCTGATGCTGATTCTGGGCATGCAGGTCATGCGCAACTGGATCTCGCATCTCTATCCGCGCCGCTTGTTCGCGCTGCATTCCAGTAGCTGGTGGTTGTTTCTGGCGATCTGCCTGTGCGCCCCCATGGTGGTGGGAATCCCGTTGAAAATCTGGAATGCCATCCGCATCGAGCGCAAATTGGAGGAGCAGGAAAGACTGCTGATGGATGCGCGCCTGGATGCGTTGCAGCGCCAGATCAATCCGCATTTTCTTTTCAACACGCTCAACTCCATTGCGTCTCTGGTGCGTTTTCGGCCGGAGCTGGCGCGGGAGTTGATCGTGAAGCTGGCCAGCATTCTGCGCGTGCTTTTGCAGGACCGGGACGATCTGATGCCGTTGCGGGAAGAATTGCAGTTTGCCGACGACTACCTCGATATTGAGGTGGTGCGATTCGGCATCGAGAAGCTGCGCGTGGTGAAGGACATTCCCCCCGAGACATTGGAGGTCATGGTGCCCAGCATGTTGCTGCAGCCGCTGATTGAAAACGGCATCAAGCATGGGTTGGAGCCGCGCATCGGGGGCGGCACTATCACGCTGCGCAGCCGCTTGCAGCAGGACAAGCTTGTGATTACCGTGGAGGATGACGGAGTGGGAATGCCGGCGGAAAACGAACCGCCCGTCCACCGCAGTGGGCTATTGAAGTCGGGTACCGGCGTTGGGATGCGCAATGTGAGGGAACGGATGCAGGTGCTGTGCGGGCCCGGTGCCGGGTTCGAGATTCTCAGCCGTCCGGGCCGCGGCACGCGCGTCATTTTGACGATCCCAGTGAACGCCGCAAAGGCGACGACTCAGCTGCCGGAACTGCGCAGTATCGATTCGTAGAATTCCTCGTATTTTGGAATGACGCAGGAGGCGCAATACGTCCGCTGCGCTTCCTGGCGACCGGCGCGCGCCATTTCTTTCAGGCGGTCGCGGTCTTTCAGCAGGCCGACTGCGGCCTGGGCCATGGAATCCACATCGCCTACAGGAAACAGCAGGCCGGTGACGCCGTTCTGAATCAACTCCGGAACACCCCCCACATCGGTGGCGATGGTGGGAACTTCGCAGGCCATGGCTTCCAGCGCCGCCAGCCCAAACGATTCCAGTTTGCTGGGCATCAACATCAGATCGGCCGCCGGCAATAGCTGATTCACCTGATCGTGTTTGCCAAGGAAGGCTACGCGATCGCTGATCTTGAGGGATTTCGCCAGCCATTCCGCCGAAGAACGCTCGGGGCCATCCCCGACCATCAGCAGCCTGGCGGGCATTTCTTTCGCGACGCCGGCAAAGATGCTGATCACGTCCTGAATTCGTTTGACCGGACGGAAGTTCGACAGATGAACCAGCACAGCTTCGTCTGGTTCCGCGTATTGTGCGCGAATGTTTTTGCTCGCGATGGGATCGCGCAGGTAGACGTCGCAATTGACAAAGTTCGTGATTACGCGAATCGGTCGCGTGGTCGAGAAGGTTTCCACGGTCTTGCGGCGCAGATAGTCGGAGATGGCAGTGACACCGTCGCTTTCGTCGATGGCATACCGGGTGATCGGTAAATATGCGCGATCCGCGCCCACCAGCGTGATGTCCGTGCCGTGCAGCGTGGTGACAAAAGGAAGTCTGCGACCGCTGCGGGCGAGCATTTGCCGGGCCAGCATCGCGCTGACAGAGTGGGGAATTGCATAGTGAACATGCAGCAGGTCGAGATCGTAATACTCCGCCACTTCCGACATGCGCGTCGCCAGCGCGAGCGAGTACGGCGGAAATTCAAACAGTGGGTAATTCGAGACGGGAACCTCGTGAAAATGAATCCGCTCTTCGCGACCGCTCAGTCGAAATGGCTGCGCGTAGGAGATGAAATGAATGTCGTGGCCGCGATTGGCCAGCTCGATTCCCAGCTCGGTGGCGACGACGCCACTGCCGCCATAGGTCGGATAACAGGTGATGCCGATTTTCATGTGCGTTCGCTTTCTGCATCAGTAGATGCCGGTCGAAGGCTGTCCGGTCCTAATTCTCATGGGTCAGGTGCGCGCAGCGCCTGTCGTCAACTGGCCAAAATGAATCGACTCGACTGGGGAACTGAGGCCCGCAAGCCCGCCGCGGCGGGCCGGCAGCGTTCGGAGTGCTGCCATCTCTATCTGGCGGGAGTGCTGCAGGCGTGTCCGCGTTGCGAGAAGTTCCTGGTCCAGGTACCCGGGATGACAAACCAGTTCCCAGGTGCCTTCCGGCAGGCGATCCAGCAGGGAATGGAGCGTAGTCTCGTCCAGTATTCCGGTAGCGGCAACTCCCAGGCAGCCATCCGTGGTAGCAAATTCTCGCTCCCGCACCCGCCGCAGGAAATGGCGGCGCAAGTTGCCTAGTAGCCGGACCTGCCAGGTGCGAACCAAACCGGCATTCGGGGTGGCAGCGATGCTCCACAACGGTTCAAAGGGATTGCGAATCGCCTGGATGTCGCATGCTTTCGCGGCGCGCATCACTCCATCCAGAACAGCGGGAAACATGTGCGTGTGCTTGTGAGTATCGATGTGGGTGACGGCGACACCGGCCTGGCGCAGTCGCAGGATTTGCGCAATCGCTTCCTGTTCGATGTGGGCCCGATCGATCCGGCCCAGATACAGGTCGCGAACGAATTCTCCCAATGTCGAACGGAAGCGGGCCTCTCCGCTCCCAGGTCTGAGCAGGGTCGGAATGGCCGTCGGATTCGCAACCGGTGTCCCATCGACCAGCACGATGTGACAGCCCACTCCGAGAGAAGTCTGCAGCCTGGACATTTCTACTGCTTCGGGAAAATGTAGTGCGGCGGCCATCAGCGTGGTGGAGTGGAGCACGCCCAATTGATGCAGATCCAGTACCGCGCGGTTGATACCGTCGGTCAATCCAAAGTCGTCTGCATTCACGATGAGTCGGCGCACAGGGATGAGTCTATCAATTGTTTCCCGTCCGACCGGGACAGGAAGGTCGCTGCGCTGCGGATTCAGCTGGCTGAAATCTCCGCGCCTCCACATACTTCCGGCGTATGCTCACACTCACTGTGAAGATGACGGTGCTGGCCAGCGGTTCCAGGGGCAACGTGCTACCCTCTCAATGCTTCTCGCCATGGGCGATCGTTCCATTGGCGTTTATTCTGTCACCGGGCTGCATTCCCGCCGGGCAGCTGCCAAGGTACTTCGCGTCGGAGATCATGATCGTTTCGGTCTTGCCATCCATGGCCGGAGTATAGAGAGTATGGCTCTCCCCATGGGAAGCCGTATCGCCCTGCACTATAGTCGTACTTTTCGTCTCGAGAGTGGTGGTTCCAATCACGCATTTCATATCTGTCCGGTACGTGTTGCCGCGCGTAGTCTCGCTGACCGTGGTACAGCCTGGTACTTTTTTTGCAAGCTCAATGACATATTGGTCGTAGGCGTAATCGCGGCATATCTTGATGGGCGCCCAGACCTCCTTCTTGTTTCCGGGATTGTCGATCGTCTGCCGGTTGAGCAACCAAAGGCCCGCTTTCAAGACCGGCGGGCCGCCTGCAAAAGCGATGGTCGCTGTCAGTAAGAATGCGGTAGCTGTATACAACGTTCTTCTTTGCATGTGATTTCTCCGGCGCCGCCTGTGGAGTCCGAATTCTTACACACTCCGCCGGGGAAGGAAGAAATTTATTTTTACGCGGCGATCGCTGGGCGGGCTGGGAGTTGTAGGAAATAGCTCTGTCGGTCGTGAATTCGCATGGTGGCCGAGGGCAGGCCGGGGCGCAGGAGCGGGCGAGGGTTTTGCAGGCACAGCGAAGAAGCGGGCGGCTAACCGCTTCAATCAGCGATGCTTCGACCGGAGAAAATCCCGAGGGGTCCAATTTTGCCGGCTGCTAACCTCCTACCCCGGGTTTGCTTGACCCACGGAAATCCCTTCCATAGACTCTAGAAAGCCCGCAGTGCAAGCCGTGTGGGCGGTTAGCTCAGTTGGTTAGAGCGCCTGCCTTACAAGCAGGAAGTCGGGGGTTCGAGTCCCTCACTGCCCACCAAGAACCTTGTCTGGGAAATTCACGAACGTGGGCTGATTTGACGCTCATACGATTCTCCCAAGGCTTTGGTTTGGGAGCTGGGCCTGCGTCTATCCGCAATCGAATCGAAGGGCACCGCGCCAACCATGAAGACGATGAATGGGCCGGCTTGCGGTGTGCGTAGCCAACTGTCCCGTCGATATAACGTCCACGGAAGG
>JBKQVW010000003.1:0-47501 GCA_052142955.1 Acidobacteriaceae bacterium | reverse complement strand
CTCATGGGCCCGTGACGACTCGCGCCGGGAATGGATAGAGCGGATTTCCTATAGGTGTCGTGGAAGCGTTCAATCTCCGCGCGGCTTTTTCCCAAGAAAAGCCGCTCATCGTCGAACTTGGATGACTATAGGAATAGAAAATCCGCTCTAGTATCGGAGAACTCTCACTACCGGTGGACCAATCACAGGGAGGTAGCTCAGCGGCATAGCATTCGCGCCTGCGGCAAGCGTTGTTTCCGGGTCACCTACAGCCCGTCGGGACCTCCTCTACTCGAAGAGATGCGATTTTCGGACAGTCATCTAGAATTTTAAGGTCGCCATAGGGCCTCGATCTCTTCCAGGCTCTTGCCTTTGGTCTCCGGAACCACGCGCCACACCAACAGAAATGTCAGCACGCAGAGAAAGCTGTACAAGCAAAAGGCACCGGTGATGGTAATCGCGCGCGTCAGGGAAAGGAATGTGAAAGTCAGCACAAAGCTGGCGATCCATAGGGCCATGTTGGCGATCGACATGGCGCGGCCGCGAACCCGTGTAGGAAATAGTTCCGCCATCAGCACCCATGTGGCGGGCCCGAGTCCAATCGCGAAGGCGGCCACGCAGAGCAGCATGGCTCCCAGGACAAGCGGCGCCGGCGGTGGTTCCAGCAGAAAGGCAAGCCCCAGTAACAGTTGGCAGACCGCCATGCAGCCGCTGGAAAACATGAGCAGCGGCCGACGGCCTGATCGTTCGATTAGCCAGAGAGCAACTAGAGTCACCCCGAAATTGACCAGACCCACGGTCGCGTTGGCCCCGATGGCAGCCGAGGCGCTGTGGCCACCCAGTTCGCGCTCCCAGATGATGGATCCGTAAAACAGGACCGTGTTGATGCCGGTGATCTGCTGCAGCATGGCGAGCGCCACGACAAGGAACAGCGGCCGGCGCAGCGCAGGCGCCAACAGGTCTCTGAACGTGCTCGCCTCCAGTTGCAGAGACTCGCGAATTCGAACAATTTGATCCTCCGCCCTCTCGGCGCCTTCCACGCGGCCGAGGATCACGCGGGCATCCTCTTCCCGCTCCTGCTCCATCAGCCAGCGCGGACTTTCCGGCACAAAAAAAAGTCCGGCGAATAGTCCCAGAGAAGGCACAATAGCCGCCGCAAACATCCACCGCCAGCTGGCCGCGCCGGAAAACGAGAGCGCCCAGTTGACGAGGTACGCCAGCAGGATGCCGGTAACGATGGCCATTTGGTTCAACGAGACCAGTCGTCCGCGAATGCGCGCCGGGGAGACTTCGGCTATGTAGAGCGGCGCGAGCATGGAAGCCACGCCAATGGCGATGCCCCCGATAAAACGCGCCACTCCAAACTGCACGAAGTCTCGCGGCAACGCCGCTCCCAGGGAAGAAACGGCAAACAGCAACGCCGAGAAGGAAAGCGCTCGCTTTCGTCCATAGCGATCGCTCAGCCATCCGGCGACCGCTGCTCCCGCGATGCAACCAATCAGCAGGCTGCTGACCGCCAATTCAGTTTCAAAGTCCGTCAAGTGAAACTGTATCCGCAGGAAGACAATTGCGCCGTTGATGATCGCGATATCGAAACCGAAAAGCAGGCCTGCGATGGCCGCCACTCCGCAAACCAGCCACGCGTAACTTTGGCTCACAGTCGTTTCAGCGGAGTTTACGGGCTTGTCTGGATCGCTGACGCCGGGGATGCAGCCCCTAGGCACGGGCCGTGTCCTGCATGATGTTTGTGTCCTTCCATTGCGGCATCTCTCTCCGGGCGTCGATATCGCTCGGCTCCATCTTCGCGATCTCGCGGAAAAGCTGCCGCGCGCGCGCCGTTTGCCCCAGGCCAGGCTCGGCAAAAGCTTCAAGGAGCAGGCAATCGGTTAGACTCCGTTTTTTCAAATCATCCTCAAAGAAAAAAAATTCGGCAGCGATGCGGCAAAATAATCGACCACCGGCGCACTAACTCCGCCCTCTGTGCTTTACTGACCACCAGTTCCCGCTTCTTCGGACGACCACGCTGAGGCTTCATGCCTCAGCATGGCCCGGCTTTGATATATATGCAACCTACTTATAACTCATGAGACTGGCGGTTTCGCAAAACATTCCAATTGGCCCGTGTCCGCCGGCGCAAAGATACCTGCTGCGAGACCACTGTTTGTCGGTATTTTCAAAGCATCATGAGTGAGAACTGTGGACCCATCGACAACGACCGCACCGATTTCTCTTCCCATCGAGTTTGTCTTTTTTCAAGTCAATCAACTGTAGTACAAAACACTTAGAATGGCCTCACCTTAGTTGGCCCGGCGATCGCGATCAGGCGATCGATATCGAAGTCTTTATACAAATCCAGACAAAAAAGATCCGGCGCATCCTCAAACTCGATCGGCTTCTGAAGAAGATAACTAAGACTCTTCATCCCCTCGTGGATATTTATCTGTGAGAATAAACCGGGCTCGATGGCTGCTGAGATGAGGGCCGCCATTTGGGTGCGGATGCCTGTGACTTCCACATGCACAGGGTGAGCATTCAAGGTGAGTTGGACCCAATGGGCCACAGAAATGAGTTGTGCCGCTTCCAGTCCTAACGGGCGATCGCCGACTGCCGCCACCGCACTTGCGAAATTAGATGGTAGTGGAGAGGAAGATATGTCGGCCGGCGAGTCATCGCCGAAGAACAATAGGTCCACCAGAATTACTTGATCGCCACGATCCAGCAGATAGGCTACTTCAGGCGTGCGGTCCCAGACCTCGCTTGCGGCGCCTTTCCTTCCCTTATCGTCCAAAACGATATCAACAGGGGAGCCGTTTGGACTGTCTGTTGCTTTCAGCCAGACTCCTGTGGCGCTGAGGCCGTTATCGAACTCAAATCGGTAGGAAATTGATTCCAGTCCCGCGCGGGATGTGTTATCGACGGCCCAAACATGTTTCATTGAAACAGGCTTGTAACGCACAACCTGTTTAAGCTTCGCACGTTGTACCGAGGCCCATGCGGTTCTGCCATTGGCTTCAGGCATCGGGCCCCGTTGAATGTTGCCCGCCAGTTCCCTGGCTAGGCCAAGGATGGTTACATTGTTGGCCGGCAGTCCAACCGCAAGCTGTCGATAAGTCCTGATTTGCGAATCCACAGGGATCTCGCGGTCGCTCCCCGAAAGATGAAAATATTGATCGAAGAACCGGTAGGACTGCTCCCGATTGTCGCGCTCATAATTGTGATATCCAGGATCGAAGTTTTCGTGAAATTGAAACGCCGCTTCCGCACCGTACAGCGCAAAAAACGGTTTCACCTGATCATAGATATATGGCTTGACCAGCGGAGCACGGAAACAACAGCTGTCCTCTGCGTTATTGATCAGCAATGTCGGTCGCGGCGCCCGCATCGCAGTCAAAGTCGCATAGTCCTGGCCATCAAAAAAGTCGGTGGCATCCTGTTCATTGTCGCCCATGTCCGCCGTACGGGCCAGTTGGTTTGCAAAAGAGCCAAAGCCCGCAACAGGAATGGCCACGCGAACGCGTTTATCGAGCGAACCCAGCACAATACTCTGCCATCCTCCGCCCGATAGCCCAGTCATTCCAATGCGCTTCTGATCGACATGAGGATTCAGGTACAGGTAATCCAGCGCCTTTCGCATGACTAGATAGAAAAGGCCCACACCGTTTGTGCCCACCAGGTCCAGGTGTCCGAGATACCCATGGTCATTTCCCTTCCGATAAAGCTCCCCCATATTGATGTATTCGATGTTGAGGGCGATCATGCCGCGGAGCGCATAGTTGATGCAGCGTTTCTGCTTCCAATCCGCAGCCTTGCCTTGGGGTCCAATGTGTCCGTTCACGTTGAGAATCGCTGGGACTTTTCCTTGCAGCTCTACCGGCTCATAGAGTAACGCCGCTGACCAAAGTCCGGGAACCACTTCATACCGCAGCTTGAGTATCCGGTATCCTTCGCCAGTTTCAATGATCCCGACCTCTTCAAATTTTGGGGGAGAATCTACCCATGCTTTTGGCCATCCATGATAAATGACATCTCCAAGTAGATGCTCCCGTATCTGCTCAGACTGTGTCGTCCACGCCTCTGCGCTGATTGGCTTGGGAAGCCTAGGCGCACGATTCATTAGATATTCGCGCAATTGGTAGATCACGTCTTCATGGGACTGGATCGGCGTGCCGACTGCGTCGCTGACATGTATGTCCGTATCCTGTCCATTGGCCGCCGTAGCGCAAATGAACATACTAACTAGAATGACACAGATTGCGCGCATGATTTTCTCCTGATGTAAGCGTGCTGTAGGTCTCGACACACCCGAGAAACCTGTTCGTGGCCCCAATCTAAACCGCGACAGAACGACCATGAGCAATAGCTCAGTGACCGGTGAAAGCATTTAAGAAAGCTCCAGCGTGAAGTCGGTTCCGTCCGGTTCGTTGTTTTGGCACATTAGATGTTTTCATTATGAAACTTCTGCGCTGGACCCTACTGGTTGCCGGAATCCGCAGCTTCTTCGGAGCGGGCTATTTCCAATTTCTGATCTTGCAAAATCTTCCACATAGTTCCGCTGAAAATCATCTGTTGCGCCCGCATGGTACGGCGCAGGCATCGAGCATTTTATGATACCGGGCGAGTTCAAGATCGAACTCTGGTACATCCCCACCGAATACATCAGAGTCGAACACAAGCTTTTCAAACGCGTAGCCTTAAAACCCAGTTGTGCCAAACATCGTGTTGAGCGCCCGGTTGATCTGCCCGAAGACCGGTTCGACGATTGTCTTGCGCGCTGCGTAGATTGCCCGCCTGGTTTTGGTCTGAGGCTTGCGCTGCATTCGCTCGACGCACTGCCGCTGTCGTTCGGGCGCTTCCGTGCAAATACCTGTCCCGTAAAACCTCCCAGGATGGCAACTGCTCGTACTTTACTCCATCAGACTGCGGGACTAAACGTGGCTATACACGGCCTGTCCGGGTACTTTCGCGCGGTAAGGCGAACGTATTCCGGTCGATGAATCCGGTTGCTCGCTCGGGAGACAAGCTATGGAAAGACGTGGGTCCCGCCCACTTGGAAAACGCTAAAGGCGCTTCCCACTTTCCACAACTTCGGCGCTGGTAGTGTCCAGAATGTTTCGCGCGTTCAATTTCAGCTTCAGCGCTGTTGGTCCGCGCTTATCAAAACTCGTGAAGCCAGCGTGGCCATGTCGCAGATTGGAGACTTGCGTGGAACGTCGGAGCGCCAGAAGGCGAAGATCCTAATAATCCTACATCTCAAAATCGAGATGTAGGGCGCCCAGCAAACATTCTCGATTGAGTTGATTTTCCCCTCCCGGCCGAGTAGGACTATCGCCTGAACTAAAGGAGGGAACATGATCGGGATGCAATTTGGGAGTTTTCTCGTGGTTTTGATCGCAGCGCTGATTGCGGCCTTACTGCTCCATTACCGCGGTCCGCTATCGATGTCTTCCAGGCTTTGACGGGTTCCTGGCGCAGTGGATTGTCGGCTGGTTTGGAGCCTGGCTCGGCTCGCCGGTGCTAGGCCACTGGTGGTTCAGGATTCAGGAAGTCTACGCCATCCCGGCGCTGCTGGGAGCCTTCGTTGCTGTCTTTCTTGTAACGGCGGCGTGGAAGTCGTTGGCGCTGGCGTGTACGCCGAAGTCCGCCTAACCTCAGTTGGCAGTACAGAGTCTCGCCGCCGGAAGATGCCGCCACACCATGGCTATTGGCGGCCGATGGTGTCGAGCTCTTTTTTGATGGCGAGGGAGTCGAGGCTGGCCAGCGGCAGGGCGAGCAGCAGAGAGATGCGACGATCCAATGTGGCGAAGGCCCGCGCATAGGCGCGTTCGATTTCTTCCGGGGTGCCGCGTGCCGCAACCGGATCGGACACTCCCCAGTGCGCGGTGATGGGCTGGCCGGGCCAGATGGGACACACTTCTCTTGCCGCGTTATCGCAGACGGTAAAGACGAAGTCGAGATGAGGCGCGTCCGGCTTGGCAAACTCATCCCAGGACTTGCTGCGCAGTCCTTCCGTGCTGAGGCCGGCAGATTCGATTTGCCGCTGCGCCTCCAAACGTACCGTTCCCGATGGATGACTACCCGCGCTGTAGGCGGTGAAGGTGGGCGCTCCTTTGCGGCGGAGGATCGCTTCCGCCATGATGGAGCGGGCGGAATTGCCGGTGCAGAGAAATAAGACATTGTAGTGTGGCATGCGACATCCTTTTTTTATGAACAGCAGGTGGGGCCGCAGCAGGACTTTGCGGGCGCGGTTTGCGGCTTGACCGCGTACACCCTGACGCTGGCTGCGGCGGCATTGATGTCGTATTGCGACAGGAGCGAGCGAAGCTCGTCATGCAAGGCGGCGGGCGCGGTGGCGGCGGGAGTGCAACACGGGGCTTCGACGATGGAGAGAGGATTGGCGGCGTCTGAAAGTGGAGTGGCCGCGTGTGGAAGCGGATTGACAGCGGCGGGCGAGCAGCAGGCGGCCTGATTTTCTACTTTCGCGTAGGCGTTAAGGTCGCGGCCGCTGTCGACAATTTCCACGTGCTCGAAACCGGCGGCGAGCAGGCCGCTGCGATAGTCGTCGATGCGAATGGCCCCGGCGATGCAGCCGACATAGGCGGCGATGCTGTTGGCGAGGGCTTCGGGAAGCGCGTGCTTCAGAGCGATGTCGCTGGCGGCGAGACGTCCGCCGGGTTTGAGGACGCGCGCGATTTCGCGGAAGACGGCGGGCTTGTCGGGGGCGAGATTCAAAACGCAATTACTGATGACGCAGTCGACGGAGGCATCGGCAAGGGGAATTTGGTCGATGGTGGAGAGATAGAACTCGACATTGTTGTAGCCGCCGGCGGCAGCGTTGGCGCGGGCGCGGTCGATCATCGCAGGCGTCATGTCGATGCCGATCGCGCGGCCTTCGGAGCCGACCATCTTCGACGCGAGGAAGACATCGAGACCGCCGCCGGAACCGAGATCGACGACAGCCTCGCCGGGTTTGAGGTGCGCGGTAGCGGTGGGATTGCCGCAGGAGAGCCCCATGTTGGCGCCGGCGGGAATGGAGGTCAGCTCCTCAGCGGTGTAGCCGAAGGCCTCGGCGACGGCCTTGACGCCGGCGTGATCGCCGGACAGAGAGCTTTCCGCCACGGCTGCGTATTTTGACTTAACTGAATCCAGGATTTGCTCCGGCATGTCCTTCTCCTTAGAACATATCTTTCAAAGCAAATATATCCTTTGCAAACATATTCGTCAAGGCGTATAAGTAAAAGACAATGGCGAAGTCCGGATTCAACGCGGAGCGTTTCTTTCAGGCGCTGGGCGACAACACGCGTCTACGTCTGCTGAACCTGATGGGAGACCAGGAAATTTGCGTCTGTTACCTGGTGGAAATTTTGGGGCAGTCGCAGCCGAAGGTCTCGAGGCACCTGGCTTACCTGCGGCGCGCGGGGATTGTGGCGGCGAGGCGCGAGGGCAAGTGGATGCATTACCGGATCGTGATGCCGCCGAACATCGGCGCCGCGCAGGTGCTGCGGCAAACGCTGGCGTGGCTCAAAGAAGACCGGAAGATGCAGGCGGACCAAGCCCGGCTGTCGAAGGCATGTTGCAGTCCGAAGAAATTTGCGGCGCTGGAAGGCGTACCCACGCCGATGCCGGTGGATGTCGCCAGCGCGTGTGAGGCGAGATAGCGGTGCCGGACACGCTGGTCAGCCAGGGACAGGTATGCGCTCCGCACCAGCGGAAGCATCTGTCGTTTCTCGACCGCTGGCTGACGCTATGGATTTTTCTGGCCATGGCGATTGGTGTAGCCGTCGGGCACGTTGTTCCCGGCTGCGCCGCTTTCGTGAATCGCTTTCAAACCGGGACCACCAACATCCCGATCGCGATCGGCTTGATCGTGATGATGTATCCGCCATTGGCGAAGGTGCGTTACGAAAAACTGCGCGAGGTCTTCCGCAACAAGCGAGTGCTGGGATTGTCGCTGGTGCAGAACTGGATCATCGGGCCGGTGCTGATGTTCCTGCTGGCTGTTGTATTTCTTCGCGGCGAACCGGCGTATATGCGAGGGTTGATCCTGATCGGCGTTGCGCGCTGCATTGCGATGGTGCTGGTGTGGAACGAACTGGCGGAGGGCGACACGGACTACGCGGCCGGCCTGGTGGCGTTGAACAGCATCTTTCAGGTGCTGTTCTACAGCGTGTATGCGTGGGTCTTTCTCACGGTGCTGCCAAAATGGTTGGGGCTGGAGGGCAGCGTCGTGCATGTCGGCATCGAGGAGATTGCCAAGAGTGTGGGGATCTATCTTGGCGTGCCGTTTGGCGCCGGGTTGCTGACACGCATGATTCTGCTGCGAGTGCGAGGAGAAGCATGGTATCGGACGCGCTTCCTCCCCCGCATCAGCCCGATGACGCTGGTGGCGCTGCTGTTCACGATCCTGGTGATGTTTTCCCTGAAGGGCGATCTGATCGTGCGGCTGCCGCTGGACGTAATTCGCATCGCGATTCCGCTGGTGATCTATTTCCTGGTGATGTTTCTGGTCAGCTTCTGGATGGGCAGGCGCTTGGGTGCGGATTATGCGCAGTCCGCGACGCTGTCGTTCACGGCTGCGGGGAACAATTTTGAATTGGCGATTGCGGTGGCGGTGGCGGTGTTCGGGCTAAACTCCGGCGAGGCGTTTGTGGGGGTGGTGGGTCCGTTGATTGAAGTGCCGGCGCTGATTAGCCTGGTGAACGTTGCGTTCTGGTTGCGCAAGCGCTATTTCATCCCGGCTTAGCTGCAAGGGCATCTCAGGTTCACGGCGAGACTGGGGAACGTTGTGACGAAGAGGGTGCCGAAAAGAAATGGGCCTTCCTTGGGGGAGGGCCCATTTGTTTTTTGAACATCGCGATGTGCGATTCGATTAATGTCCGTGATCGTGGCCGCCGTGGTCGTAGCCGCCGCGCCTTTCATTCCCATGAAACTCATGGCCATGACGGTAGGGGTGGAAGTGATCGCGGTCGCCGCGATGCGGAAACGGACCGCGGTAGCCATGGCGAGGGTCAAAGCGGTTATCTACATGCCCGTACCAGCGCCTGGGGCCGTGGAACCATGGTCCGGCCCCGATGAAGATGCCATTCGGGAACCACTCCGGCCCGTAATAGCCATAGGGAGCGCAATTGTACGGAGCGAAATCGTAGTAGCCGTAGGGACAGACGGGAGCCGGCCCAATGTTAACGCCGAAGTTCAGCGACACTTGGGCTTTTGCAGGTGCAGCGGCGAAGAAAAAAAGCCCAACGATAACAGCGAAGACTGCAAAATATTTCATGACGCGCATTCGTTTCACCTCGGCTAGTTAGAACGACGTGAGAAGAAAATAGTTGCGCGAGGAAGCGGGTTTTCGAGCCGGTGAATTAGTCAGTATGGAGTGACCGGTCCGCTGCGCGATTCGTGGGTTAGTCTGTGAGATCTGAAGGCAACACAGATCGGAGCCACAAGCGGAGAGGACCGGTCACTCCATACTGACTAGATGTTGCCGAAGGTATACCCGAAGGGAGAGAAGGCGAATCCATCGCGCATGATGCCTTCGCGCAGGTCCAGCCAGATGGAATCCGGCGTGGCCACGAAGACATCCACGATCGAGGGATCGAACTGGGTTCCGGCACAGCGGAGGATCTCTCTGCGCGCAGCCTCCATCGTATTGGCCTTGCGATAGGGCCGGTTCGACGTGATGGCATCGAAGGTGTCAGCGATGGCGAAGATACGGGCGCCAATGTGAATTTCCTCTCCGCGCAGTCCGCGCGGGTAGCCGGAGCCGTCAAAGTGTTCCTGGTGCGAATAGACGATCTCGGCCGCTTCCAGCAAATAGGGAATCTTGCGGATCATCTGATACCCCAGTTCGCTATGGGTACGCATGACCGCCCGCTCCTCCGCGTTCAGCTTGGCCGGTTTGCGCAAAATCGCATCTGGAATCGCCATCTTGCCGATGTCATGCAGGAAAGCCCCGCGTCCCACAGTCCGCAACTGCGGCTCGGGCAACCCGACGGCGCGGCCCAGGGCCAGCGTGTACGCGGTCACCCGCTTGGAGTGGCCCTCGGTTTCGGCGTCTTTCAAGTCGAGAGCATTGCCCAAAGCTTCCAAGGTGACGTCGTAGGAATTTTCCAGCTGCCGCATGCTGTGTTGCAGCATCTCGGTCCGCGCCGTGATCAGTTGCTCCAGATGATGCCGGAATAAGTCGTTTTGCGTCTGTAGTCGCCGGTATTGAAGGGTCCTGCGCACCGTGGCCAGCAGATGTTCGGCGGAGAAAGGCTTCAGGATGTAGTCGTACGTTCCCATTTGCAACGCCTGTACTGCTTGCGGCACATGCTGGGAACTGGTCAGCAACACGATGGGAATCTGGACACGATCGGAGTTCCACAACAGCACCAAAGGGGCCAACAGGTTTTCCTTCACATCTCGCAGCCATTGGAAAATCTGATTTGCATTTGCGCCTGTGTCCAGCAGAACCAGATCGATTCGCGGATTTGTCGATTGATCGGAGGCCAGGGACTCGATAGCCTGAGTGGGCGATACGCAGCAAAGCACGGGCAGGTTTTGTACCTGAAGAATCTGCGTGACCGTAGTCGCCTGGACAGGATCGCTGGTGACCAGAAGAATCTGGCCCACCGCCGAGGACGGCCTGGCCGAGCGTTCGGTCGTGATCGCTGAAGATTCTGCAGTCATTGCACCTCGAACAGGTCAGATCAACGACAAGGTAAAGTGTTCATCATTCAAGGTAAAAATGCCATCTAGAGCGTACGCTCACTAGTGCTCTTGGCTCTCATGTGGTATCCACATGCCGAAAGATGGTACTTAAATTCTACTCACAACTGTAGGTTTCTTAAATGTGTCCTCGCCTCACGACGGCGCTCATTATCGTACAAGCTTCAGCAAATCTCGTTCCAAAATGAAAATTGCTCCCCACGCGTATCGTTGCGGTGCGGATGAAATAGCTCCTATCGGTGAGTGGCCCGCGACGTGCATATCTGGTTTGCAAGGCATGCAATTCTTTTCTGACTCGACCCTAGGAAATTCCGCCGGAATGATGGTACCGCGAGCAGCGACAGTTTCCCAGTCAATTATCGTCCAGGTTGCCCATCGCTATAACACCATGGATGAGCAGCGCGATGTTTTTGAGAGCCATCGTCATCATATTTTCTCCGTCGCATATTACATGACAGGCGATGAGCGCGAAGCGGAAGCCATTCTGCAATCGACATGTATCGAGGCGTTCGATCGCCAGGCGAAGCCCTCGATCGCAGCCCTGGATGAGATGCTGATGGTTCAGTTGCACCGTCGCCTATCCCTCGATCCGGTGCCAGCCGTAGCGGCGGAAGTGGAGGGCCTGGGCAACAGAAACGTTCGCCGGACCGATCTGGAAGAGGCGTTGTGGCAGATGCCGGAGAGGGAGCGGTTGTGCTTCCTGCTGCGAGATGTCGAAGGTTATCATGCCGGCCGAATCGCGGGACTGCTGCATACGTCGGAAAATGAAGTCCAGGGGACCATCTTTTCCGCCAGGCTGCGGATGCGTGGTTTACTGGCCGCGAATCGCTTGCAGGAACAGCGTTCCAGCTGGGACGCCTGAACCGTCGATCACGCGATTCCTGGACGCACCGCCCCAATTCCTGGTCGTTCTGTAAAGATAAAGCCTCCGCCAACCGGCCTTCGCAGCACGACGGTTTATCTCATTGCGTGCTGGCCATGGGAAGCAGCGTTGTCGGCATTTCCGCCTGTTTCATAGATGAGGAAAGGCGCATCTTCGGAGTAATTGGGTTCAATGCCAGGACCCCTCAGCTTGAACAGGACTGCATATTCGCCATCCTCCAGCTTCAATTTTGGGTCCCCCAGCTGAAACGCCGCTGTGCCGACGTAACTGCCGTCTTCCCCTGCCAGCCAGTGGATGGGCTCTTGCCCCAGCTTTGAACCTCTTGCGTCGACGAGAACAAAGTCGCCTTTCCAGTCTTTGGATGGGCGACCGGCCAGCTTGTCCACCGGAGTGATGCGGACCAGCGTCCAAAGTACGTCTTGAGGTGAAAAAGAGTGGCTGGGCTCAGGCTGAATCGTACAATTTCCGGCCCGCAGATAATCGATCGTGTGAGGCTGCTGGGCGCCCGTATCGGCAGGTGGAGGTGAGAACACGCACGATCTGCCAACCACGAGCGAACTGATTCGGACAGTTTCGTCGGGGTCGGTGGGAGCGACCGTAAAATCCGTGGCCAAGCCGGCCGTAATCTTTCCGGTTCCATCGGCAGCGGCGACGCGCAGCCGGTATTCGCCGGCACTCACGTCGACGGCCGTGTTCCAGATCGGCTCCGTCGAATACCAGTCAAAATGGCGAACCATGGTCGTCATCACCAATCCTGTAGTGGTCTCTTCCAACTGCTGCGCCAGCTCCAGCTGAGACGGTGGAGAGGTCGTCGGGGTCCAAAACAGTCCTGTGCTAATCACTTGCGTTCCGGTTTTGCCGTCGGGATGAGGAAAGTATTCCACTTGCGTGCCGAGTTGGAGCGGCCCGGCGGGGTTAGGAACCGGATTCTTGAGCGCCTTCCGCAGGGCGGTCGAACCCAGGGCGAGTTCCTGCAATTGTGCCAGACTCGGCGCCGTATAGAATGTGGGCGCATTCAAAACCATCTGCTTTCGCCGGGGCGTGACAGAGATCAGATGCTGCAGACCATCCATCTGCTTTGGATTCAGGTGCAGGTCCATGTCGTACGCAGCCATGCCGTCGTTACGAATCTGTTGCAGGGTGACGGCGACGGAATCGCAAATCCAGCCTGCCAGAAAGTTCTTATCCATGACCAGCATCCAGGGGCCGGAGCCAAGGACCGAGTACGGCTTAGGCAATCGGCGCAGCATCTCGACTTCTCGCGAGCTGTCGGCGGAGTAGAGGATGACCCCCGCGGCGCGGGCAGCCGTCGATACATCCAGCACGTCGAAAGCGTCATACGCGAGGCTATACCCTTGGTACACCATCTCATGGAACAGATCGCCCAGCGAGAGGACGACACGACGTCCGGGCAGATCGCGCATGCTGGCAATGGCGATGCATGCCGCGTGCCGCCAATCGGCAAGATCGGTAGGTGCTGGATTTTCGGCCCCGATCTTTTCCAGTTCGGTAATGACCAGCGGGATCTGCCGGGTATAGGCGGTTTGGTCGCCGCTATCATCCAGGATGGAAATGTTCCAGCCTGACGGCGGTGCGGCCTTCAAGGCGGCGACTGCTTCATTGATGACATCGTTGCGGTCGAGCGGGCCAGCCGCGGGAAGGATGATCAGCAGGTTCGGCTGGTCTTCCGCCTGTCCTGTCTTCGGGTTGATGGTGCTGCTCCATGGACGAGAAAGCTGAAAACTTGTGGGCTTGCCATCCATGTCGAGCGCAAGATCGGACGGCTGCAAGTCCTTGATCGGTGAGGTATTTACTTGGCTGAAAGCGTGGATGGGAATAGAAACTGTTTCCGCCTGCTGGATCACCTGCGACGCTGCCGGCGAAGGTGCTGGGGGCTGAGCATTCGCCTGGCCAAATATAGACCCACAAAAAAGCTCTCCGGCGACCAGCGTTCCAGCAAACAACATGCAAGGCCCTGTCCATCGCTGCCGAATTGTTCCTATCACGCAATACTCCCGACAAATGTAAATGGCCAACCTTTCAGTGTAGGCCGTCGCCTCCTCTATATTATTGGATGTGAATGCCACCGATAACGAAATTGACCCCGCCTATAGCCCGCAAAGACCCGCACACCCTTCCGCTCCATGGTCATGTTTTGCAGGACGATTACGCATGGCTGCGCCAGAAGGAAAGCCCGGAGACGCTGGAATATCTGGCGGCGGAGAATGCCTATACTGCCGCGGTGATGGAGCCGCTGCAGCCACTCATCGATACGCTGTACGCGGAGATGCTGGGCCACATCCAGCAAACGGACGTTTCGGTTCCGTATCGCGACGGGCGGTTCGATTACTATGCGCGGACCGAGGAGGGCAAACAATATCCCATCTATTGCCGCGTTCCGGCGGAGCCGGGTTCTGCGCCGCGACCGCTGCCTCCAGTTGAGGGCTTTGCGGATGAAGAAGTGCTGCTCGATGTGAATCGGCTGGCAGAGGGTCAGGCCTTCATGGCAGTTGGCGCCTCCGTGGTGACTGACGATGGAAACTGGCTGGCGTACACGACGGACAACACCGGTTTTCGCCAGTACACGCTGCATGTGAAAAATTTGCTGACGGGAGAAACTCTGGAGTCGCTGGCGGAACGCGTCGGGTCGGTCACGTGGGCGGCGGATGACCGCACGCTCTTCTATAGCGTCGAGGACGAGGAAACCAAGCGCCCATATCAGATTGTTCGTCGTGTTTTGGACGCAGGGAAGCAAAGCCTTTCCGCGGGCGAGGTTGTCTGGGAAGATCCGGATGAGCGCTTCAATGTTGGAGTGGGGCGCACGCGCGATGGAAAATTTCTGATTGTGGAAACGGCCAGCCACACCACCAGTGAACAATGGTTTCTGGCGGCAAGCGATCCCAACGGATCGCTCCGCTGCATTGCGCCGCGCCGCGACAACATTGAATATTACGCAGACCATCGCGACGGAGTTTTCTTCATCCGCGTGAACGATACGGGACGCAATTTTCGCCTGGTCACAGCGCAGGTCGACCCATGCGGAAGTGAACATTGGCAGCAGATTTTGCCGCATCGCGACGACGTGATGCTGGAAGATGTGGACCTCTTCCAGCATTTCTTTGTGGCGTGCGAACGGTACCTGGGACTGCCGCGCCTGCGTGTTCATGGCTTGACCGGGCAGGGAAGCTTGGCCGAGCAAGCGCAAAAAGCTCCGCGCGAGATTTCGTTTCCAGAGCCGACCTATACTGCCACGCCGGGTACCAATCGCGAATTCGACGTGAAGAGTTACCGATATGGCTATACCTCGCTGGTCACACCTGGCTCCGTGTTTCAGTATGAACTGGCGACGAGCGAAAGCACGTTGCTGAAACAGGTGGAGGTTCCTGGCGGCTTCGACCGGACTTTGTATGCCTCGGAGCGTATTTTCGCGACTGCGCCGGATGGTATGCGAGTTCCGATCTCCCTGGTCTATCGACGTGATGGCTTTGAGCACGGGAAAAATCCTCTGTACGTGTATGCGTATGGTTCGTATGGCTACTCGCTGCCGATCGGGTTTAATTCCAACCGGCTGAGTTTGCTCGACCGCGGGGTAGTGCTGGCGTACGCGCATATTCGCGGAGGCGGTGAGATGGGCAAACCATGGCACGATGCCGGCCGCATGATGCAAAAGCTGAATACCTTCACCGACTTTATCTCTGCGACAGAGTATCTAGTCGCGAAAGGTTACGGCGCGAAGGACCGCGTGGCCATTGAAGGCGGCAGCGCCGGCGGCCTACTGATGGGCGCGGTCGCGAACATGCGACCCGATCTGTTTCGCGTCGTGCTGGCGCATGTTCCTTTCGTCGATGTGATGAACACCATGCTGGATGCGTCCTTGCCTTTGACGGTGGCCGAATATGAGGAGTGGGGAAACCCCAACGAAGAAGCGGCGTTCCGGTATATGCTCGCGTATTCGCCGTACGACAATGTTGCGGCGAAGGAGTATCCGACGATGCTGGTGAAGACATCGCTCAACGACAGCCAGGTGATGTACTGGGAACCCGCAAAGTACGTGGCGAAACTGCGCAGTTTGAAGACCGACAACAATCTGTTGTTGCTGCACGCCAACATGCAGGCGGGCCACGGCGGCGCGTCGGGACGCTACGACTACCTGAAGGAAATTGCGTTCGACTATGCTTTTTTGCTGTGGCAGCTAGGCGTGGTGAAGATAGAGAACTAATTCAGCGGACGCCGCGCAGCGCCTGTGTGAAGCTGAGGTCGCCATTCTTCGGTTCGGGGGAATTGTCGCTGTCGGGAATGCTGTCTCCCTCGCCGGGCGCGAGGAAGAGATTCGCCTGCAACCCATGCTGGCGGGTGTAGAGGTCCCAGTAACGGCCATGAACAGCGTACAGCTCGTCATGCGTGCCGTGCTCGACGATTCTGCCCTCTTCGACGACAAGAATCTGGTCAGCACGGCGTATGGTAGAAAGCCGGTGAGCTATGACGAAGGTGGTGCGGCCTCGCATCAGGTACGAAAGTCCTTCCTGAATCATCGCTTCGCTTTCTGAGTCGAGGCTCGACGTGGCTTCATCGAGAATCAGGATGCGCGGGTTGGCCAGAATCGCGCGCGCAATGGAGATGCGCTGGCGCTGGCCGCCGGATAGTTTCACGCCGCGCTCGCCGACAATGGTGTCATAGGTTTCCGGAAAGCGCTCGGCAAACTCGTCGACGCGGGCAATCCTGCACGCCTCCAGCACTTCGGCATCCGTTGCCAGAGGTCGAGAAAACTGCACATTCTCCCGGATGGTGCCGTCGAACAAAAACGACTCTTGCAATACCACCCCCAACTGGGTGCGATAGTCGCCCAGGCGCACAGTTGCGAGATCGATGCCGTCGACCCGCACCTGCCCGGAGTCGGGTTTATGAAATGCGCAGAGCAAACTGATGATGGTGGACTTGCCGGAGCCGGAAGGACCGACGAGTGCGGTGACGGTTCCAGGGGCGGCCTCGAGCGAGATTCCATGCAGCACCGGCTTCTCCGGCTCGTAGGCGAAATAGACATCGGCAAACCGGACATCCCCATGGATCGTGCCCAACGAGACGCGGCGCTCCGGATCATTTTCTTCATCTTTTTCGGCAAGAATTTCGCTGGTGCGGTCGAGGCCCGCTACCGCTTCGGTCAACTGCGTTCCCACTGCGACAATCTGGATCACCGGAGCAATCAGATACGCCAGCACCATCGTGTACGTGACGTAGTCGCCGACGGTCAGCGCGTGGGAAACTACGAGTCGTCCGCCCAGATACATGACCAGCGCGCCCACCACTCCCAGCACCACCGTGGAAGCAAGGCTCATGACCGACTGTGCGGTGAGCGTTCGGATCACGTTGTCCAGCAGTTGCTGGACGCCACCGGCAAAAATCCGTGCCTCGCTTTCTTCCGCATGGTATCCCTTCACCACCCGCACTCCGCCCAGCGATTCTGTCAGCCTGCCGGTAACATCCGCATTGATGCGCGCCCGTTCGCGGAAGATGGGGCGAATCGTCTTGAACGCCGTCATCAGGATCAGGGAGAAGACAACCAGAACGACCACGGCGAGCAGCGTCATTTCCACGCTGATGCGTAACAGTAGGGCGAATGCAATCGCCGCCGCCAGCAAACCGCCGACAAAGTTCACCATGCCGGTGCCGATCAGGTTGCGGATGCCTTCCACGTCGCTCATGATGCGCGCGACCAGTGTCCCGGTGCGGTTGGCATCGTAAAACGCCACCGGCAAACGTCCGATGTGCTGTTGTACCTGGACGCGAAGATCGGCGATGAGACGCTGCGCGGCGATCGAAAGCAGTTGCGTCAATCCATAAGAAGCAGCGCCCTGGATGGTGGTGGCGAGCAGAACGGCGCCCACGATCCAGGGCAGAAGGCCAAGCTGATGATGGCCCATGACTCTATCGATCAGGAACTTGGCGGAAAGCGGCAGCACAAAGCTGGAGACACGGCTGATCACCATCAGCAGCAGGCCGAATGCAAGAAGCCACCGCCGTGGGCGAACCAGCGCCCAGATCTCCGGCAGCACTTTTCGCAGCTCTGGTTTTTTCTTGCTCTCCGGCCTATCGGCAAACACGCGGCCGCCCGCGGACTCTGACTTTCGTCCGCCGCGTGTTCCCGCGTCTACCCATGCTGGCTTGATCGACATAAATGCTTCTTCTTTATGCCCGGGTACGACGTGCCGCGATAAAGGAGCGAACGCACATGACGACGAAGATCAGACAGATAATCGCCATGGTGAACTCTTCCTTCACTGCGAGGGGACGTACCATGGTTGATCCGCGCGTTGACGCGAGGAAATCTGAAGCGGCACGCCAGCCGGGAAAGATCACTCCAAGCAAGCCGATTGTCACGGCGATGTGCATAAAGATCATCCGGCGCTTGCTATCCTCGGTATTAGCCAGCAGGCCGAAGATGCCGAGAAGAATGCCGAAGTATGCCGGAATCAGCGCGGTGGGCGCGTGGCTGCCGGTCGCGACAAAGAACGCGACTCCCAACACGATCAGGACCAATGCAGTAATAAGTGTGAATTTTGCCATAGTGTTCGATCTCCTCTACTGCCGCTTTCGCTTGCTCACTCCAGCATAACCTTCCTTGGCGAGCGCACTCGGGATTTGGTCGACCATGGCAGCGACGGTTTGCGTGATGGGAATCTCGATCGCATCGTGCGGCGGTTTCAGCGTCGCCAACTGGCTGGGAAGCAGCGATTCCGGCATATAGTGGCCATGCCGCACCTCCATGCGCTCGCGAATCACCGAGGCTGGCCCGGTTAAGAAAACAAAGCGGACGGAACCCGGCAGGACTCCTTCGGTCACCTTTGTACGATACGATTCTTTCAATGCCGAGCAGGCCAGGATCCCATTGACCCCCTTGTGTGCCCATGTCTCAATCTGGTCGTGGAGACTGCGCAGCCATGGCTCGCGATCTTCATCGGTCAACGGAATGCCTGCGTGCATCTTGGCGCGGCTGGCTGCCGAATGGAAATCGTCTGCATCGGCAAACAGCCAGCCTGTACGTTCGGCCATTGCTTCGCCTACCGTGGTCTTGCCGGTTCCGGTGACACCCATGAGCACGACGACCATCGGTTATTGTCCCTTGGCCAGAATCTGCTGAATGTCTTTCAATGCCTGCTGTGGCGTCCAGGTATTGGTGGGATACCAGGCGCGGATTCTTCCATCCGGCCCAATCACCGCGGTGGAGACGGAATGAGACACGATCTTTCCATTGGAAGTAGTCACGCCCACATCGAACCACTTCAATACAGATGCAAGCCTCGCCTCGGAAGGTGCAGCAAAATCCCAATGGCGGAACGTTTCTTTCGTATATCGCCCAGTGTACGCGCCGCCGTAACTGCGTAAGACCGCCGGAGTGTCGTATTTGGGATCGAAACTGATGCTGAGCAAATGTGTCTTCGCATAAAGATTTGGGTCAGCGGCCAGTAGCTGGTCAAGATGGGCAAAATTGCGGCTCATCAAGGGACAAAATTGCGAGGAGGTACAACGCGTGTAAATAAAGGTGAGCACAAGCACCTTGCCGCGGAATTGCTTCAGAGAAATTTCTCGATTGCTTTGATTTCGAAAGTGAAAGTCCGGCACTGTATCGCCCGGCTGCGGCACATGAAATTGTACCGGCGGCAGGACGTTTAAGTTCGCTTGCTGGATGATGTCGATATCGCTGAGGACCGCACCCTGCGCGTTTATCTGTAGCTGAGCTGTGATCTTGTCGCCGGGATGCAGTTCGGAAGTGACGGACGGATTTTGCAGTGTGTAGGCCATGGTCATCGCTTCCATGAAACCCGGAATCGCTTCGGTGTCGAGCGCAATCACTCCATCTTTCTGATCGACCGAAATCACTTTGCCGCGGACAGAATATTGCTTCTGCGGCGAGGAAGCGCTCGTGGGGGTTGGGTTCGATCTGGAATGACATCCACACAAGCTGACCATCGTGCAGGCCAGGGCGCAGGACAACGCCAGCGAACTCCACCGCACCGACCGAATGGGCCGTGTGGCATGCGTCAATCTTGTTGCGTTTGACATCGACAACTCCTTATTTGCGAAACAGTCGGTCATAGCTGAAATGGTAGCGAAGTTCACCATAGAATTCGCGCGGAGCGTTGTAATGGAACCCTCCAAACGTCAGGCTGTTATCCAACAGCACGCGATGGTTGGTCACATTGGTCGCGTTGGCGGAAAGCGTGGTATTTTCCCGGAACGTTTTTCCCAGCGACACGCTCAAGTTCGTATCGTGCGGAAGGTACGCTCCCTGATAGGGCGAGTCGGGATCGCCCTCGTCTCCATTGCTGAAGCCCGAGCCGTAATAGAAATTGAACCCGCCATAGGCCTGACCGGGCAAATTTGCATTCATCCCGAAGTTCAGAGTATTTCTCTGGTCGTGATCGAGCGCGATATAGGTATTGCCGGAATCGCATTGCGGGGCGGTGATGGGAACGCAGACAAGTCCGCCGGTAATGGCGCCGCGCTGCTGTGCCAGTTGGTTGGAGTAGGCAAGATGTGCTTGCCCGAAGTGCCATAACGTGGGCGACTTCAGGGTAAGCTCCCAGCCCTGGATCAACGCGCCGTCGACAGTAATCGGAAAGAAAATGTTGGACTCGCCGACATTGGAGTGATCGAGAAAATTGTTCGCCCGCGTTTCGAAATTGTCCGCATCCAGCAGCCATCCCCGGAAGGGAATCTGCACGCCGAATTGATGCTCCTCATCCCGTTCTCCGTGCAGAGGAAGAAAGGTTGTATTGGAGCTGTTCGCATAGTCCAGCAGCGGTCCGGACGCGGTAAGAAGCGGCGGCGGCTGATAGTACCGGCCATAGAACGCACGGAACACCCAGTCAATCTTTGGAATTTTGATGGCCACTCCGAAGCGAGGATCGTTTTCAATTTCTGTAAAACTCGACACAAATTGGGATGCGCGCAGGCCTGCAATTAGGGTCAGCCATCGTGTTGTCTTGTAGTTGTCGGATATATATTCTTCCGTCAAGCCTCCCGCTGCTCCTTCATTCAGCAGGAAATTCGGATAACTGCCATCGTTGAATACTGCGCCGAATACGTAGCTGTCGTGCTGGCCAAAGGAGTAAAAACCTCCCTCCAAAGTGTTTCTGGCGATTTGTGCGGTGATGGAAGCCTGCACGCCGGTGTAGTTGGAAGCGCGGTCGGCTGTGGTGGCTACCGGGAGGTCATTCGGGTTGGGAGTGTAATTGGTGCTGTTGTAGTGGTAATACGGCGACACCTGCAACACTGTTGTGGGATTGAAGGTATGGACCCAGGAGAAAACGGAAAAGCCATCGAGCTCATGTTGGCTGTCGCGTAGTCCGCTGGAATCATATTGTTGATTTTCGTAATCGTTTGGATTGGGATCGTACGGGATCTGAAAATAGTCCGTTCGCAATTGCGAGACCAGTCGCAGCTGATCGTGAGGCGTGCGGTTGTCCACCAGGGAAGAAAATCCTCCGTATCCATTGGCGGCATCGTGGTACGGCTTGGAGACAGGCGGCATCAGGCCGTAATTCGTTCGGTTTCCGTCCAAACTGGCATAGTAGGCGAACTTCTCCGTGTGGCTGCCGAAGTTGAGCTGATCGTTGGTTTGGTAGAAATTTCCGGCGCTCAAAAGAAGCTCCCCCTCGTTGTTGCGTTCAAATCCGGTGCGAGGCGCGACGTCGAAAACGCCGTAGGTGCGGTCGCCGACGTCCGCGTTGTAGCTTCCACGCTGCACTTCCAAATAGTCGATATCTTTCGGGTCAATTTGCGGACCCAGATTGCTGGCAATGTTGGTATTGGGAATTTCGACGCCATCGATTTCCCAGCTCACCTGGTGGCCGCCGCGCATGTGGAGCATGTCATGCACCATGTATGCGCCCGGCACATAGTCGGTAATCATATTCACGCTGTTCGTCAGGTCGGCTCCCGGCGTACGGGCAATCTGGCGGCGGCTGATCAATGTGGTCGGGGTGACGGAGTTTCCATTCACGACATCGGTCTGCGCAGTGATCTGCACGGATTGCTGAATGCTGCCAACCTGCAACTGAAAATGAAGGATTGGAGAACTGTCCGAAAATACAGTAATCGTCTGCTTGAGCGCATTGAATCCTGAGCTTGTAATCGTGATCCGATAATCGCCCAGTGGCAAGGTCGGAAGCGAAAAATAGCCGTTTGGATCGGTGCGGGTCGTTTGGGTAAAGGCGGAGTCGGCTGCATGAATCGTGATTTGCGCTTTGGCGATGGGGCGATGCTGAGAGTCATGTACGATGCCTTGGAGTTCGCCAAACACCGTCGCACGAGATTGCTTGCCGCAAATCAAAACAAGAATTGCTACAAGAATGGCCGGTAAAAATTTCTTCTGCATACTTCCCTTTCAGTCGTCTTTCGACAGCTGGGGCGGGTCGTCGGGGGCAATCCGCGAACGCACTGGTCAGCGTAGCCAGAGCAGGCCGATCGGGAACATGGCGCCCAACGCGAGACACGCGCAGGCTTATGTTCCAGATCGATCGAGGTCCTGGATACGACTAGGCTTGGAAGACAGAGATGGAGAGAAGCGCAGTTGGAGGCGCGCGCGCGGAGCGTGACCGCGCCAGGCGGACGAAGAGAAACCGCGCGGTAGTGGCGACGACATCTTCCGCGATCGCGGGTTGAGAGGGCAGCACGGGAGCTGTGCCGGTGGCAGCGACCACTGCGGGGTTCACAGGCAGTTTCCAGAGTGGGCACGGAGACGGATGGACGATAGGCTGGCTGCCGGAATCGGCCATCGCCATCATCATCGCCTGCAGCATCATGCAATGGTGGGCGCCGTTCCGGCGGCAGCAAGCGGGCAGACTGGCATCCGCTTGTGCGCTGGCAAGCAAGGGCTGCAACGGCAACAAGGCCGTCAACAGCAGCAGAATCCATGCAGACCAGCGTCTCATTGACAAAGCATACCATCGAGAGGATTGCCCTGGCTGGTGCTGGACTGCTGCGTCGTATAACGTGGAAATGTCTCCGTTGAATATGGCGGCCACCCGGACAGAGATGCGAACGGACCAAGAATTGTTGCAGGCGTTGCAGCGGAATATTGACGGCACGGCCGTGATTGCCAGTACCGTGCGTGCTGCTCGCGCTCTGCGGCAGCAATACAACCGGCAGCAGCAGGCCACCGGGAATCACGGCTGGAGAACGCCGCAAATCTTGGCCTGGGAGCCATGGTTGAAAACGCTGTGGGACGCCGCACTCCTCTGCGGAGCCGAGTCGCGCGTATTGCTGAACGACGCGCAGGAGACGGAGTTATGGCGGCAGGTGCTGGAGCGGGATGAAGCGGCCGCGCGGACAATGTCCATTGCGGGTTTGGCCAGGCAGGCGCAACAGGCTTGGAACGCGATGCATCGTTATCGGATCGACTCGCGACATATACGCAACGACGGCAGCATCGACGCGCAGGGTTTTTCGCGGTGGGCGGTGGAACTGGAAAAAATCTGCCGGCGATCTTCATTCCTGTCGTCCTCGCAACTAGAACTTGCACTCGCGCCTGCGGTACGGGCCGGGAAGTTGCAATTGCCGGAAGTGATTTTTCTGGTGGGATTCGATCGGACCACGCCAGCGCAGGATTTTCTAATCGACGCTCTTTGCGCCCAAGGTTGCAAGGTGCAGTTGGCCGAACCGGAGGCGTCAGCGGGAGAACCCAAATCCGGGCCCGTTATCGTCTACGCGCGCACGCTGGAGGAGGAGATCGTCACTGCGGCGCGCTGGATCCGGGCCGCACTTCTCGAAAATCCAAGCCAGAGAATTGGCGTCGTCGTTCCGGCGTTGGGGGAGTTGCGCGACCGGATGGACGCGGCATTTCGGCGGGCACTGGCGCCTTCTTCCATGGATGTCCATGTGTCCGGTGCGAAGCTGCCTTATGAATTTTCTTTGGGGACGCCGATGCATCGAATGCAAGCAATCCGCACGGCATTGGTCCTGCTGGAATGGCTTGAGACAGCGATGCCGCCGGAAGAAATTTCCTGGCTGGCGGTGCATGGAGGATTCAGTTCCGGGTCTTCCGATGCGCGCGCGATGCTGGACAAAAGATTTCGCGAGCGCGACTTTCAATTGGGCGGCCCCGTTTCTTTTTTTTCGTTCCGGCAATGGTTGACGAACGTTGGCGGCAAGGAAGACGGCTCGCCGCTGCGTCGGACTCTGGAACGCGTGGCTGTGGCGGCAAAGCGTCAGGATTTGAGAAAACTCCGCTCGTATGCCGATTGGCGCGAGGGCATCGAAGAGTTGCTGGCCGCTGCCGATTGGAGCCTGCTGACGGCAACCGATAGCGCGCAATATCAATTGCTGCGTCGATGGAACGTGTTGCTGAATGAACTCTCTTCGCTAAGCGCTGTTGCGGGTCCGGTGTCGTTTTCCTCCGCGCTGGACAAGCTGAAAACTCTGGCGGGGAACATGCTGTTTACCCTGGAGACAAGAAATGCGCCCGTACAAATTCTTGGTGCGTCTGAGGCTGCCGGACTCACCTTCGACGCGATCTGGTGGATGAATGCACAGGCAGGCAGTTGGCCGTTGCGTGGACACGCACAGCCCTTTCTTCCCTGGGATGTGCAGCGCGCGGCGCACATGCCCTACGCCGACCCGGTGGCAGACGCTGCGTTCGCGCTGTGCGTGAGCCACAGAATTCTTGCTTCGGCAAAGACCGTGATTGTGAGTTTTGCGCTGCAGGAAAGCGATCCGGCAACGGCGAGCGCTCACGTCCCAAGCCCGGAGATCGCGATGTCGCCTGTCGTCCGCAATGTTCTTCCAGATGTTCCGCTGATTGCTGTCGAAGATTTTCTTTCGGGCCAGATCCACCCCCAAACGAACACCGTCGCCGATCCAGGCTTTTCCGCGTTGGAGAAGATAGACGAAGAGCCCGCGGTTCCATTTTGGGGAAATCATATTCGCAGCGGCATTACGTTTTTGAAGCAGCAAGCCGCTTGCCCGTTTCGTGCCTTTGCGGAGTTGCGGCTGGGGAGCGAACCGCTGGCAGGGCCGGAGAACGGGCTCCCCGCTGCTGCGCAGGGAACCATTCTGCACAAAGTGCTGCAGAACTTCTGGAATGAAATGCAGTCGCGGAAGCAATTGCTGGAGGCTACAGAGGAGCAGTGCCGCCAGAGGTTGCGTGGGCATGTTCGCAGTGCATTGCGGCGCTTCGTCGATCACGCCGATGAGCCGTGGCAAAGGATACTGCTGGAGATTGAAGCGGACCGCATCGAAGATCGGCTGCTGGACTGGCTGGAAAAGGAAAAGCAACGCTCCGATTTCACGGTGCTGAAAACGGAAGACACGCTGGAACACATGCATCTTGGCGGTGTCGAACTGCAATGCCGCATTGACCGCATCGACCGAGTGGAACAGGGCATTGTGCTGATGGACTACAAGGCGGGGGTGGTCCATAGCAACGCCTGCGATGGCGAGCGCCCCGACGAACCGCAGCTTCCGGCGTATGCGGTATTGCGGCAGACTTCCGCGACGGAAGAAAATCCGCTGGCGGGAATCGCCTTTGCGGGCCTTCACCCGAGGAATGTTAATTTCACCGTCGTCGGATCTCTTCCAGGAATTTTTCCGGCGGATTCCGGAGTAACAAACAAGCGACGCGAAAGCTTGTCGCCGGAAGAGATGCAGCAGCAGCAGGATGAGTGGAGAGCAACGCTGACCAGGCTTGCGGAAGATTTTCGGAGTGGCGTGGCTGTCGTCGATCCAAAGAAGGGGAACGAGACCTGTCGATATTGTGCGCAGGGTTTATTGTGCCGGATTCGCGAGACGGAGGAAGTGCTTGAAGAGTCCGTCGAAGAAGAGAATTCGGAAAGCGCTGCAGAGACACACGGTTTGGGGAGTTTTGAATCATGAGTCGTCTGCGCGAAGTCCCCCCCAATCGAGACGAACCGGCGGCGCACGGAGAGGCATCCGCGCGCGAAAATGCGTGGGACGTCGAACAATCGTGGATTGTGGAAGCCCCCGCCGGTTCAGGCAAGACCGAGTTATTGATGCAGCGTTTTCTGCGTTTGCTCGGCCGGGTGGAGCAGCCCGAGGAAGTTCTGGCCATTACGTTTACACGGAAGGCCGCAGCGGAAATGCGAGATCGGATTCTGCAATCGCTGCGCGATGCGCGGCAGAGTGTGCCGCTCGATCCCGCCGCAGCACACAAATTGCGGACGCGTACGTTCGCGCTCGAGGCGCTTAAGGCCGACGCCAAATTTGGCTGGGACCTGGTTGGTCAGCCGCAGCGATTCAATATTCGTACCATCGATTCTTTGTGCAGCGAAATCACCAGCCGTCTGCCCGTACTTTCGCGGTTGGGCGCAGAGATGCGGCCGGTGGACGATGCGCGTGACCTTTATCTTCTGGCAGCACAGGCAGCGCTGAAGGAAATGGGTGGAAGCGATACCCGCTTGCGTTCAGCAGCGCGCGACCTGTTGCTGCATCTGGATAACCGCATGGAAAAGGCGGTCGAGCTATTGGCGGACATGCTGGGTGGCCGCGATCAGTGGGGCCGTATTTTTCCGATTGAGCGTGAATATTCTGACGACGAGCTGGATTCCCTGGTCCGCGAGCAGTTTGAGAAACCTCTGCGGCAATCTTGCAACGAAGCATTGCAACACGCGGTCGAATTGCTGCCGGAGAAAACCTGGAAGCAAATCTTCGACCTGGCGCAGTTTGCCGCGAGCCAGCTTGAAGACTCAGGACGCAAGAACATTTTTTGCGAGTTGCTCGATACATTCGATGTTCCGCCTTGCAATCACGAACATCTTGCCGCGTGGAAGGCCGCCGCGCGATTTCTGCTGACACAATCGGGAGGACTACGATTTTCGAGAGGCGTGAACATTAAGATGGGCTTCGTAGCGAAGCAGCCGCGTACGGCGCAGTTCAAAGCGCTCCTCGATTCTCTGCAGGGAGAAGATGGCCTGGTGCATGCGCTGCGCAAAGTCATCAAACTGCCGCCGGCTTGTTACACAGAACAGCAGCGCGTGATTTTGCGTTCCAGTTTTCTGTTGTTGCGGCGCGCGGTGGCGGAGTTGCATGTGCAATTTGCACGCTCCGGAACCACGGATTTCATCCAGATTGCCAAGGCCGCAAGCCAAGCGCTCGACGACGAACCGGACTCGCTGGCGCTGGCATTCGGCACGGCGATTCAGCACCTGCTGGTGGATGAAATGCAGGACACGTCGATCACCCAGTTTGAAATGCTCAGCAAATTGGTGCAGGGATGGGATGGCCACAGTCAGACCGTGTTCCTGGTCGGCGATCCGAAGCAGTCGATTTATCGGTTTCGCCACGTGGATGTGGAACTCTTTGCGCGCGCGCGGCGCGACGGCCTGGGCGGCGTGCAGTTAAATCCGATCCGGCTGAGATCGAATTTTCGTTCCCGTCAAAGCCTCGTGGAGCAGACGAATGAGGCCTTCGCGCAGATCTTTGCAAACGAAGCAGAGGCAGACCCGTATGGGATTGAATTTGAACCGTCCGAAGCGGCACATCGCGAAGAAGAAACGGAACGGCTGTTTTGGCATCCGCATGTGCAGCCGGTGCAAAACGGGGACGCGGCAGCCGGGACCGCGGTTGAAGACGATCCATGCGACGTAGAGGCGCGGCAGATTTGTGAAGTGATCGAGCGGGCGCGCAAGCGGACTGCCGATGGAACAACGCCGCCGAGTATCGCCATTTTGGTTCGTGCCCGGAACCATGTTGCTCCCATCCTGAAAGAAATGTGTGTCCGCGGAATTTCGTATCGCGCGATCGAAATGGATCGGCTGCCCGACCGGCAAGCAATCCAGGACGTGCTGGCGATCGCACGCTGTCTGCTGCATCCGGCAGACCGCGTGGCATGGCTTGCCGTGTTGCGCGCGCCGTGGTGCGGTCTGACCCTGACGGATCTGTTGGCGCTGTGTGGCGGCGAAGGTCCACAACCGGACCGCAAGACCGTCGCCGAGTTATTTCGAGAGCGTTCTGCGCTGCTGAGTGCGGATGGGCAGATGCGGGCGGAACGCACGATGCGGGCCATGGAAGCTGCGCGCGACCAATCTCGGAGCGAGCGCTTCTCGTTGCTGGTGGAGCGGACCTGGCACACGTTGGGAGGGCCGCACTGCATTCCTGAAAACGAACCGCCCGCGATTCAAGAATTTTTTCGAATGCTCGACAAATTGGAGGCGGAAAACGGTTGGCCGACGGCCGCGCAGTTGGAGGAGCAAATCGAGAAGCTGTATGCGCCTCCGGTTGCGACAGACGATTCTCCGGTCGAGGTGTTGACGCTGTTCAAGGCGAAGGGGTTGGAGTGGGATGTGGTGCTGCTGCCGGGCCTGCATCGTTTCCCGCGACCGAATGCGGCCCGACTGACGGAATGGATGGAGCAGGTATTGCCCGGCGTATGCGACGATGCCGAAGAGGCCGTCAGCCGGGTGTTCCTGGCGCCGATCAAGCATGTTGCGGAGGAAGAAGAAGCCATCGGTGCATGGATCCGCGCGGCAAGCGGTGAGCGTGATCGAGAGGAATTGAAGCGTCTGTTGTATGTTGGCTGCACCCGGGCCCGGACGGAGGTGCACCTTTTCGCGGAGTGCCGTGAAGTTAAAAGCGGTGGGCTTGGCAAGCCGCGAACGCAAACGCTGTTGCACACGGCATGGCCGGTAGCGGAAGCGATTTTCGCGCGACACATGAGTGCGAGTTTGGATCGCGGCAGAGGCACGGGAAAGGTTGTCGAGATGCCGTCGACGCCAGCCATCTCCACAGTGCAACTGCCGAGCGAATTGCCAGGCTATTTGGAATCGATCGCTGCCGCGGGCGAGGCCAGCCAAGCGAACTCGATGATTCGGCTGTCAAACTTTCAGCGACTTCCTTCAGACTGGCAACCGCCTGCCGCGCTTGCCGACATTCCAATTGCGCCTGCGCCGCCATGGCAGGAAGGCGTGAGCGACCCTGACGACGAGAACGGGTTGCCGGCGTTTCAGCGCCCGCAGGGTTCGTGGCGTGCTCGCGTCTTTGGGACCGTGCTGCATGCTTTTCTTGTACCACTGGCAAACATTCTGGCTCGGAATTTGGGACCGAAAGAGCAAGCGCAAGCGATCGACGCGCTGGTTCAGCCGATTCGGTTGCATTTGGTGGGTAGCGGTCATCCTCCAATGGACGCTGCGAAAGAAGCAGACCGCATCGTATCTGCATTGCATAAGACCGCAGCCGACGAAAACGGGCGCTGGATCCTCGCAGCCCATCCCAGTCCGCTTGCCCTGGAGCAAGCGTCGTTTCCAAGCCTCGGCTTCGAAGTCCCTCTGACCGGGCTATTTCGAAATGCCACGCGATCCATTCGCGTCGATCGCATTTTTATGGCGGGCGAGACCCCAATGGACCGCGACGCGGAGGCTTTGTGGATCGTGGATTTCAAAACCGCTTCGCATGGATTAGGTCAGGTAGAGGAATTTCTAGCGGAAGAGCAAGAGCAATATACAGAGCAGATGCAGTTGTATGGCGACATTGCGCGGGCCGTGTATCCAATGACTCGCGAAGTACGCCTGGGACTGTATTATCCGCTGCTGTCGCGCTTCATCTGGTGGGTGCACAAGGTTGCTGCCTAGCCCCGCCCGCACGAAGTTCAATCACCGTCGTGCGATTCTTGCACGGTGGTCGCCTGATGGGTGGAAGCGCGCTCGATCGTCGAGTTGATCTCCGCGCCCAACAGCAACATGAATCCGCTGACATAAAGCCAGCTCGTGCATGACGCCGCTGCGAAATCATGCCGCACTGATCATTCCTTCGGCATGGGAACCTGAATGAAGTGTGGATAGTAAATGCTGGTATTGGTGGCCAGTTTGGGCACATCCATGGTGTTACAGACATAGGTGAAGTCCAGTTCGCCCGGCGGTTCGAATTCCGGATGCTCTTTGCCTGCGTAACAGAATGTGTCTTTATCGCGCTTGGGTCCAGGCAGCATTTCCGGGATGTGATAAATCACTTGCGGCTCGCTCCACGGGCCGGTGAGGGTGGGGGCTGACCGCAGAATCACTTTATCGGAGAAGCCGTGTGGGTCGAGCATCACCGCAAGCCACTTCTTTAGCGCAGGATGATAACGGATCGACAGTTCCGTACTTCCCGTCTTCATCACCTGCTTGGCGTTGGCCGGATCAAATCCGGGTTTCCATTGGCCGTCCGCCGCCAGATACTCAAGATGCTTCTTCGGGTTGTTGAGCCCCTTCAGCGGAACGCGGGTGACCAGAAGCGGGCGACTGCCGGACTCGTAGAGTGCGAAGAGGTAGACGTATTTTCCGTCTACCACGGTCGATGCGGAAGGATAGGCCTTCACCCCGTTGGGAACTAGCGGAAAATATTGGACGCTCCACTGCTGAGGGTCTCGATCGAGATGGCTGACGCGAGCCAGGTCGGAACCGCAGGTGGCAAAATCCATCGCCCACGGGCTGGCCTGCTTCGCATGTTCGATACAGAGCAGCGTCACCCACAAATCGTCCTTGGCCACGAAACCGTCCATTGCCCAATACCAGTGGTTCGGGTTCTGAGGCGAAAAGAAGCTCTCGGCCTGGCCCTGAGACCCGCGGCGAATCACATACTGCAGGTGAAAATTGCCTTGGGCGTCGCAGGTGGAAATGCCCAGGCTGTTGTGCACCATCCGCGGCGCGTGGCCAGTGACAAGACGCTTCTCTCCATAGAGCGTGTCGCCGAAGATCCAGATATCGCGGCCGCCGGGCAATGGGATAGAATAGGCTGCATCCGCCCCTTGCCATCCCAGCGGATTGTTCTGTTCCAGCTTGAATTGAGGCGTGCAGGCTGCGGCGAGGCAGATTGTGGAAACGCTGCCGGCAAGCAGCATCAGCAGAACAACGGAGCGGAGTATTCGCACCAAACCAGGTCCCCTTCTACTTGTTTTGCAACCGGCTGACGGTGAGAGCGCCAGCCCGTTACAGTCAATTTAGAACAGCAACTTTACCGCCAACTGTATCTGACGAGACGTGCCAGTTCCGATCAGCGAGCCGATGGTGGATGTGCTGCGGCCAAAGTTCGGGTCAATTACGTAGGGTTCATTCCCTGGTGCAACCGGTAGCGCGCCATTGAAGTCTGGGTTGGCGATGAACAGGTTGCCGTCCGGACTGGCATAGTTGGGATGGTTGAAGATGTTAAAAATATCGGCGCGGAATTCCGTGCTGAGGCTGCGCACCAGCGGTGTTCGCTTGATGATGGAAAAATCAAACTGAGCAAAATCGGGCCCGCGGCCGGCATCGCGGCGAATGTCTCCCAATGAGCTGGTTCCCTGGTTCTGGGTGGTACTGTCTTCGTAGCCGGCCATGCCAAACGGGATCTTGAAAATGCTGGCATCGAATTGATTGTTGGGGCCGCCTCCTTTGCGATCAATCTGCGAGGTGGATGCTCCCGGAATCAATTCCGGGCGTTGTGGAGAGCTGAAATCGTCGGCAACATTGGTCACAATGTTGACTCCGAATCCGCTTCTCGCGGAGACAATACTGCCGACCTGCCAACCTTTGCCGAGCCAGCCGGGGGTATGGGCAATATCGTTGGGCTGGTAGAAAATGTCCGCCGTAAAGTTGTTGCGAACATCAATGTCTCCATCGGAATAGTCGGGCTTGGGGTTGGTGGGATCGACAAACGCCCCGAAGACACTGACAGTATTGTCGCGCTCATGAGACCAGGTGTAGTTCAGATCATAGGTCAGGTGCGGTCCGCGGCCGCGCAGGGCCACCTGCATGCTGTTGTAATTGGAACTGAGGAAGTCGCCCAACAGGCGCTCATTCGCGTAGTTGGTGCTGAGCGGGTACGTACCGTAGTAGGGGTTTAGGTTATTGAATTCGAGCCCGGCGAAGGCCGCGCCCGCCGGCAGTTTGACGCCATGCTCGCCTGCATACGAGACGTCGAGCACCATGTTGCGGGCCAATTGTTGCTGACCGCCAAAGCTCCAATGTTCGGCGTAGCTGTCCCGGGTGTTGTGCTGGAATTCATCCACGTTGCGCACCTGCGGTGTACATACTGGCACCGAGGCCACTGGATAGCTGAGCGGGAAGAACGGCGTACAGGAAACGGTGCCGAACAGCGCCTGGAACACATTCACCGAGATGTTGTTGGATGTGTTGTCCGTGAGCGAAAAAACGGCGCCGGTCAGTTGTGGGTTGTAGAAGATGCCAAAGCCGCCGCGCACCACCGTTAGCCCGGTGCCAAGCGGGTCCCAACTGAAGCCGACGCGCGGACCGAAATTATTTCTGTCTGGAGCGTAGAGCGCGGTGCCTTCGGGGCCGACGGTCTGGGTGGCGATATCGAAGTTTGCCAACTGGCCGTTCTTTTCATGCAATACCGTGTTGTACTCATACCGCAGGCCGAGGTTGACCGTGAGTCTCTGCGTGGCGCGGATATCGTCTTCTGCGAAGAAATCCCAGTTGGTATTGCGGATCCGAGTCATGGGATTGCCAAGGGTGCTGAAGGCGAAGCCGTTGTTGTTTTCAAAATCGGAGATGCTTCCGTAAAAGAGGAACTCCTGCAGCCCCAGCTCTTCATCGGAAAGGTTATGCCGAATGTCTGCGCCGACCTTGATCGATTGCCGGCCTTTGATCTTTGTCAGCGTGTCGAGGTACTGGTAGGAGGTCTGCGGACGGATGCTGGCAAAGGTGGCCGGTCCCGGCGCAACGCCGAAATTGCAATAGAAGCAGCTAAACGCAAGTACGGGGAAGTTGCCGCCGCCGCCGTAGGATTCCACGTGGTTGGAATTGATTCCGAAGCCCGCTTCGTTCAGCAGCGTGGGTGAAAAAATAAAAGTGTTGCTCACCTTTAAGAACTGCGTGACAGCCGGTGTGGGCGCGGTTTGACCGATCGCCGGACCGTACGTTGTACTGGTATTCGAATCGCCGATGTTATAGCGGACATAGCTTCTGCTGCGAGCGGATTGGTTCCAATCGATGCGTACGGACCCGGTATCTTCACGCAACGTATTCGGCAGATTGGCGCTATAGAGGTCAAAATTGTGCGTAGGATCGGCAGGGTCGGGTCCGAGGTTGCCCACCGGAATCGCGGCGACAACTGGATCCATGACAGGAATGAATTGCGCGCGGTTGGCCGCATTCAATACGTCGTATACCTGGGTATTGGTGATGGTCTGGCGCACGCCTTCGTAGTTGCCGAAGTAGAAGACCTTGTCTTTCTTGACCGGGCCGCCGAGGTTGCCGCCAAACTGGTTCAGCCGCAGCGGCGTGGAGGTGCCTGGGACGGCGAAGTAGTTACGCGCGTCCAGGGCATCGTTGCGCAGAAATTCAAACAACTCGCCATGCAGCGCATTGGTGCCGGACTTTGTGATGACGTTGACCACATCGCCGATGGAACGGCCATACTCAGCGGAGTAGTCGCCCTGGAGTACGTGGAATTCCGCGATGGAATCCACGCTGGCCCGTGTGATGCGGGCCGCTTCTCGGCCCAACTGCATGGAGGTGGCATTGGTGTCGATTCTGGTCGCGTCGGCGCCGTCCAGCAGAATATTGACGCCCGCAAAGCTGGTCTCCGCGCCGCCCAGGCTGGTCTGTCCAAAGTTGCCGCTGGTGACCGAACCCGGCACGAGTGCCAACATATCTTCAAAATTGCGGCCGTTGAGAGGCAGGTTCGCGACACGCGCAGCCCCGATGGTGGTTCCCAGGTCTGGACTTAGCGTGTTGACCTGCAACTGATTGGCGGAAACCGTCACCTTCTGCGATGTTGCGCCAGGCTTCAGGACCAAGTCTCCCCGACGCATTTCCGACGCGTTCAGCGGAATGTTCTCGAGCGTCGTCTGCCCAAATCCAGGGGCCGATGCCGTCACAGAGTAGCTCCCAACCGGGAGCGTGGGGGCCGTGTACTCTCCCTGGCCGCTCGAAGTCTCCGTGACCGTGCGCTGTGTGCCGATATTTGTCACCGTCACAGTTGCATTTTGAACGACAGCGCCGGTTGAGTCGCGCACTGTGCCTTGAATCGTTCCTGTATCGAGCTGCGCCATCGCCACGCCCGAGCATCCGAGGGCAACCGCCAAAACGACCATCGCACTTCTTCCCCAAAATTTTATGTTCACAATTGCCTCCAGTTGTCGTCTTCACCGCGAGTTGTTGTTCGTCTTGTTGTCTTCTTCTTTGCCGGATTGTTGTTCGGGGCGCTTGCCTTACGCTTCGGGGATGCATCGCGCGCACCTTTTTCCTTTGCTTCCAATGCCTGCAAATGCTGTCGCAGCAGTGCCTCGCCATACTTCAGGTCTTCGGCCACGGCCTTGCGTGCTGCAGTCGCCTGCTGGCTGGCGATTAACAGAAAGATCCGCTCGTGCTTGGCGCAGTGCCACCGCAAGTCGCGCACCAGCGGCAGCACGCGATGCCGACCCTCCCATAAGGCGCCGTACATCATCTGCATTGTGGCTTGAATGGCGGCATTCTTCGATGCCTGCATGATGGCGGAATGGAATTCCATTTCGCGGCGGACAAATTCTCCCGAGTCGTTCAAGGACGCCTTCATGCCCGCCAGTGCCGCTTGCATCTGCTCCAAATCGTCGGGTGTAGCGCGACGCGACGCCAGTGCAGCCGCCGCTGGCTCCAGAATCTGGCGTAGTTCGTACAACTCCAGATACTTGATTTCCTGCAAGAGCAGCATCCATTGAAAATGATGGCTGACCATGCTGCTCAAGGATGGCTGCAGATACGTACCGTCGCCTGGACGCGCTTTCAGCAGGCCCAGGAAGATCATTCCTTTCAACGCTTCGCGCAGGGATGCCCGGCTTACATCCAGCATTTTCGCCAGGTGCGGCTCGGACGGCAACTGATCGCCTCGCTTCAGGTGCCCGCTCCGGACCAGCTCTTCAATGCGCCCCACCACCATGTCCATGATTTTTTCTCGACGGACAGGAGGATAGCGAGGTGCGGGTGGGTTGGCAATCGGCATCGAATTGACCGGCTCCTGAAGGAACTGTCAGACAATACGCCCACGATGCCAGCGCTGTCAATGTCCATCGCACAATTGATTGACCGGGGTTTCAGCAGTTATCAAGGCCGGTTCTGAGGGGAAGCCGATGGCTTGACGGACAACTTGACGCAGGCCGATACTTATCCTCGACTGTCTGACAGATGCGTTGTCTGCTGCTGGGTATGGAATTGTTTCCGCAGCGAATGTCCGGTATTTCTATCGGTCGCTGGATGGTTTTCCCAAGACCTTCGCGGAATGGAACATGTTTGTTTTCTGGTGATGATGGGGTTGTCTGGGCTGGAGGCGAGGCGGACGGTGAGGATGCGAAATCTGCTGCGATGCCTGGTTTGGATGATTTGCCTGTCGTTATGGGCGCCATCGCGTTCTGGAGCGGAATCGCAGACGACGGGAGCAGAGCCACATGCCGCCAATGCGACGAACAGGGCGAAAACAACGCTGTGGCAGATCGGAAGATTCGATCGTTCCTCCGGTGAATTTCATTCGAGCTTCGGTGTCGATTATGCCAAGCCATCCGGCGACGTCGACTTCACCATTGGAAAGAGCACGAACAGCGACTGGTTGCGCTTTCAGCCGGGCCTTGCGAACGGCCTGGCCGGCGGACGTTTGCATCCATTTCACATTCACTTCAGATTGGTGCGGCCCGTAACCGGGGAATATGTTTTGCGCATCGCCATCCTGTACGAAACACCGCGCCTGTCCAGCTTGCGCGTCAACATCAATGGCCACGTCGGCGATTTCTATTTCCATCCCCAGCTCGACTACTCGGCGGGCGACTGGGAAGGCACCTTCGTTCCCCAGACATCGCACGCGGAAAGGCTGATTCAGATTCCTTCGCGCTGGCTGCGTGCCGGAGAAAATGTTCTGACGTTGACCGCCGTCGATACGCCGGCGAGTCCAGAATCTGCCTTGGGCGACATTGCGCCCGGGATCAGCGGCATCGTCTATGACGCGCTCGAGCTGGAGCACGGGCCAGCCAAAAAATCGTCCAGTGGATTGCAACTGACCGCGGAACCGACCATTTTTTATCGCAGCTCGCCGACCGGCTTGCGTGAGATGGTCAATGTTTGTGCGGAATCGGACGGCAGCGTTGCTTTCCCTCGTCAGATCGAGTTGCGCGCCAGCGGGACTGCGATTTCCGGCGCGATTCGCGACGCGGGGGAATTTGGCGACGCCTGCGTGCCGCTAGCTATCCCTGAATGGGCGGGAGCCGTCGCAGCAGAAATTCGCGCAGGCCAACGCCGTCAATCTGTGACGTTGCAAGCGCAGAAAAAATGGACGCTCGACATTGTTGCCAGCGAACATCTCGATATTGGATTCACCGATTACCGCGCCAAGGTAGCGGAACTGCAATCGCAGAGCATCGATAGCGTGCTCGGTGTGTTTCCGCATCATCCCGATTTTCGCTGGACAATGGATGGCAGCTGGATCGCGCAACAATATCTGGCCGGGCGTTCCGCGCAAAAGGGAAGTCAGTTTTTGAGCGCGATTCGTTCGGGAGAGATTGTGTTGCCGCCACAGTATGCCAATCAACATACGGGCGCCGCGACGGTGGAAGGACTGGCCCGCTCGCTCTACTATTCCCATCAGTTGGCTGCCCGGTTCCATTTGCCGGTGGGTGCAGCCAACATTACAGACGTGCCTTCGTATTCCTGGTCCTACGCCTCCATCTTGCACGATGCGGGTATCGAATATTTTGCCGCGGGCAGCAATTCCTGGCGTGCGCCGGTTGTGCTGCTGGGGCGGTGGAATGAGAAGTCTCCGTTTTTCTGGGAAGGTCCGGACGGCGGCCGCGTGCTGATGTGGTACTCACGGGCCTATTTACAGCTCGCTTCGATGTTTGGTGTACCGCCTCAGTTGGAAGCGGTCCATGACGCGCTGCCGGTTTTTCTTGAGGCTTACTCGCGGGACAAGTATCGATCGAGTACGGTGATCCTGTTTGGCAGCCAACTAGAGAACACCACCTTCGATCCTGGGCAGGTGACGCTGCCGGCCAAATGGTCCGAATCCTACGCGTACCCGAGATTCCGTTTCTCTACCTTCCGCGATGCGATGACGCAGATCCGCCAGCAGTTTGGCGATGCGAACATCCCAACCTATCGCGGAGATTTCGGGCCGTATTGGGAAGATGGCTTTGCCTCCGCCGCGCGGGCGACCGCCTTGTTCCGGCAGGACCAGGAGAGGATTCTGACAGCGGAAAAAATGGGCACGCTGCCGGCGTTGCTGGATCCGGACCTGCGCCCGAACGCCAAAATGCTCCAGGGCGCGTGGCACAACCTTCTCATGTTTGACGAGCACACCTGGACCTCTGCGGGCGCGACGACGCAGCCGGAAAGCGATGAGACCACCGGGCAGTGGCGGCTGAAACGGGCGGAAGTCTACGATGCTCGGAACGATATTGAGCAAAGTGTGGAACGCAGTTGGGCCCAGATGGAATCGATGATTCCGACGCGCCACGGTTCTTTCATTGTGTTCAACGCATTAAGCTGGCCGCGCAGTGGATGGCTGGAAACGGACTTACCCGCCGGGGACCAGATCGTCGATGCCGGAACTGGAAATGCTGTTCTGCTGGAAGTGTTGCGCGTTGAAACGGGAACGCTGCTTCCTGGATTCGGAGGGAAGACGCTGCGCGTGTGCTACCGCGCCGACGATGTACCGGGGTTGGGGTATAAAGTGTTTTCTGTCATCCCGTCATCAACGCCGCCCACCGTGCCGCAACAGGAGACGATTCGTACAGTCCTGGAAAATCGCTTTTACAAAATCACTCTGGATGCCGCGAGCGGTAGCATTCGCAGCATCTGGGACAAGACCCTCGATCGAGAACTGGTGAACACCGCCAGTCCCTATCGGTTTGGCCAGTACCTGTACGTGACCGGCGCCGACAATATGCCGAATAACAGTCTCTATCGCTACGGAGCGGCACTGCCGTTGCCGGTGTTGACACCTTACCCGGCAGTGCACGGCCGCATTGTTTCGTTTCTGTCGTCCGCGAATATGGAGCGGGCCGTGCTGGAATCTTCCGCTCCAAATACTCCCATGGTGCGCACGGAAATTTCGCTGCCTTCAGATGGGAAGCGCATCGAGTTCCGCATCGCCTTGCACAAAGAATCGACCTTGCATAAGGAGGCCGCGTACATTGCGTTCCCCTTTGCCGTGGAGCGCCCCGCATTTGCCTACGATACGCAGAACGGCTGGGTCGACCCGGCCCGTGACGAGCTGGTCGGAGGCAGTCGGGAATGGTATGTTGCCCAGCATTGGGCCGCGGTCCACAATGACAAGGTTACGGATGTCATAGTGCCCGCGGACGCTCCGCTGGTTGCGTTTGGCGATATTGTTCGCGGGGCCTGGCCGACGGAATTCAAACCGAAGAGTTCGACCGTCTTCTCCTGGATCATGAGCAACTATTGGGATACAAACTTCATGTCCTCACAGGGCGGAGACTTCAGTTTCCGTTACACAATCGCGAGTGCGGGCGCATTTGTCCCGCCGGATCTGACGCGCTTGGGATGGGATGCGATGACTCCGCTGGAGGCCAATTTCACCGGGGCCAACCCTACGGCTGCGCAAGGCTTGAGCCCAGACCACGATAGCTTCCTCACCATCGACAATCCTAATGTCGTTCTGATCGTCTGGAAGCTGGCTGAAGATGGAGATGGCAGTATCGTTCGGCTGGAAGAGATTGCTGGCCACACAGAACAGATTGTTTTGCGGCCATCTTATCTGCGTATTGTGCGGGTGCGCCGGTGTAGTTTACTGGAGGATTGTACGGAGGAAATCCCCGTGGCCGAGAACGCTCTCCATTTGAAGATCAAGCCGTTTGAGATTCTTACGGTTCGTCTGAACACCACTCCGAAACAGCAACCGTGAAGTGTTTTGTCGATGGGAAGAAGCCAGGGATCCAGTGAGGAATGACGACATGAAGACGGAATGGAAAGGCCGCAGCGCCATCCAGATGAGCAATGATCTGGTCGAAATGACGATGCTGCCCGGTGGCGGACATATCGCGTCGTTCTCGTTTACGCCCAAGAGCGGACACGCAAGCGAGAATGTGATTTGGGAAGCGCCTTGGCCCACCGCCGACCCGCTGTCCCCGGAACATGACGAACTTTCTCAACAATACGGTGGCCGGCCGACGGGTCCTTTTCTTGCGGCCTATACCGGCCACGCGTTGTGCCTGGATTGCTTCGGTGCGCCTTCCGATTTGGAGGCCCGCCTGGGGATTTCGCTGCATGGAGAAGCCGGTATTGCCGACTGGAATTGTAAAAGCGATGGCACGCGCGGAGACTTGGTAGCGCACGCCGAATTGCCGGTCGCCGGATTGCAGGTGCGGCGAAAGATCGAAATTTCCGCTGGGGAATCCGTGGTGCGAATCGCGGAAGAGGTTCGGAATCTCCGTAACACCCCGCGCAAAATCCAGTGGCAGCAGCATGCGACCCTGGGAGCGCCCATGGTCGACGCGGACTCGTGCAGCATTGCGGTGTCCGTGGACAAAGGGCGGACATGGCCGCTGGGATACGACGGCCCATGTCTTCTTCCGTCGGACTTGGAATTTGACTGGCCATACGTCAACACCGCGCCCGATCGCGGCAGCGGTGCCCGCGATTTACGGCGTCCATTTCTGCCGCCGAACGGCGGCTATATCGTCGCCGTTCACCAGACTCCAGGGCGCGAGATCGGTTTCGTATCCGCGCTGAACTGGGAGCTTGGTTTGGTTTTCGGATATTGTTTCCGGTCAGCGGATTTTCCCTGGCTGGCGATTTGGCACGAAAACCGCGCCAGAGAGTATGCTCCGTGGAATGGCAAGACGCAGGCGCTCGGCGTGGAATTTGGCACAACCCCGATGCCGGTTGGCAAAGAAGCGATGGAGCGTCTGCGGTCCAGCTTCCAGGGTTCCATTGATCGCACGGTACCGCCGCATGACACGGTGACCGCATCTTGGCTGATGTTTCTGGCGGACGTGCCCAAGACGTGGCGCGAAGTTCAGGATGTCGTGGTTGGAGAGGACCGCATTACGCTGCAGGAAGCTAGCGGGGAGCAGACGATGATCGTCGCGCGCGGGGCGCTTGAATTCTTGCGCACGGACAACGCCCCAGGCCTATTCAGCACCGGGTAGCAACGCTTCAATCAGTGTCTGCCACTCGGCCTCCAGTGTGGGTCGATAGAAACCGCGCCCAGCCCGCTGGTACCAGTAGTCCGCGTTCGCAGCCTGACCATCTTTGCGGTGCAGGTAAGCGTGGACGGCCATGCCATCTCTAGTCTCCAACTCATCCACCAGCGCGTGGGCCTTGGCCCAATCCCCCTTCGCATCCCACCACAATGCCGCGAGCGGCGTTGACAGCCCCAAAGGCGGTGCCTCTTCTGCAACCGATGTCTTGAATGTTTCGAGATTCATGTTCACCTCCGGCCCATTGCCGCCTCACGAGAGATTGGACGCCATGCGATGGATGGAACGATTAGGAAGATACTAGAGCGGATTGAGAGTTGGTGTAATACAAATCTGAGACGAGTCATTCGGTCGGTCGCCTAGGCGACCCGCGGCGACCGACCTCCCTTCTGAATGACTCCCCACCGCAAATCGCTACACGAGCTGTAAATCCGCTCTAAGTTCAGCGAGCATCGATTGCGACAGCGCATTTCCTTCTGCTCGACGTTGCGCGTTGCTGTCCGGGTAGTGGCAACAGGCCCTAGGGCAGATCTCCAGTTATAGCCGGCCAGGAATCGCCAGGTACAGGATTTCTTAGGGCGCATCGCGCCGTGACGGCTGCCGATGATATAGAGAGCTAGTACTTTGAGGTCCACCGGCGGCCCGCTGGTACGCTTCGCTGTCAGGTCGATATCCGCCATTGACGATAGCGATGCGCATGGTGCCTGATCGTAGGATTTCTGGAAACGCATGGCAATTATTTCGATGAGATGGTCCGCGTAGGACCATTGTGGGGCCATTGAATCGATTCATGCCGACATTCCCATTGGATTTTCAATCAGCCAATTGGTCGCTACTGAAAAACAAAAGGAGCCTCTACTGTTTTCCATATTTACAACTCTTTAATTTCATACACTTTCGCGAGCACACTCCGCGATGTCTCGTGAACTGGCTTAATTTTCGCGCCTTCATTCTGGCCCTTTAATTGCTGCGTTACTAATCGGTTACTATTGGGCGGTATTCGTAATTCTAATGCTCAAGCTTAGGCATTACCTCCAATAAGATGGGTGCTGTGATCCATATCACTATCACTGTAGATCATAAAAAGAATGTAGTAGCTATGGCGTAACTCTGGAACGTTCAGATGGGCCCGCAGCGTCTGTCATAGATACCTGTATTCGTTGGGTGCCATTTCGGCTGACTGGTCATTTTTCTGATGAACATCGCGTGCACCACGGGTTGCTAAGGAAACAATCTGTAGCCAGCATGAGTACATCAGTCAGACCAGAGTTAGACCGAAAGTTTGAAGGTTTATTTCGGCGTGCTGCCGAAGCTTCAATGGAATTTTACCCTGATGGGCAAGCTATACAGCGTCTGGCTCATTGAATGCAACTCCTGGAGGTCCAATGAAGATTCAGAGTAAGTTTCTTCGGTTGTGCAGGCTTTCCGGTTGGATGGTTGTTTGGGTACTGATGGTCGGATTCCTCGGAACTGGCCGATTGCTGGGGCAAGGCATCACGACCGGCACCATTACGGGTACGGTTGTCGATCCCCAGGCGGCGGTCGTTCCGGGCGCAGCCATCAGCGCAACCGGAATTGCCACGGGTTCGAAACTGACGACCCGAAGCCTCACCAATGGAACATTCTCGTTCCGCTATGTACCCATCGGGACCTATCGGCTGGAAATCAATGCACCAGGTTTTAGCCCTGGAACCATTCCATCCGTTGTCGTGGTCTCCGGTGTTACCACGGACTTGAAGACAGTCAAGCTTGGGCTCATCGCGTCTGCTCAACGTGTCGAGGTTACCGGAGACACGACGCCGCTGCTCCAGGTCAGCGAATCTCAAGTCACCACAACCTTTGGCACCCGAGACCTTGAGTCCATTCCGCTGAACAATGCCTTCGACACGACCACGGAAATGATTCCTGGCGTGGTCAGCACGCACGCAGACAGCTTCTCCAACGAGAATGGCGACAATTTTTCCGTCAACGGGCAAAGCGGAAGGTACAACAATTTTGAGTTTGACGGCCAGTCCGACAATGACAACACCATTGGCGGACCGCAAATCTACTTTGGCAACCAGGACGCGTTGGCGGAAATTGAAGTGATTAGCAACAACTACAGTGCCCAGTATGGGCGCAACTCCGGCGCGGTAGTCAATTACATCACCAAGTCCGGGACCAACGCATTCCATGGCAGCGCCTTCGAGTTTTATCAGGGCTCATTCCTGAGTTCAATGACGAACGACGAGAAAACTCCGCTTTTCGGGTACTGCACCCCGGGAGAAGATCCAACCACCACCGGATGCATCCCCCCAACCCTGCCACGTTCGATCGAAAATCGCTTCGGCGCGACCTTGGGAGGGCCCATCCTGAAAAACAAGCTGTTCTTCTTTGGCAGTGGTTATTGGGACCGGGTGCGTACGGGCGCGATTCCACAAACTTCCACCACGCTGACCCCGACGCCAACAGGATTGCAGCAGTTGGCGGCCGCCTTCCCTGGCAACTCATCGGTGGCGGCGATCACGAACTATGGTCCGTATGGCATCAAGGTGGGAAACCCAGTCCCGGTTGGCGGGGTTACAGACGAGACTGTTACTGGGCCCGGCGGCGTCATAGCGGACAACGTGCCGTTTTCTTTTGTGCAGCGTCTCGTGCCGTCTCCCTATAACGACGAGGAATTTCTGGGGCGTCTCGACTGGCAGCCGACGGAGAAGGACCATCTTTTCGCTCGGTACTTCTACCAGGACCTAATCGCAGTCAACGTCTTTGGCGATGTCCCCTCTGGCGGTTATGTGAACTCCACCGATACGGTTCACACTATCGGTGCGGACTGGACCCATATATTCAGCCCGAATTGGGTGGACCAGTTGCGCTATTCGTTCCAACAAGCCGGCGGCAGTTTTCCCAGCGGAGATTACGTGGGCTGCAATGACACCACTCCGGACGCCTGTCCTGCCGACATCACGATCAATGGCGGATATGAATCCTTCGGCCTAAATGTAGATTTCCCACAAGGCCGCGTGGTGAAGGTGACCCAGGTCCAGGACAATGCGACTTGGACGCATGGCAACCAAACCATCCTATTTGGCGGCGAAGTGGATTATCAGAATTCGCCGCAGACCGGCCTATTCAATTACAACGGGACCTTCACCTACGGCGACTTCAGCAATTTCATCAGCGATGCGCCGGGCACGGGTGGAATTCCCAGCGATGCGCAAGTCGCCCTGACGGATGGCCCTATCACGACCAAGTACAAGGAAACAGATATTGCCTTGTATCTTCAGGACGATTGGAAGGTAACGCCAACCATCACGGCGCATCTTGGTCTGCGCTGGGAATATTTCAGCCCAGCGTTCAACGTGCTGCACAGCGAAACCGTCGCGCGTGAATCGAATCCTTCCACCGCCTTTTGGGATCCTACGCTACCGCTTGCAGACCGGACGTTCCCGGCGATCCAAAGCTTTTACAAAGGCTTTGAACCGCGGCTGGGCATTGCCTGGAACCCTGCGTTTGACAGCAAGCTGGTGGTCAAGGCGGGTTACGCGATCAACGAGAATCCCGCATTTTATAACATTGCTCTGCTCGCCGGAGATGGAGCTCCGGTGGTGGTTGCCGGCGTAATTCCCTGCACGGGTGGCACCTCGTGCATACCATCCGGCGGCAACATAAGCGGAAAAGCGGTCCGGGCCTTGAATCTCCCGCTGTTACCACGCGGCGGAGATCCACGGATTCTGGATCAGACCCAAATTCAAACCAACCTGATCCCGCCCTATACGCAGACGTATACCCTGGCGATCGACCACCAGCTTGGAAATGCCGCCGTAGTTGAAGTCCGGTACGTGGGAAGCTTGACGGAAAAGAACTTCCAGAGCAGAGACGCCAATCCGTACCTCTTACCGGTACAGACGGATTTTCCGGCGTTCGCCCCAGTCACTTTATGCTCGGATCCAAACGCTGTGGGATACGGACGTCCCAACTGTAACTATGGCAACGTGGCGGAGGTGGGCAATGGCGGGTGGGCGAACTACAACGGTCTGCAGACGAACCTGACGACCCGCAATCTGCATGGCATGACGGGAACACTGTCGTACACCTACAGCAAGACCCTGGACAACGCCACCGATGCTTTTGCTAGCACGGGTACCGGCGGCAGTTCGATCGCCTATGCGCAAAACCCCCTGAATACGGATGAAGGCGAACGCGGAGTCTCCGGCAATAGCTTTACCCATGTCCTAGGCGCCCAGTTCAACTACCAGGTGCCAGACTGGAAGACGGACAACCGCATACTCGCTAAACTAACCCATGGCTTCGAAATCAATGCCTTCTACCGGTTCGATTCCGGGCAGCCCTATACTCCATACCAGTACTTCGGCCTGGATAGCTACACGCCGGATACCAGTTACTGCGACACAGCTTTCAATGCCAGCAGTGTTGGCGTTGGCGTGGACACCTGCCGCCTGATACGGTCCAACAAAAGCGCGCCATTGGGCAGCGTAGCCTATCTCAACCCATACACCGGTCCGGTTGGTCCTGGAGGTCCGACACTAGGTGCGCCACAGTATGTGGTGTATGGAAGCGACAGTGCGACCTTCGATAATGCCGGAAATTTCCTCACCTATAACCCAGGAACACCGGTCGATCCGCATACCACGCACTGGATCATCAACAATATGGCCTATGCGCAAGCGGTCGGTAATCCATATCCTGGCTCCAGCCGCAGCATTGAGCGTGGGGACAGCTTTAGTGAGCTGGATGCCGGCATTGTCAAGAACACGAAGATCACCGAACGCGTTACGTTGCAGCTTTCCATGACCGCCTACAACGCCTTGAACCAGATGTACCGCGGTTCCCCGCAAACTTTCGTCGGTAATACTGCTGTTTTCGGGAGCTATGACTATTCGGGGGGTAGCAATATTCCCGGAAACACGACGCCATCCGGGACCCGCTTCGTTCTGCTAGGGAGCAAGATCATTTTCTGAGCTTGCGCACATAGGCCGCCTCTCGTAATGAGGCCCGGCCCGGGTGTCCGCAAGACCTTTTCGGAATCGGAAACCTTTCTGGCCACAACGGCTTCTTAGAGCATTTACCCATTTGCTATGGAGTGCCGAAGCGAGTTCTGAACCATGCTTCGGCATTGCCTTGAGTGAGCGGCGGCAGCAACTCTTGCGCCACTCCAGTTGCCCCGCAACGCTGGATCTCTACCCGGGCGGTCTCGCAGCGGAAACGGCAGCCCCACGCAATGGTGAAAGAGGGTGCTGCGTCCCGGTGCCCCCTGCCTCAAATCCTGAAGTGCGGCGCCTGCAAGCCCAACCCCACTCACCCTCGAGCGACCTTCCCGCGCTTCTTGGCAATATGCTCTTCCACCTGCTGCCGCGCTCGCTCCAGGGCTTGTTCGACGGCCAGGCGAGCCGCTTCCAGCGCGTCGCTCTCCGACGCCGTCCCCGGCGTTTCTTCCGATGCCGCCTCCATCGCAACCGGCGGCTGCCACCCAATCACAATCGTCGAAAACGGTTTCGGGATCAAAAAACGGTCCCACGACCGCAGCTCCCACGCCCGATCGGGCGCAGCATAAAAGATGCCGACCCCGCCGCCCACCTGCTGCGCCAGCTTCACCCCTCCCGGCTTGGCGTAGTACATCGGCCCGCGCGGCCCATCGCTGGTGAAGGCCGCATAGTTGCAGTGCGCTCCATTCGCCCCCTCCAGCGCCCGCTGCATCCCCCGCAAGCCCGCCGCCCCGCCGCGAGAGCTTGACCCGCGCACCGGCGTATACCCCACGCGATGGATCATCGCCGCAATCAGCTCTCCGTCAAAACTTGGGCTGATCAGGATGGCGATCCTGCGCTTGCGAAAGTGGTACGCAATTGAGAGCAGCGAGCGGTGCCACAGGCAGTACACTCGCGTCTCCGGATGATCGTCGGCATGTGTCCCCGGCGCCCCGATGTCCTCAAACTTGAGCGTCGCCCCCAGCAGCCGAAACACCAGTGCGCCCACCGGCGGCAACACCGCCAGCGCCATCCGCCGCTTCCAGTTATGTTTGTGCGCCACCCACCCATTCTAGAGCGCACAGAACCCAGATCCGCGGAGCCGCCTGTGTAGGGCGTATTTCGTCGACAATAACCCAGCAGAGAGAAATCCTCGTGCAATTAGGATTTACATGAGGTAGATTTGCTTGGTTCCCTAAATGCTGCTGTGATCGGGGTTCCATGGCGAGAACAGTAACGTATCTCTTTGGGCGCTTGAACATCATTGCTCAGGAGAGCGACAAAAGTACAATCTATAAAACAGCTCTCAGCCCGTCCATTCCAGCCCTGCTCCACCGCTTCCATAAGTGGGGATTCTCAGATGTGATGCTGCTCCATGACGAAGAATTCGGCGATATATATGAAGGTTACCTCGTTAAATACAAGGATCAGGAGGCAGTTGAGGTTGTCGACACCGAAGCGCGAATGATCGAGGATGAAAATGTGCGGAACTTGGTTGCAGCACATTCCAGATTCTTCTTGCATCTAGCAAGCGGCATCATCGCTTACCATCCAGTCGGGAATCAAATTTCAGGCTCCGCCTTTGTCGCACGTTTTGCTGCAGCAGTCGAACATGCGTTTGACGATTTCTTCATCTCAGCTGAGATTCTCCCAATCAATGAGCCCGAATTGATGCAGGAGGCAATACGTCGGTTCAGCAGGATAGATCGCCTGAGCATCTATCTGCACCCCTCGAACCCATCTAACAGACAGATATGGCGGCGCATAGACGAGAGGCTTCGGGCGATGAATGCGATGGACTATCGGGAGGAATACCACAGCAAAGGCTCTGACGGCGGTCTTAATCCGGATGTTGACAAGTCTATCGGACGAAAAATCGCGATGGCGGAGGATGGCTACGGCCATGCAGAGGTCAAAGGAATACGCGAAGGAAAGAAGAGGACAATAAGTACGCGAACCCAACCGCTTTCTGCCGACGCCCCAAGCGACGCCGCACCCTCAGCTACTGTGCTCAGGGCGCTGTCTGATACTTTTTCGTCAGTATTAAGAAGATTTCAAAAATGAGGATTTACAAGATCGTTCTGTCGTGGGACTTCGCGGTGGCGTTGGCATTGACAATTGCGACGGCGAAGTTTTGCCCTCGTACCGTCCCAATGGCGATGGCGAAGGATTTCTATTCTGTCGGAGTGTCGGTTCTGAGCATCGTCTTTTCAGTTTTCTTTGCGGCGCTAGCGATCATCATGTCTGCGGGCGATAACGACTTCGTCGCATTTTTGCACGAGGATGGATCCTATTCGCAGATAGTGTGGTCCTTCCGCTTCACCGTTTCTGCGTTGTTCCTATCACTCGTCGTGGCCTTGACAGAATATGCATACGTCGGATTTCGCATGGCGCACAAGGCCGAGTGGCACTCCAAATGGTTCCTAGTGGTTTTTGTGGCTTGCTTCTCTTATTCTCTGCTCGCGGTTGCGCTCTCGGTCCACGATGCGATCAAGTACTCAAGCGTGCGTGTTCGCTATCTTAATTTGAAGCAATAGTGACAGCTAAGCGTAGTAATAAGGAATTCGGCTTGCTCGTGGCAATTTCACCGCTCATAACCCTAAAAATCCAATCACCGCCTTGCTGATCGCCTGCATAGTCGCCGAATCCACGCGGCCCATGCGCGCGCCGATCTTGGCCCGAGGCACCGTGATCGCTTTGTCGATCATGACCTCCGTAATCCGGGGAAAAAATTGACGGGTGGCTGTAGAAGGTCAAGAGGTTGTTCCGGTGTCGGAGCGGCTGATGGGCGGCTTGTAGTTGAGGCTACCATGAGGTCTTTGGTGGTTGTAGTAGTCGGTCCAGGGTTGAAGGGAAGCGTCTC
>JBKQVW010000002.1:0-2541 GCA_052142955.1 Acidobacteriaceae bacterium | reverse complement strand
AACATGACAACGAGATAACTGCTCATTTGCTTGACGCACTACACTAGCTGGCGACGGGCTCACCGAACGCCTAGCACAGTCGTGATCTTGCGCCGCTTGCCGGTTTGAAGGTAAACTCGATTCCAGTAAGGCGGCAGAGACTAGAGAAGCCGCCCAAGAAAGGCCTCCTGCATGCACATGCGAGTGGCTTTTCTTGGGCGGCTTTTGCTTTGTCCGGATAACGAGGCTTCGCCATGCTTGCGACGAAAGGGGAACCCGATGAAAAGCCGATCCGAGACAATAGAACAGATCAAGAGCACGACATTTGATGTCTGCGTGATTGGTGGCGGAGCAACCGGAGCGGGTTGTGCGCTCGACGCCCAGCTTCGCGGCTTGCGAACGGTTCTGCTGGACGCCGGCGACTTCGTCTCGGCAACCTCCACGGCTTCCACCAAGCTTGTACATGGCGGTGTCAGATACCTGCAGCAGTCGGTTGCGGATTGTGATCTCGGCCAATATCGCGTCGTCAAGCGCGCTCTGCGCGAACGCAAACTGATGTTGGGCAATGCTCCGTTTCTCGCCCGTCCCTTGGAACTCCTCGTGCCATGCTTTAGCCGCCGCGACGCCTATTATTTCAGCGCCGGCCTGAAGCTTTATGACTGGATTTCCGGTCAAGGCATGCTTTCCCCTAGCCGTTTCCTTTCGGTCCCGGAGTCCACGGCGAGACTGCCGATACTGAACACCTCGGGACTGGTGGGGACTGTCGCCTATACAGACGGACAGTTCGACGACGCCAGATATGGCATCGCGCTGCTCAAAACCTTCGCCGAGAACGGAGGTGCCGCGCTCAACTATGCACGCGTCGCCGGTTTTGCCAAAGCCAAGGACGGCAAGCTATCGGAAGCATACGTCGCAGACCAATTGTCTCGCGAGTGCTTCACCGTGCGCGCCAATGCCTTCGTCAATGCCACAGGTCCCTTCTCGGACTGCGTCCGAAAACTCGCAGATCCCGGAATTCACCCGCGACTCCGGCTGAGCAAGGGAATCCACGTTCTGCTTCCCCTGGAGGCCGGCTTCCGCCGCGACGCGATGCTCATTCCTCAAACCGAAGACGGCCGCGTGATCTTCGCCATCCCGTGGCAGGGCAGGCTGCTGGTTGGAACCACCGATGACGAAACGACACTGGACAATGAACTGGTAGTGAAACATGAAGAAGTGGAGTACTTGCTCACGCATCTGAACCGTTATTTGAGGCGGCCTTTTAGCATCGATCAGGTGGTGAGCGGTATGGCAGGGCTACGACCATTGGTCAGCCCGGGAGATGCGCGCAGTACCAAGAAATTGATTCGAGATCATGCGGTGGAACTGAATCCAGACAGTGGACTCATCAGCGTCCTAGGCGGTAAGTGGACCACTTATCGGGCCATGGCCGAGGATGCAGTGAATGTGGTTCAGCGGTACTTGAAGATTGCCGTTTCAGCTTGCAAAACGCAGCATTTCCCGTTGACGGGCGCCGTGGGATACGAACCAACCTTCTGGCACACCTTGGTTCCGAAATTCCATATCTCCCCGGATACCGCCTTACACCTCAGCGAAAAGTTCGGATGTCGTGCCGTCGAAGTTCTCGAACTCGCACGGGCGGACAATCATCTTGCTGCGCCCATCGTGGCAGGTGCTCCGAGTATTCAGGCGGAAATCGTTTACAGCATTCGTAATGAAATGGCTGTTTCCATCGAAGACGTCCTGGCCCGGCGGATTGGGCTGCAATGGTTCAGTTGGAATTCGGCAATTGCCGCGGCACCGCTCGTGGGCTCCTATCTTGCTCAGGAGCACGGCTGGTCGCCCGGGCAAACCCAGCAGGCGGTGCGGGAGTATACGCTCAAACTCACGCGCATCATGCATACGGCCGGTCTGAAGCCCGAGCAGGTGTTGGCAGGATGAAAACGGGAGTTGCTTGAGTTGTGGAGCTTAGTCGGTAAGGTTGCTGCTTAACGCCAAACAACTTCAGGGGAGGTCGATCAGAGCTCTTGTTCTGATCATCATCGCCGCCTTCTGCCACTCCACCTGGAATCTGTTGGCCAAGCGAGCCGCCGATTAGCGCCACTTGATGTGGTTCGTATTCTAACGCCCTTCGCATCCCTCTCTCGATTGAGGAGGCCGAAGGGGTGGCCCGCGGCGCTTTCGGCCCTGGTGGCTGCCACGCAATGCCCTTTGCGAGGGGCGTGCACTATACTTAGTGAACTCGGATGCCACTCACGTTGACGAATTTGCGTGTTCTGTTATCGGCCGGACGCAATGGGAGTTTTTCTCGCGCGGCCGAGGAGTTAAACGTCACGCAGCCGTATGTGTCCGGGCAAATCACCGCGTTGGAATCTCACTTGGGCACAACGCTTTTTCGGCGCGTCGGCCGTCGCGTCTACCTGACGGACGCGGGGCGCGCGTTACTGTCGTATGCCGAGCGCATTCTTGAGACCGTGCAGGAAGCTGAACGAGCGGTGGACGAGGTTCGCGGGTTGGCCAGAGGGAGCGTGGCGGTGGCCGCCAGCTCTACGCCGGGCAGGC
>JBKQVW010000001.1:0-4307 GCA_052142955.1 Acidobacteriaceae bacterium | reverse complement strand
GCTTCGTTCCCGCCGGTTCCAGAGAGACCTGGGCCGCGATCTGAGCCAGCCGCGCAACCCGGGCGGGGGGATCGTTCTCCGCGGGAAATGCCTGTGCGGTACCCGGGAGCAGGAACGCGGCGATGCAGCAGAGTATCGAAAAAGAGCGCGGGCATTTTTTCACGTTGACTGCCTCCCTCCGCGTGGAACTTCATTGGACGGACTTCTCGTTCCAGGGTGGTTCCCGCTCTCTATCCTAGTGTTTCAGCGGGTGAAAATCCCAGGGCCCGGAATTGCCCAAGTCCCGCAAACCGGAGGTCGGTCGCCGCTTGTCGACGCGCCGAACAAATTTCAAGCAACGAAAAAAACGGCCTCGCCAATATAGCAAGGCCGTTGCCTGGTGTATTGCAGAGTGTCGTCACTCGCGGCGCAACTGGGAGTGCCTTGCCTCCGTCAGCTTCTTCTCCCAAAAGCTGTTTGTGCTGCGAACCCCAACAGTTGCGCTTCTGAATGACTCCGCACTATATATAGTGTGATGGACGTAACAATGTCAACAAAAAAATGCATTTCCCTGCTCCCCCGCCTGAACTTCCGTGGACCCTGAAGCGTATCTTGGTCACATGGCGGCGGCATTTTGCCGTGGGAGGGCTGTGATGGGTGTCCAAAACTTTCAGGGTTCCAACTCAAATCGCCGTCCGAAAAATCCATGTTCCGACAGACGCCGTGGGTCCGCCCGGCTTCTGTCTACAACCGCTCTGGTGCTGGGTACTCTTTGCTTTGCGGTTTCCGGCTGCTCCGTGCAGGAACACAAGAATGGCGAGGCGGAGAACGTGCATGTCCATACGCCGATTGGCGGACTGGACATTCGCACCAACACAGCGGCGGCGATCGATGTCGGCCTTCCTGTCTATCCCGGCGCAATTGAAAGTGGAGAGCACGGAGATGATTCCGGTTCCGCGGACATCCACATGAACTTTGGCAAGTGGCAATTGCACGTGAAAGCGGTGGAGTACCGGAGCAACGATCTGGAGGAGAAAGTGATCGCCTTTTATAAAACGGCCATGGGGGCCTACGGGGACGTCATCACATGCAAGGACAAAGTAGCGATCGGGGAACCTTCCACCACCAGGCAGGGCCTTACATGCGCCAATGACCACGAATATGACGTGACCATGGATTCCGGCTCTTCCGGGAAACATCTGAATATTTCAAGTTCGGATATGTCGGGCAATATCAAACTGCTGGCTGGCTCAACGGAAAACCAGCACATCATCGAGTTCACTCCGACATCGAATGGCACGAAATTTTCGATCGTCGTCGTCCAACTGCCGCATAAAGATCGAACAGACTAGAGCGGATTTTCTATAGGTGTAGTTGAAGCGGTAAACCTCCGCGCGGCTTTTTCCCAAGAAAAGCCGCTCCTCGTTGAACTCGGATGGCTATAGGAATAGGAAATCCGCTCTAGGAACGTCGTCCCGGGGCAATTGCGGCGGATGCGAAGGTGGTTTAGCTTCAACATATGGACTCGGTTTGTCATCGCTGTAACGCAACCTTGGATCCGGAAGTCTTTTATTGCCCGGAGTGCGGTGCGCCCCAAATTCGCTATGTTGCCGAGGAGAGTGAAGCGACACCCATGACGCCGGGTACTGGCGTGGATCTCCATGCCGCCGCGGCCGGTTCCGGCAGCTCCATTTCCTGGAAGATGGCAATACAAATCGCGGGGCTGGTGGGGACCGGAGTTGGAATTCTGTCCGCTTTGCTGTCCGCCGGAAGTGTACTCTGGGTCGCTGCCGGTGCGGTGGTCGTGATGGGTATCTACCATCGGCGCCGGCCTCTCGCGTTGCTGGGCCCGCGCATCGGAGCGCGCGTCGGCGCACTGGTGGGCCTGATCGCAGCTACGGTTGCCTTCGCCGCTAACGCGATCTTATTGGTCGTTCAGCGGTACGGAATGCATCAGGGAAACGAGATTGACGCGGAATTGACCAGCATTGTGAAGCAGGCTGCCACCCGCGCATCGGCAATGGATCCGCAAGCGCCGGTGACGGCATTTACAAACTTCTGGCTGTCTGCCGAAGGCCGCATCGGCCTGATCTTGCTGACCATGGCCTTCTTGTCCACGTTGATTCTGCTGTTCGCAATCGCAGGCGGCGTTCTCGGCGGCCAGATCTATCGCCCGTCGCGGGGCAACAAAGCGCTCCCCTGATCGTCCCATGTCTATAGAAGATTTACAGATACTGACTCCAAAATGAGAGGAGTCATTCTGAGGTCGCCGCGGCGACAAGAATCCAGGGAGCGATGGCAGCGTTGACGATGCGGATATCGTCTGGATTCTTCACTACACAAGCTGTAAATCAGCTATAGAGCCTGTTCCCACTAGGCGGGCAGGCAGCGTAGTGGCAACAGACCCATGCTTCGATTCGTTGAGGCGGCTTTTGGGCGAGTCGGCTGTAGATGCGTGTCTACGCATCCACACCATGACATTTCTTGAACTTCTTGCCGGAGCCGCAGGGGCATGGATCGTTGCGCCCGACTTTTTCTCCGCTGCGGCGCCGGACGGTTTCCGTCGCCTCGCCCGCTCCTGCCATGCGGGCCTGTTGCAACTCGCGCTTCTTGCGTCGCTGAAATTCTTCTTCCAGGGAATCGATGGTAGTGGACGGCGCGCGCGTGGGAACGGGGATGGATGCCGCGACACCGTTGGATGATCCGCCATTCGAGCCCGCACCCATCTGCATCCCGCCCATGCCGGCGGGCAGGGCCGCGTGTCCAGGTTCGGCCGCATTCGCGGAGCCGCCGCTGAAAACGATCGACTGCGGATGGACGCGCGCCGGGATGGAGATTTCCTTTCCATCCGGCCCCATGATCTGCATGCGGAACAAGAAACGAACCGTGTCTTCCTGGAAGCGGTTCATCATCGCTTCAAACGCCTCGAAGGATTCGCGTTTATAGGAGATCAGCGGGTCCTGTTGCCCATAACCGCGCAGGCCGATGCCTTCCTTCAACTGGTCCATCGCCAGCAAATGGTCTTTCCACAGGCCGTCGAGCACGCTCAACATGATCATGCGCTCGTGATAGCGCATGGCCTGGGCCCCAATGATTTGCTCTTTCGCGTCGTACCGTTCCTTCAGGTGAGTAAACAGGGCTTCGCCCAGCTCATGCCGGTTCAGTTCGCGGACTGGAATGGCTTCGGCGGAAATGTCCATGCCGAACTGCATCAGCACCTGATCCTGCAGCGCCTTGATGTCCCACTGGTCGGGATGCAATCTGTCCGGAGCATGAGTATCGAGGACGTTGCTCAGAATATTGGAAACGTAATCGTCCGTGACCAGTTCTTTCTGATCGATGCCTTCCAGCAGTTGACGGCGCGTGCCATAGACCGCCTCGCGCTGCTTGTTCATCACATCGTCGTATTCCAGCACGTGCTTGCGCGATTCGAAGTTTTGCCCTTCCACGGCCTTCTGCGCCGCTTCAATGCGTCGCGTGATCAGCTTGGACTCGATAGGCACGCCTTCTTCCATGCCCAGGCGCTGGAGTAGATTCGAGACCCACTCCTTGGCGAAGATGCGCATCAAATCGTCTTCCAGCGACAGGAAGAACCGCGAAGCTCCAGGATCGCCCTGGCGGCCGGCGCGGCCACGCAGCTGGTTGTCGACGCGCCGGGACTCATGGCGCTCCGTTCCAAGAATGATGAGGCCGCCCGCTGCCAATACTTCCTCACGTTCTTTCGCGGCCTGCGCGGCATAGCCGGCGTAGACCTCTTTCCAGTCGGACTCGGGAGTCTCGAACTCCTGGCTCTGATAGTAGAAACGCATCATTCCAGGCGCCGCCGTCGGCGAGATTTCCCCTTCCGCCGCGCTCACAGCTCGGGCGCGGTTTTTCTTCACCAATTCCTGTTTCGCCAGAAATTCCGGATTGCCGCCCAGCACAATGTCCGTGCCGCGACCGGCCATGTTGGTCGCAATCGTCACCATGCCCAGGTGACCGGCCTGCGCAACGATCTCCGCCTCGCGCTCATGGAACTTCGCGTTCAGCACAACGTGACGAATGTTCTTGCGCTGTAAAATCTGCGACAACAACTCCGACTTCTCAATGGAAGTGGTGCCCACCAGGACCGGCTGCTTGTTTTCGTTCAGCCGCGCAATCTCATCCGCAACCGCGAAATACTTTTCCTTCGCCGTGCGAAACACAACGTCAGTGTTGTCGATGCGCCGCATCGGCATATTGGTGGGAATCACCACTACGTCGAGCTTATAAATATTTTCAAACTCGGTCGCTTCCGTATCGGCGGTACCGGTCATGCCGGCGAGTTTCTTGTACAGGCGGAAATAATT